>CABVRW010000059.1:12200-23743 GCA_902500785.1 uncultured Nitrospira sp.
AATGGATCTATTCGTTTGGGTATCCCGTGCTTCGCCCCTAATAGGAGCAGGGTGATCGGAGCCTGAACCGGCGGCATGTTATCTGCCATGGCTTGGAACCTGTGGCTGCCGAATTGATCGGAGCGGAGAGTCGAACGATCGAGACGACATCACTTACACGACGATGAATCTCAGAGGGCGGGTTTTTCGCGAGCAGGGGCGATAGTGATCATTGTGTCGAGCGTCGGCTCTAACCGGATCGCTTGCTGAAACAGCAGCCTGAATTCAGGGCGGTCGTCGGCCACCTGCTCAGCTTTTTTAATCGACTCCTGGGCCTGCGCCGGCTGAGACAGCGTGACGTAACAGCGGGCCTCGTCCAAACGTTGTTGAATCTGCAACAAGGCAGGGAGTCGATCGGACCGGACCTTCTGAAACGCATTCAAGGCCGGTTCACAGTCGGCCGGCCGGACTTTTCCCGTGGCATAGTTCCGAAAACTCCGGCTGAGATTCCTCCCGAAGGCCAGCCGCGCGTAATCGGCCAGGGGTGAGTCGGGATAACGTCTGAGCAGGTCGGTCAACAAGGCCTGCCCGGCGTGCAATTGATCCCCTCGTTGCCACAGAAGAAATTTTCCCGCCTCCTCGCTCGCGGAACCGGGGGTCACCAATAACGCGCCTGCTTCACCAACATCCGCGACCGTCACCGCGACCGGCGAAGCTGGCACCAACCGGACCTGCTCTGCACTCGGCGTTCGATACTCAACGGAGACGCGATAGTCGCCGGATCGATCAAAGGTCCATCCCAATGCCCCGTAGAAAATGGGGAACGCCGCGGCGATCTCATCGCCCGGAGCCAGGGCTGTCCGGGCCCGGAGGGTATCGGCATAAAACAACGGCAAGAAGACAAACCGAGGCCTGCTTGAACTCGACACTTCGATGTGGATCACACCCGTTTGGGGATCGAGCAGCGTGGGCACATCCACCGGCATCTTGCCGACATTCCTGAGTCGAACCGTCGCATAGACCGGCTCTCCGAGGACGACGCCAGGCTTTTCAATTTCGAGTCTGACCTCTACAGCGGCGGGACCGGAGACTTTCTGAGCAAAGCCGGGACCGCTCGACAACAGCAGGGAGAGGAGCGCCATCGCACAGGCCAGGACTGGCAGCCTGCATCTGTCCATCGCACGACGTACGTCCATAGGATGTCCTTCTGCCTCACTCACACTGGATAACCGTCAGGTCCTCAAGGGGATGGCTCCAGGCCGCATGGACATCGGTGACCCAGGTGAACGGCGCCCCACCGACGGCCCCCGGAAACTTGCATTGCGCGGGATGGTTCTCCAGATGATCCCGGCTCTGTTCGGAAAATTGATAGACCGGGTCGCCGACGAGGTCATCACTTTGGGTCATGATGGTCGTGCCGTTTCCGTCGCTGTGGTGGAGATTGAAGGCATGGCCGATCTCATGCGCCGTGGTGCGAAAATATGCCGCGCCGTCAGTCTGGATGGTATTCATGCGATAGAAAATGGCAAAGGCCGACCTGGTGTGGCCCTGCCACATCTTGCCCAACACGAATTCCGGAATGCAGGCATCCAGCACTTCGCCGTAATGGTCCACCACCGCACCATACAGATGATACGTATTGCAGAACTGGTACGGACACACGGAGGTCGGAAAGAGCGGCAGATGCCGATGCCCATTCTCCAACGTCGCCAATTCGGCGTCGCTGATGCAGTCGTCACCCGGGATGTTGAGCGGCTGGATCGCCGTCTCGTCTTCTTCCACGTCCAGGCTGATGCTCGCGCCCTTAAAGACCGTGCTCAAGGTCACCGCCTGGCCATTGACCGTCTGTGGCGGAGGGAACACCGTCCCCGTCATGCGATCGAACTCAAGGGACACGCAGGAAACCAGCAGGCAGGACATGATCGGAACCACTATCGTGGAGAACAGACGAACTGTGGGGAGCACAACCATAGGGACCTCCGGAAAAGGAACGATCCTCGTGGCGATCCAGGCGTGGATCACGAACCGTGTCCCTCCATAGACAGAGAGCAATCGAGCGAAGGCTACGCCTTGCCGATCAGGCTGTCAATCGGGAGCGTCGCCTGTGGACGGCATTCTGTTCCTCGCGACGGTGGCCTGTGCAGCGAAACCGGCGATGGATGCAGAGGCGTCGCTGTGGTCGGGACGGAGAACCAGTCTCGTCAATCACGCGATGATCCACGGCCCTCGATGGTCGAGCGAGGCCTCTCACCACCGGCAAGAAAATTGTCGCCTTGCACGTCCATCTTTACGACGAACATGTACAACGCGCACGTTTCTCCATTATTCTGCTCAGCCGTCGATCCGGGCACTCGGTTGCCGAACAGCTATACAAACCGAATTCCCAATGGATTCACCTAGTTCCTTAATTCATTACGTGAGAGTACTATTCACGCATGAACACATTCGATACGGTAATTCTGCAATTCTTCAATCAATTCGCCGAACGGTCTTGGACATTTGACAGTCTGATGGTGCTGATCGGCGATACTGATTGGCTCAAGGGATATCTGATTCTCCCGCTCCTCTGGTGGGCCTGGTTTCGTGGAGCAAAGTCAGAAGAGGATCGACGCAGGGTCCTGCTCACCCTGTGCGCGGCCTTGTCGGCGGTGGCCATCGCGCGACTGCTTCAACTCATGTTGCCGTATCGGGCCAGACCGGTTCATAGCGCCGAGCTCCATTTCACGATCCCCTATTCTTTTCCGACCGACCTTCTGGCCGGATGGAGTTCGTTTCCCAGTGATCACGCCGCCCTATTTTTTGCGCTTGCCGCAGGCCTCTTAGTCATCTCTCCGGTCATCGGAGGCCTGGCGCTGCTGCATGCCACCCTGATCGTCTCGCTCCCCAGAATCTACCTGGGGCTTCATTATCCGACGGATCTGCTCGCGGGGGCCATACTGGGAGTGACGACGATGGTCCTGGTCTGGAAATTTCGATCAGCCTTCCGCCCAGTGGTGGACCCGGCGCTGACCTGGAGCCGAGCCAGTCCACAATTTTTCTATCCGGCGTTCTTCCTCCTGACCTCCGAGCTGGCGCATCTCTTCAAAGACACACGGTGGGTGGCCGAAAGTCTCTGGCACATTGCCAAACTCCTGATGGCGCGATAGCTGCCGGACGCGTCACGAACCCGCTGCATACCGCTCTTTCCAAGCGTGTTTCCCTCCATTCTCCAGCCATGACACCCATGCTGGTCCCCCAGGGCTCGTCGAAGGAGGCCCTGCCCAGGGCACGCGTTCCGCGAAGTCCACGGCGCGAAGCATATTGAGCGCCACGCGAATCGATGCCGACGAGACAGTGAGCCAGGCTGGTCTTCTAGAATGCCCCCTAAAATCCCACCGAAACCCCAACCGTCCCTAGTAACGCCGCACGATCCGACGGCCCGACGAATTCGGTTCCGAGACCGCCGTCCAAGACGACGCGCGAGGTCAGCTGGTGACGAATCCCTATCTCGACACCGGTATGGTTGGTTTGTCCGCGCAGATCGGATTGGCGGGTATAGATACTGGCAATCAGCGTGTCGCGAAAACTCATGGGGTAGCCCAACGGATAACTGACGGCTGCGACGGCGCGATAGGCGCCAGGCCGCTCCTGCCCTTGCGGCGAGCCGATCATGGTATAACCGGCATTGAGATGCACGCGCAGCCGCCCGAACGAACGGGTGAGGATGCCGGTGAGTTGTGTATCCACGCCCGTGGAATTCACCCCGGTGGGCAGGTCCGCCTCGACTCGAACCGCGAACGCCGGCAGCGTCAGCGTTTCCGTATTGAAGTTGTAGAGCACCCCCAGGTGCAGGTCCCCGGACTTATTGGCACCCACGACTGAACGAGGCTCGGTAAACAGATCCCCCTGGATCTCGATCTGCGTGTTGTCGAAGGCGCCATAGATGATCTGGGGTTGGAACGTGAGGCGCGTACGGCCCTCGCGTCGATCGTTGAAGCGCACGCCGCCTTCCAGACCGATTTCACCCTTCGGAATGGCATAGGCGTCTTCCATGCCGATCGGACGGTTAGGATCGAGGTTGTCGTGGTCCAAGGCCGACACCGGCGAGAGCGGCAGGGCCAAGAGCGCCACCACCATGAGCTGAATGGCTCGCCGCAGGTCCCTACTCATGGTGATGTTCCTGACTCTTTCCGAGGATCATCGGATTCGTCTCGTCGGCGCTTGCCAGGTAGTAGGTATTCAGCACTCGATAGATTTCGGCCCGCTTGGCTTCCCACGTCGGAAGCCGCTCACTGGTGAGAATATCGCTGATGTTGTCGTGCAGCATGTGCAGGTTGTCGAAGATGTTCGCGAGCTCCGGATAACGGGCCGCGAAGATGGGACTCAATTCCGCCGTGAGCGGCATGAAGGTCCACGCTACCGGTGGCTGATCGAGATAATGGCGATAGGTCGCGAGAATCGGCCGTACCGCTTGCGTCTTTGCGGCAAGATCACGCGCCGACTGCAACGGATCGTACACGGCCACCTGCAGATAGTGGTAGGACCAGATGGTCGCATTGAAGAGGGGAAAGCGCGTCCTGAATGCCTTGGAATAGGCAAACTGGTCCAGGCGACGGTGATCCAACCGCTTGGACGTGATGGCGTAGGCGCTGTCCTGGTAGTAGGCCAGCACAGTGCGGATCGCGCGATCCTTGTCCGGCTCCGCCGACACGACAATGTCATAGGTGGCGCGGTGCAAGGCATGCGCTTCATCGAACGTATTCTGCGCGCGCCAAGCCAGCTTCATATAGGTCGGCGCAATCGCTTCCTCGTTCGGATTCAGCCGGGGTTTCGTCGCGATAAACGCCAACGTCTCCTGACGAGCCTTGTCCTCAATAGCAGACACGTCGTTCCCGCCGGTGAGCAGCAGGTGTTCGTACAGATTCGAATGGCCGAAGTCGACACCGTTAAACTCGCTGTCGAGTTCGGCCAGATCGTCCCGCAACGAGAAGTTCCATAGCGCCCGGTAATAGAAGCGTTTGTCACGCGGTTCGAACTGGCTGCAGGCCGCGAGCGCAAGGACGATCGTGGCCGTGATCACGGTCGCCGCGCACCGCATGAAGGCATCGATATTCATCATGCTCGTCTTTCCTTCGACATCGGGCTCGTGGCAATGCCACCCATGCACCAACGCATCTCCCTGTAGTGGTGGTCTCCGCCGTTCACCACTACAGACGGCGCGAGGCGGGAATTATTACACGGCGCTGACAATTATTTTCGCACGAACCGGCATGCGGGAGAACGAGTCGCAGATGCAGGTGAAGCACCCGTGTATGGCGCAGAGGCCGCAGGTGTGATCGAGGCTGGCCCGCAAGGCCCGGCGCGCGCGATATAGACGCACCGTGAGATTGTTCGACGTCACCTGAAAGTCCGTCGCCACCGAGGCGGGGGATTCGTCCTGGAGGTCAAGACGCCGGAGCAGGTCCGCATAGACAGGTCGAGGAGTGGGCAGCAGTCGGTGCAGACAGGCGCAGACCGTCGGGCGAAAAGTCTTGATCTCAACCTTTGAGACATGCTTGACTAACCCTGTTTCTGCATCCTGTTATTTGATGGAGGATTCGCATGCCGCGTGGATTTCTTCGGACGCTCTGTGGGCTCCTCCTGCTGTTCGCACCGGTCTCGTCCCAAGCCGCCGACACGCCCGATACCAGCCTGAGTCCCTTAAAATTCCTCGTCGGCGAATGGAAGGGGGCCGATGCGGAAGGAAAGGCCCACAAGATCGCCTTCGCGCTCAGTTCGGGAGGCACCAGTCTGACGGAAACGCTCACCCCGCCGGACAGCCCGGCGATGACGACCATGTACTACAGCGACGGCGACCAACTGATGTTGACGCACTATTGCTCCCTCAATAACCAGCCTCGCATGCGCGCCGCGGCAATCAAGGAGGGAGACAAGACCGTCATCTTCGGCTTCGTGGATGCCACCAATCTCAAGAACCCAACCGATGTGCACATGCGCCAGCTCTCGATCGAAGTCAAAGATCACGACCACTTCATCCAGACCTGGATCTTGAGCAAGGCCGGCAAAGACGTGCCGAAAACGTTTACGTTCGAGCGCGTGAAGTAACTCGTGCACCGATCGCAGGCAACCTTCGCTTCATCCATCGAACCCACGTCACTGCCTCCGCCGGTCGTTTCTCTCCAACTCACGTGACAAGCCATCGCCGCTCACACCTTGGATGTGAGAGGCAGGCGGCCCTCATCGCCGAACAAGCATGCAGGGGATATCGTGAGCGAGCTGAATCGTTTGCGAGGTCGATGCGGCAGGGCGGAACAGGCCACCAAAAGAGCGATGTCACTCTATTCTAGGCGGATCGTTGACGTCGCGCCGATGAGGACCCCATGGCGGCATGATGAGCAGGGGCATGGTGGATGAGAGGGGGATGGAGATGGGCAAAGAGGCTTCGAATCGTGAGGATCTCCATTGACGGAAACTCGCCCGTCCTCACGTTGGAAGGGATAGCGACGGGCGATCACTCGCTCCCCCCACAGACGTCTTGAGCCGAATCGTGCACCAAAAAGTCGACCCCTGTCCAAGGGTACTCTCGACACCCACCGTCCCGCCCATCAACTCGGCCAATTGCTTGACAATGGCCAACCCTAACCCCGTGCCGCCATATTTTCTTGTCATGGACCCATCCGCTTGCGAAAAGGCGTTCCACAGGCGAGCCTGCGCAGCCGGCTCCATGCCGATCCCGGTATCTTTCACTTCGAGACCGAGAGTCGCCTGTCCGTCGGATTCCTCCACGATGGTGACATGCAGGGCAATCGCTCCACGCTCTGTGAACTTCATCGCATTTCCCAGAAAGTTGACCAGGATTTGCCGCACGCGGACGGGGTCTCCCTCGTAGCAAGCCGACAGGGAGTCCGGCAGGACACACTTCAAGTCCACGCCCTTGGAAGCCATCGGAAGAGAAAACAGATCGATCGAATCCTTCACAACCTGGCGAAGATCGAACGGAGCACGCTCGATGGTCAACTTGCCGGCTTCGATCTTTGAAAAATCGAGGATGTCATTGATGATCTGCAGCAGCGCCGCTCCGGAGCGTTGAACGGTTTCGGCGTACCGGCGTTGTTTGTCGCTCAGGGGGGTCAGCAAGAGCAGCTCGTTCATGCCGAGGATGCCGTTCATCGGGGTCCTGATTTCATGACTCATATTCGCCAAAAATTGCGATTTCGCCAGAGTCGCGGCCTCGGCAGCTTCCAATCGCGCCTTCGCCTGTTGCGCGAGATTCCACTTTCTGGTCAATGAGGTCGCCAACTGCGATACTTCGACGCTGGAAAAGGGTTTATTCAGAATCAAGAGGCGATCGTCATGTCCGAGTCGATGCACGATCTCCTCCCAGGGATGGTCCGTATAGGCCGTGCAGATAACCGTTTGAATGTCAGGATCGACCGCCCAGAGATGCTCAATGGTCTGCAACCCATCCCAGCCCGGAGGCATGCGCATATCCACGAAGGCCACCGCATACGGCCGCCCTTCAGCACGAGCCATCTGCACCAGGGTGAGCGCGGACTGTCCCTGCTCCGCGCAGTCCAATTCGAACCGTCCGAGCGCCCGCATGAGCGGCGGCGCGCCGAACAAGGCCGCCCGCGCTTGGTCGAGACTCTCATCCCCGGCGCTTGCTTGAAGGATTTTTTGAAAGTCCTCGTGGATGGACTCGTTGTCGTCGATCACTAAGATCCGACGGTTTTCAGCAAGGGATCCCATGGTCACTCGTATCTTTCTACCCGCGGCGACGGGATTTCCAGCGTCATGGACGATCTCCTGTCCGAGTGTCGCGTGCTCGATCAGCCATAAACTCGTGCATGTCCTTGATGAGGGCCAGGAGATCTTGGGCGCATCTTCGCAGGATCATCGTATGCTCTCGCTGCTCAGGATTGAGCGGGCTGTCGAGCAAGAGACTCACCTTGCTGACCAATTCATTCATGGGCGTGAGAAGTTCATGGCCCATGATCGCCAAAAACTCTTCTTTCTCACGGAACACTGCCGCGGCATCGCCTAGATCCTGATCTTCAACAGTCTTTTCGATCCGTCGGACGATGTTTTCTTGAAGAGAGTCGTTCGCTTCTTGCAACTCGACCGTTCGCTGGCTCACGCAGTATGCGAGGCTATCAATCTGCTGCTTCACCGAACGCGTCAGATTCCATTTTTTCGTAAGCGAATGTGCCAGCTGAACAACCTCGATGCTGTTGAATGGTTTCATAAGGATGAGCAGCTTATCGGTGCTTCCGATTCGGCGACTCACGTCTTCCCACGGATGGTCGGAATAGGCTGTGCAAATGACGATTTCAAGGTCAGGATCGACATACCACAGATGTTCGATCGTTTCGAGGCCATCCCATCCCGGCGGCATACGCATGTCCACGAAAGCCATCGCGTAAGGGCAGCCCTCTCGTTGAGCACTCTGGAGCAAACCGAGCCCTTTTTGCCCTTGGTCCGTGAAGTCAACCTCATACCTCTCTCGGAACAGGACACTCGGCGGCTCTCCGAACAGGGCCACCCGAGCCTGATCGAGCGAGTCAGAATCTTTCGGCGGGGCAAGGATCTTACGAAAGTCCTCATGGATGGACTCGTTGTCGTCGATCACCAGAATCCGTCGATTGTCGATCGTCTCGTCGCGTTTCATGCGGCAGCCTCTGCCACGGTCAGTGGAAGATCGAGTGTGAACGTGGCGCCACGCCCTTCTCCCGCGCTCTGCGCTAGTATGGCTCCGCCAAGATTCTTGGCAGAGATAGCGGCACTGTGCAGACCAAGACCGTGACCGGCATTTCTTGTAGTAAAACCCTGGGCAAACAGGCGTGAGATGTGCTCCGCCTTGATGCCGCTCCCGGTATCGGACACCTCCAATCGCACCAGTCCTCTGCGGTCGGCTGGCAACTGGATTCTGACCGTGAGGCAATGCGAGTTCGCAGGATATTCGACCATGGCGTTCTTGGCGTTGGTGATCATATTCACCAGAATCTGAAGCACTTGGTGTCGATCCGTCACAATGGTCGGAACCTTGGCATACTCCCGCACGACTCGGATCCCATACTTTTCCGGCTCGGGCATCCCCATCATCAAGGCTTGCTCCATCAAATCTTCGACCACCGCTGTCTCACGAATGCTCCCCGAGTGGGCGATATCCTGCTGTGACAGAACCACGTGTTTAATATGGTCGACTTTTTTCACGAGGGAGTCGAGTTCGGCCTGGATGGTCTGGTGGCTCCCACTCAGGGACTCGGCCACCAACCCCAGGTAGGAAGGAATCTGCTTTCCCTTCGGATCTTGCGTCAAGAACGTCTGCAAATTGTTCTGGTGCTCGTGGAACAGCGACGCGATTCGGCACACATCCCCGACCATCGGCTTCTTGAGGGTCTTCAAGAGGGTATCGGTCGAAACGTTGATACTATTAAGCACATTGCCGACGTTGTGCAGCACGCTCGATGCCACATCCGCCATCCCGGCCCGGCGGGACGCTTGCATGAGCTGCTGATGAAGTTCTTCCCGCTCCGCCTGAGCCTTTTTCCGCTCGTTAATCTCACTGTGGAGGTTCGCATTGGTGGTTTCGAGTTCCTCGTTCTTGTGCAAAATCTGGGCGCGGGATACTTCCAATTCCGTATTTGCGTCTCGGAGTTGGGAATTCGCTTGATCGAGTTCCGTGACATCGTGAAAGGACACCATCACCCCTTTCAGTGTCTCACGATCATCCAGAATCGGCGAGCTTGTCACCACAAATCGTCTGACCTCTCCATCCCCCCTCCGCAATTCCAGCGGCAGGGCCGGAGCGGCGCGTTTGTGCTTCCGGGCCACGATCCAAGGCCGTTCCGGTTGGACGACGTTCGACCCGCCGACCATCCACGAAAACTCAGAGAGGTCGTGTCCCATCAACGCATCGGGTTCCGTCCCGACGCGATCGGCAAACATCCTGTTCGCCAACACGATCCGATCCTGCGGATCCACCAGCACCACGCCTACCGGGAGCACGTCGAGTGCGTTCCTCACTCGGTCAGGCACCACGGAGGAAGGATCCAATTGCTTGAGCGTCCGTTTCATAAATGTCAGATACCCCAGATAGCCGCAGACAGCCATGAGTGCGAGAAACTGTATCCAGGGGTCCTGCAACATGCCGCCGGCGTCAGACTCGGAGAGCGGGCGGAACGCGACCTCCAGCGTCCCCCACCGAGACTCCCCGTTCATGATGGGTACCTGCACCTGATCAAAGGTCGATTCATCGCCTGATCGCTTCACCCACTGCGTCTGGTGTTCGCCTCCCTGAGCCAGCACCTGCCCATCGACACGTCGAAGGGCCACGGATAGGATTTGATCGTTACGCTCGACCAATGCCTGCATGGTGATCCGCATGGTCTCGATCTCAGCCCGTTCTGCGAGTTTGGAATACTGCACCGCCAGAGCCTCGGCGAGGGATCGACGGTACCAGAACGCGTCTTCGCTCTGGTCGGGCGCCACCTTAAGCAGCACGTTGCCTACCATCATCAGGCTGAGCGTGAGGGATACCAGCCCGAACGAAATCCACACGATCGGCGAACCACGTTTCACGATCTACAGGCTCCTTCCGGCCTACCCACGGTCCGAACCAAACATATCGTCGACATTCTTCGACAGACGCTCCTCGGTATCCCGGCCCTGGCTGGCTTCTCCTTCAATCTTCTCGCTCCGCCTTGTCGCACGCACAACCGGCAAGGGATCGAAATGGTGCCAGGTCGGCATGGTCGCCAACAGGCTTGCGAGCAACCAGCCTCCGCGAAGCAGCCACGCCAGATAGCCGACGGACAACACTAGGCTGACTCCGCCCGCCGTCTTGGCCGTCAAGGTCATCTGTTCCTGTCGCTCGTCCATCGCCCGCTGCAAAGCCTCCGTCATGGTATTCAGCTCCTTGACGAGAGCCCTCCCCAGTTTGGCCGGAATGTATGTTTCCTTCACTGCCTCAACCACCCGTTGCGCCTCCTCTCCGATACGCGCCAGAAGGTCAGGCCCCAGCGTATCGAAGAACGGGACCTCGAGTTCCTGCTTGGCGACCAACGGCGGCTCACGATCGACTGTCTGAGCGACCAGCACCGCTGGACGAACCGGGCTAGGTCCTTGGTCCAGGTGCATGGGCAACCCACCCTCCGGCGTCGCAGCCGACCCTGCCGGTGGACCACTCGGGGGAGCCGGCACTGGAGGCCCTGGCGGCGGCTCCCCTCCACCCGGCGGACTTCCACCGGATGGCGGAGGCCCGACCGGCGGCGTGATCGCCCCTTCGAGCACATCTGTGACCGATACGGCCACGGTCTGAACCGCTGTGCCACCATTCCCATCAGCGACCTGAACCTGGACAAGATACACATTATCGCCATTGGCATCGGCTGGTGCCTCGAAGTCCGGTGCCGTGACAAACGCCAGGTCGCCGGTGGCCGAATTAATGGTGAAATGAGCCGCGTCCGCCCCGCCCACGATGCTATATGTCGGCACATCACCGTCCGGATCAGAGGAGGTGACAGAACCCACGGCGGTCGTATTCTCGACGATGCTATATGCGCTGGTGGAGGTGATCGTCGGCG
>CABVRW010000060.1 GCA_902500785.1 uncultured Nitrospira sp.
GTGCCAGAAGATTCTCCATTGAACCTGTCTCAGATTGGGGGAAGCTTACGAAATGACGCGTGTATAGGATGGTCTTTAACTCGGCCGGAGAGTTTTGACACCAAACCAGTGATAGAGGTTCCGGACGACGAGTCCGCAGAGCCGATGGGCGACTGGCTTCACCCCGGGCCGAAAGAAATGGCCTTGTGCTAGCCAGCCACCTGGAAGGTCCGCGAGGAGAGGAGCATGGCATCGAGACATTTTCTTAAGGGAACCGCCTTGACCGAGGCAGTAAACATCATCGGGAGGACTTGGCCGATAGTCGAGACCAAGCGTCTGCGCCGCAACAAGGCTTTGGTAGGAACGAATCTAATCGAACCCAGCTGAATTGAGCGAGACCGGAGCTCAATCCCCCTTGCTCTTCATGCAACACTGGCATCCTCCGTCATAAATGGGCGTGCACACGCCTCGGATGGGTGTGGGCAGATCCCTGATTACGATATCCACGGCGAATACCCAACCGGCACATGTATCTGGACATGACGACTTGCGATAGATGAACGCGGTAGCTATAGTGCCGTTATGCCAACGTCTCGTCCGGTCATCGCACTTCTTGTCGCCCTCATCGCACTGGAAAGCCTCCTCTTTACCGTCGAGTCGAGCTTCTCGGGTTCAACGATCCGAGCAGGCATTTTATTGGGATTTCTCTTCGGCTTACCGACGTTGCTGGTGGGAGGGCTCGTCTTCATCCGTCAACACTGGATCGTCATGGCAGCCGTCATGTACAGCACGATCGCGCTTGCACTCGATCTCGCAACAATCGTCCAAGAGGCAAGCCAAACTTCGACCCGTCCTCTCATCCTGGTGTTGACGGTGGGCAGTAGTCTTCTCAACTTCCTCATCATGATCTTCGGGGGCCGGTGCGCCCTCACCTTCCGGCCGGACGAACGGCCTCCAGGAGCCCCCCATCCCAATCTTCAGTTCCCTTCTTCATCCTGACTGGTCTGACCTTTACAAACCCCGCGGCTCGAAGCCACTGAGCCGTTTCACGCAACGAATAGGTGTTCCCTCTTTCCGTGAACAGCAACATGCTTACCGCAAAAAGGCTCGCTTCTTCGGGGTGGAGCGCTTCTTGGTCGTGAAGAAATGCATCCTGAATGATCAGCCGCCCTCCTCTGGATAATGCCGAGTGCACCCTTCTAAACAGCGCCTGGTTTTCTTCGGGAGAATAGATATGGAGCACGTTGGAATACCACACCACATCGTACTGACCTGGGATCGCCTCATCCATAAAGTTGATCGGAAGATAGGACAGTCGCTTACGTGCCTTGTGTGTGGCGGCAATCTCTTTGGCCACATCCAACGCCGCAGCACGATCACAAATGGTTGCTTTGAGCTTTGAATACCGCGCCAGAAAGGCCATCGCATAGGTCCCCGGCCCTCCGCCAAGATCCAGCAATGTGGAGGCCTGCCTGAAATCAAGCCCTGCGGTGACTCTTGCCGCTACATCAAGCGAGCGGTGGTGCATGGCCCAGGTAAACTGACGCCGATATGCCGGCGAGTCAGGCTTATCTCGGTCCAGGGGGCACCCACTTCGCACCGCCTGAGTCAGCTGCGACCAGTCCTCCCACTGACGTTGCATCAACTCGAGATAGGCGCCCCGATACTTGGAATGCGTTGCGTTTAGCACTGTCGCGGAAAACGGGGTATTACGATAGACCTTCCCTCTCTTAATCAACAGCCCGCACATCGCAAGATTCCGGCAAAGAATGTCCAGCCCACGTCGGCTCACGTCAAGGGCCTGAGCGAGCTTCGGGACGGACCACGCTCCAGACCCCATTGTTGTAAAGACATTCAGCTCAAGCGCCGTCACAATGACCCGAGGCAATCGATAGGCAGCCAGAAGGGCCCGAAAAGTTTCAAGGCTTGCGATGGGAGAATGCGTCACGAGGAAACTCGTATCGATCGTCTCGGACTGGAACTAGGGCTTGAAAAGATTCTGGCACCAACGCACAGCGGCAATGACCTCATCAAACTGCTGAAAGTCGACCGCTTTCTGGAACAGAATGGCAACATAGTCGTCGTTCATATCCGTCTGCTCGGCAAACCCCGCCTTGAGCAAGGCTGGTCGCTTTTTGGACACCGCAGGACCCAGAAAGTACTTGGCCTGTTTCGCCACCTCATCGGTTCCCAAATCCTCGGTCGTCCCGTCGCACATCAGACTCTTCACATCGTCCATGGCGATTCCGTGCTGACAGAGGAGCTGTCCGTCCGACCGCACCTCCAGGAGCCACCCATCATCCCCTAGATCGAGGGCGAGGGCTCCACCGGGCTCTAATTCGTAAAATTGTGGAATCGTATTCACCAGCCGTGATCGAGCCTGTTCCCATGATGGGAGAGCGACAATATTCATGCGCGTGACTCCCGTGAGTGAGGGGTTGGATCTTCTGCATCAAGACGGGCACGAAGCCGTTCGAGTCGCGTCACATTCTCGGCTAACTTCGGGAGATCGTACTTGCGGTCCATGCGCACCACTTGCTCCAAGAGCTCAACAGCCATCTGCAATTGGCCCAGATCCTCATAGCATTGGGCCAGGACGTAGCGAGCTCCCCCTGTCCGTAATTCATCGCGAGCACGCTCTGCGATCGATTGGCTGGTGTGGCAACAAGCGATCGCATCCTCATATCGCTTTTGGAGAGCAAATGTTCGTCCCATCATCCGCCAGGCATCGGCGACGCCCCCTTGATTGTTGAGACGACGCATGAGCACCAGGGACTGCTCATAGTACCGGAGCGCTTCCTCGAATTGGCCGATTTCGCGCGCAACCAGACCGAGATCGGAAAACAACACCGCCTTGCCCAGTTCGTCATGGACGCGAGTCATGATGTCGAGCGCCTCAAGATAATAGGCTCTGGCACGATCCCATTCACCGGCGTCGGCGCGGAGATTTCCCAGATTAGCCAGGGTCGTCCCGATACCTTTCTCATCGCCCAAAACCTTTTGCAATTCCAGCACTTCTTGATAATAACTGTGCGCCGACTCACGACGACCGCTGACGGCACAAATGTTGCCGAGATTTCCCAACGTCGCGCTCAACGCGCGATGATCACCCGTGAGGCGATCGCACTCCAGGGCTTTCGCATAACAGGCATAGGCATCCGTATAGTGGCCGCGCGCAAAATGCTCGTTGCCTTGGCGATTCAATTCCTCTGAGAGTCCGTTTCGAAGCGCCATCGTCCTCTACGCCTGAAGCGCGTGCTCCACAGCCTGTTTGGCTCCGAATAAGATATTCGTGCCATCCCCCACAAGAATCGAGTCGAAATTATATTTCAACAAACGCCGGAGCCCATCTCTCGCCTTCACGACATCGTCGTATTTTTCCGGAGCCAGGAGGTTCAAGCTTCCGGCTGGTTTGCCGATCAATGCATCGCCGACGATCAGTACGCCCTTCCCCTGCTGAATGTACAAGGCCGATTCGCCAGGAGACTTCTGAGCGTTGAGGTGAATGACCCAAATCCCGCCAGGCAACAGCTCCCCATCCTTAAACGTCTTGGACGGCTTCACATCCATCTGCGGCGCATCAACTTCCGGCACCTGTAGCTGGCAGCGAAACTCGTCCTGATACGCGAGCGCCTCACGAACGTGGTCCCGATTGGTAACAATAATGTAATCAAGGGCCCCCTGACGTCGAATAACTGTGCTGGCTTCGGCCGTCATGGGCGGAGGATCGACGACGATCCTATGTTCGCCGACATTGAGAAACAGCCCGTTAAAATCGATCTGCTTCTCCGTGGAAAACCAGGACCATTGCCAAATACCGGGAAGAAGCTGTTTCACGCGTCTTGCCTCACACCGCCAGGGTTATAGAGTTCCGACCGCGTCCTGGAGGGTCTTCGTGACCTTTGCCAAAACACCGGCTTCAGTGGGAAGATCGATCACATCGTCCTCCGACAGGGTGATGAATTTTCGATTCGGGCCCCTCGTCAGAGAAATGAGGAACATGCTGTTCGTCGGCTTCGTAGGAATCACGACCTGAACCGATTGATCAACGCTCTGAATGACTTCGAGCAACTTCTGTTTTCCCTCTTCCCATTCGTCCATGAATTCTCTTTCTCTGCTACATGGTTCCTGCGCCGGCTGGAGGCGCAGCTGCCAACAATTTTTCCACTTCCTGAATGATGACTTCGGCGCCGGCCAAATCCATATTTCCCACACGTTGCCACCTAATCACACCGCGCTGATCGATAACATACACGTTGGGGATAAACTTCCCACCACCATACAGTTTGTCGGTCGTCTTATTCGGGTCCAACAAATAGGGGTAAGTTACCTGAACGGGAAAGGCGCTCAAAAATTCACCCACACTGCGCTTGGAATCCCCCGACGAATTGATCCCGACGACGGCCACGTTTTTTCCAGCCATGGTCTCATGTACCTTTTGCAGATTCGACCCTTGCATCATACAAGGGTCGCAGATATGAAACAGGCCAAGGACGACCACCTTCCCCTTCAACTGCTCAAGTGAAACAGCATCGCCTGTCACTGCCGTCAAGTCAAAAGCCGGCGCGGGCTCACCTACTTTAAAGAATCCGGCAGCCATAACAAGGTAAGCGGCCCACACGTGGGCCAGGACAATCACAGCTGCTATGAGAACTCGCTTCATGAGAGCCTCCTTCCTGGAACCATGCCTTCAATGGAAGTGTCCACTCCTCGTGGCCGGTTTTCAGCAGTCAATAAACACTGCCGATTACGAAGGCATCCTAGCATGCGAATTTTTTCGGGAGCAACCACTTAGGCAGAGAGGCTATTTCTGTATTGACGAAGAAGCGGCTCTCCTGGGAGGAAGACTCGCGATCACCCGGAACTCTGTAACCAACGCACAACCGCTTCACGCATCCGAACGGAGAGGATCCACTTGATCACAACCCGATGGAACGGCTTGAGACACGCCGACAAGATTCGTAGCCTTCGTTGGAACCGGAACCACGGCAACGAAAGGGAGAGCACCCCGGCCTCGGTTCGACAGAGCACCATGCCAAGTTTCCACCGCTCTAACCAAGAGTCTTTGAGGGTCACATACAACGCGTCCACGCAATCCTCATCAAGGCCGTGAGCAGGATTTTTCAGCAACTGTTTTGGCATCGTCCCCACGAGGAAGGGAATATCCGCATCTGTTTCAATCGCCTGGAGCACCGCTCGCGGCAACACGGTATCGAATAGGCTGTGAGCCATGGCCAGCCCGAGCATGACCATCCGCCGACACCCCCATTCGCCGGCCTGGAACAACACCCGACTCCAATCCAATGCCGGCCGTCGACGGATGAGTTCGGCCACATCGCAGACCCATTTCAGCTGTTCCCAGGCATGTTTCGATCCGTGCACACAGAGAAGGATCAGCAGATCTTCCGAACAGAGCCCCATCACCGATTTCGTCGGCAAGTGAACAGGCTTCAATCTGCTCCACAACGCGCTCCGATCAAGCCGAAATCCGAAGTGGCGGCGGGCCATGATCCACTGAAGATCAACAGCAACAATCCCGTTTCGCTTTCGGAAAAAATGGTACGACTCGTTAGATTGCTCATCCACTCCTGTATCTTGGCTGGTTAGTTGATACCCCTGCGACCACAATACTTTCCGAGCTAGAGGAATCGCCCCCTGCTCAACAATCAAATCAATATCCGCACATTCCCGCAGACTAAAATCCCCATAGGCCGTCTGCGCCAGTGTCACTCCTTTGAAGGGAATTGCCGTCACGCCCTTTGCCGCCAACGCATCAAGTAGCGTCACGAGTTCCTTAGCCAGCAAAGTATTCAGGAGAACATTCGCCTGATTGTGCCGACGAAAAGCTTCGTGAATGGCCGAAGGCATAGCCGCAGGACAGATCGTGGCCAAATTGCGATACACCAGTGGCGCCACTCCGTGGGTTCTCGACAATTGCCACACTAAGTCCCAATCAATCCCATCACAGACCAAATCTGACACCTCGACTCGAACAAATTCATTGACCGTCGTTCGAGCACAAAGCACGAGTAAACGTCCCTCCGCACGCATCAGGGACATTCCTGGTGATGGCACCGTTCGCCTGCGCGCGACGCTGGCCAGGCGAGATGGTTTCCATTGGGCGACTGTGGACTTTGGCTGCTGTCCCATCTCAGTTCTCTCTCCTCGCGCGCCGTTTCTGCAAAAGGGGTGTGACTAACCATGGCAAGTCCAAAACATCACGACCGAAGTGGAGTCGATAAGAGTCCGTTTGTTCAACGAGGCGAACAAGGGCCTGAAACTCCCTGCGGGCTACCTCAGCCTCATACACGAGCAACGAATGGGGAAGAATCATTTCCAAGACTTGTTTCTTCGACAAGGGTTCGAGGAAACTGTTTGGGGAATCAACCACCTCGGGGAAGAGAATCACGACAGGTTCACAGGGTTGTCCTAATGGACCTGGATACACATCCTCGGCGTAGAAATAGCGTTTCGGGAACCCAGCATGGAGCACAGATGGAGACGGAGCGCTTAACTCGGGAAAGAACGCCACTGTTTGATCGGTGACGTTGATTTTTAGCGGATACGGAAACATTTCAATCCGCCCATCACTCAGCCGAAAAAACGGGTGGTCGTCCGAAAGGTACCGATATCCGGATCGCAGCAGCGATAGAAACGAAGTGGTTTTTCCTCGTCCACTGAAACCTGGAATCAGCACCCCCTGTCCACGGTACTCTAGAGCGGTTGCATGAATCGTATACAATCCGCGCCGCTTCAGTAGTTCTGTCATGGCGAAATGGACAAAACTCACATGTGTATCCGGCGTCATGGCCTCCGGCCTCACCAGATACGCCTGAGCAGATTGTGAGGCCCCATCTATGACCACCATGCCTTCTTCATGAAAGTCGGCTATCAACAGACCGTATTCCCAGTAAATGTCACACAGCCATGTCGTCCGCCGATCAGGGCCAGTCACGAGGCCGGAGCCGCTGTACAATAGTTTTGCCGAACGCGATACCCAGACCGGAACATCGTCGCGTCGCTCGACCGCGTCGCATTCCATCAGCATCGGTCCATCGGCGAGAGCGTCGCATTGGAAGTGATGCAGTGCCGCTTCAACGGAATTAGCCAACTCGGAGGAATTGGTGGTGAATTTCATCTCTATTCCATGGATAGAGAGTAGAAGTTCCTTCCTTGTCGCCGTCGTCAACATTCCGCTTCTCCTATTTTCAACCTTTTATCCGCTGTCATCGCCTTACCACTCGAGGACAAGCTGGCCGGTCTGCGTCGCCGGCCAGCTCTCTGACTCTCTCTGGAACACCCGGTAGGCTACCGGGATCGTTGATCCAAGATGCGGGACAACTGAATGGCCGTCACATCGCGTAGCAACTCATGTTTCACGAGCGCCGGCTTCACGTACTCGGCCTTTTTCTGTGGATTCATTCTGACTCACCTCCTTTCGGTGTGAAGTAATCCTTCCTGCTCCAAATGCATGATCAACTCCAACACATCGTTCTGCGCTTGCGATACGGACACCTCAAACCGCTCACAGATTGCTGAAAGGATCTGCCTTAGAGATCGCTCCCCTCCGCACAAGTCCCAAATTGTCGACCCGACGACATTGAGTGAATAATAGCGACCGGAGCTCAGATTGAGCAGTACGCTTTCGCCATCGAGAACCGAGCTATGGACCTGTTCGTCCTGCTTAGGAAATACGTTGCTTAAGTCGACCTGACGCTCGCCCCACCCATGGACTGTGGCAGGCATATGGATCCTCCTGGTTCCAACTATTGGACAGCCCGACCGTGCCGAGGCTGTCATTCCGTTCGACAACCGACTTCCCTGCGCGGTTTTCCGGTTCCTACAATCAAAATTGTCCAATCACTGCAAGACAAAGGCGAACCTATAGTCATCACGCTCGTTTCTCTATTCCCAGTGAGATTGGGTTCTACCTCCCTTCGAGGGAGTCGAGATTTGGTTTTGATGAACAATGAATAGAACGGGTGAGTGGACGAGGTCGCTCATGGGGGCCACCACTCGATTCGGCGGATCGATTCAAGCAGGCCGACAGAATAGGCCGGAGCTCTTGTCAGTCTGATTGGTACAGTCCAACCACAGAGACGCCATATTCCGCGCTGAGCCTGGATTAAGAGAAGCGAGATGGCGGGGTACTTGAGGATTCTGAAGACGCGGGAAAGGTCACGGTCACCGTGAACGATTGCCAGTGGGATGATGGCTCAAGAAATTCACGACCATCGAGCATCAACCACGCATGTCCCTCCAAACGGTGATCGAGCTTCATCACTCCACACTTGAACTGAACGGGAACGCCGGCGCGGCAGCAGAAAAAAAAGAGTGTCAACGCTCGCGGGAAACAATTTCCTTTCTGATTGTAGGGGAACACTGCGAGCCATCGATCCACATAATAGGCCGCATCTTCTATCGCCCTCTGAGCATACCTCTGTGAAGGCGTCTCGCGAGATAGCCAGTGTAGCACTCGTTGGACACTCATTAGGCGCAATGCAATACGGATCCCGAAGACCACAAGGCACGTGCCAAGGATCAGTCGATATCTCCGAACAAGCGACATGCTAATCAGTCTAGCAAGGCGCGCGAGGAAGTCCAGACGATCCCATGAACCGACGAAGGGGGTGAACTCAGCGTGGAGATTCGAAGAGCCCGAGTTGGAGTTCTTCTGCTCGGGTGAACGAGATAGGATATTGTTCGGTGAAGCAGGCATCGCAATATTGTTCCGGAGTCCCTGGCGCGGCCTTCACCATACCGTCCAGGCTTAGATACGCAAGACTATCGGCAGTGATGTACTTACGAATTTCTTCAGTGGTATGACTAGAGGCGATCAATTCCTTTTTCGTCGGCGTATCGATGCCGTAGAAACAGGGTGACACGATGGGCGGGGAACTAATCCGCATGTGTACTTCTTTGGCACCCGCATGACGCAACATCTTGACGATCTTTCGACTCGTCGTTCCTCGAACCAGCGAATCATCCACCACGACGACGCGTTTGCCTTCGAGCACTTCGGGAACGGCATTGAGTTTCACCTTCACACCGAAGTGGCGAATGGATTGTTCCGGCTCGATGAACGTGCGTCCCACATAGTGATTTCTGATGAGCCCGGTTTCAAAAGGATATCCCGATCCTTCCGAATACCCCAATGCCGCCGGCACTCCCGAATCCGGCACAGGTATGACGATATCGGCCTCGACTCGCGACTCTTGCGCCAATTGTCGTCCGAACGCTTTCCGAATGGAATAAACGGCTTTGCCTCCAAAAATGCGACTATCAGGACGGGAAAAATAGACGTATTCGAATACACACATGGCCGGTTTGGTTTGAGCAAACGGCTTATAACTCGTGACGCCCTGATGATCCAACACCACCAACTCCCCCGGCTCAATCTCCCGCACATATTCCGCGTCCAACAAATCGAACGCACAACTCTCGGACGCCACAATCCAAGCGTCACGAAACCGTCCCAAACAAAGCGGGCGAAATCCATGCGGATCGCGGGCGGCCACAATGCCCTGATCGGTCATCAGCACCACCGAGAACGCCCCACGGACCTGAGTCAGCGAATCGATCACACGGTCGAGCAACGTGTCCGCGCGTGAATGGGCAATCAGATGGATGATGACTTCCGTATCGGAAGTCGATTGAAAGATAGCGCCATAAGCCTCCAGCTCGCTGCGAAGCATGGTGGCATTGATCAAATTCCCATTGTGCGCCACGGCTAAATTACCGAAGGCAAAATTCACGCTCAAGGGCTGCACATTCTTGAGGCCGGCTCCACCCGCGGTGGAATAGCGATTGTGACCGATAGCCATGGTGCCGGGAAGCCTCGCTAAGGCCTGTTGCGAAAAGATATCTGCGACAAGACCCTGGCCCTTTTCGACATAAAACTGTTCGCCGTCGTTGGACACGATACCGGATGCTTCCTGCCCGCGATGTTGGAGGGCATAGAGGCCGAGGTACGCGAGATTCGCAGCTTCTTTATGGCCATAGATGCCGAAGACAGCGCATTCGTCGTGGAATTTGTCGGGAGAAATCAGTGGTAATTCTGTGGCCATGACGTCCGTACCCTAGTCCCGACCTAACGCTCGAGGGATTGCCGACGCCCAATGATCATACAACGCCGTCAATGCGAGATCGACCGTGCAGCCGGTCACGCGGTGATCGCCGTCCACCTGAATCACCAGCCGGTCACCTCCGACGGTACCGATTCGGGAGGCAGGCACACCGGCATCCGAAGCGAGGCGAAGAACTCGTTCCGCTTGTTCAGGTTTCACAGAAAGCAGTATTCTGGATTGGCTTTCACCGAAGAGCAACGCGTCCCGCCGAAGACCATTGAGAGATAATTGTACCACAGCTCCCCATCGTTGGTTCGAACCCGAGATGCAGCACTCCGTCAATGCCACGGCCAAGCCACCATCCGAACAATCATGCGCCGACTGCACCACCCTCTCGCGGATGAATCGAATGGTGCACGCCTGCACTGCCTGCTCCGCTTCCAGGCTCAACAACGGCGGCGAGCCCTGCTCACGATGGTGCAGCACCTTGAGATACTCCGTTCCCCCGAGATCTTCACGCGTATGCCCCAGAAGAATGATCGCATCGCCGGGCTGCTTGAACCACTGCGTAACCGCGCAATCGGCCTCATCGATCAATCCAACCATCCCAATCATCGGCGTGGGGTAAATCGACAGGTCGTTCGTCTCATTGTATAAACTTACGTTGCCGCTCACGATCGGCACGTTCAACGCCTCGCAGGCATCCTTGAGCCCTTCGATCGCAAGCACGAGTTGCCACATGACTTCAGGACGCTGCGGATTGCCGAAATTCAGACAATCGGTCACACCGATCGGCTCGGCGCCCGAACAGGCGAGATTACGAGCACATTCCGCAACGGCAATCTTAGCCCCCTCATAGGGATTCAACAGGCAATAGCGTCCGTTGCAATCGACCGACAACGCCAACGCCTTATTCGTTCCCTTGACGCGCAACACCGCCGCATCCGACCCCGGACGCACCATCGTATTGGTGCGCACCATATGGTCATACTGCTCATACACCCACCGCTTGCTGGCGATCGTCGGCGCGTCCAGCAGCGCGAGCAACGCGGCATTCGCATCCTTTACGTCCGGTAAGGCATCGTGGTTCAACGCCTGCAGCATCTCCTGATAGGCCGGCGGCGCGCTGGGCCGGTCATACCGCGGCGCCTCGTCGGCCAAGGCCTTAGCCGGAATCTCCGCCACCACTTGGCCGTTCTCCTTCAGGACGACCTTACCTGTATCGGTCACCCGCCCGATGACCGCCACATCCAGGTCCCATTTACGGCAAATCGTGATAACCTCGTCTTCGCGGCCGGCTTTCACCACCATCAGCATGCGTTCCTGCGATTCGGAGAGCATGACCTCGTAAGGCGTCATACCGGGCTCGCGGCGCGGCACATCAGCCAACTCCAACTCCACGCCCGTGCCTTCCCGCGACGCCATTTCGCAGGCTGAACTCGTCAAGCCGGCGGCACCCATATCTTGAATGCCGACAAGGCACTCACCGGACATCAGTTCCAAGCACGCTTCCAGCAGAAGTTTCTCCGTGAAGGGATCACCGACCTGCACCGTGGGCCGTTTCTGAGCCGCTTGTTCATCGAATGAATCCGAAGCCATCGTCGCACCGTGAATCCCGTCACGCCCGGTCTTCGAGCCAAAATAGATGACCGGATTCCCGACGCCGGCGGCTTTGCCCAGAAAAATCCTATCCTTCTTCGCAATCCCCACACAGAACACATTCACTAATGGATTCAGGGCATAGATGTCGTTGAATACAATCTCGCCGCCGACGGTCGGCACACCCATGCAGTTTCCATAACCAGCTATGCCCGACACGACGCCCTTGAGCAAATGGCGGGTATTCGCATTGTCCAATTCTCCGAATCGCAGCGAATTCAACAATGCAATCGGCCGCGCGCCCATCGTAAAGATATCGCGCAAAATCCCGCCCACGCCGGTCGCCGCACCTTGATAGGGCTCAATGAACGAGGGATGATTGTGGGACTCCATTTTAAAGACCGCGCACAGGCCATCGCCGATATCCACGGCTCCGGCATTCTCTCCCGGCCCCTGGACGACACGTGGGCCGGTCGTGGGCAATTTCTTCAAATGAATGCGCGAACTCTTGTAGGAACAATGTTCGCTCCACATAGCCGAGAACATCCCGAGCTCGGTCCAGTTCGGCTCCCGTCCCAGAATCTCCAGAATCTTCTTATATTCCTCATCGCTCAGCTTATGCTGTTCGAGGACCGCTTTGGTAATGACCAGGGCTTTCATGAATTACACATTCTCAATCGTATGGGGTGACCGACAATTCCGATACATCCAATTCCGAACCATCTGCTCACGCGAGCCGGATGTCATACTCCGACCAATTTCGACTGCAACTCGGACGCGCCGAATGACGTCAGCATCGACAGGAAAATTAGTCGGCCGTCTTCGTTGCCCAATATCGATTCCGCACTGCGCTCCGGATGCGGCATCATGCCCAACACATTCCCGTCTGCGTTCATGATCCCGGCGATGTTGTCCAGCGAACCGTTCGGATTCGTCTCCGGCGTCGACTTACCATCGGCAGTACAGTAGCGAAAAATCACTTGAGCATTTGCCTTGATACCTCCGAGCGTCACGGGATCGGTATAGTAGTTGCCGTCGGCATGGGCGATAGGAATCTTCAACACCTGGCCTGACGCACAGCGGTTTGTGAACCGGGTTGCCGCGTTCTCGACCTTTACATAGACGTCTTTGCAGATAAAATTCAGCGAGGTATTCCGCAACATCACCCCGGGCAGCAACCCGGCTTCCAGGAGGATCTGAAAACCGTTACAAATACCGATGACCAGTCCGCCCTTATTCGCAAACGCTTTCACCGCCCCCATCACCGGCGAGAACCGCGCAATGGCGCCGGTCCGCAGATAATCCCCGTAGGAAAACCCGCCCGGCAAGACAACGGCATCAAGCCCCGCCAGCGAGGTCTCCTTATGCCAGATCATCTCGACATGCTGGCGCAGCAGGTCCGTGAAGACATACTGGCAGTCGTGGTCACAATTGCTGCCGGGAAACACCACCACGCCGATTTTCATACCCTTCCTGACACTCCTTCCATCACCTTATCAGGGCAGTGGTGGGGTGCTCATTCACTGCGCGCATCGAACGAGCACCGCTTCATCGTGCGCGTTCTGCGAACAAGAAGGAGAGCCCGACCGCTGCCCCATTTTCCTTCCGAGCCCTCGCGTGGCGCGAGCACACAACTGGTCCTGCCGTCGCGCCGCCTCACTGCAACTCGTAGCGATAGTCCTCAATCACCGTATTGGCCAGCAACTTCTCACACATTTGCTTCACCTGCTCGGCGGCCTTGGCGGTGTCCGTTTCATTCACGTCCACTTCCATGTACTTGCCCACTCGCACATTCGCTGCATTCTTGAACCCAAGCGAATCCAGCGCATGCTCGATCGCCTTTCCTTGCGGGTCGAGAATCCCCTGCTTCAAGGTCACGTGAATCTTAGCTTTCATCGTGCTTTTCCTGCTTCCTGCTGAGCCTTGCTCACCCGGTTGACATACTTCCGTATCCAAAAGATGACGCCGATCGTTCCCAGCCCTGCCAGCGACAGCAGGATAAATGCCCAACGCCAGGGCGACTCCTTGAGGTGATAGGCCATCAACGCCACGGTAGCAGCCCATACCAAAATCGCCGCTACCAGCCCATAGTTCAAAAACAGCTGCAGAAACCGGTTCATCTTTTCCTCGTCCTACCTCTAAACACCCAGCGAGGTCGACGAGAGGAGGAAGAGATGGGCTGCGCCTGCGCGCCGCTGCCTCCCCCTCTCCCCTATCCACACACCCGCTTCAACACCTCCTGATAAGCCTCCTCGATGTTCCCCAAATCCTTCCGGAACCGATCCTTGTCCATCGACTCCTGAGTGCTCTGGTCCCAGAACCGGCAGGTGTCGGGAGAAATTTCGTCGGCGAGGATGAGTCGATTGTGAAACACGCCGAACTCCAACTTGAAATCGACGAGGAGCATGCGGCGCTCCTTGAAGAAGGGCAGCAACACCGCATTGATTTTATGGCCCAGCTCACGCATCTCCCGCAACACCGCCGGCGTCGCCACATTCAACAAACGAAGATGATCATCGTTCACCAGCGGGTCTCCCAACGCATCGTCTTTGTAATAGAACTCGATGATCGCCGGCTCGATGGCCACGCCGTCCTTCAAGCCCAGCCGCTTGGCCAGACTCCCCGCAACGACGTTCCGAACCACCACCTCGACCGGGACAATCGTCACCTTTTTGGTCAGCATCTCGCGGTCGCTCACGCGATCGATGAAGTGCGTCGCAATCCCCTTCTGCTCCAAGAGCCGAAACAACCGCTCCGACACCTTATTGTTGACCACCCCTTTGTCGACGATGGTCCCGCGCTTCTGGGCATTGAACGCCGTCGCATCGTCCTTGAAATATTGCAGCACCTGATCCGGCCGGTCGGTCGTGAAGATTTTCTTGGCCTTGCCCTCATAAATCATCGTACCGGTCGGTTCGCCTGCCATCCTCAATCCTCCACTACCGTGCGAACAATTCAAGAATGTCGTCGAGCGGCCTGACGGTTCCCAGCAACGTCGGATGGCCGAATCGGCGATTATGGCGGAATTCCTTCACCTGCTCGAGCGCGCGAATCAAACTGTGAAAATCGTCCAGTTTTTCCGTCTCAAAATAGGTGATGAAATCGAGGTCGTCCAGGCCGCTGGAGTGATACAATTTCCGCTTCACGCTTTGCATGTAAGGAAGTGCCGCCGCGGTGTGCTCCTGCATGAGGCTCCTGCGGGTATCCAGATCCAGCGCCCACCAATCAGCATCTTTTTTAATCGGAATGACGATGGCGTAAGATTTCGTCTCGACTTCGGTCGGTGCCTGCAGCGCGGCCTTCATCTGAGCGGGGAAGCCAGGGACGTAGGCCGCCTGTTTGGTGAGACCATGCAGGTAGGTCGTCACCACGAGATGCCGCCCGAATCGAGTTCCCAAGAGTGAAGTGAGAAACTGTTGCGTGTCCGACAAGGCCTGCGCATGCACCCTGAACATGAAGTCGGCATGGTCGGAGAGTCCGCGAAGCAGATACGACTCGATGACGAGTTTGTATGAGAACTGTTCAATCAGCCCCTTGACCTCAGAAACGGCAATGACCCGCGCTTCTCCCGTGAGATCCCACCAGTCATGGTCCATTTGGAACGCCGCAAAGGTCCCATACACCCCTGGCTGGGTGAGCAAGGCCTCGTGATCCATTGCCCGAGCCGGCCACGCAGTCGATCCCATCAACAGAGTGACCGTCAGCATCACCTTCACAACCGACAAGACGTTCATATCACCTCCTTCGACGCCGCTTCGCCGGAACCGCACCGGCTCCGAACACACGACGAAACACCTGGTCCAGGTGCCGTAAATAATACAGCGGATCGAAACAGGCCATAATCTCGCGAGGCGTCAAATGAGTGGTGATGAACGGGTCCCGACCGACCAGTTCCTGAAACCCGATCCCGCCTTTCCAGGCCGTCATCGCATTGCGCTGCACGGCTTCATAAGACTCTTTGCGCTGGGCGCCCTTATCGATCAAGGCCAGGAGCAGTCGCTGCGAATAGACCAGGCCCCCGGTCAAATCCAGATTCCGCTGCATCCGCTCGGGGTAAACGATTAAGTTCTTCACGACATCGGTGACGCGGGCCAGCATATAATCGACCAGGATCGTGCTATCCGGCATGATCACCCGCTCCACCGAGGAGTGGCTGATATCCCGCTCGTGCCACAGGGCTACATTTTCCATCGCCGCCAGACTGTTGCCACGTACCAGACGCGCGAGTCCGCAGAGATTTTCCGACGCAATCGGATTGCGCTTATGCGGCATCGCCGACGAGCCCTTTTGCCCAGCGGAGAAATATTCCTCCGCCTCGAGCACTTCCGTCCGCTGGAGGTGGCGAATTTCAGTCGCGATCTTCTCGATGGTCGCGGCCAGCAACGCCAGGGCGGAGACATAGGCCGCATGCCGATCGCGCTGCACGATTTGGTTCGACACCGGATCTGAGACGAGCCCCATCTTGGCGCACACGTACTCTTCAATCTCCGGCCCCTGATGCGCGAACGTGCCCATCGCACCGGAGAGTTTCCCCACGGCAATATCTTTTCGCGCGGCTTGGAGCCGGGTACGATGCCGGCAGGCCTCTTCATACCAAATCGCCAGCTTGAACCCGAACGATACCGGCTCGCCATGAATGCCGTGCGACCGGCCCACCATCACCGTGTGGCGATGCTCGAGCGCGCGCTTCTTCAACACGGCGATCAACTCGTCGAGATCTTCGAGAATCAGATCGAGCGCTTCGGTCATCTGCACCGCGAGCGACGTATCGACGATGTCCGATGAGGTGAGCCCCATGTGGAGGAATCGATGCTCCGGTCCGACGGACGCCGACAACGACTCGAGAAACGCGATCACATCGTGCTTGGTGACCTTTTCAATCTCGGCAATGCGCTCCACGTTGATCTTGGCCTTCTTGCGAATGCGCGCGCTCGTACCCCTCGGAATCTGTCCGCCGCGCTCAAACGCGGCGCAGGCTTGCAGCTCCACTTCCAACCAAATCTCATACTTGTGCGCAAGGTCCCAGATGGCTCCCATGTTGGGACGCGTGTATCGGTCGATCATCTCTTCCTCGTTGTTGGTCGCTCGTGATGCGTCGTTCGTTCAGGACATTCAGGGGCGGTGTCCCACGAAAGCCGCGTCACGCGTCATGCGTCACGTTACCGTCGCTGTCCACGACCGGCAATTCGGGAAAGGCGCGCTTCCGCTCCAAGCGCCCGTCCGACCTGAGCACCTTGTCGAGAATACCGTTCACGAACTTGGACGCTTCCTCGTCGCCGAAACTCTTGGCGAGTTCGATCGCTTCATTCAGCGTAACCTTGGCCGGGACTTCAGGCAAATGCAGCAATTCAAAACAGCCCAGGCGCAGAATATTTCGATCGATGATCGGCATGCGGCTGACTTTCCAATTCGTCGCATAGCTTCCGATCAGCGTATCCAAGTCCTTCCGGTTGGCTCTGACGCCGGCGACCAAGCGCTCCGCGAAAGCCCGCATGTCCTCGGCCAATGGATACTGAATCCAGAAGTCATCCAACCACGAGCCGGCCTGGCCATGAATGTCGTATTGAAAAAGAATCTGTACCGCCTGTTCGCGGGCTTGGTGTCGAGAGGCCATAGTGCCACGCCGGTCAGCGCTTCGGCCTCACAGCCGACCGCCCGGCGCGTCGTGAAGGGGGCGCCGGCGGCGGCACCTCCTCGCTTCCTTCCTTCTTGAGCAGTCGCATCACATTCACCATTTCGACCGCCGTTTTCGCGGCGTCGGCGCCGCGATTGAGCTTGGCCGGATCCGCCCGCTCGATCGCCTGCGCCACCGTGTCGGTCGTTAACACGCCGAACACGACCGGCACATTCGCGTCCATGGAAGCTTGCAGGATCCCTCGACTGACTTCGGTGCTGATATACTCAAAATGCGGCGTATCACCGCGAATGACCGCACCGAGACAGATCACCGCATCGAATCGTCCGGATCGGGCCAGCTGACGAGCCACAAGGGGAATTTCGAACGCACCCGGCACTCGCACCACCTCGATCGCCCCATCAGACGCCCCGGCCTTGGTCAGCGCTTTCACGCACTCCGCCAACAAACGGCTGGTCACAAACTTATTAAATTTGCTCGCGACGATGCCGAACGTCAGACCCGTCGCGTCTTGGGAGCCTTTGCGAAGCTTCATGGGATGAGATAACGAGTCAGCGGTCTCATGGACTGTGCGTGCGCCGAAGAAAGAGGGCGATCATACCTGGAAACGCCCTCAAATGGCTACACGTTTCAGGCCGTCAGCGAGCAGATCTTTCTCTCACGAGTGAGACTGGGCTCGACATGAGCCGGTTGGGTCAGACCTTCTTCAGCAGATGGCCGAGCTTGGCTTTTTTCGTGCGGAGATATTTTTCGTTGTCGGCGCGGGGCGCGATCTCGATCGGCACCCGTTCGACCACCTTCAGGCCGTATCCTTCGATACCGACAATCTTGCGCGGATTATTGGTGATCAATCGGATTCGATGCAGCCCGAGCTGGACGAGAATCTGTGCGCCGACGCCATAGTCCCGCAAATCCGCCTTGAAGCCCAGCTGGAGATTCGCTTCGACGGTATCACTGCCCGCATCCTGCAAGCCATAGGCTCTGATCTTATTCAGCAGACCGATTCCGCGCCCCTCTTGATTGAGATAGAGCAACACGCCACGGCCGTCCTTCTGAATGATCTCCATCGCGCGATGAAGCTGCTCGCGGCAGTCACAACGCAGTGACCCCAGCACATCCGCCGTCAGACAACCGGAGTGGACGCGGACCAGCATGGGCGTTTCCGGATCCACCTGTCCCTTCACCAGCGCGATGTGGGTGGCTCCGTCGATATCGTTCTCGAATGCGATCGCTTCAAAATCGCCGAAGGTCGTGGGCAGGAAGGCGCTGGCAGCCCGCCGCACAAACGTCTCCCGATGCATGCGGTACTCGATCAGCGCCTTGATCGTCACCATCTTCAACTTATGCCGCTTGGCGAACTTGGTCAGTTCCGGCACGCGGGCCATCGTGCCATCTTCGTTCATGATTTCGCAGATGACTCCCGCTGGGTACAGTCCGGCCAATCGCGCCAGATCGACCGATCCCTCAGTCTGGCCCGCGCGTCGGAGCACCCCGCCGACTTGCGCCTTCAGCGGAAAAATGTGACCGGGGCGCGCCAGATCGCCCGGAGAGGAACGGGGGTCGATCGCGACATGAATGGTCGTGGCACGATCGGCGGCCGAAATGCCGGTGGTGATCCCTTTACGGGCGTCGATGGAAACCGTAAACGCGGTTCCAAAGGTAGCCGTGTTCTCCACGGCCTGCGGCGCCAGTTGCAACTCTTCCACCCGCTCCGGAGTCAACGTCAGACAAATCAATCCGCGCGCATGTTTGGCCATAAAATTTACGGCCTGCGGAGTGACCTTGCCGGCCGCCATCACGAGATCGCCCTCATTTTCTCGATCCTCGTCATCGATGAGGATGACGAACTTCCCCTTCTTGATATCCTTAATCGCGTCTTCGATCGAATTGAACGGTGTCGCCATAGTCCCTCGATTGCGCCGGCCGACTTCGGTGGCCCAGCTAACCCTTTTCACAACACCCTGTCAACGAGAAAAGCCGCCGGGGCTCGGAGCCTGAGCGACTGTCCGAGGACGCCACCGCAAGGCAGGGCTCACCGTCATCGCCGCAGCAGCACTCACGACCGCCAATCCCAGAAACCCGAACACAAACGTCCCCGTACTTTCCCGCAACAACCCGAATCCAATGGGCACGAGAAACCCGCCGAGCCCGCCGGCGGCCCCCACCAGACCGGAGGCCAGACCGATATCATTGGGAAACCATTCCGAGACGATTTGAAAGATCACTCCGTTCCCGAACCCCATCACGGCAATCGTCACCACCAGCAATCCCACGGCCCAGATCAACGCCGGGAGCGATCCCGCCACAGCCGCCATCAGCGCGAGCGCCACAAACACGCCGGTCAGCACCGGTAACCCGCCCCATCGATCCGCCACATAGCCGCCGACCGGACGAATCAGGCTGCCCGTCAATCCGCAGAGCGCGGCCAGAGAACCGCCGACGATCGGGTCGCTGCCGTAGTGATCATGCAGCAGCATGGGCAGAAAACTCGTGAGACCGACAAAACCACCGAACGTAATGCCATAAATGAGACACAGCCAGTAGACAGACGGCACCCGCGCCATCTCCCAAGCCGCATGCCACCACGCTCTCCCGATCGTGGAGCGCGCGGCAGGCTCTTGCTGCACCACGGTGCTAAAGAGTCCGATCGCCATCAGAATGGGAATCGCCATGATCCCGCAGGCGCCGTGCCATCCCAGCAGCGCCTCCCATCGCGGAGCCAGTAACAGCACGAGCACGGTCCCGATATTCCCGGAAGCGACCACCCCCAACACAAGGCCCTGATGGGTCGCGGGATAGGCCCGGCTGACCACCGGCATCGCGACCGCAAAACTCGCCCCGCCTGCGCCGAGTAGGAGACCGATGGCAAGCAGTTCCGAGTAGCTCCTCCCTCCGAGGGCAGCCCATACGACGGCGCCAAGCTGAAGGACCAGCACCAAGAGACCGGTCCGTCTTGCCCCATACCAATCGCAGGCCCAGCCCGCGGCAATACGCAACAATGCGCCGCCCAGCAGTGGACTCGCCACCAACACACTCTGTTGGGTGGCCGTGAGGCCGAGTTCCTCACCGATCGCCACAGCCAACGCGCCGAACAGCACCCACACCATGAAACTCACGGTAAGATGTAGCCAGGCACCGGCCAGGGTCGGCCAATGTCCGCTGAGCAGGGCCGCCCACAAGGTCCGAACACTGATCGAAGACCTCATTTCGCGCCGCCTGCCTTCAAGCGATCCGATTGGTACTGCGAAATCACCCCCGCACTATACGAGGCGCGATTTCAGAGACGCAAGGGAGGCGCCGGCGAGCCGGGGCCTGACGTTGTTGCCCGACACCCGACATCTGGTATAGTCACTCCTTGCCAGGACTCTTCATGCTTGCCGCCGCGAGGCGTTCGAGACCAAAGCCCAGCCTGGCCTCTCACAACGGAGGCCGACGCAGCAGTGTTCATGAAGAGACCGGCTCGCAACCCACGGTTTCGAATCACATGGCGCAGCACAAACACACACACGACTCGAATTCTGACGCCGACCTGGAAGACGAGGCCCTCGAACCCGAGGCCCTGGAACCGACGGACGCAGAGGTGACGGAGGAACCCGAGCCGGCCGATGGGCACCCGTCCAAAGAACTGCATGAGGACCCGCTCTCGACCTCGCTGGTTCCGGTCACCACCCTCCAGCAGTATCTGACAGAAATCCGGCGTTATCCCTACCTCAGCAAAGAAGAAGAGCTCCGCCTCTTCGAGGAGTATCAACTGCGAGGCAGTCGTGATGCGGCCATGAAGCTCATCCTCGCCAACCTGCGGGTGTCCGTCTCCATCGCGTCCGAATACCTTCACACCGGCGCCGACCACATGGACTTAATTCAGGAAGGCAATGTCGGACTGCTGCAGGCCATTAAGAAATTTGACCCCACGAAGAATGTCCGCTTTTATGCCTACGCGGCTTGGTGGGCCAGAGCCTACATTCTCCGGTACCTGCTGAACACGTATCGTCTGATCAAGGTCGGCACGACCCAAGACCAGCGTAAGCTCTTTTACAATCTGAAGAAGGAAAAGGCCAAGCTCGAACGCGAAGGCTTTGCCCCGGACAGCAAACTCCTCGCGGATCGTCTGAACGTGCGCGAACGCGATGTCATCGAGATGGATCAGCGGCTGGGTAGCTGGGAGCTGTCGCTCGATCAACCCATCGGCCAAGAGCACGACGGGACCTTGATGGATATTTTGCCCGCGCATGAGCAACCGGCAGACGAACGATTAGCTGACACCCAACTCAAGGCGCTCTTTCGGCTGAAACTGGCGGAATTCACGAAGACTCTAGACGAACGTGAAGAAGACATCCTACGCAACCGGATCCTTTCCGAAACACCGCTGACCTTGGAAGACATGGGCGCCAAATATGGCATTACCAAGGAACGCACCAGGCAGTTGGAAGCGCGAATCATCAAACGGCTCCGTGATTTCATCAAGAAAGACGTGAAGGACTTTGACCGTCTTCGGATGTAAGACGGCGTCCTTCCTCCAGGCCGCCATGACCGTCCTCCTGCTGGCGATCATCGGCGAAACCGCTTCGCCTGCCCGCGCGTATGCGGCCTCTCCCGTCTCTCGGGAAAATGCCCGCCCCGGCGATGCCGACTGGATCCTCACCGACCCGGCCGACCATGAGGTCGAGGGCTACGCCTCAGCTACCAGCATCCAGCGCGGCGACCAGCTTCATTTCTACATTCACAGTATAGACCCGAGCGTGACAGTCGCCGTATATCGCATGGGCTGGTATGCGGGTGTCGGAGCCCGGTTAGTCCACGGCACGATCACACTGCCCGGGACTCGACAACCCATGCCGACCCCAGACCCGGTGACCGGACTGATCGAATGTTCCTGGCAGATATCGTACACGTTGCGCACGAAAACAGAAGACCCACGTGAGTGGCTGAGCGGGGTCTATCTCGCCAAGTTGACCGGCACGAGCAGCCGCAAACAAAGCTACATCATCTTTGTCGTCAGAGAAGACGACCGGCCGTCCGACTTGCTCTTTCAATCCAGCGTCACGACTTTCCAGGCCTATAACAACTGGGGCGGCGCATCGACCTACCCCTCGAACAGCCGAGATGAGCGATGGGCGCGTAAAGTCTCCTTCAACCGTCCCTATGCCCCCAGCCAACATCCTCTGGGCGGCAGCGGAACCGGCGCCGGAGAGTTCTTGACCGCTACGTCGATCCATCCCACCCGGTCCCTCTCAACCGCCGGCTGGGAATACAACATGGTGCGTTGGCTGGAGCGCAACGGGTACGACGTCACCTACAGCACCGACATCGACACCCATAGCCACGCGGAGTTCTGGAAGGGCCGCAAGGCCTGGCTATCGGTCGGCCATGATGAATACTGGACCCACGAGATGCGACGCCATGTCGAGGCAGCTCGTGATCAGGGCCTGGGGCTCGGATTTTTTTCCGCCAATACCTGTTATTGGCAAATCCGGCTCGAACCCAGCTCGGTTACCGGCGAACCGAACCGGACGATGGTGGCCTATAAAGAAGTCGCGCTGACGGAAGACCCCTATGCTCTGGATGGAGACCCGTCTAACGACCATTTGGTAACCGTTCAATGGCGCGACCCGCCGGTGCATCGGCCGGAACATGAACTCTTGGGCGTGATGTATGACACCGTCCCGGTGGACGGAGACCTCCTCATCACCCAACTGTCTCACCCCATTTTTGATGGGGTCGCATTGCCCTCAGACCATCGTCTGCCTGGCCTGCTGGGTTACGAGATCGATCGGGCGTTCCCCGACGGACCGTCCGGGTTGACCATCTTGGCCCATTCTCCCTACCCACGGAATGAACAGGTCGTCTATGGCGACATGACTCTCTACGAAGCCGCGAGCGGCGCACGCGTGTTTGCCACGGGAACCATTCAGTGGAGTTGGGGCCTCGACGACTACAATGCGCCCTCTTTACGGACCACTCGGTCCAGCTCGGCCGCTCAAGCCATCACTCGCAATGTTCTGGAATTACTGGGCTCCACGCCTCATCCCATCGTTCCCTAATCTTGCCTTGCACCCGCCTCGCGGTCGTGCCTTGCGGGTAGCGAAACAACCTCACAACGGGGATTTGCAAAACTCGCCGAAAACAGTCAAAAAACATGCTTTGCAGAATCAACAGCTTATGAAAGATTATCCCATTGCTTCTGTCCGAAGAATAATTTTATAGTTCATCCATTGACTTGCCTCGTGCTAGCGCTATCTATGTCT
>CABVRW010000061.1:0-3242 GCA_902500785.1 uncultured Nitrospira sp.
TTGGACGCCATTCGCCTGGAAGCCCAGTCGCCCCTATGGCTGAACAACATGAAGAGCGATCCAAGCTGCCGTTGACTGGTGTGGTGGCACTGCTGTTGGCGGTGGTGAGCAGTCTCATCATCTACCAGGTGCCGCTCAAGACGTCGCGGCCGATCGACAAGGAAGCGGAGAAGACGCTGGCGATCGGCGTGGATCGCGTGCAAGCGCGCTTGTGGCAGGATCCGTTTGAGGCGGTCTCGACCCATCGACTCAAAGAGGCGACGACGGCTCAACACAGCGACGCGCACACACACCATACGTTTCCTCGGCTGTTGACCGCGGTCACCCAGGCCGGTGCGCCTGCGGAGTTTCTTCTGTTGCCGGTCTTCGTGGATGGGAGTCCTTACGCGAGCGGTGTCGAGTCGAGGCTTCGGGATCGATATGCCCTGGTGTCGGCCTTAGGAGCGGCGGGGTACCAGCCTGAGTCCGGCGAATCCATCTGATACTTTGAATGGGTGCGATCGGGGACGGAGACCCTCGTGGTTCCGGCTGAGGCGTTTCTCGGCAAGCCGCAGGAAGCTCATTCACAAAAGGCCACGCAGGTGCTGGTGCTTTGGTTGAAGGAGCAGGACTTCAGTCCCAAACCGCTTCTGGCCTTGAATGAGATGGTGGCGGAGCTCCAAGAGGCATTCACGAAGCAGACGGTGTCCTATCGGGTGCTGGGTCCTCGCTCGTCCGGATCGCTGGGCGCCATGCTCAGTGAATTGCAGACCCATTACGGAACGGAGCAGACCGGAAGCCACGCGTCGCCGCTCTCTGCGGCGGCCTCCGATCACAAGTTGGGGCAGTTGAAGGGCCTTCACTTTTATTCATCCTGGGCCACTGCGGCCGATCCGGTTCTCCTGGGCGAGGTCCATGGGCCTGACTCAGCGCGAGGTGTTGAGCAATGGTTCGAGGCGGGCGGCATGACCTTGATCCGGACGATCGGGACGGATGCCGTCTTGGCGGAACAACTCGTGAAAGAATTGAAACGACGCCGGATCGACCTGACGATTCCGCGAGGTGCGGCAGGACCGTGCGAGCAAGATCAGGCAGCCCTTTCATCCCGATCGTCGAACCTCGGTGTGAAGGCGAGGTGTCCAATTCCCCACATCGCGCTGATTTCCGAGTGGGACACGCTCTACGGCAGGGCTCTGCCGCGCACGCTGGTTGCGATGGTGGAGAGTCTGGCGGACAAAGATCGAGACCATGGCTTCGCATCCCACGTCAACAAACTTCGCATGGAGCACTATCCTGAATGGGTGCACCGCTATTCCTACTTGGCCGGTCTCGATGGCGAACTCCCGCCAAAGAATAACGAGAAAGACTCCGGCGGTGTGCAGGCTAAGGGGACAATAGGGGACGGGGGACTTCGTGTGGAGCAGAGTATGGCGGAGGCTCCGGTTGGTCGGAGTCAGCTGGATTATCTCCGTCGTCTCGTGGCCACCCTGAAGCGGGAAGAAACGACCGCCGACGGCGAATTCACCGCCATCGGAGTGTTGGGAAGCGACGTCTACGATAAGCTCATGATCCTCCAAGCCCTGCGGAGCGACTTTCCCCATGCGCTTTTTTTCACGACGGATCTCGATGCGAGGCTGACCCATCCGAGTCAGTTGCAGTGGACGCGCAATCTGGTGATTGCCTCCCATTTCGGTCTGGAGCTTCATCCCCTGATTCAGACGCCCATCCCGCCCTTTCGCGACAGTTACCAGACGGCGTTGTTTTATTCGGTCTTGCGGGCGGTGGACTACATTGTCTCTGGACCGGACCGGAATGAGTTGCAGATTCCGGCCAAGGCGACTTTCTCAAGCACGGTGTCACCGCGGTTGTACGAAGTCGGACGGCATGGCCCGGTCGATATCAGTCCCGACGGCCCCCACTCTGCAGATCGGCGGCCGGAAGCGCTCTCGATCCTGCACCTTCCGCGTCCTGATGTGGATCCGAGGACCGGTGAACTGCGTCTCCCCAGTCTTGAGACGATCGCGCTGCTCCTGTCGGCGGTCGGCATGATGGTCCTCTGTGCCCTGTTGATCAATAGCGAGTTGTGGCAATGGGCGCGATCTCGTCGGATCCTGGAGGCGCTTGTCGGTCTGGTGCTGGTCGGGAGTCTGGCGCTCGGCCTGCTCCGTTGGGCGATGAGCGATCAGACGGCGGGCGAGCCGTTCTCGCTTACCGATGGGATCAGTGTCTGGCCGACCACAAGTCTGCGGCTGCTGGCCTTCATATTGTGCCTCGTCTTCTTCGCCTCTTCGTGGCGGCGGCTGCGTGAAAATGAGCAAGCGTTGAGCCGCCGTTTTCGGTTGCAGCGCTCCAATGCGGCTTTGACGGTTCCGACAGGCTCACTCGTCGGGATCCACCACTGGCGTCCTCAACCCATCGGCGATGCGGAGGCGAGCCTGCTCTGGCGGGAGTATCGAGCCTTGGGAAGCTGGAAGGCGCGTCTGGTCCGCATCGTGCCGCAGACATTCTTCTATGCCGGGTTTGGGGTGTTGCTGATGGTGATCTTCGGGTTTCCGGTGCTGCCCTGCCGCGGGTCGGCCTGCTTTATGATCAATCACATCATCCTCGGGTGTAGTGTCGTAGCCATGACCTTGTTGATGTTCTACGTGGTCGACGCAACGCGGCTCTGTCGGCGTTTGATCACAATCATGATCGGCACGACCATCTGGTGGCCGGACCGTCTGCTGGCGCAGGAGGCCGCGAAGTGCCGCGTGGCCCAGGCCTATGTGCGCGAGTGGATCGGCATTGAGTTCATTGCCAAGCGGACGGCGGTCATCAGCGCCATGATTTATTATCCGTTCGTCGTGGTGTTCCTCATGGCGGTCGCGCGACACAGCTATTTCGATCGATGGGATTTTCCGATCGGGCTCCTCGTGATCTTCGGACTGAACGCCGCCTATGCATTCGGTAACGGCGTGTTCCTGCGACGATCCGCCGAACAGGCCAAACGAGCGGCCGTGGCGCAACTGAAGTCCCGGCTCAATGGTTGGTCCGGCGAACTGGTCTTGAAAAAGGAGCAGCGGGCGCAGATCGAGCGGATGGTGGCGCTGATCGAGCAGTACCAGGAAGGGGCCTTTCTTCCCTTCACCCGCCATCCGCTGTTCGGCGCGATCGCGCTCCCGACCGGCGGCACCGGCCTCCTGCTCCTGTTGGAATATCTGGCCACGATCTTCTGAGCACTGCCGAGCGTTCCTGATTCCTGTGTTGTTCAACTCGAGGCCGAC
>CABVRW010000061.1:3342-23414 GCA_902500785.1 uncultured Nitrospira sp.
CGAATGACAGACGTCACGACATTGTGCGGAAAGCGGGTATTCCTCACCGGTGGAACGGGATTCATCGGACGCCATCTTCTGGATCGTCTTTCAGCCATGGGTGCTCGCGTCTATGCTGTCTCGCGAGGTCAGCAGTCTTATGGGAGTCCCGCCATACAGTGGTATCAAGCGAATATGGCAGACTTGCCCACCACGCGGACCTTGCTGGAGGCTATTCAGCCTCACGTGATCTATCACTTGGCCAGTCATGTGGTCGGGACGCGCAGCACCGATGCGATCGTGCCGACATTCCAATCGAACCTCATGACCACGGTGAATTTGTTGACTGTCGCCCAAGCCGTGGGCTGCGAAAGATTCGTGCTGCCAGGGTCTCTGGAAGAGCCGTCATCGGGCGGCGCCGACGTCGTCCCGAGCTCTCCCTACGCGGTCGCGAAATGGGCCGGCAGTGCCTATGCTCGTATGTTCCATGCGCTCTATCAGGTTCCTGTGGTCATTTTACGTGTCTTTATGGTCTATGGCCCGGCTCAGCGCGACGTGAATAAACTCATTCCGTATGTCATCCGTTCGGTCTTGAAGGGGGATGTGCCCACACTCTCCAGCGGTCAGCGTCCCATCGATTGGATTTATGTTGATGATGTCGTGGAGGCGCTTCTGGCAGCGGGACTTGCGGCCAATTTGGAAGGTAAGACTATCGACATCGGATCGGGGAGAGCGACAACGGTGCGAAGCGTGGTCGAAAAGCTGGTGGGGTTGATGGGATCTGATATTCATCCTCTGTTCGGCAGCAGATTCGATCGGCCGCTTGAACAAGTGCGTATTGCCGATACGCATGCCGCGGAAAAGCTGTTGGGTTGGACTCCGAAAGTCTCGCTTGATGAAGGTCTGAAACGGACCATCGCATGGTACGAGAGTCTGGAGCAACCGGTGTTCTCGCACGCTGGTCCCGACAGGTAGCGCCACGGTCGCATCGGTCGGGCCTTCCGCTTCCTGCACGATCGCAAAGGGCATGAGACAGCTGCATCTTCGAACGCGACCTGTGGTTCGCGAGGGTACCGGAAGTCAGTCGCACAGGCTGTCCTTGCGTCACTCAAACAGACCTGGTACAGTGATCTTGTTCGCGTAAGACCTTCTGTAGACGGGGGCAGCAGCCCTCGAATCTCTGAAGTCTTACGCGATTCTTGTTTGTGCCCGCAGCCGCGCCGTCTCCGCTGAGCCTACCGCCGAAGGGTTTTCCTCCGTCGTTCGCACCGCCAGCTCGTCACAGCCGTGGGAATCTTTCTTTACCTGTCTAGAGGTGCATCGTTGTTTCACGAATCGTGGTCCGTTCTCCGGGCATTCCTTCGCCATGCGGCAGGGAGCCTGTATCACATCATCATCGTCGCGATGAGCGCAGGCATTGCGCTCCTATTGCCGGCCGGGGCCAGGCAATTCCTGTCGTTCTGGTCGCAGATCGAACATGACACAATGTCTCTGATTGCGGTTGAGATGACCGCTGCCATCCTGCTCATGGCCTGCTTCAACTATCTTCATCGGAGCCTGCGGGATCGCGCACTCGCGACCGCGGCCGCTGGGGCCGGCCTCGTCTCGTTTTTCCCCCGCCGTGCGCGTGATGCGCAGCGGCACATCACGACCCTGAAGGCCGAGCAGGGCACCGGCCACGCTGTGATGGTGATCGGCTCAAGCGGCGCCGGTTCGCTGGTGGATCAGGTGGGCGATCTCTCGTCGGTACTCGACAAATGTCTCGAGGCGAAGATTCTCTTGGTGAATCCGTTCAGTTCGGATGCGCGCGCGCGAATGCAGGCATTGGCTCATCCCTCATGCACCCTCCGATCATTCCGGGAGGAGGTCAGGCAGAGTATCGCCTTGCTCAAGCGACTCAAGGCCATCGGAAAGGCGGTGAAGCTGAAACTCTATTCGGACGCTCCGCTGGTGAAGCTGGTGATCCTCGGCGATTACCTCTGGCTTCAGCATTACCATGCCGATCTGGATGTTCAGACCATGCCGGAGTATGTCCTCCGGCGCAACCGCAAGGAGCATGGCTTGTATACGCTCTATGCGCATTACTTTATGCAGCGGTGGGAGAGCGCCGACATTCCGGAATATGATCTGGATCGCGACGAGCTGGTGTATCGCAACCGAACCGGACAAGAGATCAGGCGGGAGCGTTTCGAAATCGAGGCTGCGCCGGATGCACTCGCGCCTGCAGCGATCTCGCGCCTTGATGCTCAGGAGCCCTTTCAATTGCGTCATGCACCCGGTCCCTATCTGCCGGTGCGGGGTTATGAAGCCGAGTAGCGCTTCTCGCCGGTTTCTCTGCCATATCCTGTCGAATGGCGCTCCCGTTCTCTACGAGAAATGGCCGAGTGCGTTGTATTACTATGGCAGTCGCGTGAACGATACACCGTGACGGCGCAGACCACCGAGTATGGAGGATGGTGCGGCGATGAGTAATGGAATGGAACAGGGCGCAGCCTCTCAAGGGCCGGCGCTATTTTCTTACGGATTCCGCCCATTTTTTCTGGGGGCGGCGCTATTTGCCGGCCTGGCCGTTCCCGCCTGGGTGGTGATGCTGGGCAAGGTGGGGGATGCCGTCGTGCTCTCCGCCGCCCGGGACTGGCATGTGCATGAGATGCTCTTCGGTTTTCTCCCCGCAGTGATCGCCGGATTCCTGCTCACGGCGGTGCCCAACTGGACGGATCGTCCGGCGATCCAGGGCCGCGAGCTGATGCTGCTCGCCACCCTCTGGTGTGCCGGACGTGTGGTGATGGCGATCCCGTTGGGTGCGCCCCTGCTGTCCGCGTTCGTGGACGGAGCCTTTCTCGTCGCACTGGCCGGCCTGCTCTGGCGCGAACTCGCCCCCGGAAACAGCTGGAGCCATGCGCCGGTGGGAGTGGTGATCAGCCTGTACGCGGGTGCCAATATCACCTTTCATGTCCTGGCCTTGAATGGCGCGGACACGGACCTTGCTGTGCGTATGGCGCTTGGGCTGGACATGGTCCTGTTGACCGTCATCGGCGGACGGCTCACGCCGAATTTCACCAGAGAGGTTCTGGCAGGTCTGGGGAGCAGAGAGCGGCCTGCGCCGTTCTCTCGTTTCGACGGGTTCTCGCTGACTCTGGTGGGCATGGCGGTGGTGGCCTGGACCGCGCAACCGCAGGCGCTGACAACCGGCTGGGTGCTGGTCGCGGCCGGGTTCATCAATTTCGGTCGCCTGTCGCGCTGGTATGGGTGGCTCACGTGGCGCGAACCACTTGTGCTGAGCCTGCATCTGGGCTATGGCTGGCTCGCCTTATCGATGCTCGTGCTGGGTTGCGCCATTTTGGGGATAGGGCTTGCAACGGAAGACGCGGTGCACGCCCTGACCACGGGCGCCGTGGGACTGATGACGTTGGCGGTGATGACGCGCGCGAGTTTGGGGCATACGGGGCGTCCTCGGCATGCCGGGCCTGCGACAGTTTTCATCTACGTTCTGGTGATCCTCGGCGCGATCATGCGGGTCTTCGGGCCGAGCACCGGTCTGCCGACCAATCTGGTGCTGGGCTCGGCGGCGGCGGCCTGGAGCGGCGCCTATGTGCTGTTCGCCCTGGTTTATGGGCGGTTCCTTCTTCGTCCCAGCCTCGACGAGTGAGGGGGGGCACAGTGGAGAGAATGGTTAAGGGCTGAGTGATGGAGTCATGCGGTCTCGTTTGACGCGTTCACAGGTGCTGGGTATACTCGCCGGCGTGAAGAGGGGAGGAAGCTATGGGCGTGACCGTAGATGTGTATACCTGGCCGGAAATTGTTGTGGCTCCTGGTGTCGAAGTGACACTGCTGCATTGGGTCGTCGATGGCAACGGGCATTCGTTGATCGAGCCGGATCATTGGTATTGGATGAGTGCCGTGCCGGAATACACCGACGTGCGTCCGGATCGACCGGTTCCCGCAGCGACGATCGAAATCGTTGCTCAGCGGCCGGTTCGAGAACGCCGTATGTCGCCTGGTCCCGCCAACACCAATTGGCTCGCCACCTGGCGTAACCCGGGTCGCGACAGTGCGACGTTCCGTCCGCGAATGATTGCGGCCCCTGCCCGATGAAGCCGATGCGAAAGCGGTATCACATCGTGCACGATAGCGAAGGGCGGATTTTAGCCATGATGCCTGTCGTCGCCACTGAGCTGAAGGGTGGCATTCAGGTCGGCTGGCGACCTGTGGCTGGTGCGGATCAGTTTGTTGCGGAGGTGCAACTCACGGCGACCCATGCGCGCATGAATCCGCAGGAGCTTCTCGATCATTGTCTCGTCCGTCTCGATGCGAAGGCCGGAACGGCCACATTGCGCCGCCGTCCGATTCGTACCTAGGTTCCATTCGTTCTCAGCCTAGCTAGAAGATTACTTCAGCCGGTTCTCTCATCACGACCGTTCGGCACCAGCACGACCTGACAGTATGATTGTGTGAGAGCACAAGACACGATCTGATCAAAGTCTCTCCATGCGGAGGAGGAGAGGGGCGAGTCTGCAAGCGATGCGGTGCGCGAGATCTGCTGCGTAGGATGAGGCCGTCAGAAACAGAATGGATAGATATCCGGTCGGTGCGAGTGCGGCTATAGCTCTTCCCCGTACTTGAGGAAGTGTTGCTCCTTGGCGCCGGCGATCCAATCGTCGTGGCGGATGCGGTCTGGGAACGTGTTGAGTTCCGACGCCATATGCTCGACGTCTTGATCCTTCCACTCGGCGATCTGCCGAAAGGTGAACATGCCCATGCGATTGAGCCCGCTCTCCATCACCGGCCCGATTCCGTGGATTTGTTTGAGATCGTCTTTCTGGGCCGCACGATCTTTGCCTGTGGCCTGTCTCGCGGCGGGAATGCTGTGTGAGACCGATTCTTTTCCCCCGGATGTCGACTTCGACTGTGCGCTGAATCGCTGGGCCACACGATACTCCACCAGTCGCTTGCGGAGGGCGCCGATTTCTTCCTCCCGCTCGGTGACATCCATGACCCGGCGCTCCTCTGCTTCGCGGAGCGCGAGATCTTTCTTTTCCACTTCGCCGCGGAACATTTCCAACTCCGTGACCGTGCCCCGCAGCCGCTGAATCTCCGCGTCTCGCTCTTGCAGCGTCTCTCCGAACCGGGTGAGGTCTTCTTGATTTTGCGTCCGCAGTCGGGCGAAATCCATCTCGATTTCTCGGACGCGCCCCTGGGTTTGAGCGAGTTCCTGCTCCTTCCCGCGCTGCGCGGCCAAAGCGCGCGCTCTCTCCTGTTCCTGTTCGCGCTCCACACGGCGGCTTTTCTCCAGGAACGGTTCCAGTTCTTCGATACGCGCTCGCAGCCTGGCGATCTCGGCATCCTTCGGCGCCAACTGCTCCACCCACGTTTTTAGGGTGGCGATTTCCTGGTCACGGCTGATCAGGACGTCTTCGGCGTTTTCCATCTGTGCCTGCATTAAGGCGAAGCCTGCTGCCTTCGCCTTAATATTCGCTTCGGCCTCTTCGACCTCGCGTCGGAGGGTGTCTCGCTCCCGCTCGGCGGCATGCAAGCGCACGCCTTTTTCGCGCAGGTCCGTCTGCAGGGCCGTGAGTTGTTCGACCTTCGTGGCGAGGTCGGCGGTCAAATCTTTGAGCGCCGCTTCGGACGTGATCATTTTGCCTTCGAGCATCTGCACGGCTGAGGTGCGCACTTTCAACTCATGGTTCAGGGTGTCCAGTTCATGCTCTCGCCCACGGAGTCTGGTCGCGATTTCGGACAGTTGCTGGCGCTTTTCAGATGTCGCAAAACTGCGCAGCAGCCAGCCCATCATCAATCCGATGGTCGCCGCCACCAGTAAGCACCCCACCATTTGCAGAATCATCGCTCCCATAGGTTCACCGTTCCTCTTTCACTCGAAATTCAATCCGCCGGTTCTTCTTGGACGCGGCGCGCGTCCGCTCCGGGCTTAGGGGGCGTGTCGATCCGTAGCCGACGGCGGTCAACCGATTGGTCACCGCATGTTCGACCAGATATTGCCGGACGGCTTCCGCTCGCATGCGGCTCAGTTGGAGATTGTAATCCGGATCGCCGTACGAATCGGTATGACCGCCGATTTCGATCGCTGCGTCGGGAGCTCGTTGGAGCGCCGGAATGATTTTGTCGACGACGGCTCGTCCCTTCGAGGTGAGCACGGCGCTATTGCTTTCGAACATGATGTGTTCGCCCCGGAGCAGCTCATCCAGCCCGGTTTGCACCTGGGCGCGGGAGGGGTGCGCGCTCATCGCCGACTGTCCAGGAGGAAGACCTGCGGGCATCGCCGACGCGACTGTGATCTGTTCCTGCACATGCATGGAGGTTTCAAGCAGGGCACTGACGTCATGGAGGAGTTTGGCTTTTGCGTCCGCGCTGGCGACTGCGCCCTTGACAGTGACCGTCTGGCCCGACAGGGAGACAGTGGCGCGCTGATGCTGGAGTGTGGCGGCTAGGGCGATGAGCGCGGGGAGGGCGGCTTCCCATCCTGCCGCTGTGCCGTCTTCGATGACGTCGAGGTTGTCCTCGACGCGCAGTCTGAGGCCCTTCGCCAGTTCCTGCGCGCGGGATACCGCTGCGACTTTAGCCTCTTCGCTCCCTACCGCGCCGGCGAGTGTGAGTTGGCCGTTTTCGATGTGGGCACTGAACGCGGGCTGCGCGGTCGCCGACGACGTCACCGGCAGGTGTCGAGGGATACAAAGAAACGCCAGCAATGTGAGTGCGAAGAGTCCTACGCCGAAAATAATTCCGCGCGACATGCGCAAGCCTTTATCGTCTCAGGCACGAGGCCCCGCTACGGCATCGAGTCGCCGGTGGGCTGGTGTCGTTTGAAGACTTCGAGTGTTACTTGATTAACTTGATGCGTCACCTCACGTTGTCGCATCGCTATCGCGGGAAGGGTATCACATCGCCAGAACTCATGCTAGCCTGGATTCTTCAGTAGGGTCTGGTTCTCCCGAGTCAGGAGGCGTTGTAATGCAGGTCCGTCGGCATCGACCATGGTCGGCTTGCAGTGGCCTGGAGGCATCTGGTATTGTCACGGCGCTTTTCGTCTAGCTGATGGTTTCCCACCCACACGATATCAATAGTTGAAGGAGTTCATCATGGCCAGCATTGCGCGGGCACTGATCAGTGTTTCCGACAAGACCGGAGTCGTTGAAATGGCGAAAGGGCTGGCGGCCCTGGGCGCCGAAGTGCTGTCCACCGGCGGAACCGCCAAGGCGTTACGCGAGGCGGGCGTGTCAGTCACCGACGTGGCCGCCTATACGGGGTCTCCGGAGATCCTGGACGGGCGCGTGAAAACCTTGCATCCCAAAATTCATGGCGGACTCCTTGGCCGCCGCCGGGTTCCCGACCATGTGGCGCAGATGCAGCAACACGGCATCGGCAACATCGACGTCGTGGTGGTGAACTTGTATCCGTTTGAATCGACGATCGCGAAACCCAATTGCCCGTTCGAAGAGGCCATTGAAAACATCGATATCGGTGGACCGTCGATGTTGCGCTCCGCGGCAAAGAATCATGAAGATGTGCTGGTGTTGGTGGATCCGACTGACTATGGCCGCGTGCTGGAGGCGTTAAAGGCGGGTTCGGTCACAGCGGAGTTGCGTCGCGAACTGGCGATGAAAGTGTTTCAGCACACCGCCCGGTACGACAGCCTGATCGCGAGTTACCTTGAAAAGCAGGTGCAGGGGAACGAGGTTAAATTTCCCGCCATCCTCTCACTGCAGTTCGAGCGGGTGGAGACCCTGCGATACGGAGAAAATCCTCACCAGCAAGGAGCTTTCTATCGTGAAATGAATGCGAAGGAGCCGGCGGTGTCGCGCGGAAAAATTCTGCACGGCAAGGCCATGTCGTACAATAATTTCCTCGATTCGAATTCGGCGCTCGAACTCGTGAAGGAGTTCGACCAGACCGCCGTGGCGATCATTAAGCACAATAACCCTTGCGGCTGCGCCCTGGGCAACACGCCGGTCGAGGCCTATGTCAAGGCTCGCGCGACCGATCCCGTGTCGGCGTTCGGCGGGGTGATTGCCTTCAATCGTCCGGTCGATCTGGCGGCGGCCAAAGAAATCACCTCGACCTTTGTGGAAGTGGTCATCGCGCCGGGTTTTGCCGAGGACGCGTTGGCTGAGCTCAAGCGCAAAAAAGACATCCGCCTCTTGGACGTGGGACCGCTGAGCAAGGCGACGGCCGAAGGGTACGACCTGAAGAAGTTAGTCGGCGGATTGATCGTGCAGGATCGTGATTTGGGCGTGATTCAGAACATCAAGACACTGGCCGTTCCGACGTCACGGAAGCCGACCGACGAAGAATATGCGGCCTGTGCGTTTGCCTGGGTCGTTTGTAAACATGTGAAGTCGAACGCCATCGTGTACGGCCGTTCCGGTGAGATCGTGGGTATCGGCGCGGGGCAAATGAGTCGGGTGGACTCGGTGAAGTTGGCCGTCATGAAAGCCCAGTCTCCGGTCAAGGGGTGTGTGATGGCATCTGACGCGTTCTTTCCCTTCCGTGACGGCATTGACGCGGCCGCGGAAGCCGGGATTACCTGTGTGATTCAGCCCGGCGGCTCAATTCGTGATCCGGAGGTGACCAAAGCGGTGGATGAACATGGGATGGCGATGATTCTGACGGGCATGCGCCATTTCCGTCATTGATCGGCTGATCGGCGCATGAAAACGGCCGTCGGCTGCATTCGTTACTTCATCTGAAGGTTGAGATTTGAAAATTCTTGTCGTCGGTGGTGGCGGGCGTGAACATGCCATGGTGTGGAAGATCGCCCAAAGTCCACGGAAGCCGCAAATTTTTTGTGCGCCGGGGAACGCCGGCATCGAGAGTCTGGCCATCTGCGTGCCGATTAAGGCCGACGACCTCGAGGGGCTGAAGGCGTTCGCCATCAAGGAACAGATTGATCTGACCGTGGTGGGCCCAGAAGCGCCGTTAGCGCTTGGGATTGTGGACGAGTTCAGAAAAGCGCGGCTCAAGATATTCGGCCCCACGAAGGCCGCTGCCAGGCTGGAATCCAGCAAGAGTTTCTCCAAAGACATCATGGCGGCCAATCAAATTCCGACCGCCCGGTCCAGAAGTTTCGAACAGATGGAACAGGCGCTGGCCTATCTGGACGAACAGCCGGTTCCCATTGTCGTAAAAGCCGACGGTCTCGCCCAGGGAAAAGGGGTGGTGGTGGCCACGACGCGCGAGGAAGCCAAGCAGGCTGTTCGCGATGCCATGGAAAAATCCGTCTTTGGGGAAGCCGGGCATCGCGTGCTGATTGAAGAGTATCTCGACGGCGAAGAGTTGACCATCATGGCATTCACGGACGGAAAGACCGTCGTTCCGATGGTGCCGGCGCAGGATCACAAGCGGGTGGGGGACGGTGATACCGGACCCAATACCGGCGGGATGGGCGCCTATGCGCCGGCGCCTATCGCGACGCCTGCGCTTTGTGCACAGGTCACGCGGGAAGTGCTCCAGCCGACGGTCGATGCGCTGGCTCGCCTGGGTTGTCCCTTTCAAGGTGTGCTCTACGCAGGCCTCATGATCGTGAAGGGGATTCCATATGTGCTCGAATTCAATGCGCGCATGGGAGATCCTGAAACAGAAGTCGTGTTGCCCTTGTTGAAAACGGATCTGGTAGACGTGATGGAGGCGGTGGTTGAGCATCGCCTGGATCAAGTCGCAGTCGAATGGTGGTCGGACACCGCTGTCTGTGTGGTGTTGACGTCACCAGGTTATCCTGGATCGTACCAGACCGGTTTCCCCATTCATGGCGTGCCCACCCCGTCTGCAGACTCGCGGATTGCCGTCTTTCATGCCGGGACGAAGCGGGAATCTGGGTGTGTCGTGACGGCGGGTGGGCGAGTGTTGGTCGTGGCGGCCTGGGGACCTACGTTGCTTGAGGCCAGAGGGCAGGTCTACCAAGCCGTGCCCGTGATCAGATTTGACGGACGACATTTTCGAACGGACATTGCTCACCGGGCCTTACCCCGATAGCCCCGATCCTCATGCTGCGGCCATACTATGGCTCTGGTTGTTCCCTTCATTGACAAGACCTGCGCCACCATCCTGCCTGAAGTTCAGCGGGTGTTGGAGGCGCATGGCGTGATCGCGCTTCCCACTGAGACCTACTATGGATTGGCGGTGTGTCCTACCGATGAAGCGGCGTTACGCCGTCTGGTCGCGCTAAAAGGTCGGCCGCCCGATAAGCCGATTCTGGTCTTGATCGGGCATCGAAGCCAGTTGTCGGAATTGGTCGAGTCGATTCCTCCGGCTGCAGCGTTCCTCATGGATCGGTTCTGGCCTGCTCCCTTGACCATCGTGTTTCCGGCGGCCCTCGGACTGTCGCCTCTGTTGACAGCCGGAACCGGGACGGTCGGGATACGATGTGCTCCCGTCCCTCACCTGCTTCGCTTGTTGGCCCATACCGGTCCTCTCACGGGGACGAGCGCCAATCGATCCTCTGAACCACCCCTGGATCATGCCGACGCCGTGCAGCGCCTGTTGGGGTCGGCGGTGGATGTGATCTTGGATGGAGGGCGCACCCCGGGAGGCTCGGCCTCCACCATTGTCGATGCTCGCGCTCACCCGCACTTGCTTCGAGCCGGAGCGCTGCCCACCGAAGTGGTGCGTGCCGCACTCGCTGAGCAGGGCTACACACTTTCATCATGATTTGAACGTCGGTTGTCGGTATAATTCATCCTCATGGGAGGACCACTTATGCTCATTCGTTCACGTCGCGCGGTGATGGGACTGTCTGTGCTCGGCTTCGGGGCGATGCTTCTACTGACAGGATGTGACTTCTGGCCGCCGGCACTCCAGGCTCAAATCGAACAGTTGCACTCGGAAGCTCAGCAGGCTGCGGCCGACAAGGCGCTGCTCCAGAATCAACTCAATGCCGCCAATAAGGCGAAAGAAGAACTTCAGATTCGCGTGGAAGATTTGACGCGCGTGAATAAAGAAAAGTCCGCGATGATTGCGAATCTGGAGCGCTCCATCGCTGCAGCAAGAGAACGTGCCGTGAAAGCCACGAAAAGCAACGCCGCGAAGCCGACCGGGAAAACGACTCTGAAGAAGCCGCTCAAATCAAGCCCTAAGGCCCCCGCTAAATCCTCGGTCAGACCCCAAACACATAAGAAAACGAAACCCGTCCGGTGAGATAACCGGTCTGCCGGCAGCGGGAGAGCGAATGCGATGTCTTTCTGTGCGGTGGCTAGAGGCCACCGCATCAGGTCGGCGGCGTAGTTCATCACTCATCTTGCGCCTGCGAAGGGAACCTAGGGCGTCTATCTCATCGCGTGGTCCAACATACGGAATGAGGCTGCTGCTACCAGTTCTACGCCGTCAGCCATACGTTCTTATTCCCAACGAGATACGCTTCGCAGACATCGAGAACGCCGCCGGCGGATGGTTTCAGCGTGCTGTTGCAACCGTTCGGCGCAAGAGGCGGGGGCTAGATTGTGACGACTTTTCGCCGAAGAGGTCAGGTGCTTGAGGACGATGAGGAACCTGAACTTGATGTGCCGGCGCCGGAGGGACTCGCGCTCGTCGTCGAGGATGAGCTGGTGCTCGCGGGAGCCGCCGGCGTTGAGGCCGGTGTCGCGGCAGGACTCGCAGCTGTGCTTTCCGTGGAAGCCGGCGCTTTCGCTTTGTCCGTGCCGGAGGCGGCTGGTTTCTCGGAGGAGTCGTTAGCTGAGCCAGGCTTCATCTTGTCCGAATAGTCGGTGATATACCATCCGCTGCCTTTGAACATGATGGCCGGTGAGGAAATGAGCCTCATCACTTCTTTCCCGCAGCGGACGCACTCTTTGATGGGGTCGTCCTTGATGCTTTGCTTTAACTCGAAGCGGTGGGCACAGATGGTACATTGATATTCATAAATGGGCACGGGTCGTTCCTCCTCTGATCACATAGCCGGTAACGGCGTCTGCATGCTCGGCCGCCGTGTATCCGCCACGCGTATTTCTTAATAGCCTCGATTTGACAACAATCAAGAGCGACGATGCATCGGAGTCCTGTGTGCTTAGGACAAGCGGCGGAGCGCCGTCTCGATACGGGTGAGTCCTCGCTCGATGGCCTCCATGGAGGTCGCATAGGACAGTCGAATGTGGCTGTCACTGCCGAACGGTTCGCCCGGAACCAGCGCCACCTGTGCGTCGTTCAGCAAATAGGTCGCGAGGTTCGCCGCCGAGCCAAGCGGTTGATCCTTCCAACGTGCGGAGAGCAGGCCGCTCACGTTTGGGAACGCATAGAACGCCCCTGTCGGCATGCGGCAGCTGACGCCGGACAGCTTATTGAGGCGCTCGACCATCAGGCGTCGGCGTCGGTCGAATTCCTCGACCATCACCTTCGTGAAGGGATTCCCCAGGCGTAACGCCGCCACCGCAGCTTTTTGGGAAATTGAGCAGGGATTCGACGTGCTCTGGCTTTGGATGTTGGCCATGGCGGTCAGCAAGGGCTTCGGTCCCGCGGCGTATCCGATCCGCCAACCCGTCATGGCATAGGCTTTCGAGACGCCGTTGATGACCACCGTTTTCGCCGCGACTTCCGGACTCAAGCTGGCGATGCTGATGTGCTGGACACCGTCGTAGAGGACCTTCTCATAGATTTCGTCGGAAATGATGACGAGGTCATGGCGCAAGGCGACGGCGGCGATGCCTTCGAGCGTCTTCCGGTCGTAGGTGGCGCCGGTCGGGTTACAAGGACTGTTCACGATAATCGCCTTGGTCCGCGGCGTGATGACGGCTTCCAACGCGTCCTGACTGATCGTGTAGCCATCCCGTTCGTGAGTCTGCAGCAGGACCGGCGTGGCGTCATTCAGCAGGGTCTGGTCCTGATAGGAGACCCAGAAGGGGACGGGGATAATCAGTTCGTCGCCCGCTTCAAGGAGGGCTTCCGCAACGTTGTAGAGGGAATGTTTGGCGCCGCAGGACACCAGGATTTGAGACTTGTCATACTGAAGCCCCTGTTCCTCTTTCAACTTGTCGGCAATCGCGCCGCGCAATTCATCGATGCCGGACGACGGCGTGTACTTCGTGAAGCCCGCGCGAATGGCGGCTTCAGCCGCCGCCTTTACGGGTTCAGGTGTATCGAAGTCCGGCTCTCCGGACGCAAAGTCGATGACGTCGATTCCTTGCGCCGCCATCGCCTTGGCGGTGGCGGTGATGCTGAGAGTGGGGGAGGGAACGATGCGTCCGACACGGGCTGCCAGTTTCATCCTTTGACACTCCGAATTCGTTCTTGAAGCCGCCGCGCCACTTCGGGGTGCACAAAATCCTGGAGCGACCCGCCGTGGCTGGCGACATCCTTGATGATGGTGGAAGACAAATAAGAATATTCTTCGCTGGGCATCAGAAAGACCGTTTCCACGGTTTCTGCCAATTTTCGATTGATGAGGGCCATCTGAAACTCGTGTTCGAAATCAGAAATGGCCCGTAAGCCTCGGAGGATCGCGTGGGCGCCGCTGGTCCGTACAAAATCCACCAGTAGTCCTTCGAACGTCGTGACTTCCAGGTTCGGCAGGTCTTTCGTCACCAGCCCGACCATGTCCAATCGTTCTTTTACACTGAATAATGGATGTTTCCCCGGGTTCGGCGCAATGGCCACGATCACCTTTCCGAACATCCGAAATCCGCGCCGGATAATATCACTATGGCCATGCGTGATCGGATCAAATGTGCCGGGGTAGACGGCTGTTTTCATGGGAGGTGCGCGTCTTTCGGGCTGACGTGAAATCGAGTGAGCACCGTGTCGCCGTAGTCATATCGCTTGATCTGAGCGAGCGGACCCAGGGCGGAGGGAATCTCCGCCTTCCGTCCGTGCTCGAGGATGAGCACAGCGTCACCGGTCAGCCATCCGGCATCCCACCGTTTCGTCAATTCGATCAACTCCGGAGTCAGCTGGTAGGGAGGATCGCAGAATACGATGTCATAGGGGCCGGAGCGTTGGGTTCCGCGACGAAAGAATTGGCTGACCTGGCAGGCGCAGACATCGGCGGATTGTTCCAGGCCGCATTGCTGCAGATTGGATTGGATCAGACGCAGGGCTTCGCGGTCGGCTTCCACAAACGTCACGTGTGCCGCGCCCCGGCTCAGAGCTTCAATTCCAATCGAGCCGGTACCGGCATAGAGGTCGAGCACGCGGGCTCCTGTAGTGCGTTCGCCAAGAATTGAAAAGAGGGCTTCCTTCACTCGGTCGGAGGTCGGGCGAATGGCCTGTCCTCTGGGACCCAGCAACCGTCGGCCCCGATGAAGCCCTGCGATGACGCGCATGATCGTATTCGGAGAGAGCCATTCGTCTCTGGCTCAGGAGTGCGAAACTCTAACACAGCGTTTTTGAAGGGGTCAAGGTGACGAGATCTGACGCGGGCGGCCGGTGACCTGGGAGGGTCTTCTCCCCGCCAGGTGGCGGGGAGCGCTGTAGACGTCGATGAGGAGATCGCGCGCTTTGACGCGTTCGAAGAGGCTCGCTATAATCGGGCAACACCAAGACTCGGTTCACGCGGGCTGAGGAGGTGGCCGATGTTCTCTGGCCCTCACACCACGACACCACACATCGAACAGAGCGGGTAGACGGCCGAACTATCGAGCCGCAACCGGTTGCGCTTCGCGAGCGGCGAGGCTCTTTCTCCGATTTGCTGAAATGGTCCGATCGATGATGGCTCCGCAGTTGATGCACTTCCAGGCGTAGAAAATAAGGAAGAAGTCTGAGAACCGTTCCAACATCATCATGCCTTTACACTTCGGACATTCCATTTGCTCCTCCTGGGTGGCGACGTTTACAGCTGTGTCTCTCCTCAAGCAAGAGCTGCACCAAATTGTCAAGTCTATAATTATCAATAGTTTATGTGTCATACGTGCCATACATGAGATGCCTCAAGCGTCAAGTCTCCGGCACAAAAAGGTGCAGGCCGACATTTTTTTGTCGTAGAAAGCAGGCATGACGGTCAAAAAAGCAGGACGAGGGATCGGAGACTGGCCAGAAAACGAACGGCCGCGTGAGCGATTGCTCAGGGAGGGCGCTGAAAGCCTCTCCGATGCTCAATTATTGGCGATTTTGTTACGGGTAGGGCGGCAGGAGGCCTCGGCGGTGAAAGTCGGCATGGAGGTGCTCGATCGCGTCGGTGGTATCGTTGGCCTCTTGCACTGCAGTGCGGAAGAGCTCTGTGCCATTCCTGGTGTAGGGCCTGCCAAGGCCGCGCAGGTACAGGCGGCGGTGGAGGTCGGTCGGCGCGCGGTGTCGGCGCCGTTGACGACCGGGACGCGTATCAGCTCGAGCGCCGATCTGTTTAAGCATTATCACGCTCGCCTGCGAGACCTGCGGCACGAGATTTTTGCCGTCGTGTTGCTGGATGCCAAGAATCAGGTCATTCGCGATGTGACCATTTCCGAGGGGAGCCTGACCCTGAGCATCGTGCATCCGCGGGAAGTGTTCATTCCCGCCATGCGCGCGTCTGCGGCCGGGGTTATTTTTCTCCACAATCATCCCAGCGGAGACCCCACACCGAGCCAGGAAGACCGTGTCCTGACGGCCAGGTTGGTGTCCGCCGGCTCTCTCTTGGGGATTCAGGTTTTGGACCATCTCATCGTGGGGGACGGTCGATATGTCAGCTTCGCCGATCAAGGGTGGCTCAGGGGGGAGGGCTCCGCAGTATAAACCCTCACGATCGATTACCACTTCTGCCCTCATGGCAAGACTCGATACGCTCTTGTGAGAAAGGATGGCAGCACCTGCACGCGTCTCCCTAACCAGGCCCACAGTGGCCGCCGACTCATCAGAGGAGGTCATCATGAACGTGCCCCTCACCGAATCCATCAGGAATGTGGCTGTGGTATCGAATGCGGGATCGGGAAAAACCTCTTTAGTCGAAGCCCTGGCCTACTGCGCGGGTGGTCTCTCCGCTCCCGGCTCCATCCTCGCCGGCACGACGGTCTCGGATTTCGAGCCCGAAGAAATTCATCGCCGGACATCACTCAGCACCAGCGTGATTCGTTGTGCTCACCAAGGTACGGTGCTCAATCTGCTGGATACCCCAGGGTCTCCCAGCTTCATCGGCGAAACACGATCGGCCCTCCGTGTGGCGGACGGCGTGGTGCTGGTGGTCAGTGCGGCGATGGGAGTGCGCAGCGAACTCCAACGGCTGTGGACCGTCATCCATGATCAAGGACTGCCGTGCGTCGTGTTCGTCAACGACTTGGACAAGGACGGCACGGACTTTGAGAAAACGATGGAGGACTTGAGCAAGGAATTGGAGATGACCGCTGTTCCGTTGACGCTCCCGCTCGGCGGCGGCGCACCATTGCGCGATATCGTGGATCTGCTGCAGACCTGTGTGATGACTACTCGGCCCGACCGGCCCCAGGCGCAGCAGGGGCCGCTGCCACTCGAGTGGCGCGACCAGGCCGATCAGGCCAGGCGCCGTGTGAGCGAGTTGGTCGCGGAAGAAGATGAGGCGCTGCTCGAACGTTACCTGACCGACGGCGGACTCACGGATGGGGTCTTACGGGAGGGATTGCGGGTCGGCGTTCGACGCGGGTCGCTGGTGCCCATGGTCGGAGGATCCGCGTTGCGACACATCGGTGTGCAGACGCTATTGCAGTGCCTCGTCGATCTTCTGCCGTCACCAATCGCTCGAGCGCAGGCTGTTCCCTTGCAGGGCTGCGGTCTACTCGAAGGCAGTGCTCCGATCAGCAGGCAGCCCTTGGCAACCGAGCCGTTCTCGGCGCTCGTGTTCAAGACCCTGATCGATCCGTTTGTCGGTCGACTGTCGTACGTGCGGCTCTATTCCGGTACGTTGGACGCGGATACCGGTTTCTATAACGCGACCAGGCAGGTGAGGGAGCGCGGCGGGCATTTGTTTTCAATCTGTGGAAAAAAATATACTCCGGTCGCGCACGCTATGGCCGGAGATATCGTGGCGATCGGCAAGCTCAAAGATAGCCTGACGGGCGATACCCTGTGTGATGAACGTGCGCCGATACGTTATCCCGGGATTCAGTTTGCCAAGCCGGTGGTCTCGTTCGCGATTGAGCCGAAATCAAAAGCCGATATCGAAAAGGTGAGTCTGGGGCTGCACAAATTGATCGAGGAAGATCCGGGGTTGGAGTTCGTCCGCCACTTGGAGACGAAGGAGATGGTATTGAGTGGCATGGGCCAACTCCACCTTGATGTCGCATTGGAAAAGCTCCATCGTAAGTACGGGGCAGACGTGACGCTGCACGCGCCGAAAATTCCCTATCGTGAAACGATTCGAAGCGTGGCGCAGGCACAGGGCAAGTACAAGAAGCAGACGGGCGGGCATGGCCAATATGGCGACTGCTGGTTGGAGGTCGGTCCCTTGCCGCGTGGGCAGGGGTTCGAATTCGAGAACAAGATTGTCGGCGGCGCGATTCCGAGGAACTTCGTGCCGGCGGTCGAGAAGGGGGTGCTCGAAGCGCTGCAGGAGGGTCCTCTTGCGGGGTATCCCACCGTGGATTTGCGGGTCACCGTCTACGATGGTTCCTACCATGTCGTCGATTCGTCGGAACTGGCATTTAAGATCGCGGGGTCGATGGGGGTGAAAAAAGCCATGGAAGCGGCCCATCCGGTGCTGCTTGAACCGCTGATGACGGTGGAGGTCGAGGTCCCGACCGACTGCGTCGGCGCGGTCTTGGGGGATTTGAATGCCCGCCGCGGACGGATCGTCATGGTGGTGGCTACCGGCCACCGGGAAACCGTCACGGCCCTCGTGCCGCAAGCCGAGATGCTCAGATATGCCGCGTCATTGAATTCGATGACGGGAGGACAGGGGAGTTACGTGATGGAGTTCGCGCAGTATGAAGAAGTGCCGCATGAACTCGCCGGCCGTATCATCGAAGAGCACAAAGCGGAGCGCCATGGAGTGGGCGCGCATTGAGGAACAACGAAGAGTGAGCGGGCGTCTCGATTCCACTCGAGACTAGGGATCGGCGGGCTTCAGGACGACATAGAAGGCCCGTCCTTCGCGCAAGACGCGCAGGAGAATCGTGTCGCCGCGTTTGACCTTGGACACGGCGACCGTGAATTCTCCGACCGTGCCGGTATCGACTCGGTTCACTTCTTTCACCAAATCGCCTTCCCGCAACCCTTCGGCTTGCGCCAGGCTGCCAGGCTCGACTTTTGAAATCAGCACACCTCGGCTCTCATTCAGGTGAAATTTCTCAGCGAGTCCGGCGGTAAGGTCCTGGACGTCGATGCCGAGCTTCAAGTCCGATCGGCTCTGTGGCAAGGACGCCGTGACGACCGCGTCACGACGCTCGCTCAAGGCCACGTCCAGATTGATCCGCTTGCCGTCCCGCACGACTTCGACGCGGGTCGTCGATCCCGGTTCGAGTCCTCCCACCAAACGCGAGAGTTTGTTGGTCGTATCCACGAGCGCGCCATCGACTTTGGTGATGACATCGCCAGGTTTGATGCCGGCCAGGGCGGCCGGGTCCCGCTCAAACACTTCATTCACCAGGACGCCTTCGTTTTCACTGACGCCGAATTTGTTCGCGAGTTCCGGAGTCAGTGGTTGAAGGCCGACGCCCAACCAGGCGCGCACGACTTTGCCTTTCGTGATCAGTTGATGCATCACATGCTTAGCCATGTTGGAGGGAATGGCAAAGCCGATCCCTTGCGCAAAGTTGATGATGGCGGTGTTGATCCCGATGATGTCGCCGCGGAGGTCGAAGAGCGGCCCGCCGGAGTTGCCGGGATTGATGGAGGCATCAGTCTGAATGAAATTTTCGTAGCGGGAGAGGTTGATGTTTTCTCGTCCGATCCCGCTGACCACGCCCAGCGTCACCGTCCGATCCAGACCAAAGGGATTCCCGACGGCGAGCACCCATTGGCCGACCTTGACTGTGGTCGAGTCACCGAAATGGGCGGCGGGGAGAGGATGATCGGCGGTGACTTTCAACACCGCCAGATCCGTGTCCGGATCCTTCCCGATCACCTGCGCAAACAGTTTGGTTTTATCGGAGAAACGGACTTCGACTTCCGCCGCGTCGCCGACCACATGGTTGTTCGTGAGAATATGGCCGTTGGGATCGACGATGACGCCGGAACCTGACCCGGTCGAGTTCGGCACCCGTTCTCCGGACCCCTCACGCGATCGTCCCATTGTCTGAATAGGAAAGATGCTGACGACCGACGGCTTGGCTTCCTCGGCTAAGTCGGTAATGACCGTTTGAAGTTCTTCCAGCAGGCGCAAACCGGGGGACACTTTACGCTGGGGCGCGCCGCCGTCGGTTCCGGCGTGGGTTGGCACGGCCGTTCCCAGCAGCCATCCGGAGAGGCTGAGTCCAAGCACCATCATCGTCGAGAAGGAGACGTGTGTCCTCATGCTTACGAGCACTCCGATGGTTGCACCTGTTCCCGTCTTGAGAATAACAGATTTGTGAGCGGCAGCGAAAGAACGTCGCGGCTTAGGCTGTTTTGGATGTGACGGGCCGCTGGAAATGAGGAAGCCATTGGGTCAGATCCTGGCGAAGCCCGACTAGGATCACGATGTCGTCGGGCCAGAGCGTCATGCTGGTGGAAAGCGGCAGAAGAAACGGGCCTCGAAACACCGCAACGAGATGTGTCGTGACCGGAAGGTCGAATTCGCCGATTGGATGGCCGATGACCGGTGCGCCGGGGGCCACCACCACGCGCTCGAGGGAGGCGTTGCGCAGGCCTAACTCTCGTTGAATGGTGAGCAAGTCTTCATGAGCGAGTTCAGTTTTGAGGTCGCGAATGTGACGTTCAATTTGCTGCAAGGCTGTGCGCTGTCCCTTGATGCGGTCCGACGCGGTGCGGATGGCGTCCGACAATGGCTGCAGCGCGGAAGACGCCGGCGGAGGCATCGCTCCAGGGGACTTGGCGGATAGATCCGCAATGCGGTGGCCGATGTGTCGGTGAAGAGTGTGAATCTGATTCAGAACAGTCGTGGCTTGTCCATGGAGACGAAGCACATGGACCTTACGGTTGACGCGTTCCGCGATGGCGACGATCGTTTCGTACAACGCGCTGCCGGTGAGAGAGAGTTCTTTGCGGATGCGAGCGAGCAGCTCAAAAGACAGCATCGGAGTAATGTCCGATAAGATATATTATGTCAACTTATA
>CABVRW010000062.1 GCA_902500785.1 uncultured Nitrospira sp.
TGCTCGATGGGATTCGCCGGGTACTTCCTCATCGTGTGGGACATCATCAAGTTCGCCCGTTCGCGCGGCATTCCCGTCGGTCCTGGACGCGGCTCCGCAGCCGGCAGCCTTGTCGCCTATGCCCTGCGTATCACCGACCTCGATCCGCTCGTCTATTCGCTGCTCTTCGAACGGTTCCTGAATCCCGAGCGTGTCTCCCTCCCCGACATCGACATGGATTTCTGCATGGACCGCCGGGACGAGGTCATCAACTACGTCATCCATAAATACGGTGAAGACCACGTTGCGCAGATCATCACGTTCGGAACGATGAAAGCGAAAGCGGCGATCCGCGACGTCGGCCGCGTGCTTGAAATGCCCTATGCCGAGGTGGACCGGATCGCGAAGCTCGTCCCGGACGATTTGAAGATGACGCTCGACAAGGCGCTCGAACAGGAGCCGCGCCTGAAGGAGCTGGTCGACAAAGATGTGAAGGTGAAGGAACTCATGTCGGTGGCGCAGTCGCTCGAAGGCCTCGCCCGCCATGCGTCCACCCATGCGGCCGGCATCGTGATCTCCGATCAGCCGCTCACCGAACACGTCCCGCTCTACAAGGGCCCCAAGGACGAAATCGTCACGCAATATTCGATGGGCGACGTCGAAAAAATCGGCCTGGTGAAATTCGACTTCCTCGGACTGAAGACCCTCACCATGATTCACCGCGCAGAAACGCTGGTGAATGAGGTGCGCCCCGATCGCCCGCCCTTGTGCGTCGAGCAACTCCCGTTCGATGATCCTGAGACGTTCGCTCTGCTCGCGTCCGGAAAAACCACCGGTGTGTTCCAGTTGGAAAGTTCCGGCATGCGCGACCTCTTGATGGGTCTGAAACCAGATCGGTTCGAAGACATCATCGCGATCATCGCACTCTATCGTCCCGGTCCGATGGACCTCATCCCGGACTTCATCAAACGCAAGCAGGGCAAGATTCCGATCGCCTACGAGATGTCTGAGCTCGAACCGATCCTGAAGGACACGTACGGCGTCATCGTCTACCAGGAACAGGTCATGGCCATCGCGAATAAAGTGGCCGGCTTCTCGCTGGGACAAGCGGATATTCTCCGTCGCGCCATGGGAAAAAAGAAGCCCGAGGAGATGGAAAAACTCCGCGTGCAATTCCTCGAAGGCGCGAAACAAAAACAGATCCCGGAGAAGAAAGCCGACAAGCTCTACGAACTGATCCAGAAATTCGCCGGGTACGGCTTCAACAAGTCGCACGCCGCCGCCTATGCGGTGGTCTGTTACCAGACGGCCTACCTCAAGACCCATTACCCGACGGAATTCATGGCGGCGCTGATGACGACCGACATGGGCAACGCCGACAAGATCGTCGGGTACTTCACCGAATGCCGCGGACTCGGCATTCCCGTGCTGCCGCCGGACGTGAACCAAAGCCAGAAAAATTTCGCCGTCGTCGATCAGAGCATCCGCTTCGGGCTCGCGGCGATCAAGAATGTCGGCGAGGGCGCCGTCGAGGCCATCATCCAAATCCGTCACGACACCGGACCGTTCCGCTCGTTCTTCGATCTCTTCCGCCGGGTCGATCTGCGCAAGTTGAATAAACGCATGATGGAAGGACTGATCAAGGCGGGAGCGTTCGATTCCATGGGCGGCCGGCGGTCGCAATATCTGGCCGTGCTCGATCAGGCGATGGATGAAGGGATGACTATTCAGAAAGAGCGCGCGCTCGGCCAGACCAGCATTTTCGGCGACGAGACGATCGGCCTGCCGCAGAAGCTGGACGAACCCACGCTGCCCGACGTGCCCGAGTGGAGCCAGGGCGAGATGTTGAAGTATGAGCGCGAGTTGACGGGTTTCTACATCAGCGCCCATCCCTTGGCCCGCTATGAAGCCGCCATTCAATTGTTCGCCAACACCACGACCATGCAGATCCCCGACGTGCCGGACGGACGCGAGGTCAAACTCTGCGGCATCATCACAGCCGTGAAATCCATGCTCACGAAAAAAGGCGACCGCATGGCCTACATCACGCTGGAGGATTTACATGGGCTGGTAGAAGTGATAGCCTTCCCCGACCTGTATCGAGACCATGCCGAGATGATCGTGCCGGAACGGGTCGTGCGATTGACGGGCACCGTGGATCGTGGAGACAAGGGCACTAAGTTGCGCGGGACCAAGATTGAACCGCTGGCTGATTTGCAGAACACCGGGATCTCGCGAGTGATGATTCGTCTGCACGACGGCCCGACGGCCTCGACCAGACTGCCGATGCTCCGGCAGGTGTTCCAGAAATACCCCGGCTCCTCGAGCGTGTCCCTGGTCATGGCCCTCGGCGGCATCATGGAAGCACGGACCACTCCCCTTCCCAACGTCAAGATCACTCCCAGTGAGCATTTCGTCGCCGATATTGAGGAAGTGCTAGGCAAGGGCGCTATCACTTTGGTAACCTAGGCCAACCTAGGCAACACCCTTAAGGGGGTTCAGCAGTATGAGAGACTACCTCGACTTTGAAAAACCGATCCGCGAACTCGAAGAGAAAATCGAGAAGCTGGCCTCCGCCGAGTCTCCCAAATCCGGTACGCAGGACGAAATCCGAAAGCTTCGCACCAAGCTCGCCCAGGTCGAGCACCAGCTCTATACGACCCTGACGCCTTGGCAACGCACCCAGTTGGCCCGTCATCCCCAGCGGCCCACCACCCTCGACTACATCCATGAACTCTCACGGGAGTTTCTCGAATTACACGGCGATCGCAGCTTCGGCGACGACCGCGCGATCGTGGGTGGATTCGCCCGCTTCAACGACCGGACGGTGATGATCATCGGACATCAGAAGGGAAAGACCCTGAAAGAGCGTATGCAGCGCAATTTCGGCATGCCCAATCCGGAAGGCTACCGGAAGGCCTTGCGGCTTATGCGCCTGGCCGAAAAATTCGGTCGTCCGATCATTACCCTGATCGATACCCCCGGCGCCTATCCAGGCATCGGCGCGGAAGAACGCGGCCAAGCCGAAGCCATCGCCAGAAACCTGTTCGTCATGTCTCGGCTGACCGTGCCGATCATTTCCGTCGTGATCGGCGAAGGCGGCAGCGGCGGCGCCCTGGCGTTAGGCGTGAGCGACCGCATCCTCATGCTGGAACATTCCGTCTACTCCGTCATTTCGCCCGAAGGCTGCGCGGCTATTCTGTACGACGATCCGTCAAAAGTCCCGGATGCCGCGGCCTCGCTGAAAATGACCGCGCAGGATCTGGTCGGACTCGGCATCGTCGATGAAGTCATCCCGGAACCGCTCGGCGGCGCGCATCGCGACGCCAGAGCCATGTGCGACCGCGTCGCCAAAACCCTAGCCAATCAACTGTATGCCCTGGTCGAACTGCCTTCCGACCAACTGATCGCTCAGCGTGATCAGAAGTTCAGAAAAATCGGCGTGGTCGGCGGACTCGTCCCGGCGCAAGTGTGACATCCATTTCTCGGATCCCCCAAACATCGCCACCCCTTCGGACGCCCCAGCCATCTCGTTGCACGTAGAGATCGCGAGCCAAAACGTATTCTGTCACAAGCCGGAGACGGTGAGGAGCCGAGGCCGCCTTCGATCGATCTGAGAGCAGACTCGACGCCGTCAGGAAGGACGCTCGCCGCGAGTGAGGCCGGAGATCGGCTGGGGCAGCAACCCCAGTGATGCAAACCGCGTCTCGATCGCCGACAGGATATGCCGGCGCAACTCCGCTCGGTAGGGCGTGAGCGAATCGTCTTGCAGGTACCGGTCCAAGGTACGCGGTAACTTCTTCCACCAGGTGCGCGCCGCTTCCCGTGCCTGCTGAGCCCCGGTCTCCCCGCCCGCTAGTATTCCCGCCAACTCCTTTTCGAAAAATCCGACATGCGCCAGCTCATCGTCGAGTATCTCCGACAGATCAGGCCGCAGGGTCGCCAGCAGCCGAGCGAATTCCAATCCGAGCGCTTCATATCCGAACAACAATACCGCCAGCATTTCCCACTGCGACGGAACCGTCGGCAACATCGACGCCCGCTGCGAGGTGGTGCCGAGCAGGCCTTCGAATTGCCGAAGGTGATCCTGCTCGTCGGTTTCATGGCGTTGGAGAAAGGTCTGCACGTGGGGCGGAAGGTGCTGCGTCTGCGCGGCCCGCACCGCCCACAGCGCCATGCTTTCGGCGCGCAGGAACCGTTCGAGCAACGCCCGTTCACAAGTCGAGGGCAGGACAAGCATCGCGCCGTCACTGCTCACTGGGAGGAGTGAGCGGACCGGCCCATTCTCCCTTGGTCAGGCCGACCTCCTGAGACGCCCCATCGGGCCATTGGAAATAGCCCACTTCATCGACAAAGAGAATGAGCGGGTCCGTCTCCTCTTCGAGCCCGCGCCACCAATACCATCCGGCCGTTGTCGGTTTGTCCTTCGTCCACACGAATCGGTTCATGATGCTCCCGTGACGCATTGCTGCCCTGCAATGCTCGATGCGCGATGATCCATTCTCATTTCAACATTGAACACTGAGCATGACCACGGTCCGTACCCTATGCTCTTAGGTTGATGAATCTGGTACAGTCCACCAACCCTGACGGAAAGCCCGCACCCTACCATGGACCGATTACCAATAGAAGAGGCCATCCCGGCTCTGCGCAAAACGTTGGCGGCCGGCCGAGCCGCGCTGCTGACGGCCCAACCGGGCGCGGGCAAGACCACGCGTGTCCCGCTGGCCCTGCTGCACGAGCCATGGTTGGCCGGGCAGAAACTGGTGCTGCTTGAACCTCGACGGCTGGCCGCCCGCGCCGCCGCAGCCTACATGGCTGCAATCTTGGGCCAGCCCGTCGGCAGGACCATCGGGTACCGCATTCGCCACGACACGAAGATCGGGCCGGAGACGCGCATCGAAGTTGTCACCGAAGGCATCCTCACGAGGCTGCTGCAGCACGACCCTTCATTGACCGGATACGGCCTCGTGATCTTCGACGAGTTTCACGAGCGCAGCCTTCAGGCCGATCTGGGGTTGGCGTTCGCGAGGGAGTCGCAGCGCCTCTTCAGACCGGAGCTTCGCCTGCTCGTGATGTCGGCGACACTCGACTGCGCGGCGGTCACGCGCCTTCTGCATGACGCGGATACCATTTCCTGTGAAGGCCGGCTCTTCCCTGTCGCCACACAGTATCTCGATCGGCCGCTGGAGGGGCATCTGGAGGCGGCGGTCGTCCGGAGCATCCGTCAGTCCTTGGTTCGTGACCAGGGAAGTCTCCTGGTCTTTCTCCCCGGCATGGCGGAGATCCGGCGGGTCGAGCGTCAGCTGGTCGACGCCGCTCTCGGGTCCGATATCCTCATCGCGCCGCTCCATGGAGAACTGCCGCAGGGCGAACAGGATCAGGCCATTCTTCCCGCCCCGCTGGGGCGCCGAAAAATTGTCCTGGCGACGTCGATCGCGGAAACCAGTTTGACCATCGAGGGTGTGCGGGTCGTGATCGATGCAGGACTGATGCGGGTTCCTCGCTTCGACCCTCGCTCGGGTCTCACGCGCCTCGAGACCATTCGTGTCACGCAGGATGCCGCCGACCAACGCCGCGGCCGCGCCGGTCGCTTAGAACCAGGCACCTGTTACCGTCTCTGGACAAGCGCCGAACACCAGGCACTGCTCCCGCGCCGCCCTCCGGAGATCCTGGACACGGACCTCGCGCCCCTGGCCCTGGATCTGGCGGAATGGGGCGTCATCGACGCGACCGAATTGTCGTGGCTCGATCCTCCGCCCGCCGGCGCATTGGCCCAGGCTCGCGAACTGCTGCGACAACTCGGCGCGCTCGACGCGCAGGGAGCGCTGACGGACCATGGACGCAGACTGGCCCACGTCACCGTTCATCCACGACTCGCTCACATGATGGTCACCGCCGTGCCGCTCGGCCTGGGCACCCTCGCCTGCGACCTGGCCGCGCTCCTCAGTGAACGCGACATTCTGCAAGGTGGACCGGGCTGGCGCAATGCCGACCTGCGCATCAGGATTGAAGCCTTGCGCGGCACCAGAGACCACCTCGCCGGAGCGACCGTCAACCGCGCCGGCTGTGAACGGGTACGACGGGCTTCCGAACAGTCGCGACGACAACTGCACCTCCGGCCATCGTCCGGCGACGGTGTCGATCATCTCGGCATTCTGCTCGCCTTCGCCTACCCCGACCGTATCGCGCAACGAATCGCAGGCACCGAGGGCCGCTATCGTTTGGCCAATGGACGCGGGGCGGCATTCCACACCATCCAAGGCCTTTCACAGGATGACTATGTGGTCGTCGCGCAACTCGACGGGAGCGGCGACTGGGCGCGCATTCTTCTGGCCGCGCCGGTGCGCGGCGCGGATCTCCAACAATATTGCGCGGCGCAGATTCAATCGGTCGACCGGCTGGAGTGGGATGCGCGCTCGGAATCTGTCCGCGCCAGACGGCAGCGGCGCCTCGCACACCTCATCCTCGACGATCGTGGACTCCACGACCCGGATCGGGCGCAAGTCCTCGCCGCGCTCCTCCTGGGCATCCGGCAAGCGGGACTGGCCTCCCTCCCCTGGACCCAGGATCTGCGACAGTGGCGGGCACGCCTCACATTCCTTCATCGCATCGACCCCATCTGGCCGGATCTTTCCGACGAGGCCCTCGCGAGGACTCTCGAACAGTGGCTGGGGCCCTTTGTCGACGGCCTCACGAGCCTGGCGCAGATCCGCCGCATGGATCTCCAACCACCGCTCGACAGCCTGCTGACATGGCAGCAACGGCAAGAGCTCCCGCGTCTCGCCCCCACACACCTCACGGTGCCGAGTGGTTCCCATGTCAAGCTGGACTATGAACAGGCCGAGACGCCCGTGCTGGCGGTACGATTACAGGAAATGTTCGGATGTCAGGACACGCCGCGGATCGCGGGCGGAACGGTGCCGGTCATGGTGCATCTGCTGTCACCGGCGGGACGGCCCGTGCAGGTCACGAAGGACTTGGCCAGCTTCTGGCGGTCGGCCTATCAGGAGGTGAAGAAGGAACTGCGAGGCCGCTACCCCCGCCATCATTGGCCGGACGATCCGTTGACGGCTCAGCCGACCAATCGCACGAAACGACGGACGTAAGAACAGACTGTTCCGTTCGCCTGGCCTGGCCAGACCAGTCTAGCCTGCGCTTGCAAATCTTCCGCAATTACAGCATTCTATTTGAAACCTTCTCCCACCTTGCGACCAACGAGATCCGAATGGACCATTTCGCGATTGTGACCGCATTCGGCCAAGACCGTCCCGGCATCGTCGCCCTGATGGCGGACGCCCTCTACCAGCTCGGCTGCAACATCGAAGACACCTGCATGACCCGACTACGCGGCGAGTTCACCATGATGCTCATGGTGCGCCTCCCCGAGGGGATCGCCGCCGAAACTCTTGATCAACGCCTGACGCCCTATACGACTCCGCTCGACCTCGCCGTCTTATGCAGAGCGATGCCGGACCAGGCGGCAACAAGACAGACGGGCCTGGAGGTACCGACGTTCATGTTGTCGGTCTACGGGGCCGACCATCCGGGCATCGTGGCGCATGTGGCTCGCACCGTCGCCCAACACAACGGCAACATCACCGACATGAATACCCGTGTGATTGGATCGGGGAAGCTTCCCATCTATGTCATGGTCCTGGAGATTCAACTACAGGAGATTCCGCAAGCCGACCAGCTCAGGCAAGCCCTTGAACAACTCAAGCCGCTGCTGGGTGTCGATCTGACCTTCCGCCCGCTCGAAAGTGTCACCTTCTGATCGTGGCTATCCGTCCGATTCTGCTGTATCCCCATCAGGGACTCAAAGCCAGGAACGCAGCCGTCGTCCCCACCGATCCGGCGGTGCAAGCCGTTGTTCAGGACATGCTCGACACGCTCGTCGCTTCGCCCGGCGTGGCACTGGCGGCACCCCAAATCGGGCATGCCGTGCAGGTGATCGTCGTGGACGTGTCACGAAAGAAGGGTGAGACGGGCCATGGGTTGATCGTGCTGCTGAACCCCGTCATTCTGGCACAAGAAGGGAGGAAGAACGTTCGGGAAGGATGCCTCAGCGTACCGGACTACACGGGTAATGTGCTGCGCTATGAGCAGGCGCTCGTGGAGGGCCTGGCGCCGGATGGTCGGGTCGTCACGGTGAGTACGTCAGGATTCGAGGCGCTCGCCTTTCAGCATGAAGTGGACCATCTGAACGGCATGCTCTTCCTCGATCGCATTCAGTCGCTCAGCACCGATCTCTTCAGACGAAAAAAATAACGCACGGCATCGTGTTTCGCGGTATGGATTCGAGGCATCGCGCGGACGGCGCAACGACCGGAGTGCACCACAGCGGTGTCCCCCGATTCCTCAGCCAAGCCATGATGATGATCCATCCGGCGAATCATTTTCTCGGCCGCCAGCCCTTGAGCCGTGCCGCGATGGCTTCATGCTGATCCGCGGTGAGCATCGCCGCCAGCGCATCGCGGCGCAGTCTGGCGCGGCCGCTGTCCTGGCGACTGGCGAGGGAATACCAGAAGAACGCTTCCAACACATCCTGCGTCACGCCTTGGCCATGCTCATACAGCATCCCCATGTCTCGTTGCGCCAAGCCATGCCCCTGGTCAGCCGCCAATTGCAGCCATCGCACCGCTTCGATTTCATCGGTTGTGCCCAAACTTCCCGTAAGCAGGGCCTGCCCTAACATCCATTGCGCATTCGCATCACCCTGCCCGGCAAGGGCCTGCAGTTGATGCTGAGACGCAGGCTTGCCCCAGGCCAACGGAAGCGGACCGCACAGCAGGACGACCACCACCGTCAGTACCCCGCCCCATTTCATCCGATCAGCCATCAGCATTCCTCATCTGTCAGTACCATCCCGCGGCCCCGACAAGGCTCAGGAGTCGGCCAACAATGCCTCGGCGGCTTTTCGACCGGACACCAGCGCGCCGTCCAACGTGCCGCTGTCGCAATAATCGCCGCATTGATACAACCCCGGTTGTACGCGCGGGGATGCAGGTGCGCCCGCCGTCGGAAACAGCGCGATCGGAGGCAACGCCCGCCTGATGTGATCGGTCCGCAGGTGTCGCCAATCATCGACCTCTGCGCCGAACCACTCACGCAGCTGCCGGCGCACCGCCTGCTGGATCGCGCTGCCCTCGGCCGATGCCTGATCCGACAGGCTCACCGAAATCAGTGCTCGACCGGAAGGCGCATAGGTCGACGCCACCTCGCTCAACACGCACGCGGTCCCCACCGCTCCCTGGCCCTCGCCGTTCACGATCAACCAGGGTCCGCTCACAGGCGACGTCGACGCAGCGAAATAAAGACAGGTCGCATCGCGGCCCGGCGGAGTCGGCTGAGGATCTCCGCGCAAGGTCGCAGCGGTCGCATCATTCGTCGCGATGACCAGGGCATCTCCGACAAGACGCTCGCCGGACGCCAGCACCACACTGGTTCCTTCCAGGCGGTCCACAGATGCGCGCAACCGGATCGACTCCGGCGGAAGCGCGGCGGCCAATTGAGCGGCGATCGCTCCCATCCCGTCTTGCGGCAACGCAATGCCGCCGCGCGAGAATGCGGCCCAGACATGTTCGAACAGCCGGCACGGCGTCGAGAGCGTGGGATCCAAAAACACGCCTGCGAGAAAGGGGGCGAAGAACCGCTGTTGCATGGCCGGCGAAAATCCATAGGCCTGCAAGGTCTCCCGCGTGCTGCGCATCCCCCCACCCGCTCGCGCGCAGAGGCGTTGGCGCAATGCATCCTGCCGGAGTCGGAGGACCTTGAGTTTGTCGGTGAACGAACCAACCGGGCTCATCAACGTGGAGAGGAGATCCTGCGGACGGCGCCATGGATCACTCAGCCGATGGAAGTGACCTCCATACCGCACCAGCGCGCCGGGATGAAACGGCTGAAGTCGCAACGCCGGAAAGTCGAGGATACGACGGGCTTCGGGATAACCGGACAGAAAGACCTGGAATCCCCGATCGAGCTGAAAACCATCCACGCGATCGGTTCGCGCGCGCCCACCCACGCCGTCGGAGGCCTCAAGGATCCTGCAGGACAGCCCGGCCTGCGACAGATGTCGCGCGCAAGCCAAACCGGCAAGCCCGGCGCCGATGATGATGACACGGGGGGTGGCAGACATGATGCGCGGTATTCTAAACGGAGGCGGGACCAGACTCCAGTGCCGGCAGGAGGCTAGACCTTCTTACAGGCCACCTTCAACTCCACCTCGCCGTCGCTGCCGGGCGTGACCCGGGACCATTCCCGCGTGCCCTTCCCAGACTGCAAGGGGCGCCCCTTCCCCATTTGTGTGGCATAGTACGTGGTCTGCAAGGGACGGCTCTTGCGGGCGAGGCAATCGATTTGCTTCTTGATTCGAACGGACCGATAGGTGGCATGCGGGAGTTGTCGATCGACCTTGAAGTCTTTCAGGGTCCAGAACGTGACGGTCCGGCCGGTCGGACCGATCGTCGCCATGTCTAGATATTCATCATATTTGTGTGTGCCTCCGACCAGCAGCCACTCCGCCGACGCGGCACTGCACAACAGCAGCGTGGAAAACGTCACCAGCGAAATCCGTTTCAGCATCTTCCCCTCCAGCCGGTGCGTACCATAGTACGCCGGCGTCGAGCAGGCCTGAGCTGCGGGTGCCGACAAGCCGGTGTACTCAATAGCCCCGCTCGCTGCTCTCAGCCCGTCCCATGCGATCGAACGGGAGCGCGTCATACCGCTGCTTCACATCCGGGTGTTCAGAGAGATAGCCCTTCACGGCTGTGTCATCAGCAAAGATGGCTCGACTCCGTTGGCGATAGCTCTCGACCGTCAAATCATACTTCGCCAATAGCGTGCCGAGCTTGGCATTGATCTCCGCCGTCATTTCCTCCATCCGCTCGGGTGATGGTCGCTGCCCCTCCCCATAACGCTCCCACCCTTGAAAGTAGTTGGTCATCATCTCACCGACCTCGACCCGTGCGTTCACCAACTTCTCCACCTCGGCCGGGTCAGCCGCCAGGCCGGTTCCTGCCAACAGGCCCATCGCCAATGAAATGCCGATCATCACACGCGTCGGATTGATCGCCATGATGCCCTCCCGAATGATGGTCAGATGCCGCCCGCAACACCGCCGCCATCATAGCATCGCAGCCGCAGGACATACAGCCAAGCCCTTCACTACTGACGCTCCACATCGGCCGCGCCAGATCGGCTTCTCTTTCACCAGCCGGCAGTGTACAGTCACGCCATGCAGCAGCGCGAACTCTCAGACCGCCAGACCCAGTGAGCATGACAGGCACACCACGACGTATGAATCGAGGCCAGAGGCAATCGGCTCAACCTATTCCAGCCTCGACCACTCGAAAGCAGCCGCGCAACATTCCTCGCAGAGAAGCAGACAGCGCCAAACGCGTCACCGTGGATCGTCTGCTCTCCAAGCTGGGCATTGCCAGCCGGAGCCAGGCGCAGGAATGGATCAGAGCCGGACGAGTCCGCATCAACCAACGTCTTGTGCGCGTGCCGGACACCTGGGTCGCCTGGCCCGGTGATACCGTGTCCCTCGACGACAAGCCGCTCCAACCTAGTCCTCCGCGATTCATCCTCTTTCACAAACCCAAAGGGGTCGTCACGACGCATCAGGATGAGAAGGGCCGGCAAACCATTTTCGATGTGCTCCCACCGGAAATGACACGCTTGCATGCGGTGGGTCGGCTGGATCAGGCGACCAGTGGACTCCTCTTGCTCACCAACGACTCCGCCCTTTCAAGCTTGCTGACCGACCCAACACGGCAGGTGCCACGCCTCTACCTGGTGACCGTGCGCGGCGAACTCACGGAGGAAGCACGCCGAGCGGCTCTTGACGGCCTTGACGATCAGGGCGAGCGTTTGCATTGCGAATCCGTCACGATCCAGAAACGTTCGGGACGTGAGTCACACGTGGCCGTGACGCTGACCGAAGGGAAAAATCGCGAGATTCGGCGGCTGTTCAAGGCCCTGGGGCATGAAGTGACCAGATTGAGGCGAATTCAATATGGGCCCTTCGTGCTCAGTGATCTCCCGCCGGGAAGCTGGCGCGAAATCCCGATCGAAGACGCCAGAAGGCAACTTCAATCACGATCCTCGCATGTCTAGCAGGATGTGAAAACAGTCCGCCGGCGGCCTGCTCGGCTTCCATGCATTCGTCCATTTCAGCCTGCGCCTCAATCCGGCCAGCTCTCGCTGCGCCTGCTGCCCCACCCCGCTACCCCGCTAATATCCTCGCCCGGTGCTGCCTCCTCCGCTCATCCGACTCAGCGGGAGTGCCTCGTAACGAGTCTTCAGATCCGGATGTTCGGCGAGATAGCCTTTGACCGCCGCCTCATCGGCAAACACGTCCTTGCTGCGGGCGCGGTAGTCCTCCAGCGTCAACCCATGTTTCGACAGCAGCGCGGTAAGCTTCTGGTTGATGTCGTCACCCATTTCCTTCATTTTTTCTGGCGACGGCCGCTGCCCGGCCCCGTAGGACTCCCCGCCCTTGAAATAGTTCGTCATCATCTCCCCGATCTCGATGCGGGCGTTCACGAACTTCTCCACATCAGCAGGTTCCGCCGCCCGGGCAACCCCGACGAATAGGATGACTCCCAACGACATGCCGATGATCATACGCGCAGAATTCATCACCATACAGTCCTCTCAAAGTGTAAGTAAGAAATGGCGTCATCTATATCGCTGCCATCATACCATCTCAGACAGGCGAGGTGCACTGCGCCCGGTCGCCATGGCGAGCGTTCGCGAGCACAGCAGCCTGACATGCCCCGCCATGGGCGCTCCTTAACGCTGCGAGTCGTGTTAAGCTGTGGCCGCGGAAGATGACGACAAAAAGTGGGTGCTGGTGCTTGCGGAAGTGTTGTGAACACAGCCACGTGCCCATCACGAGTCGCACGCCGACGAAAGCCCGGTCGCCTTTGAGCGTCACCTGGGCTCTGCGCTGACCAGAAGAAAGGACACTTCGATTATGCCTGTGCACCAGAAGGAGCAGCATCGCACGGAGCGCCTCGGCTGGTTACGCGCGGCGGTGTTGGGCGCCAACGACGGAATTATTTCAACCGCCAGCCTGCTGGTCGGTATCGCCGCTGCGCACGGAACCCGCGACGGCATCGTCCTAGCCGGAGCCGCCGGCTTGGTCGCGGGCGCGATGTCGATGGCGGCCGGTGAATACGTCTCGCTTCGTTCGCAGGCTGATACGGAAGAGGCCGCGCTCGAATTGGAGCGGAAGGAACTTCAGGACGACGAGGTGGGCGAGCACAAGGAACTCACGGGCATCTATGTTCGCCGCGGACTGGATCCGTCGCTGGCCAAACAAGTTGCCCGGCAGTTAATGGCCCATGACGCATTGGGCGCGCATGCGCGCGATGAACTCGGCATCTCCGACACGCTCAGCGCGCGCCCGGTACAAGCGGCGCTGGCATCGGCGTCCGCCTTTGCCGTCGGAGCAGCCATGCCGCTCTTGACCGTCGTCTGGGCCCCGATGACGACGCTCATCCCGCTCCTCTCCGGACTCTCGCTGGTGTTTCTCGCGCTGCTTGGCGGCGTGGCAGCCTACGTGGGCGGCGCCAACATGCTGTGGGGGGCGCTGCGCGTCACTTTCTGGGGGGCATTGGCCATGGCGGCGACAGCAGGGGTCGGCGCACTGTTCGGGACGACCGTCTGAAACAGTTCAATCAGGCGCCGGCGATCGGGCCAAGAAACTGAACGGCCATGACCAGCGTCATCCTGCCGAGTGTCGCCCCATCCGCATTGGCCGTCAGGATTCGGATCCGGCCTTCGCTTCCGATGCCTTGCGGACGAGCATGGTCATCTCATCCAGCTTTCGCGCCCCCACTGCCAGGTCATTTTCCAGACGCTCGATCATGTCCAAGCAGGTCTTCACCGTCTCGACCAGTTGGGCCTGCGTCATCGTCGGCAGCTTCTGTTCGATGTCGTGTCTGTTCATGCGTGGGAGTCCTCCATTGTGGTTCTCTCGACCAATGTGACCCATCCGGACGATGTTTTCAACCGTGACATGCGCAATTGGTTACGGTAGGGCTGGCTGAATAGACGAGGCCTCAGGCCTCGCTTCCCACAATAGGCTCGCGGGCTGCACCACTGCGTCGATGTGAAGCACGTTTGGATTCGGCAAAAAAGTGGAAGGAGCTTCATCCCCGTGCGGCCAGGCTCAGCCGGAACCTCTTTGACCGCTTATTCGGCCGGCGCGCCGTTGTCCGCCGATATCGAGTCGGCCGATTCCCCGCGGACGACGAGCATCCGCCTCTTACACTCGACTGTGGTCGTGCAGCGCGAGCCAGGCGGAGGGCGTCAGGTAGTAACAGAGGAGGAAAGCGTCAGACCCAACACCCCGCCGACCAGGCCCCTGATGATGACCCCGGCGAAAGGCAGCAGGAACAGGATCAGATGCATCACATGCGCGAGCGCCTTATGCTCTTGATAAAACGTCTGGCGAATCTCGCTCGTGAATGCGTCGGTGAAGGAGAGATTGGTAGAACTCATCGCCGCACCTCCTCTTCGTCCATGGACCAGGGAGAGGGGATCAGTGAGCAGCGCCGGCAAACAATCTGGTCAAGCCAGTGACTGCGTCAGGACCTCACGCTACGCGCAATGGGGCACGACGTCAAGAGGAGTGGAACCACTCGTACCTCCCACCTCATCGCCTCCGATTCCCGCCTGGTTCAACGTGGGAGTTGCGTCAGAAAGTCGCCGAGCACCATGCGAAATTTCTCTGGGTCTTCCACCATCATGAAATGCCCGGTGTCGAATTCCGCGAGCTGAGCGCCGGGAATCTGCGCCTGCATGCCCTTCGCAATGGTCGGCGTTGCCACACCATCCTTGGCGCCGACCATGATCAGGGTCGGCATCGTGATGCGAGTGAGCTGCCCCCGCACATGGAACTGCGACATGGAGGTCAGCGCCTCCCGGATGACCGTGGCATTCCAGGTGGGAATACGATCGAGCATCGGCTGATAGGTCTTGGAGGCGGTGTCCTGCGGAAAACTTTCAACGATCATCCCTTTCGAGACGGCCTTATAGTCGCGGGGCGCACCGATCGTGGGAATGTTGTCATCGAGCCTCATCGGCCCATCCGTCGTGGACACCAGCACCAACGCCTTCACCCGCTCCGGATGATCGAGCGCGAGACGTTGCACCACCATCCCGCCCATGGAGACGCCCACCCAGACAGCCTTGTCGATATGCAGCGCATCGACCAGCTTGATCAGATCCGTTGAAAACTGATCGATGGTGAACCCGGTCGTCGGCTTGTCCGAATCGCCGTACCCGCGGAGGTCGACCGCGATCCCGCGAAACTCAGGCGAATAGGCACTCACGTACGTCGGAAAAATATTGCTCGTGGTGACCACGCCGTGCACGAACAGAATCGGATCGCCGGTACCCGCTTCCAGAATGCTCAGGTGCAGGCCATCCAGATCGACCATATGACGTTGGAAGGGCTGGCCGGCAGGAATGGAATCGGAGAGTTGCGGCGGATGGGCACTATTGGTGCGACCCGGAACATCAGTCCTCGCACAACCGGACAAGGCGGCGACGATCATGACAAGGAGGACAACTGCGCCCGGCATGGAACTCCCCTTTCTCGACAGACTGCTGTGAAAAAGGATAGCGTAATCTGTCGAGCGAGGATATGCAACGCAGGAGCCGGAGAAGGCGCGTGGTTCCACGACCACCCTGCCCACGGCAGACTGCATTCCCGCAGACCCGTCTCAACAGGGAGCCACCGGATCATACGAGAGACGGCGCACTCCTCCCAACCTACTTGATCCGCGACACACTCGCCCGGGCCGGCACCCACTGGACCTGGGGCTGCATATTGAACATGACCTGCGCAAACCCCCGATGCGTCGCCTCCAGTTCATGACACCGATCAATGAATCGACCGGACGCCAACCGCGGAAAGTAGTCACGGTGACGCTCGTAGAACAACGCCCGCCGCCGCCAGCGATCAGCATTGATTGTGAACAGCCAGCCGAACAGCCTCGAGAGCCGGTGAGATGCCGGCTTGGTCTCTTCCGTTCCAACGGATCCTCCGACGACCGCTGTGAATGGGGTGATCTTTTTCATGGCTCCTCCTCATGTGCGCCTGTGTCATCGAATCGAATGTCGTGACGACGGGAGATCAGGCGGCGCCAACCCCTGCTCATCCTGTTTCACTATGGTCCTGCAACATGAGGAGCTGATTAGTCCAGCATGAAAATGGGTTCATTGAAGCACCGGACCGCAACAAGGGCGAAGCAGCTCTTCTGCAACGCTCGTGGCACCCCGCGTCATTTTCCGCGGTGGCGGCAGCTGAAAATCAACTTTCGCGTGCAACCGCACAGAGCTCGTTCGAGGTTGGATCCCGATCAGAAACGAGCCATCGAAGCCACAACTCTGCTGATGGAAGCAGAAGCAGGATCGTTGTTGTTGGTGGATGAGGCTACTGGGGAACTGTATGTCGAAGTTGCCCACGGTGAAAAGAGCGCGGCGGTCCGTGAAATTCGCCTGAAAGCCGGAAAAGAGATCGCAGGATATGTCGCGAACAGGAGAAAACCAGTGATCGTCATCGCAGGTCATAGGCAGACTACCAGTCGACGTATAGCCGCCGATCAAAGTAGGGAACGTAGAAGAGGTGACAATACGTAGCGCCTGCGCGTCTCGGTTATCCGCTTGCCGACGCAGAGAGCCGGATGCAGGAAAGGTCTGGTTAATCGAGGGTCCTGGCCTCGAAGTGCGCCAGGCAGTCGTCCTCGATCCTGTAGCTGATCTCCAGGGGGTTACAACAGACTTCGCAATCTTCGACATAGGTCGTCGAGTCAAGGGAGGGATCCAAGACCATCGAGATCACTTCTCCGCAAGAGGGGCAAGTAAAGGAATGTTCCATGCCCGCTACCCTATGCCAATTTCCCTCGTACAACAATAGGAATGGCCTGGAATGTGAGGATCCCCGCTCTGCTCTTGACGTTTGAGCCGGCCGGCCTGATTCGCTCTCACCGAAACCAGGGCGGGGAAATCGTCTGCGGAGGGGGCTCCCTCAATCAGTTCCGGTGTCCCGTGGCTATGACGGAGCGCGCCCGTGCCGCTTCACCTGCTTACTGACTGCCCAGCACCTCACGAAAGACAGTGGCGAGATCTTGCAGCGCTTTCCTCCCATCGCCGACATAGACTGAACCGTGCATCGTCGCCAAGGTTTTCGGTTGCAAGGCCGCCAGTTTGGAGAGGGTGGGATCCGTCAACGTGCAATAGGGCATGTAGTTCGCCAGCGGCCCTTGCTGATACTCAACGAGCACATCCCGGCAGCGGCCGACCACATCCGACTGCGTCACCGGCTCCCCATTCCCCGCCTGGTGGAACAGATCGGAACAGAGGAGCGTGCGCTGCGTCTCTTCGAACAACAGTCCCGACTCCCAACAATGCGGCACGTGCGGCGTGGCCAAGAATCGAAAGCGATAGGTGCCCGTCTGCAGCACCTCGCCGTCCGTCATGCCCTTGGCCGGGCGGAGCGCGAGACAATCATCCACACTCACGAGTTTGCCCACCAGACTACAGACCGCCTCCGACCGCGGCGCCAGTTGCTGCCACTCCGGCAGCGAGGCGCACTCGTCGGCCTCGAAATGGCTGAACCCGATCCAACGTAGCGTCCGCGGGTCGATGAGCGACGCTACCGCCTCCTTCACTGCGGGAAACAGCGCTCGCGGGCCGGTGTGATACAAGAGCGGCTCGGCATCGCGCACCAAGAACTGGCTGAATTGCAGGTTAAACGGTTCGAGGAAGGTCGTCACACGAAACAGGTCCGGAGCGACCTCGGTAATCTGCGCCATAGATCCTCCTCAAAAAATGAGGGGGTATCGTACTCCGGAGGGTCCCGAGCTTCAAGCCGAGCAAGGCCGGTCGAGAGCCTGGTGCCCTCCTGGCTCACGATCATTCATCATACTTTTTTGCATTGCCGTAGGACTTCTCGACCGGATACTTGACCTCATTCTTCTTCAGTTTCGAGCGTACCGCATCATTCACATCCAGGCCCAGATCATGGCACAGGTAAGAGAGAAGGATCACGACGTCGGCGATCTCATCCTCCACGCGCACTCGCGAGGGCCTGTTCAAAAGACTCGTCACCTCGTCGTGTGACTTCCATTGAAAGACTTCCAGCAATTCGCTCGCTTCGACTGTAATGGCGGCGGCGAGTTCCTTGGGCGTATGAAACTGCTCCCAATCGCGCTTCCGCCGAAACTCCAACACCGCCGCCATCACGTTCTCGTTCAACATCGGGGTTCTCTCCTGATTTCAACGCGGGAAGATGGGCCCGTGCCCTGCCCGGGGCATGACAGAAGGAACCGGGAAATTCCAGACGAAGCGGACAGGCCATCGCAGGGCAGTGTACGGCCTCGCGCTTGGTGATTGCCAGACCGGACCTGCCCCGGGCTTGGGGCCTGATCGAGAGGCCTTGGGACATCATTGAAAAATGGGAGCGAGTGGCGTAGAGGATGACAGCGGTGAAGGCGCAGGCGATTCGTCCCGGTGTCCCAGCACTGCTTGCAGGAGGTCCGATCATGAACGTTCGACTTGTATTCGCGTTGTTTCCGCTCTTGTTCCTCGGCACGCCTGTCCTCGCGCAGACTCCCTGTGAAGACTGTCTCAATGCGTCTGATGCGGAGGCGAAAAAATGCTTCGGGAATGCCATCAGCGCAGACGATAAGGTCGCATGCCTGGAGAATCGGGAAGCGCAAGCCAAGGCCTGTCGAAACAGAGAATGTCAGATTGAGAGAATGGAGAAAGAGGACAGTATGACGAGCACCGCGCAGCCGACGCCCAGCCGGCCCGGCCAGGCGCTGTACGTACCGACGGAAGGCGAATGGCTGGCAGTGACCCTGCGGGCCGGGCTCAGACGAGAGGCGAGTCCAGACCAGCCCTATTCGCTCGATATTATTCTTGCGGATCCCGAGACGCTCCAGATCGTGGTTCGATACCAGCCTACCGTGAATCGAGAGAGTATGAACAGCAGCATTGCTGCCGCGCGGGAAGCGATCAGGAGCACGGCCAGAGGCCATGGATGGGACAAATGGGTCAAGATTCGGGAAACCGTGGAGATGTATCCTGCGAGGTAATGGGCCTCGCGCGACGCCTGCCGTGTTCCGGCATTCTGCGCGACTTGGCCGACAGTCGCTATCATCTCTATCATGGGTGCGGACGCGAATTACTCGGTCACCATCGCCACGCGCCAAATCCTGCCCTGGATATGGTCGAGCAGCGCATTCGTGCGGAAACAATGGGGGCTGCCGGCTCAGCGGTTGAGATCGTCTCAAGGAGTAACCGGCTGCTGCTGTCGACTTCGCCCAACCTCCGCCCGACCAAGTCGGGCGGCAGGCCTGCAGACCTACCGCCTCGGCTGGGACTACTTCTCAACCCGCTGTAACGTGGTCACGTGGTTCTTATCGGTGACGTAGGCTTTGACCATATCGCCTTCCACCACCTTATCGAGCTTCGTGCTCTTATCCACATGCACTTTTACGAGTTCCCCATCTGTATTTCTGATCGAGTAATACTCTCCATCCATCTTCATGAGAGTGCCATTGATGGCATCCTTGGTCAGCCTCTCGCCGATGCTCGGAGTGGCTTCCTTCTCTTCCATGGGATCGGCCGCGAAAGCGAGCCCTCCTCCCCCACTGATCAGAGCCGCGACGAGCAGCATTTCAACAGTTCGCTTCATCATACATCCTCCCATTCGTTAACCGAGTCACTATGAGCTAATGCAGACTAACCCGCATGGGAAGGTGGACATACTGGGAAAAGCCCCTGCCACAGGGGCTCAGTGAGTCATGTGGGAAACGCGCGGGCTGGATAAAAGGACGAAGAAACTCGAACCGGCGTTTCCAGGATGGAAGGAAACGATCTGGCTATGTGAGGTTTGGCGGGCGATGAGGGCGCCTAGGTCACTGGCAGGCTGCAGTGCCTCTGCCTGCTCCGCCCGCTCCATCCAACGAAGCAAACGGCAGGCCGGAGTTGCGGAATGGGAAGACCGTAGGCGACGCAGGCCGAAAGTTCTACGGCCGGCGCGCCATGTCGCGACTTCGCGCCCTGCGTCAGTCTTGACCGAACGTGCGGTCCAACACCTTTACATTCTTCGCCGTTCGGAGTGCCTTGGGATCGAGCTGCGCGCGGCGGAGAATCCAGCGAGGCGCGTACTGGCGTTCCTCGTTCGGACGGTTCATGAGCAGGGTCGCGCAGAGGGTCCGCTTCTTGAGCCACCAGACACTGAGCTGTTTGTTCTTCATCTCCCCGCGATACACGACCTGATCATGGCCCCGCGCATCGCCCCAGTATTCGTACGACAGGTCGAACTCGTCGGAAAAGAAATAGGGCACATGGATGAAGGGCTGGAACTTGTCCAGCATGTTGCGCATCGCGACCCGGCCCTGCTCCACCGCATTGTCCCAATGCTCGATCCGCATGCGCCGGCGGAAAATCCGGTCCGGATAGTTGGCGATATCGCCGGCCGCCCAGACGCCGTCCACGCTGGTCTCGAGGTACTCGTTGACTCGGATGCCGTCCTCATCGTGCGTGAGCGGCGATCGTTGGAAGAGATCCAAGGTCGGGGTGACGCCGATTCCGGCCACAACGAGGTCCGCCGGGAGATGTCCGCCGGACGCCAGCAGGACTTGCCGCTGGCCGTTCGCGCGCGCGAAACCGACGACTTTCTGATCCTTCATGAAGCGAATGCCGTGACCGGAAAACTGCTTCTCGAAAAAGGCCGAGACCTCAGGCGTGAACACATGTTCCCAGACGCGATCGCCGGGAAACACCATCGTCGTCGGCATGCCTTGCCTGGTGAGGACCGAGGCGACCTCCATGCCGATAAAGCCGGAGCCGATGACCACGGCCTGCTTGCCCTTCTTGATGTGCTGGTGGATGTGCTGCGAGTCCGTAAGCTGCCGGAGATAAAAAATCCAGGGCTGGTCGGCACCCGGCACTGTCAACTTCCGCACCGTCGAACCGGTGGCGATCAGCAGTTTCTCGAAGCCGATGGTTTGGCGCGAAGGACCATGCAGCAGGCGGCGTTTGAAGTCCACCTTCTGCACGCGAAAGTCCCGAAACAGGGTGATGCCTTGCTTCTGATAGAACGGGGCCTCCGAGATCAGAATCTCGTCGCGCTTTTTTTCGCCCGCCAGAAACTCCTTCGACAACGGCGGCCGCTCATACGCAGGGACATGCTCCGCCGTCACGATCGCAAGCTGCCCCTTACCCCCGCCTTGCGACACGAATTCCTTCGCCGCATACCCGGCCACGACACCGCCGCCCAAGATGACCATCGGAAAAGACTTCATCGTACCCACCTCCCCAATCAAAAGGATGTACGTAGGTTCCAGCTTATAGAAAGGTGAGGGCTAACAACAGGGGGAAATGCCGGTTCGATTCATTGGACGCTGCCCAACCCTCTTCCTATAGTTTCGCGAAGGCCTCGTCGCATTGCCGCGCCATGAGAAAGTCCTTCTCCGTCAGTCCGCCTTCGTCATGCGTGGTGAGGTTCAACGTGACCTTATTGAACCGGATGTCGATATCGGGATGGTGCTGGCTCTTTTCGGCGCGCTTTGCGACCAACGTGACGAACTTCAGGCCATCCATGAAGGTCTTGAACCGGTAGGTCCGCACCAGGGTTTTGGCGCGTCTCGACCATTTGGGAACGGACTTCAGTTGCAGTTGAATGTCCTTCGGTTTCATTGCCGGCATACGAGAGTCTCCTTTCGCTGTTTTCACGACTCATCTCAATGAGGAATCAAGCTGGTGCAATTCTGCCCGACTAGAGCGGATGAAGGAGCTAGTGACTTCCCGAGTGAGGATCATTTGTCCAATTACAAGGCGCCTAACCCTCATTTTCGGTTTAGCGCCTCAACGCGCGAGCTTCTTTTTGATGCTCGTCAGGTTCTCTGGGGTGGATCGCACCCGTATCGTGAGTCCCTCGGCATCATATTCTTCGGACAAGATGCGCATCTTGGCGCGGATCTCTGCAACGACGCCTTGAGCCGTAAAAGGAATGCGTAATTCCTCATCGATCATATCGCTTTCAAAGTACCGCATAATGCGCTCACGGAGCGTCTGCAGATCGTCTTTGCTTCTCGTGGACAGCAGCACAGCGTCGGGATATTCCGCCTTGAGGGCCGCGAGCTCGTCCGGTTCGAGGCGATCTCGTTTATTCAACACCAACAGGCTGGGGACATCCGTGGCGCCGACTTCGGCTAACACCTTCCGCGTGACGTCGAGTTGGGATCGAAAGGACGGATCTGAGGCATCGACGACAAACAGCAAGAGCGAGGCAGAGGCCGCTTCATCCAGCGTCGACTTGAACGAGGCCACCAGGTCATGCGGGAGCTTTTTGATGAATCCCACCGTATCGGACAGGAGGACCTTCGGACACGTCTCAGGATACAAGGGCCGGATCGTGGTATCGAGCGTGGCGAACAGCTTGTCGGCCACGAGCACCTCGATGCCCGTCATCGCCCGCATGAGCGAAGATTTGCCGGCATTGGTGTACCCGACGAGCGCGACCGTCAATTCGTGTTCCCGTCGCGCGCGACGCGTCTGATGCTCGTCCCCGATCGCCGCTAATTCGGTCCTGAGTTCTTTCATGCGATCGCGGATTCTGCGCTTATCGAGTTCCAGACTCGTCTCTCCGGCCCCTTTGCCACCCACTCCCCCGCCTTGCCGCTCGCTGCCGCCGCCGGTTTCCCGCAACCGTGGCGCGAGATAATTGAGCCTCGCGATCTCCACCTGAACCCGGGCCGCTCTGGTTCGCGCGTGGCGGCTGAAAATCTCAATGATGACCCCGGTACGATCGAGCACCGGCACACCGGCGGCACGTTCAAGATTTTTCAATTGGGACGGCGACAGATCACAGTCCACGATGACGATCTGCGCCTGTTCGC
>CABVRW010000063.1:0-15097 GCA_902500785.1 uncultured Nitrospira sp.
CAGGCGCCACTTATGAACAGGCAGAACCTGTCCAATCAAGCGGAGCCACCTCTGACTTCACGCCGGACGTGTATACGCCTCTGGGCTTCGATTGGGTCCAGGATAACGACTGTACCAGCGTGCTGTTGCGTCACTATCCGTTACTCGCGCCGGCCCTACGCGGATTGGGGAATGCGTTCCTTCCCTGGCACCACGTACATGAACCCACACGCTATTAGGGCACCTGGAGGAGGCGCACCGCACCAGACGGCATAATGCCCTTTCCCTTCTCTCCAGAGAGGATTTCCCATGTCACTGATCAATTCGCTTCGCTGGACGATCCGTAAAGGCCTGTGGAATGCCATTGCCAGGCGAAAATATCTCGCCACTGTTCCCAAAGACGTGACGACCGTGGCCGCCGCCCGGTCTGCCGTGAATCTGATCCCTCTCAACGACGTCTACCCCGCCATTCCGATTGCGGATATCCGTATCGCGGAACAGGTTCCCGCCGATGAAGCGCGCGTGAAAGAGGAGCGTAAGATGGCCTTTCTTGCGCGACTCTCCACCTTCTTTTCACCCATGCAGGACGGAAGGCCGCCCGTCTCGACCGATCCTCACCAGGCAGTGGACGAGGCTTATGGCACGCGCCATCGTCAGGCGGCTCTTCGGCAGGCGGCGGCATTGGAGGTCGCCCCGAGGCGCCCACTTCAGCCTCCGGCACTGCCGCCCGAACTCCAAGGCACCCCCGATCTGGGCATGCTGGCTCTTCGAGGACCCTACGCGGGGTATCTCCGAAAAGCGTCCAAGCGCACCGGCACGTTCGAATGGAATCTCGAATCGCTGAGCTCGTACAGTCACCATGGGGATCTCTACGCCCCCTGGGCACAGGTTCTCTTCAAGGCGGGTTCCGGGCATGCGTCACTCCAGGCCGTCCACATTCAGTGCGAACTCGGCTCCATCGATCCCGGTCATGCCCATTGGCCCTTGGCGGTGCGGATCGCCCTCTGTGCCGCCACAACCCACACGGCGCTGGTTCGACATTGGACCTGGACACACCTGATCGGCGGGGAGTCCTTCTCGGCGGCCACGCGCAACCATCTGTCCCCCGACCATCCGCTGTGCCGCCTGCTGTGGCCCCACATGGTCGGCACGCATGCGAGTAATCGACTGGCCATCCTCGGGCAACTGGTCCCGGAAGGAGATTTCGAAGCCATCTATAGCCTGACCTATTCCGGACTATGCCAGCTCTTCAGCAAGGCCGGCCAGGATTTCAACTTGGGGGAAGCGACCCCGAAGAGGATGCCCGGCATCGCGGCCTGCTCGACAGCGGCTTGCCGATGCAGACCTACGCCAACTGCCGGCGGATCTTTCAGGTCATGCTGGCGCATGCCGAACGATACCTGCGTCTGTACTATAGGGATGACGCGCTGGAGACGGATCAACCGATCAGGAATTGGGTAGCTGAGCTGAATCGCCTCATACCGAACGGCCTGGGACTCGCCTCCGGGCCGCTCACCTGTGCCGCATTGGCGCGAGTGGTCGCCCGCTTCATCTATCTGGCATCCGTCCAGCACGAGCAGTTCGGTACGCAGTTAAGGAATTACCAACTCTGGACGCACACCCATCCCGTGCGGGTCTACCGCGACGGTCGCCGCCTGCCGGAAGACGTGTATCAGCGATTGGTCAATTCCAGTTACATCCTCAATGTCGTCCGTGCCCCACTGATGCAGGATTATGCGCCGCTCGCGCTGAAGGAACCCGCCTGCCCCGATCGGCAGCGGTTGGCGGAACAGGCGTTCGCTCGCTTCCAGCTCGACCTGACGCGGCTCCAACGGAAAATGGCACGAACGCCGTGGGCGCCGTGGGACTTGTATCCGGCCGATCTCGAGGCGAATATCAATGCCTAACGGACCGCCGGCAGATCCGCCCATTCGCCCCGTGGGGGCGGATCTGCCGCTCTGCCCGCTGCTGACGAAGGATCACACGATCCTCGAACGCCCGTTGATGGCCTTTCGCCCCTTCGGAACCGATGAGCAGGGGCACAAGATCGCCGACGTCAGCGGAACCCTCGTCCTCTCCAGCATCCAACATCTGGAAAAGTGCGTCCAGAAAACCGGCGGACCGGAGGCGGCGGCTTCCGCCGTCGAGCAACTGTGCCGGCTGCTCAACGAGCGCATTCCCGACTCGGCCTACCACGTGACCCCGGGCTTTTTACGGAAGGAATGGAACAGTTATTCCTATGAGTTTCTCAGCTACCTGCGGGAGTTCTGCAAACAGCTCTCCGGTGATCCGGACTTTCATTTCAATACCGGCTTGACCAAAGTCATCTCGCCCGTCTTCCGCGTCCTTGCCAGGCCCTTTTCGCTGTCCCAGTTCTCCAGGCTCGCACTGTATTGGGCCCAACGGTACACCCAGGGCACAGTCGAGTGCGAAGTGGCGGAGGTGACTGATCAATCGATGCTTTACCGCCTGCGCTTTACCGACCATACGTTACGGCAATTCGGCCCCTATCTCAAAGCCTGCGCACTGCAGGTCTGTTCGTCCACGAAGGGCCGCATGGTAGCCGCCCCCACTCTGGTTCACGGAGGTCCGCCCGCCACCGTGACGGATCGTGCCTGCATCGTCAACGGAGATCCCTGGTCCGAATGGGAAGTCCGCTGGCACCCGGAGCCAACACTATCCTACTGGTTTCTAGGAGCGATGCTTCCAGCCTTCCTCGCGTGGGCCTATCTCCGCCGGTTCTATCCCGCGATGTCGGCGATAGAGGCGGTGCTCCTGCTTCTGATCCCGATGTTCATCACCGCGCTCGTCACGGAGCTCCGGCAGCGCAGTCTCGCGCGTAGACGCGAGTCGCTTATCCAGGAGCAGATGCAATTCGTGGATGCGCGGTATGAAGATCTCCGCGACGCCTTTGTGGAGCAGGAGCAGACGCGTGTTGAACTCCGGCGGAAAGTCAGTCAGCTCACGGCGCTCAACCGCGCCGGGCTCGGCTTCAACTCGACGTTGGACCGTGAAGCTTTGGTACGGACCGTTCTGGAAACCCTCATCCATGACCTCCATTACAACCCCGCGATGATCAGCTTTTACGACCCCGACCGTAAGATCCTGCACGGAGGGCGAATCCTCGGAGTGTCAGAGGAAGTTGCAGAATTCGTTCGACGGAGAGAACTGCCGGTTTCCGATCCGAATGGATTTCCGGCCTCCGCCCTGCGCGACGGAAAACCGCTACTCATCCAGGATATCGCAACGCTGTGGGATCACTTACATCCTGCCAACCAGGAACTGGCGCTCCTGACTGGCACCAGATCCCTGATCTGGGTGCCTTTGATCACAAAAGGCCGCATCCTCGGAACGCTGACCGTCGATCGCACGGCGCCAAACACCTTGACGAGCGAAGACCTGGAGTTGATGGTGACCATCGGGAACCAGGTGGCGATTGCCTTCGACAATGCCGCGGCCTATGCGCAGATCGAGGAGATGAACATCGGGTTGGAGTCCAAAGTCCGTGAACGCACCGCCGAGCTGGAACGCGCCGACCGCTCACGCTCTCTCTTTCTCTCCCATGTCTCGCATGAGCTCAGGACGCCGCTGACCTCGGTCAAAGGGTTTGTCGAAAACCTGCTCGACGGCCTCACCGGATCACTGAACGAGAAACAACAGCACTACTTAGGTCGTATCGTCGACAATGTCGGCCGCCTCATCCGGATGATCAATGACCTTCTGGATCGCACGAGGATCGAAACCGGACAGTTGGCGCTGTCACCCGCTGAAGTCGATCTTGAGCGCTGCGTCGCCGAGGTGATCGAGCAATTACGCCCCTTGGCACTGGAAAAGGAACAAGTTCTCACCGCGGGGTATCCGTCGTCTCCGGTAATCGTATGGGCAGACCGGGATCGGCTGATTCAGATCGTGACCAATCTCGTCCACAACGCTATCAAATTCACGCCGCGAAGAGGCCTGATTTCGGTGCATATCACAACGCACCAGCCGGCCAACGCCAACATTTGCGTCTGCGACACAGGCCCCGGAATCCCGCCAGAATTCCTCGAAAAGATATTCGATCCATTTTTCCGCATGGAGCCAGAGCAACGTAGCAGTTCAAAAGGCCTTGGTCTCGGGTTATCCATCGTGAAAACGCTCGTCGACCTTCACAACGGACAGATAGCTGTGCGCAGCCAACCTGAGGTGGGGACGGAGTTCTCCGTCATGCTGCCTGTGATACCGGCTTCCTCGCCCGCACCGTCCAGCTCGGTCACAGTGGAAAAACGCCTGCTCATTGTTGATGACGATCCCGACATTCGGCAACTCTTAGTGGATCGCCTGAGTGCCGACGGATATGATGTCGAGACCGCCGACGATGGAGCCCAGGCTTTGCAGGCGCTTCAGCAAGGCGGGTTTTCAGGGGTGCTCCTGGATATCGGCATGCCTGGAATCGACGGCCTGGAAGTGCTGCGCAAGGTGAGACAGTCAAACCAGCAACTTCCGATTGTGATCATCACCGCCGCCGAATCGAAAGATCTTGCTATTCGCTCGATCAGCCTAGGTACTCAGGCCTATGTTCTCAAGCCGTTCGACCCGAACGAGCTCGAACGGGTCGTGGATCACTGGTTTGCGCGGGTGATCATCCGGCCAGCTCCCGAAAGATTCCGCAACCGGACATCCTGCTCGTAACACTCTTCACCCGGTATGATGCCCGGCCAAGACCGGGCATCATACCGGGTGAAGGGCGACAAAACCCGCCCCCGCTGGCAGGAACTTATCCAACCCCCTCTTTGCAGAATCCCCCTCTCTCACTGTGGTATCTTGAGGAAGTCACGAGACGGGGGATCAACATGTTTCTCTCCCGCAATGCACTTCTACTCTCCACACTCTGCCTGCTGGGACTTTCCGCCCAGGCCATCACGCCACCCTACGGTCGAGCCTCCATTTACTCCTATACCGACGACGCCGGTGTCCGGAATTTCACGAACCAACTCGAATCCGTCCCTGAGAAATATCGAGGGCGACTCACGACGCAGGAGTTCGACGCGCCTTCGAACAGTCCCGCTGCATCTCCTCACGCCAAGACCGAACCACCCATCCGCTCCGCCGACTCTCGCATCGTCACGGCCAGCGGCGAATATCGGATGGGCGATCACGACACCCGTCCCGACGGCGTCCGTCTGGCGATCGAAGCGGCCAAGCGAGACGCGCTCGAACAGGTGACGACGTACCTGGAGAGCGTCACGGAGGTGCGGGACCTGAACGTCACGCGAGACGACATCCGGAGTTATACGGCGGGCATCGTGACGGTGTTGGATGAGACGATCGCGACGAGGGTGGAGCATGACCTCATCGTGATCCGTGCCGACCTTACGGCGGAGATCGACCCGCATGAAGTCGCGCAGGCCATCACGGCGCTCCAAGAAAACGAGAGCGCCACAAGCGAACTCACGGCGCTTCGCGCCGAGACCGATCGGCTGCAAGAACAGCTTGATGTCACGAACCAGGCCCTCGCAGCCGCCCCTTCTCCGGACGAAGCGCAGCAGCTCATCCAGCGGCGAGAAGACATGCTTAACGACCTGCAGGCCAATGGTCTCGCATCACAGGCCTGGACCAGCGTGGTCTATGCGACTCCCGGCTCCTACTCCTACCTGAGGCTCGGAATCGCCGGTGCCAACGGCCTGCTGCTGCAAGCACCGCGTCTCTCCCCTCGGCATCGGCATCTTCCCCTCGCCCAACACGCCATCACAGCGCAGACCGGTGCGACCTCACCCGCTCCGCAGGCTGCCACTAAGCAGGCGCCGCGTCGATCGTTGCTCGCGCCGTCATCGCAGAGCCGTCACGCGCCACCTCTGCTCAACCAGCAGGGCCTGCCTGCCAAGGTGGGGGACATTGTGACCATCCCGGCACCTCGATCCGTTCCGCCGGTGATCCACCAGTCTGCACCGCAACCGCAAGCCTACCAGCTCCATCCCAACCACTTCTGGCGCTCCAGCCCTCCAAACATTCACACCTCACCCTCGATGCCGCAGCAGAGCCCGTCTGTTAGCCCACAATCGATGAGCGGTTTTACCGGACAGGGCGGCAAAAACGGATCCTCACCCGGTAACGGCGGTCGAGGTCGCTGATCGCACAGGCACGACCGTCCTTCGAGAGGGGCAACTCGCCTGCCAAGGACGCGCCGCATCTACCCTCGGCAGGGTCACGAGGAGCGCGAGCTAGGGGTTTCCCGAGTATCCAAAAGATGGTCCGATGCGATCAACTCACGAGGGAAGGCACATGACACAGCATGAGTCCTTGGTGGTTCTACAGCCGATGGTTCAGACTGCTCCCCATAGTCTGTGCGTGGATGGTGCTCCTGCCAGGACCAGGCCTGGCCCAAAGTCAGATCGCCCAGGAGGCCGATGACAACCGGCACCCTAGCCTCATCGGGCCCGCAAACCATACAGGGCACCCCCTGGAACATTCGACAGCCACCGAGGGGCGAGCTGGGTCTCTGGATTGGGAGAGCGGACGGAATCGCAGTTATCTCATTCCAGCCGCCGAAATTCTCACCTACCTTTTTCTGCTGAATCAGTACGACCGGCATTTCACCGAACCGAAGGAGGTCTACCGGACCACCGGTACGACGATTCGCCAACACCTTACGGATTCGAAATGGGTATTCGACAACGATCAGTTTTCCGTCAACCAGTTCCTGCATCCCTACAGCGGCAGTGTCTATTATGGATTGGCTCGATCGACCGGTCTGAATTTCTGGGAATCGTCGCTGTACAGCGTCGCAGGCAGTTTCCTATGGGAAATAGGCGGTGAAAAGACCTCCCCCTCGATCAATGACATGATCGCGACGCCCATCGGCGGAACGTTTCTCGGGGAACCTTTTTTCCGCATGGCCAATCTGCTGCTCGAAACCGACGATGGCCGGCCGGGATTTTGGCGTGAATTGGGCGCGGCCATCATTTCGCCGCCGACGGGGTTCAACCGTCTCGTGTTCGGCAATCGATTCGACGCCGTATATCCCAGTCATCAACCAGCCACCTTTCTTCGGCTGGAGGCAGGCGGCACGCTCACGTCGAGCAGTCGCAATGTCTCCTCGAACGTCAACGAACATGGCGCGGTAGGTGAGCTCACGTTGACCTATGGCCTTCCGGGCAAACCTGGCTATGGCTACACCCGTCCGTTCGACTATTTCGATTTTCATGTCTCTGCCGCCACGGACAATACGCTGGAAACCATCACCAGCCGAGGATTCCTGCTTGGCAAGGCCTACGCATCCGGCGATACGACTCGAGGAATCTGGGGGCTCTTCGGCAGCTACGACTATATCTCGCCGCAGGTATTCCGGGTGTCCAGCACCGCCCTCTCCTTGGGAACCGTGTGGCAGTCATGGCTGTCGGAAGACATTGCCCTCCAAGGTACCCTGCTGGGCGGTGCCGGGTATGGCGCGGCAGGCAGTATTCAGCGCACGGAAGAACGGGATTACCATTATGGGACGACCCCGCAGGCCCTGATCGCGTTCCGGTTGATCTATGCCAACCGCGTCATGTTCGATGTCACGGGACGGGAATATTATGTCAGTAATTTTCTGTCGCCGGAACGGCACGGGCAGGAAAACATCATACGCGCAGAATCTGCACTCACCCTGCGCGTCTTTGATCGGCACGGCGTGGCGGTTCGGTACACGGTCTCTCAGCGGGACGCCCACTACCCGAGCGTCGAATATCGCAACCAGACGGTCGGCGCCGTCAGCCTGATGTATGTCCTGCTCGGAAACTCAGGCTTCGGAGCGGTCGAATGGCGCTGAGAGACGAACGACGGCTCACGTTGTTCGAGAGCCGCGTCACACACAACAAGCTGCGGACTAGGATATCCCGTGCTGATCTCGGCCGATGCGGCCATCATAGCGATTCGTGGATTTGAAGAGTTCGTACCGGCCGTCCATCGCATACCGCCCCACACGCGTGCGCAGGCCATCCATCTCGGCGAGGGTCATAGGCGTGAAGCGGCGGACGATGTCGAGGTTCTGTCGGAGGACTTGCGGCGAATCGATGCCGCTGACAAGCGAGGCAATCGGCAGGCTCAACACATACCGAATCGCTTCTTCCGGCGTCACGATCCCTTGCTTGATCGGCTCGGCATTGCCGGTCAGGCTTTTCATGCCGAGGGCGGCGATGCCGCGCTGCGTTAACACGGGCAGCACGTCCCGCTCAAAGCTCCGATAGGTGCTGTCGAACACGTTCAACGGCATCTGGCAGGTATCGAACGGGAACTCGTGCGCCAGCATCTTGAGATGAATCTGCGGGTGCTTGTGGCCGGTAAAGCCGATGAACCGCACCTTACCCTGCTGCTTGGCCTCAAGCAGCGCTTCGGCCCCGCCGTTGGGCACGAAATGCCGATCAGGGTCGTCTTCATACACGACTTCGTGAATCTGCCAGAGATCGAGATAGTCGGTCTTCAATCGGCGGAGCGAGTCTTCCAACTGCTGCATGGCCACCTGCTTGTTGCGCCCGTGCGAGCAGACCTTGGTCATCAGCACAACCTGTTGCCGACGTCCCTGCAAGGCCTTCCCCATGAGTTCTTCCGATCGCCCGCCGTTGTATTCCCAGGCGTTGTCGAGAAAGTTCACCCCGGCGTCAATGGCTGCGTGCAGCAGCCGGATCGCGTCGGCATCATCCTGAATACGGCCCCAATGCGCGCCGCCGAAACAAAGCGCCGACACCTGTACACCGGTGTTGCCCAACGCTCGTCGCGGAATCTCCCCGGTGGCGCTATTTGAAGAGGAAGGGTCGGCCGCGAGTACCTCGGCCCAGCGGCTCGGGCCGCCGAACGCCATGAGTGAACCCGCAATGCCTAGTTGCTTCAAGAGCTGGCGGCGGTCGAGTGAGGTGGACCAGATCGCCTCGTTCGGTTTCTTGGGCGTCATTGGTTAGCGACCCTCGTGAAGGTTACATTCATACGCTACGACCGGCCCACCGCATTGTCAATCGTGCCGGAGCGCGGCGGCATCACCGCGGACCGGCGGCAGTAAATAGTTGCGACTGATCCACCGTCAGCAAATCGCCGATACGCTCGATCGTGACATCGGCAGCCGGAAACGTCCGCAGCGCCTCAGGATCCGTGGCATAGTGTCCCTGACGTGGAAACACCGTGGTGACACGCGCCCCCCAATAGGCCTTCACGGCAGTCAGGATACGCAACTTGTCGTCGATCAGGACATAGTGGTCGGCGGGATACCGGCGCTCGACATCGTCCAGCTCTTGTTCCTTGTGAATATAGACGAGGATCTGCTCTTCGACGGCGGTCAACAGCCCCGATTGCTCGATCTTGCGAGGCTGAAAGACCGCGTCGCCATCGGAGAGGATCACGGTCCTGCCCCACCGTCTGGCGTGCTGCACGACCTCCAGCGCCTGCGGAAACAGCCGATCGGCGAACGGATAGTTCACCAGAAATCGCGAGACGGCCAAGAGATGCGAATCATGCGGATAGGCCAGGCGATAATGCTGCAGTGCGCCGAGATAATCCACGTACCCCAGCTCCTCGCGCAGCTGTTCCAGGATGCGCGAATACTCTTGCTCGTGTGCCGGGCCGACCTCTTGCTCCAAGCGCTGTTTGAGGTCGGCCGTGATCTGATCGTTGTCCAGTAACGTATTGTCGACATCGAAGAGCACCACCACCTTACCTGACATGATTCACGCATCCTCCTGCTGCACGTGCGAGGTCGCCGCCAGAGCCTACCGTTTCCCACTCCACTTCCAGTCTTTGATCTCCGGCATGTCGGCCCCGTGCGTCACGATGTACTGCTTGTGCTGAATACGTTTGTCTCGCATGTCCTGTTTGAGATAGGCGGCACGCGCGCCCAGTTGCGGCACGCGGTCGACGACATCGGCCACGAGATGGAACCGATCCAGATCGTTCAACACGACCATGTCGAACGGTGTGGTCGTCGTGCCTTCTTCCTTGTACCCACGCACATGCAGATTGTCGTGATTGGTCCGGCGATACGTCAGCCGGTGAATCAGCCACGGATACCCGTGAAAGGCGAAGATGATCGGCTTGTCGGTGGTGAACAGCGCATCGAAATCCTTGTCGGACAGCCCATGCGGATGTTCGCTGGCGGGCTGCAGCTTCATGAGATCCACGACGTTGATGACGCGCACTTTCAAATTAGGCTGGGCAATGCGCAGGATTTCCACCGCCGCCAGGGTCTCCATCGTCGGCACATCGCCGCAACAGGCCATGACGACATCGGGTTCGCTGCCGCGGTCGTTGCTCGCCCATTCCCAAATACCGATCCCGGCCGTGCAATGCAGGACGGCGGCATCCATGTCCAGCCATTGCGGAGCCGGTTGTTTGCCCGCCACGACGACGTTCACGTAATTACGACTGCGCAAGCAATGATCCGTGACGGACAGGAGCGTATTCGCATCGGGCGGCAGATAGACACGGATCACGTGGGCGTTCTTATTGACGACATGGTCGATGAACCCGGGATCTTGATGGCTGAAGCCGTTGTGGTCCTGCCGCCACACATGCGAGCTCAGCAGGTAATTGAGCGAAGCGATCGGCCGACGCCAGGGAATCTCGCGCGAGGTTTTCAGCCACTTCGCATGCTGATTGAACATGGAATCGACGATGTGAATGAATGCCTCATAACAGTTCAAAAACCCGTGCCGTCCGGTCAACAGATAGCCTTCCAGCCAGCCCTGGCAAAGGTGCTCGCTCAAGATCTCCATGACGCGCCCGTCGTGCGCCACATGTTCGTCGATCGGAAGGATCTCTTCGGTCGAGCAGCGATCGGTCACTTCAAACACCGCGCCCCAACGGTTGGACGCCGTCTCATCCGGGCCGAACAGCCGGAAGTTCGTCTGGTTCATCTTCAGGACATCCCGAAGAAACAGCCCCTGTACCCGAGTGGCTTCGGCATCGTCGACACCAGGCTTCGTCACCGGCACCGCGTACTGCCTGAAGTCCGGAAGCTGAAGGTCACGGAGAATACCGCCGCCGTTCGCGCAGGCAATGGCGCCCATGCGCCGCTCCCCCGTGGGCGCCAGCGCGGCTAATTCCGGCATCAACGTTCCCGCTTCGTCGAACAGCTCTTCCGGCTTATAACTTTTGAGCCATTCTTCCAACAACTCCACATGCCCAGGCTTGTTCATCTCTCCCATCGGCACTTGATGGGAGCGGAACGTGCCTTCCGTCGGCTTGCCGTCCACTTCTTTCGGCCCGGTCCACCCTTTGGGCGTGCGCAAGACGATCATCGGCCAGCGCGGCCGACCGGTAAATCCCTTGGATCTGGCCTCCTGTTGAATGCGCCGGATCGTCGCGACGATTTCGTCCAGCGTGGACGCCATCAATTGATGCATCGTGGCCGGATCATCGCCTTCGACGAAAAACGGCTGATGACCGTACCCGATCAGCAGGGATTCAAGTTCGTCCGGCGGCATGCGGGCGAGCACCGTCGGGCCGGCGATCTTGTATCCGTTCAAATGGAGAATCGGCAGCACGGCGCCGTCCCGCACGGGATTCAAAAATTTGTTCCCGTGCCAACTCCCTGCGAGCGGGCCGGTTTCGGCTTCCCCATCGCCGATCACGCAGGCCACGAGCAGCTCAGGATGGTCGAAGGCGGCCCCATAGGCATGGGCCAAGGAATACCCTAATTCACCACCCTCGTGAATGGATCCGGGCGTTTCCGGCGCGACATGGCTCGGAATGCCGCCGGGGAACGAAAACTGTTTGAACAGTCGCTGCAGGCCTGCTTCGTCCTGCGAAATGTTCGGGTACACCTCACTGTAAGTTCCTTCGAGGTAGACGTTCGCGACCAAGCCGGGACCACCGTGCCCGGGCCCGGCGATATAGAGCACCGGAAGGTCCTGCGCCTTGATGATGCGGTTGAGATGGGCGTAGATAAAATTCAGCCCCGGCGTCGTCCCCCAATGGCCGAGCAAGCGCGGCTTGATGTGCTCCCGTTTCAACGGCTGTTTCAACAACGGGTTCTCGAACAAATAGATCTGTCCGACGGAGAGATAATTGGCCGCGCGCCAGTAGGCATGAATCCGTTGCGCCATTTCGGGGCTCAACGGCTGATTCGCCTGCGTCGTCTGATTCATAGGTCTCCTCTTTCCGGTTTGGATCGACTGTGACGTGTCACCCGCAACGAATCACCCGCAATCTTTGACGGGCAGGGGCGACTGTCCTCGTCGTCAACGACTATCGTTCAACGCCAGCAACCGGCTCACCGATTGCGCAATCTGACTTTCTTCGTCGGTAGGGATCACCCGTACCGTCACGCGGCTCTCCGGGCTTGAAATGACCGCGGCATGGGCCTCGTTGCGCGCCTGGTCCAGCCGGATACCGAGGTATTCCATCCCCTCACACATCCGCGCCCGCACGACGGCGGCATGTTCGCCGATCCCGCCGCTGAAGACCAACTGATCCACACCGCCTAGCGCCGCCGCATAGGCCCCGATCCACTTTTTCCCCTGATAACAAAACAACGCCACGGCCTCGGCGGCGCGAGCATCGTGCCCTTCCTGCGCCAACAGGTCACGGAGGTCAGGACTGATCTCCGACAGCCCCAATAGGCCGGATTGCGCATTCACCATGTGGTGAAACTGCTCCGCCGTCATACCTTCGGTTTTGGACAAGTACGAGACCAGCCCCGGGTCCAAATCCCCTGACCTGGTGCTCATCGGCAGACCGGAGGCGGGGGTGAAGCCCATGCTCGTATCGATACTGATTCCGTCTCGCACCGCGGCCAGACTGGCGCCATTCCCTAAATGGGCGAGGATCACCCGGCCATGAGCCGCGTCACGGCCGGCCACCCGTTCCAGTTCCTGCATCAAATAGGCATAGGACAGACCGTGAAACCCATAACGCCGGATGCCCATTTTTTCATACCGGCGCGGGATGGCGAGGAGTCGGGCCACCGGCGGCATCTGTCCATGAAATCCCGTGTCGAAGCAGGCGACTTGAGGCACCAGGGGATACTGTGCGCCGAACGCTTCGATGAGCGCAATTTCGGCCGGAAGATGTTCCGGATCGTAGGGGCTCAGCCGCCGCAATTCTTCCATCACCTCAGTCGAAACCACCAGCGGGTCAGCGTAGCGGCTCCCGCCATGCACGACCCGATGACCGATCGCTTGAATGGGTATCCGGTCGCCGCGCCGGGCAAGCGCCTTGACCAGCAACTCCACAGAGACAGCGTGGTCGGGAATCTGCCTGGGCGTGCTCTCGCTCTGTCCGGTCTCCGCGTCGGTGACCGTGACAATGCCGTCCGGAAGCCCGATCCGCTCGATCGATCCCGCTACTGTCCGAACCGGGTTGAGTCCGACGCGAAACAAGGCCCACTTCACGCTGGACGATCCGGCGTTCAGGGTAAGAATTGCGGATGATTCGTTGGTGGCCTGAGGCATGCGTGTCTTATCCTAGTCTCTCCAAGATAGAGCGACCAGGGAGTCAGCGCAACCGTAAAATCCGGAGCAGGCCCTGTCCGCGCTGTGGGTCTTCTGCCCATGCTGGCCCGGAAAGAATGCTAGTTCCGATCCGTCGGCGGAATCGGCTATGCTATGACATGGCCTCGCACATTCTACTCACACTCGTCCTGCTCCTCTGCTGCATGACGCCTAGCACTATCGCCGCTGACGAGTCGACCGAGACGGCCCTGCAGGGCGGGACGATTGTGTCGATCGATCAGGAAGCCTCGACCCTTACCATTAGAATGCCGTCGGGAGAATCACGCTCCCTCCCGGTCATCGACCGACGCCTCCTGCAGGGGCTCAGTATCGGCAACCATGTGAGCTTCGAACTGGATCAGGATAACCGGCTGATCAAGATCAACAAGCTGCCGATCGACCCGGCCAACTGAACAGGCCCGACACCTGCTGACGCCCGAGCTGAGCATCCCTCAATTATCCCCTGAAACCCTCGGCTCCCTAAGCGGTGAATTCTTGTATAGTGCCGCGCGCGCGATTCGCGTAGCATGTGATCACTCACTCTGCACAGGAGGCCGAATGAACCAGAGCACCCATCGCCTGCTCCTCTGCGTCGTCTTCGCACTCATGGCTTGGAACCCAGACCTGCCCCTCGACGCGTGGTCGGCTGAACCCACCGACGAACCGGTCACCAGGCAGGCCCTGGAACAGATGATCGAACAGTACATCCGAACCCATCCGGAAATCATCGAGCAGTCCTTGCAGTCATTGGAAAACAAGCGGGCCACGGAAGAACAAGAGCGACGGAAGGCCGCAATCGCGACCCATCAGGACGACCTGCTCAACGATCCAGGCTCTCCCATGAGCGGCAATCCGAACGGGGATGTGACAGTGGTCGAGTTCTTTGACTATCGCTGCGGATATTGCAAGCGAGCGGCGCCCGCTGTGACCGAACTACAACAACGTGACCCGGGGGTGCGGGTCGTCTACAAAGACTTCCCGATTCTTGGAGAGGCCTCGGAATTCGCCGCCAGGGCGGCGCTCGCCGCAAACCTGCAGGGCAAACACCGAGCATTTCATGAAGCCTTGCTGGCGACGAAAGACGAGCTCTCCAAAGAGCAGCTGTTCCACATCGCCCAGAACGCGGGCCTGGACGTGACCCGACTCAGTCAGGACCTAACGAGGCCGGAATGGGACACGATCATCGCTCGTACCCGCACCCTCGCCAAAAATCTCGGCATCAGCGGCACCCCGGCGTTTATCGTCGGGAATGATCTGGTACCGGGAGCCTTGGATCTGACGTCACTCCAAGAATTGGTCGCGCAGAGGCGAAAGAAATAATTCTCCTCGACGAATCTGGTGGCCTTAGGATGCACCGAAAGGCAGACCACCGACCGAGTGCAAGCCGGCACTCCGCGCTTGAGCCGCACCCACACAACGGTGAGAAAGCCCAGTGGCTTTCCCACCGTCTGGGATGAGGACCGGCACTGCATCCATTAGGGGGCATTTGACGGAGGGTCGGGCCGCTCTCTCACCTCTACCGGACTGAATTCGACAGGCGGGAGACCATGGGATCTCCCGACTCGAACTCCGCCCGTTTGATCGAAGGCGCCTGCTGACTCAACGGAAGGATACGTTGGTCATCAGTGGGCAACACCTTCATCAATCCCCACTGCCCCGACTGGGCATAGGGCAACCGCTGATTG
>CABVRW010000063.1:15197-22297 GCA_902500785.1 uncultured Nitrospira sp.
CAACACCTTCATCAATCCCCACTGCCCCGACTGGGCATAGGGCAACCGCTGATTGCTCCAGACGTACTCCCCAGGCAGCCGAACGTTGCCACCTGCGGCAGGGATGAAAACATCCAACGTTTCAGATCCCGAAAATTCCACCACACTGATCTGATCGGCCCCGCGCATGAACGGTTCAATCGGCCATTCATGTTTTTCAACACTGAACATCCCGTTCTGCTCGTTGCTCGCGCCGAATACGTGAATTCGCACAGGATCACCGGCATGCGCCTCAATGAGCGGCGTGGCGAGACTCTCCGGCTCGTCGACCGAACAAGGCTGGAACATTCTGCCTAAGGTGCATCCCTTCGTTTCACGGAACTTGTACGGCTCCGACCGATAGTTGACGGCCGTCAACCCGGCCGTGTTCTGCACATAGGGCATGAAGCTCGTTCCAATGATGTTGTCTTCGTCCTGGAAGAACAGGGCCACATCGCGATAGCTCCGGCGATGTTCGTAGCCCTGAATCGTCCGATCGACGATCACGTCGGCGACCCAGCTGTTCTTCAGAGAGATATCCGCCCCTGTCTTCGGGTCGCGATAGAGAGCCCCCTTCGGGCCGATCACGATGCCGCCGAAGAGGCCGTTACGTGGATTGGTCATCACATTCCCCCAATCCCACACCAGAGACGCCGTCTCCCCGATGAATGGATCGGCATAGTAGGTGTAGACGCGGCTGTCCCCGGGCGCGACCGTTTGTTCACCCGGATTGTGGCCGACATTTGCACCCAAGGAATCCTTCGGATCAAAGGCCAGACCGATCGCCGAGAAGGACGCCCGGCCCTGCTTCATTTTATTCGTCAACTTGACCTTGAGACAATCTCCCACGTTCGCACGCAAGGTCAGTGGCATCGGCTGTGCACCGGACGCCACCGCCGCCGCGTCTTCTTCCAAGACATAGATCTTGGCATCGGGGTTGACCATCTGGATGGTGCGCTCGAAGTCCACCTCGATGGCATCCGGCGCGTTCGGATTGAACTTCATGGAGGGAAAATCGATCGCCACGACGTTGAAGCTCTTCACCGGCGCGTCGGCGGGACATACAATCAACGACTTCGGAATCTCGTTCCGACCGCTGTAACCGGCCGGCAACTTCTGCAGATCCGGCACGTGCTTATCCAGCACTCGCAGGATGCCCCATGCGCCCTCGGACAACTTGGACGAGCGACCGTTGAAGTGGATGTAGTCCCCTGCCTGCAGCCTCGGTCCGCCCGCTTGCGGCACCACGAGGTCGTACCGCTCGGCGATCCCGATATGGATGGAGTGCTTCCGGTTGGCGTCACCGGCATACCGCTCGGTCAGATACGTATGTCCGGACAACGTCCAGACCATGCTTTCGTTGGTCATCGTCTGCAGCAGCCGGAATACGACCGTATCGCCCAGGTACGCCCGCACCATCGGCGTATAGGGGTCGCCGTGGACGGTGCTGCTGAAGAGCTGCGCCATATCGGGATTGGCGGCCATGCGGCCGGAGATGGGCTCCGCCCGGAAGTTGAGGCTGCCGCCCGTCGTGTGGGTGCCGCCGTTCAGGAACGGCATCGGCGTCATCTTGATATGCTCGGGAATCGGGAACGAAATGGTCTTCCCCGCTTCCAGCGCCACCTCGATCGGCTGGCCTGGCGGATTGCCCGCCGTCACGATATTGACCGTATGCGGCACACTATCGTTCAGCTGCACCATGAGCTCGCGGAAACTGCCGTTCACGTTGTACCCAACCGGCTCCGTGGTTCGGATGTCGGCCAGCGGACCGCTCCGAATCGGTTTCCCGGTTTTGGGATCGTGGTACGTCGATCCGACCGGCTCGACGATCATCGTGCCGAACCCGCCATGACCCCAGGTAATCCGCCCCAACGCATGGTCGTGCCAGAACACGGTCCCGACATCCGAATCGACCCAGAACCGTTGCCTGACGAATTCGACCGTTACGATGTCCTTGACCGGATGATCGTGCTTCAAGGGGCGAAGCAGCGTAAGCTCATTGCCCTTGATGGACTTGATCCGCCCGATTTCATTGCCGCCGACATTATCCGCGCCGATCAGGATCTCCACTTCGGGATGATACTGCGCGGCATTCTTGACGGTAATGACTCGGTCACCCTTTGTTGCCGCCTTCGTGAACACGGTGTTCAAGGGCAGCGGCAGCCCCTTGTCTGTTTTCTTCTCGAGCATCGTAAACGGCCGGACCGACTGCTCGTTCGAAAATCCGGTGATCACGCCGTCCGATGACTGATTGTCGAACTGCAAGAAGTGCCAGTGCGTATTGACCTTCGACGAGTGAAAATTCGAGTAATCATCGTCTTCCCATTCGCTGGTCAACATCCAATCGACGCAATCGTAGATATTCGACCGCACGACCAATGGAAACTTCAGGTTGTTGTTCTTCCGAATCGCGGCCTCTTCTTCATGCAAGACATAGATCAAGCCGCCGTCATCTACAATCGCCGGCGTATCACCCTGTTTGTCCGCCAACATCATCGGCGTATGGATGAAATGCACGTTATATTTCTTCGAGCCAGCATTTTCAGGACACAAGCTCCAGCGCCCATTCTCACCGGGCTTGGCCGGATAGGAGCTCGGCAATCCATCGTCGTCGAGATGGATCATTTCCAACCAGGGAGACGGATTGTGGTTGTTCGAAAACGGCGCACGGCGGCCGAAGTGCGGCTTCAAGTGAGGCCATGACACCTTGCCGGTCAAGGGTTCGAACAGGATCGGAAGCCGTTCACCAGGTAGGGTCGATTGATACCGCGGATTCGGCACCGTGTTTTCCGGCTCGGTCATGGCGCGATGACCCTGCCAGCCCCAATTCAGCACGCTTGCGTCGTACGACTTGGTCTGCTCGCGCTCATCTTTGCTATGACCCGGGAGACCCTGCGGCGGGAACTGCATGTCGACCCAGTCTTTTACCGTCACAATAGCCGGATCCGCCTTCCAATCGGTCTTGCCCTTTTCAACGATCGTAAATTGCTTTCCAAACCAATCGACGGTTTTTCCGATCAATGCATCGGATGGGATACCGGCTCGGATGCGGCCCTTGCGATCAGGCAATTCCAACAGATCCGGCATGACGTCATTGTGGAACTCACCCTGCTGAATGGTGTTGTACACACGCCAATAGCCCCACATCCCCGCGATGTAGTGGTGGGCGACATGGCAATGAAAGAGAAAATCACCGGCCAACTGCTGGCAGAGACCGGATCCGCATTCTGTCTCCAGGTCCATGGTCTCGGACGGGCCGATCACTTCCACGTCGACCCGATCAGACTTGGTCCGGATGACCGGATACTTCACCGGGCCGTTCTTCGCTGTATGCCAGAGAGGCATTTCGTCGATCGCTCGCGGGCTTCGAGGCCACCGAATGGACCCGCCGTGCGGATGGTGCGAGTGGAAGACTTCGGAACCGCCGTGCACCAACCGAAACTTGGCCGGATCGCCGAGATAACTGCGAGGAATCGTCGTAGCGGGATCGCCGAACGTGTAGGCGCTGTACGCCATCGATTCGTCCTCGAAGCCGAAATATTCATGTTGTGTCTGCATATTGTCGATACCGAACGGCTCGCTGCGGTAGTTCAAGGCGCGGGCCACCGGTCGATACACGTCGGTCAAAGGATCGCGCTGCGGGATGAAATCGCCCTTCTTGTTCAGCGGACGAAAAGCTTCATCGCCGACTTCATGATAAAACAGCACGAATTCTCGAAAGTCCGGACCGGATCCATTCTTAATGATCGCTTGCCACCCGCTCTTGGTCGGCTTGGGATCTCCGGTCCCCAGCGGTTCGAGGTACTCCGATCCCTTCGGCTCGATGACGAAGGACCCGAAGAGGCCCATCACGGTCAACTCGCGGTCGTTGCTGTAAGAATGAAATTGGCGACTGCCTTCCTGTTGCGTGGGCGGGATGTACCATTCCATCTCCACCGCTTTTCCCGGTGCGGCGATGCTGCCGGGATTCGTGGTGGTCGCCGGCTGACCCGTGGCCGTCACGACCATGCTCGAGCCATGGATGTTCAGACTGACCTCCTCATCGCCTTCCAACTGATTGCGCAGCGTGAGCTTCACGCAATCGCCCTGGTTGCCGCGAAGGACCAGCGGTTGAATCCATTGATTCTGCAATCCATTCATCACGGCGCCCGGATCGAATCCGTCCTTCTCGCGCGCCTCCCGATTTGTGGTCTCCTCGGCGCGAATCTGATCGAGCGACTCGGTCAGCGCGTACATATAGCCGGGATAAAAATCGAGCCACATGTTCAGCGTGATCTCAATGTTGATGGCCGAAACGTCGTAGCTTCGGACCGGCGCGCTGGCAGGACAGCGCCCACCCGACGAGGACACGGGCTCCACGCCGCCGTTCGACATCAGCAACATGTCCTGGGCCCCTGCCCCATACTGATGCAACATATTGACGTTGTTGTACATCCCGCCGGTGCGCTGATGGCTCGAATCGTGGGTCAACTGATCGTTGATCTTGTCCATGATGCGCTGGTGTTGCCGCTCCATCATGGCCGTCCGCTCGACATGCCCTTCCTGCGCATCTTCGACGATGGTCTGCCCTTTGAGTTGCTCCGCCCAGGACGGCTGCTCGTGTGCCCTAGCATGCATGTCGTCGGGTGCCGCAGAAACGACCTGAAATGTCCCGACCCAGAGCGCTGGCAGCAGCACCCCCACCAGATATTTCCAAGTCGCTCGCGACCGCTGCTGACTGTATGTCTGAGGCCCGCTTCGTACCGATCTCATTGAGCTACCTCCTCTCGAAACCCCACTATTGACTACAATCATGACGCTGCGCCTGTTTCGGCTCGTGCAAAGACAGACAAGGTGTGAGCAATTGCTGTTCCTACCGGAGGAACAACACAAACAGCCGGCGATGGAAGAAATGGGAGAACGGCGCCCCATCCACCATCACACTGGACAATCAAACACCCTGAATCTATTGGCGAAAAGTGAATGCACTGAAACTGATGGGGATGGGACATCGATGCCCCATCGGTTGAGAAGAAGGGAAGGCTTCATCGGAACCGTGAACGGGAACGGTGAGAACGTGATTGGACACGGTGGGCGACGTGTTTCCTGCTATCAAATTCGCGCAGGCTGCGCAAACAGACTGTCCGGCAAGGCCGTAGCGGGCCGGCCCCGTTGTTGGGGCTCAGGCCCTGGTGGTTTCCTCCGGAGCCGCCGGCAATCGAGTCTCTACAGCGGGCATCCGGTCAGGAACCACCGCATGCCTCGCGCGACGTGCCCTCGCGCGGTGGAATAACCATAGAAGCAGGCCGGACAGGCTCATTAGCAGCATCGGCACACCCGGAATATTGAGAAGGGTTTTATCGAAGCCGAAAAAGTTCAGTTGATGCAATTGCATGACGGCGAAGTGCACTTTCCGCCATCGTCCCTCGTCTTCCAAGATCTCGCCCGTCTGGCGATCCAGCACAATCTCTGTTGCATCACGATCATCAAACCGGACACGCACGGCATCATAGGCACGTTTCTTCTTCCGCGGCGTATACCGTTCAAGCTCCACCCCTGTCACCGGCGCGGGGCTTCGCACGTATTGCGCGGCAATCGTCGGCGCCAGGTCCGGCACAATCGGCGACAATCGCTCCCCGCTCAAGGCGTCCAACAGAAGCGTGGTCGACACGCCTTCTGCCCGCGCTTTCACCTCATAAAAGAGCCGACCGAAATCTGAACGCAACAGCACCTGTTCGATCATCGCCCGCTGGCCGACCGCATCTTTCGCCAGAAGCATCGCCCGGTCGATCGGCAGTGTCACGGAATCCAGCGGTGGCCCCGTCAACGGTCGTATCTTTTCCTTGTAGTGCTCATCCCAATAAAGAAATTTTGCGTCGGCCCAAAGCAGCCCCGTCAGGAGGGACAGCAGCAAAAAACCCAGCGCGCCCAGACTGAACCAACGATGGGTCACTCTCACTATCCGTTCAGCGCCCCCGCGGCTCATCCTACTTCTCCGCCGATCGCTCGGCCCTCACCTGAAGGGCTAGGGTACTCCGATGTCGTAACGCGTCGTACGATTTCCCCTCGAACTCTCCCGTCATCTTCTCCACATGAATGATCTCCAACACGTACCGGCCGGGCCAGAGCGGCGTGAACGCGACCACTCCCTGAGGATCGGTTTTGAGCTCCTTATCCCATCCGATGGGCGCATGGACCAGCAGTTGAGTGTCCGGTAGCGGCCGACCTTTAAACAACGCTTGCACGACGATTTCTCCGCCCGGCACAGGACTGACGCGGCCGGCAGCCAGATTGAGCCCTGTGCTGAGAGGAATCATATCCAACTCCATTGGCGTGGACTGGTCCCGTCCATGTTCGTTGACCCGTCCCTCCTGCATACAGACGACATACGTCCGCGCATAGAACATGGGCTTCACAATACCCAAGTCGTGTTTTCGCAAGTCCTGAACCGGCGCCTTGGCCTGCTCCGCCAGGACCGCATTCCGGCCGGGATGACAGGATGACAATGCGCCGGCAAAATGATCGACCTGTTTCGTCAGGCTGATATCGGTCTTGACCCGTTTCGCATCCTGAACTCGAAGCGTGACCCCATCGATCGAATCAAGACGACCGCCGCTTTCTTCATGCAAAAACTCGCTATACTCCCCGAAATAGATCTTGATCGGCTGCCCTGTTTCAGCCGGCGCCGTCGCCTCGGCCTCGACCCATACGAAATGGGCTTGGGCAGGAGAGGCCCAGAGTCCTACCAGCACCAGAATGCCACGCAATCCCCTCATGCCTATGTTCCGATTCATCGCATCAACTCCTTTTTTTGAATAGTGACTAGAGGCGCCAGCCTCGCGCTTAAAATCTCCATGAGACGCCGCCGTAGACGTTCCGGATTTCGCCGGGCTGGATGCCGATGAAGCTGCCGGTCGTTCGTTGTGCAATGAACGATTCATCGGTGAGGTTCCGGATCCCGGCGAAGACCGCCCATCGGGCCTTGGGCGGGGCATAGTTGAGTCTGAGATTCCAGATCGTGTAAGACGGGATGGCGCCCGTCGTTCCAAGGGCATTTTCCGTTTGCGTATTCACGCCATCAGTGAATTGCTGGGCGACGAACA
>CABVRW010000064.1 GCA_902500785.1 uncultured Nitrospira sp.
TCCGACATCCTGCTCCCAAAGCAGGCGCGCTACCGGGCTGCGCTACGCCCCGACTGAGTCCTGGTCTGCGATCATCTGTTCAAGCAAAGTCTTGGCCTGAGTAAAGGCGCGGGCACGATGGCTGATTCGATTCTTCACCTCCGGCGACAGCTGCGCCAGAGTCTGACGATACTCCGGCACGATGAAGACCGGATCATACCCGAATCCACGAGAGCCCACGGCCTCTTCGGCAATGACTCCTTGTAACACACCCTTTGCCGAGCATGTCTTGCCGCCGGGGAACGCGATGGCCGCGACGGTCACAAATCGAGCGCCTCGTTCCGCGAGCGGGACACCCTGCAGTTCGCGCAGCAACTTCCGGCAATTGTCATCGTAACTGGCCTGTTCGCCGGCATACCGCGCCGCAAACACTCCCGGGCGACCGCCAAGGGCATCGACTTCCAACCCGGTATCATCCGCGACCGCCGGCAACCCTGTGTGCCGGGCAATCTCCACGGCCTTCTTCATCGCATTGGCTTCACAGGTGTCGCCATCTTCCACCACCTCCGGCGCATCGGGAAAATCGTCGAGCGTCCGAATGGTGAGGTCCATGCCACCCAATAGGGCGGCGAGCTCCTGTTTCTTATGTTGATTCCTGGTCGCGAGCACGATCTGCATGGTCAGCTCAGCGAGCCGATCAACGATTTTTGCAAGTCCACCAATTCACGGATCGCTCCCCACCCGAGATCAAGAAACTCATCCATGTCTTGTTTGTTGAACGGAGTTCGTTCAGCCGTCCCCTGCACTTCAACGTATTGCCCGGCGCCGGTCATCACCAAATTCAAATCCACTTCGGCATGCGAGTCTTCTTCATATGCCAAATCGACCATGACCTGGCCGCCGACCTTGCCGATACTGATTGCCGCCAAGTAGTCGGTCAGTGGATTATTCTTCACCAGTTCTTTCTTTTTCAACACGGCAATGGCATCCGCCAGGGCGATGAACGCGCCTGTGATTGACGCGGTGCGCGTCCCGCCATCGGCCTGAATCACATCACAATCGATCCAGATGGTCCGTTCGCCCATGCGTCCCGTATCGATCACCGCGCGCAGGGCGCGCCCGACCAACCGCTGAATTTCAAGCGTGCGTCCCCCCTGCTTGCCCTTGACCGATTCCCGGGGCGACCGATCGTGCGTGGCCCGAGGCAGCATGGCGTATTCGGCTGTGACCCACCCGGTGCCCTTGCCTTTCAAGAACGGCGGAACCTTTTCTTCGATCGAGGCCGTGCAGATGACCTTGGTGTCTCCCATTTCGATCAAGATGGAGCCTTCGGCATGTTTCGTAAAATTGCGCGTGACCTTGACCGGACGGATTTGATCCCGCCGTCTGCCATCGATTCGACCTAGCCCTGCTCCGCTCGCCATTGAGTTGTCTTCCTCCCTGCACAGCCAATCTAAGGGAGCGGATTATAGTAAACGGGACTTGAAAGAGCAAATGCGACGGCGTGACCGGCCTTCCGTTTCCCAAACTACGTTTCGGCTGGCATTCATCGATACCCTCTGTATAATCCAGTGTCACGGCGCAGACCCACGCTGCTCGGGGAACAAGACCGGAACAACAACCGACGAGACGGCGTCAGAGTTGACGACCGCACCCCCGACCCTGACACCGCTACCCCATAAGGAACGTGCCCTTGGAAGTTTACCGGACTCAGCATCCATGCAGCGACATAAGGGTGTCCCGAGGCGGCGGGTCATACAATGGCCGGAGTGGCACAGAAGGTGCAATTCTCCTGAATTCCATCGCGCACTTCAGACTTGGGGCACAGCAACCGATACTGACTCTATTCACGGTCTACCATCACGATTAACTTCACCCGGCGAGCCATATGAGCATTCCGAGCGTCAGCGAAGTGACCACCCAACAGTCGATTCTTGAAAACCGCAATATCCTGATCGTGGACGATGAGGAGCCTATCCGCCGGTTGCTGGGCTACCTCCTGGAGCCCCACGGCTACAAGGTGGCTCTGGCGGGAGAGTCCCGCGAAGCCCGTCAACGGATGGAGTGCGGCGCCTATGCCTTGGTGCTGTGTGATGTAAACATGCCGGGCGAGTCCGGGATGGATCTCATCCGCCACATTCTGACTCAGTATCCCACCACGGCCGTCATCATGGTCACTGGCCTTGATAGCCCCGTTCTCGCGAATGCGGCGCTGGATATGGGCGCATTCGGCTATGTCATCAAGCCCTTCGAGGCGAACGAAGTGTTGATCAACGTCGCCAACGCGTTACGACGGCGGAAGTTGGAAATCGAAAACGCCATGCATCGGGAGAACCTGGAGGAAGTCGTCAGGACCAGGACGATCGCGCTCCAGCAAGCGCTCGAATGGCTGGAGCGAAGCGAGAAGGAATTGCGCCTCTCTCGCGAAGAAACCATTCAACGGCTCGCCATCGCCGCCGAATACCGCGACAGCTCGACCGCGCAGCACATCCAACGAATGAGCCATTACTGCGAACTGCTGGCGCGCCGCTACGGCTTATCGCCCGACCGATGCGACCTCATCCGCACCGCCAGCCCCATGCATGACATCGGCAAGATCGGCACGCCGGACCATGTGCTGCTGAAACCCGGCAAGTTCACACCGGAAGAATTCAAGGTGATCACCCAGCATACGGAAATCGGGTATCGCATTCTCGCCGGCTCCGATTCGGAACTCTTGAAAATCGCGGCGATCATCGCCTGGACGCACCACGAGCGTTATGACGGCACCGGCTACCCGCGCGGACTCGCAGGCGATACGATTCCGCTCGAAGGACGGATTACCGCCATCGCCGACAACTTCGATGCCCTCACGACCCAGCGTGTGTACAAACCGGCCTACGATTTCGATCACGCGAAGGAACTGATGTGTAACGAGCGGGGGAAACACTTCGATCCGGACCTGCTGGATATCTTCTTCGACTCGATGGACGAGATCAAACGCATTTACGATCAATTTGCCGATCCGGCTTGGCTGGCCTCTTCGCGGCACCGCGCCATCACTCAGGATCAGGGCGAAGGCGAGGTATCATGAGCCGCACATCACGCAATTGGATCGCCTATCTCTGCGAGAACCTCGCCTCCTCCGGCATGATGCCGACCTGGGAAGCCGCCACCTATCTGACCGACAACCTATTCGGCGACAAGCCCAATCCCCGGCTCTTGCGAACCACCTGCCCCTACGAAGATACGACGCACCTGCTCCACCGGCTGTACCAACCGCTCGTCGAAGCCGCTACGCGTGATATCCCGCTTCCCGCAGCCGCCATGATCCATGTCTTTACGGATATCAGCCTCACCGGAAAATCCGCAGTGCTGGTGGTGTATTTCCCCGGACACAATCAACCGCACCAACTCTTACTGTTGGATGCCGCCAAGGCTTGGGAACTGGTGTTTGAAAACTCTGCGGAGTTCAATGCCTGGGCTGAGGAGCGTTTCCACTGGCTCAAGACATCGCTCACAAGTGTCACCGCCGGCTTGACCGTTTCGCCCACCCGTCCCTCGTCCCTCGAAGCCGTCAAAAACTAATTATAAGAGCGCATGGCCTATGGTTGAAGGCATAGAGGCCGGAGCCTTCTCGTCCTTGCTACCCGCTATAAGCTATTTGCCATCTGCCATCTGCCATCGGCTCTTCGGAACTACGCATCATAGTTCAGGTTGGGTGCCAGCCACCGCTCCACTTCGCTCACCGATAGGTTCTTGCGCCTCGCGTAGTCTTCCACCTGATCACGATTGATCTTGCCCACGGCAAAATACTTGGCCTCCGGATGCGCGAAATAGAGGCCGCTCACCGCCGCCGCCGGCAGCATGGCATACGACTCGGTCAGGGTCACGCCCGATTGCGACTCGGCGCCCAGCACATCGAACAGCAACCGCTTCTCGGTGTGATCCGGGCAAGCAGGATAACCGGGCGCCGGACGAATCCCGCGATAACGCTCGCGAATCATCTCCTCATTCGTGAGGTGTTCCGTCTTCCCATATCCCCACTCGAGTCGTACCTGTTTATGCAGCCATTCAGCGAAGGCTTCCGCCAGCCGATCCGCCAGCGCCTTCACCATGATGGAGTTGTAGTCGTCATGGTCCTTCTCATACTTCGCGCAGAGGGCCGACGCGCCGATACCGGCGGTGACCACAAATGCGCCCACATAGTCGGCACGCCCGGACTCCTTGGGAGCGACATAATCCGCCAGGGCCATATTGGATTGATCGGCCGGCTTCTCCATCTGCTGCCGGAGCGTATGGAAGGTGGTCCGGACCTCGCGGCGGTACTGATCTTGGTAGAATTCAATGTCGTCGCCCACGCTATTGGCCGGGAAAAACCCATACACCCCGCGCGCGGTCAACAACTCACCGCGGATGATCTCCTCCAGCAACGCCTGCGCGTCTGCGAACAGTTCCTTGGCCTTGGGTCCCACCGTGGCATCGTCCAGAATCGCCGGATAACGGCCGCGCAATTCCCAGGCATGAAAAAACGGCGACCAATCGATGTAGGGCACTAACTCGCGCAAGGGCATGCGATCGATCCGGCGCACGCCGGTGAAAGAGGGCGTAGGAATATCGACAGTCCCCCACTCGGTCGGGAACCGGTGTTTTCGGGCTGCTTCCAGGTTGCGTAGGGTTTTCGGCCCACGATCCTGATGCGCGTGCCTGATCCGGTCGTAGTCGGCACGGACGGTGGCGGCAAACCCCTCTCGCTGCTCCTCATTGATCAGAGTTCCCACCACACCCACAGCGCGTGAAGCGTCGAGCACATGGACCGTCGCATGGCCGTATGAAGGCGCAATCTTCACCGCCGTGTGGGCTTTGCTGGTCGTGGCGCCGCCGATGAGCAACGGCACCGTGAACCCCTGGCGCGTCATCTCCTTGGCCACATGCACCATTTCATCCAACGACGGGGTAATCAACCCGCTCAGGCCGACCATATCCACCTGCAACTCACGCGCGGTCGTCAAAATCTTCTCGCAGGACACCATCACCCCAAGGTCGATCACCTCATAGTTGTTGCAGCCCAACACCACGCCCACGATATTCTTGCCGATATCGTGCACGTCACCCTTGACGGTCGCGAGCAGCACCTTGCCGTTCGCGCGGGACGTCCCAAGCCGCAACTTTTCGGCTTCCATAAACGGCATCAGATAGGCCACGGCTTTCTTCATCACCCGGGCGCTTTTCACGACCTGCGGCAGGAACATTTTCCCCGATCCGAAAAGATCGCCGACGATGTTCATGCCCGCCATCAACGGCCCTTCGATCACGTCGAGCGGCCGGGTAGATTTCTGCCGCGCCTCCTCCACATCCTGCTCGATATAGTCCGTCAAGCCTTTCACCAACGCGTGCGCGAGTCGTTCCTCGACGGGCCTGGTGCGCCACTCGTCGTCCTTGACCGCCACCTTGCCCTTTTGCTTCACCGTTTCCGCAAACGTGACCAGGCGTTCGGTCGCATCCGGTCGGCGGTTCAGCAGCACATCTTCGACCAACCCCAACAGATCCTTGGGAATCTCTTCGTACACGGCCAACTGCCCCGCATTGACGATCCCCATGTCGAGACCAGCTTGAATGGCGTGGTAGAGAAACGCGGCATGCATCGCTTCGCGCACGACATTGTTCCCACGGAACGAGAATGAAATATTGCTGACGCCCCCGCTGACCTTCGCCAGCGGCAGGTGCTGCTTGATCCATCGGGTCGCTTCAATAAAGTCGACGGCGTAATTGTTATGCTCCTCGAGGCCTGTTGCCACGGTCAGGATGTTCGGATCGAAAATGATGTCCTGCGGCGGCACGCCAACCTGTTCCGTCAGCAAACGATACGAGCGTTCGCAAATTTCAGTGCGGCGGGCGACCGAATCAGCTTGGCCCCGTTCATCGAACGCCATGACCACGATCGCCGCCCCGTATCGACGAATGAGTCGCGCCTGGTCGAGAAACTTCGCTTCGCCTTCCTTGAGGCTGATGGAGTTGACGATGCCCTTCCCCTGCAGGTTCCGGAGGCCTTCCTCGATGACCTCCCACTTGGAACTGTCCACCATGATGGGCACACGGGCGATGTCCGACTCAGCCGACAGAAGGCGCAGAAATTTTTGCATGGCGGCCTTGGAATCCAGCAGGCCCTCATCCATGTTGATGTCGATAATCTGCGCCCCGCCCTCCGCCTGCTGGCGCGCCACGGTCAGCGCCTTCTCATAATCACCGGCCAGAATCAGCTTGGAGAACGCCGGGGAGCCGGTGATATTGGTTCGCTCGCCGATATTGACGAAGTTCGACTCCGGCCGCACCGTCAAGGCTTCCAGGCCGCTGAGACGCAAATACGGCTCGATCGTGGAAGGCTGCCGTGGCGTCACCCCCTGCACGGCCTCGGCGATTGAACGGATATGGTCCGGCGTCGTCCCGCAGCAGCCGCCGACGATGTTGAGCCAGCCGTTCTGCGCCCACTCACGTAACTGGGGGGCGAGCGAGTCGGGCGTTTCCGGAAACCCCGTCGGCAGCAACGGATTGGGTAATCCGGCATTCGGATGGCTGCTGACAAAAATCGGCGCGATCTGCGACAACTCTTCGATCAAGGGACGCATCTCCTTCGGTCCCAATGCGCAGTTCATCCCCACGCTGAGCAACGGCACGTGCGAGATGGAATTCCAAAACCCTTCGACCGTCTGCCCGGAAAACCCACGATTGCTTCCGGCTTGAATGAAGGTGACGGAGGCCATGATCGGGACCTGCCGCGCCCCTTCCGCATACAGCTGCTGAATCGCAAAAAAGGCCGCCTTGGCATTCAACGTATCGAAGATCGTCTCCACCAGCAGCAGATCGACGCCGCCGTCCAACAACCCACGCACCTGATCGCCATACGCCCGCACCAATTCCGGATAGGTTGTGCCGCGTGCGGCCGCGTCATTCGAATCAGTCGACACCGAGGAGGTCTTCGTGGTCGGACCGATCGCGCCGGCGACGAAACAGCGGCGGGTGGGCTGGGCTGCGACGACCTGGGCCACCGCCCGCTTCGCGCACTCGGCGCCGGCTTTGGACAACTCATACCCCAAGTCGTCCATGCCGTAGTCGGCCAGCGACACGGATTGAGAGTTGAACGTATTGGTCTCGATGATATCGGCTCCGGCTTCCAGATACTGCCGGTGAATCGCCTCGATGACGGTCGGCTGTGTGACATTCAAGAGATCGTTGTGCCCCTTGAGGTCTTTGGTCCAGTTCTGAAAACGTTCCCCGCGAAACGCGGCTTCGTCCAGCTTATACCGCTGGATCATGGTCCCCATGGCACCATCCAGGATCAGGATGCGGTTTCGCAGGAGATCGTGAACTTCATGTACCGGCATGACTACCTATGTCTTTCTGCCACCGACCGTCAGGCCTGCGCCGACAGAGTCGATGGCTGGCAAATGAGCGGCCATCATATCGGGAACGGACTTTTTTCGGCAAGCTATTGCGGGTGTGCTGCCTTGACATTGACTACCCTGGCCGATACGATGCCGTTATTGTCTGGCCCTGGCCTGAGTCAATTCTATGGCACATCAGACAGTCTCTCGCGTGTTGATCCTTTGCATTTTCTGCATGAGCGTGGTCCTCTCGGGACGTAATCCCCTCTGGGCCGGACCGTATTTCGACGACGGCTACCTTGGGCTCACCCAAACCGAACTGCACGAGCAACTCGGCCGGCCGCAGGCGGTGCGGGACCGCAAGGCCGCGTTGCGCGTCTTCACCTACTATCCCATCAGCGATTGGGATCAGTATTTCAAAAAGGTTGTCTCACCCGAAAACGGCGAAGACGTCTACACATTCAAACGCGACGGCGTCGACGTCCGGTACTCGTTCAGCTACACCTTCGATCACAACGACCAAAGCGAACAGCGTCCGCTCTTCGTGCGCCTGGTAGATATCGAATTCTCTCCACCGGTGGCCTTGAGCAAGATTCCTCAACTTGTGCCGGAGTTCAAGCCGCCCGTGGAAGCCTCCGCGCCGGTCTTCCGATCCAACATCATGCTGTTGTTTTTTGCAGGACGTCCTTCGGCGGACGCGCGATTTATCGTGCGGGAAAAGGGGAAGGAGGCACTCGACTGGTCGCTCGCGTTTCAGATGTTTGCCCTGCAAGGACTGCCTGATCCCCTGACAGCGAACGCGCCGATCGACCGCCTGGAAATCAGCACCCAAAGCCTACCACTGGTCAAGCTCCGCCAGCGCAATACCCACGAACCCGTCCTCAACCCCTACTCCTCCGCCTTCGCGCAGCAGCCCCCACCCACTCCGACCGTGAGAAAGATCCCGGTTCCCAAGTACGCGGACTAACCGGCCGGTAACGGCATTTCACGTGAGCCTCGCTATTGCAGATTCGGCCGAAATCGCCGAACCCACACAGCGGCGGTTCGCCGGCTTGCCGGGATCGTTAGGGGGTAGGCGGTTCGACCTGCTCCATCTGGCGGGTGGTGCGCTCGTCTTGCGCACGATAACTTTTCTCGGTCTTGCTTTTCATCTGCCCCAGAATATTCTCCATGGGCGGCTCTGATCCCTGTTGAGGAGCAGCGGTGGCCGCCCCGAGAGGCGTCGTCCCCACCAGGGCCACCTGGTAGAACGCGGCCACGCCGACCAGAACCAGGAGAAACTTGCAGAGGAGCCGTATCGCGGGATTGGGGCTCAGGAAGATCAACAGCAGCAATGCCAGCCAGCAGAACCCAGCCAGAATGACCACGGCGGTTTGATGGGCCGTGAGCCCCTTGATTGTTCGGGAACCGACCTTCGCCGCAACGACACCCACTACCTTCTCGATCATACCTGAGGCCGACGGCGGCTGGCCGACGCCGGTGGCAGCCGCCAGGGCGGGGGCACCGGCTGCCAGAGGCTCCTCACCCGCCATCGTCCGCACACGCCCGCGAAATTCTGCCGGTACTCCCTCTAGATTGTCCGTCATGACAGCTTGTCCCTGGGCATCGGTGTAGACATAGAGCGGCCCCGCCTCGACAACCATCCCGCCGAACCCGATGAGGATGAGGTAAAGCCCCGCCGCAATGAACCACGTGAAACATCGATTGCTCGAATGACAGCATCGCCCCATGCGTCGCCCTCCAGCGGTCCTGCTTCAAGCATAGCAGGTCAAAAAATTCGCGCTTGAACAGGCAAGACCGCCCTCCATGCCCCCTTCCCCTCCCTTGACGGACCGAAAAACGATTGTTTAGCATGCAGTAGGATTAAGACGCTTCTTGCACAGTCGATGACGGAAGGAAATTTGTGACCGATCAGACAACCTCTGCGACCCCGGTTTCGTCCCTCCCCTCGGCGGAGGAACCCACGCCCTTCATCCGCCAGCGGCCGGTACGGATCATTATCCATACGTTCCTTGCGTTATTCGTGGTCGCCCTGATCGCGTTTCGGTTTGTACCGGGCTGGCTGGACCCAGACTTTTCGAAGCACATCGAAAGCCACCGCGTGATGGTGGGCATGGACCGCAAACAGGTCCTGGAATCCTGGGGTTCCCCGAATACGATGAATGTGACGCACACCAGCGACGGGCTGCGGCGTGAAGAATGGATTTTTGAAGACTGGGAAAGTCCGGCGGTAGTGAAGCACCGCTACTTGTATTTTGAAGAGGGCAAACTGATCGGGGGGCATTTTTCAGGGTCAGACGTGCGCCTCCCTCTCCCCACCAACCCTGAACCGGTCAAACCGAAGGGGCATCCCTAGCTGGGCCTGAACAACACCACTCGCTGGGCTGTCATTCGCTACACCCTTGCTGGGTAGCCGTTGTCAACTCACTGCGTGGACCTGAGACCCCCCAGTCAGATCGAGCCGGCTCTCAGATTGTTCTCCAGGCCAACTTCTGGTCGTCAATCCTGCTCCTCGGTCGTCTCACGGACCTGCAGCGCGAGGCGGCTCAGCAACACCTCGGCCCGTTGTTTGTCACACTCCTCCACCATCACCCGACTGCCCAACAAGGCCACTCCGGGATACAGCGCCCCGATATGTTCATGCTGCACAGCGTAGGCAATGCCGTTGCCGTCGAGCAGGCTCTTGATCAGAGCCAATTCACCGACATCTCCCGAGTCGCATAACGGGACCAGCTTCCTGGAACTCTCGGAGCCATAGCTTGGCATGATGGTCGGTCTCCCGGTCGGCGGTTCACAACCACATCCTCATCAGGCTTGTCAGGAACCGGCAGGCCAGGCGGCGGACAGTGCACGATTCGTTGCAATTCTGTCGGATGGTCAATACACTGACTGATAGGCGCTCACTCATCAATGGCGGGTTTGTGATGAGTGAGCGCTTCAACAGCCATCACATCAGGCATCCCCCTGTGGGACGAGTCGAGGAGCCGCTAGCCAGGGGGCGGCGTCCTAATACGGACGATTCAGGGAGTTTCCGTGATCTGCACACGCCGTTCCTTGCCGGCGCCCCCGGACACGGTCAGTACTCGCTTCCATTCACGGACTTGGTAGATCGCCCAGGCCTGGGGTTGGTCCTTGTAGAACGCGTCCGGATCTTCGCCCGAGGCGTTGAGATAGATCGGTTCGGTAAATCCTTCGTCCAGGACATAATCCAGCAGGCAATCGGTCGTAAATCCTTTGCCATGCAGAGCGACCTCGGCAAGGAAGTTGAGAATCTGGTCTGAGTCTTGAATCGTGATGGGCTTCATCTGATCGGTGGCTGATTGTAGCCAGTGAGAAAGAAGGAAGGCAAGGCATGGCACAAAAGCGATTGTCCCGCACACAATTCTTGGAGCGGCTGTTGGCCATCATGGACCGCAAACACCACTGGGCCTGGCCGATCATCATGGGGCCCGGGATCACGAAGGCCCAACTGAACGTGCACTATCAACAGGAGTTCCTGGTCTACGTGCGGGATTTCCCCGTGCTCTTGGCCCGCGTCCATGGCCAAAACCCGCCCCCGGACGTGCGGCGTATGTTGGCGGAAAATATTTATGAGGAAGATACCGGTGGACTGTCCTTCGGCCGGTCTCACCCAGAACTCTTCAACGAAATGATGCGCGGCCTGGGCTTCGACAGCGACGTGTTTCAGACCGCGAAGCTCCTTCCCGCCAGCGCGCGGTACCGGGCATGGCTGGAGAAGGTCACAGCCAGTCGCGACTGGGTGGTGGGCGCAGCCGCCCTCGCCGTATTCGTCGAAGGCAGCATCAAGGATCGCCAGGAAATCCAGGCACCCTCCAAACCGAAAACCGAGGCCGAGATTGAAGCCTATATCGACGCCCATCCCCTGATTCGTCACCATGGGATCGGCAGGCAACATATGGATTTGATTCGCGCGCATCAGAAGGTGGAGGCCGGCCATCGACAGGATGCCTACACAATGGTCGTCACTTACGCGGACACCAGGCGCCAACAGAACGCCGTGCTGGCTTGCGTCGCTCAAGGCCTCACCTTGTGGATGAGGTACCGCGATGCAGTCGTCAAGGCCTGCAAGCTGAAAAGGCCGTGACCTGAATGAGACCGACAGGCCTGCGGCTTCTTACGCTCTGCCTTTTTCTGACCATCGGCCATCAGCCGTCGGCACTCGCCACCCCTGTGTCTGACGACATGGTATTAGTTCCAGCCGGCGAATTTACGATGGGAGCTTCAGCCGAGAGCGGCGGGCTTCCGGATGAACGTCCGCTACGTCTCATCTATCTGAGCGCGTTTTGGATCGATCGATACGAAGTCACCAACGCCGTCTATCAGCAATTCGTGCAGGCAACCGGCCACCAAGCTCCTGCCAACCCGGCTCCGGCATTGACGTTGTGGGCGCACAACGCGCCACTGCCGGGCATCGAGCAGCACCCCGTGGTCAATGTGAGCTGGCTTGATGCCGTCGCCTTCTGCCGTTGGGCGAACAAACGGCTCCCGACTGAAGCGGAATGGGAAAAGGTGGCGCGCGGGACAGATGGGCGAATCTACCCCTGGGGCAACGAGTGGGACTTCGAGAAGGGCAATAGCGCCAGCTACTGGGCCAAGCGTACCGTGCACTTCGCCGACAGCACGGAATGGGATGCCTTCTGGATCAAAGGAGAAGGCGCGGCCATTTCCAAAGAAAAGGGTCTCAAGGGAGAAATCCTCACCCTGCCCGTCGGCAGCTTCCCGGCCGGCGTCAGCCCCTATGGAGCGCTGGACATGGCGGGCAATGCCGCCGAATGGGTGCAGGATTGGTATAACCCCAACGACTACCGCACCGCGCCGCTCACCAACCCGCTGGGTCCGGAGCGAGGCGCCATCAAGGCCATGCGAGGCGGATCCTGGCTCAAACCGGCGATCAGCCTGCGCACGACCGATCGCGACTGGGGCACCATGGACAGCCGCCCTTCCGGGACCGGGTTCCGTTGCGCCAAGGATGCCTACTAGCCGCGCGCCCATCCGCCTGAACAGTCGCACAACCCAGCCACAAGCGGCCGTTCCCGTCGTCATCTGGGGCCGCGTTTTGCGCGGACCTGCCTCCACAGTTCGCCTGCTCACATTTCAAGAGATTCTAGGTGCCCTACGCATTCGCCGCTATACTGCATATGGGCGCGACGTATCATTCGCGTCACGAAACGCTGATCGTTCGAGCACCGCATCATGACACCTCACGCGACCCGTTCCACGACGACCGGCATCCTCGTCCTTCTGACGGGACTCATTGGTCTCGCCGAACTGCAATCTGAGTTCAGACTGGCAACCTGGCTCGCGTACCTGATGCTGGCCGTTCCGGCTTCTCGACTCTATTCCCGACAGGTCTTTCGGTTTGCCGTCGGCGGATGGTCGCTCTTGATCGCGGCAGGATTGCTGCCGCCTCTTCTCGCCGGCGAAGCGACGGCTGATCTCGTCAATCGCACAATCGGCCTCATTGGTTTGTGGATCATCGCCTATCTGCTCGAGCAAGACCGAACATTCGGCGGCCTACGATCCGAAGACGAGCAGCCGGTGCTCCCCATACGTAGCCTGCATCAGATCAGCCCAGGCCCAATCCCTTCAGCCGAAGGCGTCCACGAGCAGGAGCCTAATTCTCAACCGCCGCAGACGATGCTGACGCTCATCTCACCGCTGCAGACGGAAGGGAACATCCGCATCTTACTGGCCGAGGATTCTCTTGAGACGCAAACCCTGATGCGGCACTTTTTTCAGCAGACGCCCTACGACGTGGAGATCGTCTCCGATGGAGCGCAAGCCGTCGCGGCCTTTCAGTCCGGTCGATTCGCCCTCATCTTCATTGACCTGCAGATGCCAGGAACCGACGGCATCACTGCGACCCGGATGATCCGCGCATGGGAATCCGCTCACGAGCGATCTCCTACCCCGATTGTGGCGCTGACCGCCAGCACGGTCGCTGAAGCCCAGGAGCAGAGCCTTACCGTGGGATGTACGGGATTCCTGACCAAGCCCGTCACCAAAGCGCAATTGTTCGACACCTTGCGGAAACACTGCGCGCCTGCTCCGGCTCCCAAGACGGCGCCGACGCAAACCGGGGAGTCACCCGACGTGACGGCACGCATCGACGACGAGATCCAGCGTCGCCGCCCCGCGTTCCTCGACAATCGCCGCAAGGATCTGAGCCGGATGCAAGAGGCTCTGGCTCAGCAGGACTATGAGGCGATTCGCACCATGGGGCACCGGATGAAAGGCCTCGCAGGATCGTACGGATTCACTGAGATCGGCATGGTAGGACAACGACTCGAACAGGCGGCGGCATCCCGCGATCGCGCGGCGATTCATCACGAAATCGACCGGCTGAGAGCGATCCTCGCCGGAGTCGATCAGGCGGCCTGAACAGATTTCACGAGACTTTTCGGAGGAAGCCGACACACATGAGCATTCTGATCATCGACGACTTTCAGGAAGAGCGGGACCTGCTCCACGCCATCCTTCACAGCGCCGGGTTCGGACCGCTCCGCGCCGTCGCCACCGCCCGAGAAGGGCTGCAACTCTTGGGCGTCGGCAAACGCGGGAAGCTGACCAGCGGAATCGACCTGGTACTGATGGATATCGAAATGCCCGAGATCGACGGGTTAGAGGCCTGCCAGAGAATCAGGATGGAAGAACAACTGCAAGGCCTGCCCATTATCGTCATTACGGCGCACACCGAAGCAAAAGATATTCAGGCCGCCTACACCGCCGGCGCCACGGACTATATTCGCAAACCGGTCATTCCGGCCGAACTGATTGCGCGAGCGGCCAATGCGCTCAGTTTGAAACAGGAAATCGATGCCCGGAAGCTTCGTGAACAGGAATTGTTGGAACGCACCAAAGAACTCGACCATGCCTTTGAGCAGATCACCACCCTGCATGGCACCATCCACATTTGCGTCAAATGCAAGCGTGTGAAAAGCGACGATGCTCATTGGCAACGCATTGAAGACTATCTGCGCCGGCAGGCGCGCGCGAGAGTTACCGAAGCCGTCTGCAACGGCTGTTTGCAACAGGCCTATCCTCACCTGAAATAACGCCGCACCGGCTACGGCTGGAGTTCCTGCGCGCTCTCCAGGACAAACTCCACCGCTTCGACCAGCACCACCGGCATAATGAGCCCCCGCCCCTCGGTGTCGTGAGAGAAATCGTAGATCAGAGACTCCTCAGGAATGAGCCGTCCGGTCATCAACACCGCGACCTGAACGGGCGTTCCCTGCTGAAGCCGCGCCCGGAGATCGGCGGTCTCGTGGCCGGTCGACGCGATGAGCGTCGAAGGCACATCCTCGGGTTTGAAGCGCACGTCGCCCCATGTCGTCCGGGTGAACTTCGGCCCCAGCGCGACGCGGAATCCACCCTCTTGCTCATCGAACCGGGACAGTTCGCCGAACCAGACGAATGCAATCGACCACTGTAACGGCTCCTTCCCTTCGCGCCTGGCATCACGTTCGCGGTTGAGCGCAAACAGTCGATCATCATGACCCGGGTCCTGATGTCCCTGCCCATAGATTGCGGTCCAATCCGGCGCGACGCCGTCCAGCTCTACAAGAAATTGTTCAATCGATGTCTGATCGAAGAGGAGATGGGTGTGTGAAGGAAGGGTCGCCAGCGCAGACGCCATTCCGTTGCGCAACGGCCGCACGCCCGGCGATTCTTCCGCTCGCATCGTGACGGGCAGCAGGCAGCCCAGCAGCAGGAGTGGGAGGACGAGCGGCAACCGGATGTCGAAGCGAATCATGGGCTCAGGCGGCAGGCGCCGACAGGCGTTGAAACAGCTCGCGGAGGTCTCTAGTCCCCGGATGGTCCCACGACAACACCCCCGCATCCACGAGGACCTGAAGGCGGGGCGCAGGATCCAGTCGAGGCAATGACGCGGTAGCCACCGTCTGAGACTGCAAGACACGCGCGTACACTCCCAGCCAGGATTCCGTCACCGCCCGCAATCCGGGGTCGGTGGGTTTCATCCTTCCCAGTCTGACTTCCTGCAGCAGCTTGATGAGCGGATCTGACTCTAACAGCGTTCCGATCGCACGACGTATCTGGTCTTCCTGCTCGTCCATTCTGATCCTACAAGGTGATTAGTTCGTCGAACAGGCACCGGGGCCGCGTGGATCCCCGCAGGAACCACATCCGCTGCCGGATCCGGAGATAACGGGCCAGCCGCCGGTCGCGCCGACGCCGAAGGCCGAAAACTGTTTATCCAACCCCGTCGCCTTGCAGTCCGGACAAGCCGGCACCACGTCGCCCCGAACCAACAGTTCAAAACGATGGTTGCATTCCTGACAGACGTACTCAAATATGGGCATGGTGCTGTACTCCTTGAGATTTAAAATATTATAAGTAAGGTTGGTTCCACTTCGCAATCATCAGCCGATGGGGGTCCAGACATGTGGACAGAAGATAAATCCTTCGTCTTTCGAATCAGCCTCGAAGCGCAATTCCCCGATGACTATGAGGGGCCTCACGATGAACAGGCGTGGCTGCGTGAATGGGAGACGCAGATCAAACCGGTCTTGATCAAAAATCTGTTCGACACACTGAGAGAATACCCTGCGTGGAAGGCGCACGTCAGAAATCGCGGGAAATCTCCGACCGAAGAAATCGAAGTCGCCATGACTCGGAACTTTTCACCGGTGCCCTAACCACCGAACCAGCCATGCACCAGACGACCGGCCGCGGCCTCTATATTCACGTGCCCTTCTGCCACCAGCGGTGCCATTTCTGCGCTTTTTATCTCGAAATCCATCATGCGCGCGCCGCGGAAGAATTTCTGGGTTCCCTGCTGACCGAACTGCGCCTCTACGGTGAGCAGCGTCTCTTCGGATCGGAACCCGTGCAATCGGTATACTTCGGCGGTGGGACGCCCACGACCCTGTCGCCCCACCAATTCGCCGCCGTTCTGTCGGCAGTCAGGGATGGATTCGGCATCCAGAACGATGCGGAGATCACCGTGGAAGCCCACCCGGAATCGGTCACGCCGGACAGCCTGTCGCACCTTCACGAGGCCGGATTCACGCGGATCAGCTTTGGGGCTGAATCCATGAACCAAACCGAGTTGGATCGAGTCGGACGCCACGGCAGTCCCATGAGCACCCTGGAGGTGGTGGCCGCCGCGCGCGACGCCGGCTTCATTGATCTCAACCTCGACCTCATGTATGGCCTGCCCGGGCAAACCGTCGAAAGTTGGGCGACCTCGCTGCAGCAGATGGTCACGCTCGCCCCAACCCACCTCTCCTGTTATGCGTTGACGGTTGAGGAAGGCACGCACCTCCGGACAGCCATTCAACGGGGCCTCGTTCCCGCCCCTGACGAGACGCTGCAGAATGAGATGGAGGATCTGGCCGAGGTCCTGCTGAGCCGGGCAGGTTACGCACGATACGAAATTTCAAACTACTGCCGACCCGGATATGCCAGCCGACATAACCAGCTCCACTGGACCGGCGGCGAGTACCTCGGTCTAGGCCCTAGCGCGCAATCCTATGTGGCAGGACGGCGCTTTGGAAATGTGAGCGATCTGGCAGCCTACAATAGATATCTCCGGAATGGCAGCCTCCCCGTCACGGAATCTGAACAACTCACGACCGCCCACGAGGCCTGCGAGCGGCTGGTGTTCGGACTCCGGCTGACTGAGGGCATTCCGCTCAGGGAAACGGGCGCCGCGGCATTTTCAGGACTGACCGGCAAGGTGGATGAATTGATTGGAGACGGCATCCTCGAACGCTGCGGAGAGCGGGTACGGCTCACCTCCACAGGCCAACGGTATGCCGATACCGTTGCGGTGGCCCTGCTGACAAGCCTGGAGACCCAGCCCGCTTGAACCACGAAGGTTTCTACTCGATCCCCGAGACGCCCTCTCCGGTTGGCCTGACGACGGGCGGGCCAGTCCCGATCCGTAGGTCCCATTGACTTCCTGCCCCGGCAGAGGGGAGACTGGCGACCTGAAAGGAGGCCTGCGTTATGCCAGTCAATATGGACCCCAGCAAACGTCGCCGGCGTCAACAAGCGGAACAGGACTCGTCGGCAGCCGACCAGGAGAGCACACAGAACAAACGATTCGGAGAAGACACCGATGCTGATCGGGAAAAGGCCAGTGCCGAAGCGGAACTGAAAAACCTTTGGGACGCGACCGAAGTCATCGACATGGACAACTGGTGAACGTTCGCCTCAACGGACAAGGACCGATGCGGTCGATTGACGCCCAGCACTCGTCCACGCACCCATCCCGCTTCGCCCTCGACCGGCACTGAGACGATCCATGGACTCCTCGCCCTCCCGTAACGCTCTCTTTCATCCCTTTCATCTCTGTGCCCCCCGCAGCCTGGAGATACTCCTCGCCCGCTATCTTACGATCCATTTTCGAGACTATATGGCGCTCCGTCTCACGCCGCTGATGGGCACCATGGCCTATCACGATCGCATGGGAGACGATCACCCTTCCCTCGTGACCGACGGCCGCCTGGTGCAAGGCTACCCCGTCAGCGGCCCATTGGATGCGGCCGCTGTGGCAGCCGTCGATCGGGATCTCGCAGATTCTGATTGGCGCATGCAGTTCCATGAGGCGCTCAGACACGATCGACGTTTTCAACGCGGACTCTTCGATCTCACACATGCCATGCGGATAGGGTCGGCGCTTGTGCCAGGCCCGGCCGCCTTGCTGCGCCTGCTGGCACCCGACCGCGCCGCAAGCCCCTACAGCGTCGCTCTTGTGCAACGCCTCGCCAAACCGACCCTCGCGTTAGACGAGGCCTATCAATTCGAATACGGCTTGGCCCTGCTCAAGACCGCTGCCGCGCAGGTCTACACCATTCGCCTGGCCCGCGCACACAACCTGGTGCCGGTCACCGATTCCCGCACCCACCACACACTCTTGAGCCTGACCCTGGCGCGCGAAGGCCTCGACCTGATCCACGACTATGTCGGCGTACCGACTGAATCGCCGGTTCCACTGGGCACATCAAGGCAGCATGAATCATAACAAGCCCGTAGGCTCAACGAGCGGGAGACCGTCCATTCGACCATCATGGGTTCCGGTTGCACTCTGCCCTATCGCTCCTGCTACACTCAGTGCCTGACGAGACGATCGCATGAGCACACTCACCCCTGCCATGACCCCTGAGGCCCTCGACACGACCGACGTGGGAACCGGCGACGATTTGGAAGCCCGTGTCATCGTGTTTAATTGCGATTGCCATACCTATCAGCAGGTCATCGCGTTATTCTGCAAGTGCATCCCCGGCATGAACTCATCACGAGCCTTCGAACTGGCGTGGCGTGTCGACCATGAGGGCCAGGCGACGGTCTATTCAGGAGAGCGGAAGACGGCGGAAGAGATTGGGAAGAAACTGGCCGCCGGGGGGTTACGGGTCGGCGTCCAGTAGCACAGCGGCTGAACAGCGCAGTGGTCTGCGCCGACAGCCTCGACGCAGACGGCGCTTACTTGGCGCTTTTTTTCGCCACCACAGCCTTCGCGGCCTTGGTTGATTTGGGCTTGGCTGCCGCTGCGGACTTGGGTGCGGACGGTTTCTGACTGCTCTTGGCGCTGCCATGCGCCCCTTTGCCGGCTTTCGTCGGTTTGGAGGCAGCCTGGGACGCCTTTTGTTCCTGCGCAGCAGCCGCCTTGTAGTAGGATTTGTTGAGCTTGCTGAGCATGTCGCCGTTCAAGACACGCACTTGGTACAACTCGAACAACTTGCTGATGGCTTTGGGATCGCCCTTACGAGCCATTCCCAAAAGCCGCCGCCGTTGGTTCATTTCTTCTTCTTCAGTATGAGACGCTGCCCGCCGCTCCATAGCGCTCCTTTCAGGGAATGCTGACACTCACCGCACGCATACACTAAATTGCCGGATGAAATGCCCCGCAGTATAACAGATTGGGCCTAGCCAGTACTACACAAACATGGGCCTACTGAAAGAAAATGTGATCCACTCGGGCGCTCCGAAATCGACCCGGTTCGACGACGACCCTCTCGCGGGTTGTAGAGGGCAAGTGAGGTCTCTATAATCTTCTTTTGAATCCCTCACGAAAAAAGGAGTAGCTCAATGGAACATGCCGCCACGATCGATACACACCCCACCGTTGCCGACGACCCTCAAGCCCGTGCCCTCCTTCAGCGCGCCTTTGAAGGCACGGCCCGATGGCAGCCTGATTTTCGAGGATTTTCAGCCGACCTCACGGTAAATACCGACGGGCGCCAGGTGAGCGGAACCGTGGTGGTCAAGGGACCACGCGAGGTCACGGTCCAGCTGCCGGACGAAGCCGTCCAGAAGTGGGCCCAGGAACAAATCGGCATGATCGCGGTGCACCGCGCGCCACGTAAGTTCGAGGAATCGGACGGTAAACACCGCCTCACGATGGAAGCGGACACCGAGCATCCGTTGGGCCGACGGTTGGACATCCACGGCGACGGCATGCAGTCCTTCTATCGCATCAAGGACGATCGTATTACGCAGATCAACCGGAAGATGCCTCACGTGGCGTTCACGATCAACGTCGAGGAAAGCAGTACCACGCAGGACCACAAACACCTGACGACCAAATACACCGTGTACTATTTCGCGCCACAGGATGCCACGCTCCGCAATGTGGAAAGTTTCACGGATACCCATGTGCGAGTCGGCGCCTCAGATCTTCCGGCAAGTCGCCGGATCATTTCGTACGAAACCGGCGCGGTCCTGGTGCGAACCCTCACGTTCACAAATCACAAGTTGATGGCCTGATGGATTTACGCACGAAGTTCCCGCGCAGCATGCGTGTCACAGTGGATGGTTATGTGCACCTCGCGCGCATGATCGACAAATGCCGCGCCGTGCTCGCGGGAACCGAAGGCGAATATATCTATCCCTGCCCCATGGATGACCGGCTCATGGAATTCGCCGGCATCACGGCAGAGCAGTTTACCGCGGCGGTACGAGACAATCCGACAGACCCAGGAGTCATTCAGTGGTTCAACCGCATGGCCAAGCCACACACTCAGGCCGAGTCAGAGGAATGGAACCGCATGATGCTGAGCCGGGGGCCGACCACGCCGGAAAAACAGGTGTCCTTTAACAAATATCGGGACGCCGTCGATCCCTCCCGCACCGACCTCACCAGCTGGGCCGACCTCCAGGACCTCGAAGAAGGACGAACGGTACCACAACGAGCTTAAGCGTTGAGGGTTGAGACCGGGCTTGTTCACCATGCTGTCCTGTCTGCGCGGCCGTGACAGCGCAACCACGTACCTCTCGTCGAAGGGTAGATGACCGGACCACATTCTCTCGATACGAACCGACCTCGGCACCGCCTGCGCATCGGGAGCAGACTCGTCCCATATTCATAGGAGGCACAACATGGCCCTGCTGCAACAGGATCTTGTTCCTGCAAGCGGTGACTCGCTCATCACGTTCGACACCGACAGCAACCTCGAATGGTTGAGCCTCGCGAAGACCGTGAATCTTTCCATTTCGGACGTGCGGAACGGCGCCGAGGGCTATACCACGACCTACGGTTTTCGCTACGCCAACGGCACCGAGGTCCAAGCGTTGTGGACCCACGCCGGGATTACGAGGTTTGCCCCTCATCAGCCTGTGCCTGTGCCCGACGGCAATTCCACTGGAATAAAAAAGCTCATCGACTGGATGGGCGGCGCGACGAGCTACCCCCAAACCGGTACGATCCAGACGCAGGGCATCTTCATGGTTCCACCACCACCCGGCCACCCGGGGGTGGGACAACTCTGGTTCTTCACCAACAATCCTGGTGGTTCATACGCGACCACGGATATTCTTCCCAATCTGCCTCAAGGAGTGACGCCGGAGGACTACCGGGATCCTGCGATAGCCTCGTATCTCGTACGCAATCACGTGTCCCCTGATCCTCTCCGTCACCTTCGGGTGGGCGAGAAGTAACTCATGGCCGTCGATTCGTTGGTTCATGGCAACTCCGCCCATCGGGATGAAGGCCCATGACGCTGAGAAGGCCGCCTCATCGACGGCAACCCTGACGGCACTATGAAGCAGGATAGAATCGGCTTCATGGTGCGCCGGCTTCCTGACAGAACCATTCATCGCAGCAGTGAAGAAGAGCCGGCACGACGAAGTGGTCATCCGGTGGGTTGCTCACACAGCCAGGCCCCACAGCCTGGCTGAACATATGCCGGAACGGAATCGTATCCAAACGGATTCCCGCTGTATCCCACCCGATACGTTTTGATCAAGATCATCTATACTTTCGACGCGCATTCTTGATGGACTCCCCTGATCTTGGTGTCAAAACTAGGTGCCTCACTCGGAATGGTCACATGATCAGGAAATACTTGCATCGAGACCGATTGGCATATGAATCGCATAGACCCTGGCAATAGACGTCGC
>CABVRW010000065.1 GCA_902500785.1 uncultured Nitrospira sp.
ACCCCTTGGACGCCTCCGGCATCCGGTAGGCAAATTGATAGTCCCGGCTGGCCAACGGGAGCAGGCGGTTATCGTACAACTCTACGATGGCCGGTTGCCACATAATCCAGCGCCCCATCGTATGGGATTTCTCGGCCACCACCTGTCGGTTCTCGTCCTGGACGGTGAATTCGACCGTAAAGTGCCGGTCGGGATCGCCGGTCGGAATCTTATGGCCGGCACCGGCGTTCATGAGCGTGAGACTGACCGTGACCTGCTCGCCCGGTTTCGGCGCGGGAGGATCCGCCTTCACCTGAATCGCCACGGCCCGCTTGACCATATCGGGATCATGCCCCCCGCGCCAGAGATGTCGCCGCCCCCGCCTGATCGGCCCGTTCTCGGCGACCGGACGGTCCACTTCCGGCATATGACAACTTTGGCAGATGAAGCCCCGCTCCTGCATGAAATACTTGCCTTCGTACTCCGCGTAGGTCCCACAAGGACCGACATTGTAAAACTGCGCCGGGCCGGACACCACGTTATGGCAGCGCGAACAGAACTGCGCCGTGCGGAAACTCGGATCGAATTTCGTGGGGTGCGGCGCCGCGGAATCGTCAAAGGGACCGAGGATGACCCCATCGCGCACATGGCAGGCCGCACAGGTAATGGACTCTTTCTGCAGCGCGGCATCGAAATGAGGATTGGGTTCTTCCAGGGCCTTCTCCACGCGGCCCCGCGGGATCTCCTTGATCAATGTCGGTTGCTGATTTTCCAAGGGGGTATGGCAGTTCAGGCACACCCAGATATTCTTATCTTTCTTCCAATAGGCCTGGAAGAATGGATCTTCGTAGGCATGGGCATGGATACTCGTTTTCCACTCCTCATAGATCTCGCGGTGGCATTGTCCGCAGGACTCCGCCTTCAGGCTGGTCAAACCTGCCGGGATGTGTTGAAACGGAATGGCATGGGCATAATCCGACCGGAGCCCGAAGATCACGACCGGTTTCACCTCGGTGTAATAGAGGTACACCGCACCGGCGAGGGCCGCGAGGCCGAGCAGGAGTTTCACCCAAAGAGTCACGCCGCCACCAAGGCCTGGATGTGCCGCTCCACCGACGCTGCCAAGGCCTTCAGGTTATAGCCCCCTTCGAGAGACGAGAGGAGACGTCCTTGGCAATGCCGCTCGGCGATGCCGGCCACGATCGCGGTCAGGTCAGCGTACCCATTCTCCGTCAACCCCATGCTGGCCAGCGGATCATCCCGATGGGCGTCGAAGCCGGCAGAGATGACGACAAACTCCGGCTTGAACGCATCGGCGGCCGGCACCAAGACCTTCTGAAAGACCGCGCGATATTCATCGTCGCCTTCACCCGCCTCCATCGGCACATTGATCGTGAGGTTCTCCCCAGGACCGGTCCCCCGTTCCGTGGCGCGCCCAGTCCCGGGATAGTGGGGATATTGATGCGTGCTCATAAACAGCACCGAAGGATCTGATTCGAAACTATGCTGCGTACCGTTGCCATGGTGAACATCCCAATCGACGATCAAAACCCGCTGCAGGCCATACCGTTTTTGCGCGTAACGCGCCGCGATCGCCACGTTGTTGAACAGACAGAAGCCCATTGCCCGATCGGCTTCCGCATGGTGACCCGGCGGACGGACGGCGCAGAAGGCATGCCGGACTTGACCGGCCATAATCGCATCGACCCCGGCCAACGCTCCCCCGGCCGCGAGATAGGCGGCTCCGAGTGAGCCTGGGGACATGGAGGTGTCGGGGTCCAGCGAAACCCGGCCATGCGTCGGGGCATGCTGATTGAGCTGCGCGACATACTCCGGTCTATGCACCAGCGTGACCCACTCGTCTTCCGCTTGTCGAGGCTCGATCCTAGTCAGGGACGCGACCAGGCCGCTCTGTTCGAGCCGTTGCATGATCGCACGTAGCCGGTTGGGCGACTCCGGATGACCGGCGCCCATGTCGTGCTCCAAATACCGTGGATCGTAGATGAGACCGGTGGTTCCCATATCAGAGTTCGTATTAGAGTCCATGAAGCGTCGTTCGTATCTCGTATCTCGATTCCGGAGCTACCGTCACGAGATCCGCTTCACGCTCCACGAGATACGAACGGTTTCGTCAGACTAGCATGCAGGAAAGAGCATAGACAATGAGCGGAAACGCATGCTACGGTTCCTCGTTGCCGTGCTGATTTACCCTGGAGACGACGATGCCGAATCCGAAGATTGAACCGCTGAAACGAGTGCTGGCCGTCGAACCCGACGATGATGTCGCCTGGTTCGGACTCGGGAAAGCGTATATGGAGGATGCCGACTTTGAAGAGGCCGCCAAGGCCTTGAAGCAGTGCATCACGGTCAAACCCACGTACTCCGCCGCCTACTACGCGCTGGCGCAATCGCTACAGAAACTGAACCGCATGGACGAATGCCGGCAGGTGTCGGATCAGGGCATCGAGGTGTCCACCAAGAACGGTGATGCGATGGTGACCAAGAATCTGGAAGCGCTCAAGAGCACACTCCCCGCCTGACCCCTCCCTGCTTCACGACCCGTCATGCCGGTGCGGCGCCGGCTTCATCGTCCTCCCCGGCTTTCTCCTGCGACTCACGCCGCTGGGCCAGCGTGGTCGCCACTTCATCCAACCAGCGTCCGGCGCCATCGAGCACTTCGCGCACCAGCGGCTCAGGATGGCCGGTACGTTTCATCGTCCAGAGACAGAGATAGCCCATGAGATCTTCCCGCTCGAAACGGCAGGTTGACTCCGTGGAGAGTTGCGCCAATTCCGACAGACCGGTCCGGAGAATCTCCGCCACCGTATCCCGCCCATAGGAAGTGGCGGCCGTGACGTATTGAATCGCGCGATTGAGTTCCTGTTCGGTCATGTCTTCACCGTGAGGCGGATTGTAACACTCGAGCGGGACCTGTCAACGGTGCATCGCCGCCGAAGGCACGCGTCCGCAAAGAATCTACACGCGCTCAGCCTGCTGACGATGGTATGATTCCTTCCATCATACACTTTGGAGGAGCCCCGACCATGGCCGTTTCGCGCAAGATTGCGTCCGCCGCTCCCGCACGTCGTGCATCCACATCCCGCACGTTTGCCGATCATTGGGAACTTTCCGACCTCGTCGCCGATCCGGTAAAGCAGTTCGACCGCTACCTGAAAGACCTGCGCGAGAAAGTCACCCGTTTCGAATCGGCCCGCGCAGGGCTGGCCGCCACCATGCCGGAGCAGGCCTTTCTGAATCTCCTGGCCCTGTCGGAAGTGATTGCGAGGGATTCGGGCCGGCTCGGCGCATACGCCTACCTGTGGTTCTCCGAAGACACGAAACACTTACAGGCGCGGTCGTTCAAGACCAAAGTGGAAGAACATCTCACCACCCTCCAGAACCACCTGCTCTTCTTCGACTTGTGGTGGCAGGGGGTGGATGATCGGAATGCGGAACGCCTGATGGCGAACAGCGGAGACTTCCGGTACCACTTAGAGACCATCCGGCGCTTTAAGCCCCATACGCTGTCAGAGCCGGAAGAGAAGATCATCAACATCAAGAACGTCACCGGACAGAATGCCGTCCACCAGCTCTACGACGTCGTCACGAATGGCTTCACCTTCACGATGCGCCTCGGAGGGAAGAAACACACGATGAATCGCGAAGCCTTGACGGCCTACCTTCGCAGCCCGAAGGCCGCCGTCCGCGAAGCCGCCTATCAGGAGATGTATCGCGTCTATGAGTTGCAGCAGGATCTTCTGGGTGAAATCTACAAAACCTTGATCAACGACTGGAAAGCCGAGAATCTTCAGCTGCGGCATTTCAAGACGCCGCTGGAGTCGCGGAACCTCAGCAACGACATTCCGGATCGCGCCGTGGATGCGCTCCTTTCGGTTTGCATGAAGAACGCCCCGATCTTTCAGCGCTATTTCGGGCTGAAGGCGCGACTCTGCAAGATCAAAACCATGAACCGCTATCACATCTATGCGCCGCACCGGGCCGAGCAGAAAACCTACCGCTACGCGGATGCGGTCCGAATGGTGCTGGATGCGTACCAGGGCTTTTCTCCGCGCTTAGCCGAATTGGCGCAGCGCGTGTTCACTGATCGTCACATCGACGCCCGCACGAAGTCGGGGAAAATGGGCGGAGCCTATTGTTACAGCGTGACCCCCAACCTAACGCCCTACGTGATGCTGAATTTCACCGGTGAAGCGCGCGACATCGCCACCATGGCCCACGAGTTAGGCCACGCCGTCCATGCGATGATGGCCGAGCAGCACAATGTGTACACCTTCCACTCGACGTTGCCGCTGGCGGAAACCGCCTCCGTCTTCGGCGAACGGATTCTGTCCGATGCCTTGATGGCCGCGGAAACCAGCAAATCCGTGAAGCAGAGCTTGCTCGTCAACCAGCTGGACGACATCTATGCGACGGTCATGCGCCAGGCTTATTTTGTCGCCTTCGAGCGGACGGCCCATGACATGGTGGGCCAGGGCGCAACCACGACCGACCTGGCAAGGACCTATATGATCTTGCTCCGGCAGCAATTCGGAAAATCGCTGCGGGTGCCGCAGGAGTTCCAATGGGAATGGCTCACCATTCCCCACCTCTATGCGAGCCCGTTTTATTGTTATGCGTATAGCTTCGGCAACCTGCTCGTCCTGGCGCTCTATCGCATGTATCAAGAACAAGGCAGCGGATTCGTCCCGAAATATCTGGAGCTGCTGGCAGCGGGCGGATCGAAGGCGCCGCAGGCGATCCTTGCGGAGGTGGGAGTCGATATGAACTCCCCCGCCTTCTGGCAATCAGGATTCGATGCGATTTCTGGAATGGTCGATCAGCTGGAACAGACGATGACGTAACCGGGCGGAGGGATAAAGTCAGAAATGACCGAGCATTGTTGTGACAGGAGACTCAAACCGACCCTCGTCTCAGTTCGTCGTTCCTCTCTGGTCCGCGAAAAGAACCTCTGGCGTCTTTCTCATAGGGTGGTCCGAAATAGTAGACTGGCGTCTGTGCTATCGGCTATACGCCATCAGCCCTACGCCCTTCTCCTCAACGAGATACGCGACACAATTCACGGCGGTCGAGCAGGCCGCGGGGGCCTGTTTCCGCATCCTGTCAGATGCGCTCAGACGTCTGATCCCCCATGACCGGATGCCCCAAAATTTCCCGCTCCGCTTCCAACCAGTCATGCAGATGGTAGCCGTCCAGACAGCCCCGTTGTTGGTACAACGCATGCGCCCGAGCCGCGATCCGCACTTGAATATCCTGCACAGGACCAGGAACGGTGGTCTGCGCGGAGGGTGTTGCTTTCCGTTTCGCCGGACGCGAGGCGGCCTTTGTCGGCGCGGTCTTTTTCTTCATCGTTCCCCCTTGTTACCCGACTTCAGACGTCGCACCCGCGATCTCACGGGACCACTGTCGTCCGATTTCAGACCGAACAATAACATATTCGGAACGATTCTGGTAACGCAGTAGCACCTTGCCTTCCCGACTCAAACGATCCACCGTCAGGAACATTTGATTCACGGTGAAGGCCGGCAAATTGCGGAATAACTCTTCCATCGGACAGATCTGATGTCGCTGCAAATAATACAACACAGCTGTTTCGACATCGTTAATGTGACTCATAGTCACCTCCTTACACCAGGTCTTCTCCATCCTTCATCAACGTCCCTCGACTCGGGCAAGACCCCTCTCGCGGAGGTCCGGCTCACCTGAGCCGCGGGCGACGACGGCGTCATCTATCTGAACCCCCATACACAGCGGATACGAACGCACGCCGGACGGTCTCGTCTGCGACCTCCCTGGCCCCTCGCTGCGCCATTTGATAAGCAAACGCGCGTTCAGCCGCCACAGCCTGTTGCTCGGCCTGCGCCGCTGCGACGCGCAGATCTTGCGCAATGGCACGGCGTTGCTGTCCCAATCTGATGTCTTGGGGCAGGTCACGGCGCAGCAGGATTTCGGCCTCGACCTCGTGTCGATCAGCAAAACGTCGCAGTTCTGTTGCTTCTTGACGCCACAGACTCGCCGCATCGCGCCGTCCATCAGACAACGACGCCTGCTGAACAGTGGACGATTCCGGCATGCCTGCACCATGAGTCGCGCCGAGACAGCCGGCCGACCCCGACAAGGCACACACGATGCCGATCGGTACCAGATAGTTGTTCATATGCCTGACTCCTTTCCCTCTCTGAGCCGGTGACAAACAGTAACGCTGGCATTCCTCGGTGGCGCAGATACATGTTCACAGCTGCCTCGTCCCTTTCGATGCCGACCATTCCTATCACTAAGCAATATATGATCCCGCCAGAAACCAAGAAAGGTGCAGAGAAGGGCATGCGCAAAAGACGGTCATGAATGGACCAGCATGCACAGCAGCCACTCGATTCGCAGGCAGACAGGGGCCGCTCAAATGATTTCGCACGGTGCGCTTCGTGCGTAATCGCGCAACAGGACTGCTCGCCATCTTATGACCTCGACAGAAGAAGAATGCGAGGCTAGATGTGAAGAATGCACCGGTTCATGAGCTTCAGGCGGAATTTCTGCCCGCGACCACTCACGGAGGGATTACACTCACGCTCGTGGGGACGTTCGAATCTTGAGAGAGTCTGTGGCACTCCGTCTCCTACGCCTACCTAACGGAGCAATTTATTGGCCGCGTTCAAGGCAGCCACCTTGTAACACTCGGCAAAGGTGGGATAGTTGAACACTGTCTCCAGAAAGTAATCGAGCCCTCCGCCCAGCCCCAAGACGGCTTGCCCGATATGAATCAGCTCCGTGGCGCCGGAGCCGATCGCATGGACCCCCAGCAGGCGGCGGTCTTCGCAATGGAACAGCAATTTGAGCAGTCCGCTATCGTCGCCGAGGATTTGGCCGCGGGCGATTTCACGATACCGCGCCACACCGATCTCATAAGGGATTTTTTGCGCCGTCAGCTCATGTTCCTGAGCTCCCACCATCGAGATTTCCGGAATCGAATAGATGCCGACGGGGAAATGGGTGGCCATCGGCTTCGACTGCATCCCAAACGCTGAATAGACTGCCAACCGACCTTGCTCCGCAGAGGTCGCCGCTAAACTCGGATACCCAATCACATCGCCCGCGGCAAAAATATGCGGCACCTGCGTTCGAAACTGCAGGTCGACGGTCAGCAAACCGCGTGGATTCACCGTCAGGCCGGCCGCCTCGAGATTCAACTGCGCGGTCGCCCCGACACGCCCCGCCGAAAAGAGGACCAGATCGGACACGATGACTTTGCCTGATTCCAAATGGATGACCACCTGGCGCGGCGGTCCCTCGGAGATCTCCAATCGCTCCACGGCCTCGCCGAGCCTGAATGAGACGTCATGGTTGCGCATTTGATGCATGAGCTCGTCAACGATTTCTCCGTCCAAGAATTCGAGCAGGCGCTCCCGCTTATCGATGACCGTCACATCGATCTCCAGCTCGGCAAACATGGAGGCGAACTCAATGCCAACGACTCCAGCCCCCACCACTGCCATCTTGCGAGGCAATTGTTTCATGTGCATCACTTGGTCACTCGTTAAGACAACCTCTCCATCCGCCGTGGCGCCACGAGGGGCTGCCGGCTGAGTCCCCACCGCAATGAGCACCTTATCGGCCGTGACCGTCCGTGACTCCGACGATGACAGGACCGTCAGCGTGTGGGGATCCTTGAACGACGCTTCGCCCCGCAGCCATTGGATGTCATTTCTCCAGAGCTGATCTTCCACTACTTGAGACTCTCGCTGAATGACAAGCTCCACACGCCGCAGCAACTGCTCCGCTGTGGGACGGTTTTTGAGCAGATGTCCGTGCTGCCCGCCAAACAGGCCATCTTGCGCGACGAATGACAGCACCGCTTCCCGAAATGTTTTGCTGGGGATCGTGCCTGTCACGACACAGACTCCCCCGACAATCTCTCGGCGCTCCACGATGGCGACTCGTTTTCTCAGTTTCGCGGCCTGAATCGCCGCCCGCTGGCCGGCAGGACCGCTGCCGATGCACAGCAGATCGAAATCATACTGAAGGCTCATGGCCGCTCCTTCCAAGGACATTGTTACCGAAACAGGGATTGTTTCCGTCAGCGGCCCCCTCTGTCAATGACACCTCTGTTTGAAATACGGGCAACCAACACATTGGCGCATAGCAGTTACCATCGAACAGGACTCGTCACCAAAACGGGCGGAGAGGTTGACCACGGTTGCATGCCACACTCGACCCATCCGTTACGCTCCTGAGGAACTGAGGTCCGCTCTCGGGTTCTGATATCACGGTTGGGTTTCTGAGCCCATCGTGACTTCGGCACTGCTCGATTTGTTTCGGAATGAAACACAAGATGGCAGGTTGCCATACAGCAGCGATCAGCATGGGACCGGCAAGGAAGGGCATCAGGGTCATTTCCCGGTGAGAGATCGCCGGCGACCTCTCACCGCCCCCCCCACTTCACGCTCTCCCAGGGGAGTCCTCGATCCTGGCTCGGGACTCCGTCGTGACCCCTACTTTCCCTGCTCCGGGTCGACATTGAGCACCAGTGGCATTCTCAGATCATCCGGCAACAGCACCATCTTCGCGTTCGGATTGTCGTACAGCTTGTAGCGTAGATAGGCGGGCGTGAGCGTTTTGGCAATCGTCTCCTGTGCGGTCGCCTGGCCTTTTGCGCGGATGATGTTTCCTTGAGCCTCGCCGTCGGCTCGGATCCTGATGGAATCACCCTCCCCAAGCGCCAGACGCCTCATGATCTCGGCATTTTTTGCGGCGATGGTGAGTTCGAACTCCTTTTGTTCTTTTTCCTGCTCCTTCGCCTGCTTCTTCTCCACCGCTTCCAACACGATCCTGGCCAACTCGATATCCGCCAACGCCACGCTGTGCACCTCCAAATGGCGTCCTTTTAATTTATCAACCACTACGGCCTGGACCTTACTCGCGATCTCAGCGCTCATCTCAGGCACCGACACCATCGGATAGTTCGACACCACACTTCGTACCGCGGCCAAAAGCTCCGGCCGTACCACCCGCGGGTAAAAATCAGGTCCGATTTCCTGCGCAAGGAAATACACCTCCTCGGCGATCGGCCGCATGATGATGGCGGCTTTCAACTTCACCAACAGATCATCAGAACTGAGCGCATCGACCATTTCCGTATAGCTCTGTAGCCGCACATCATAGACATAGACGTCGTTCCAGGGCGCTCTCCAATAGAACCCCGACTTCAACGTCTCCGTCTGCAATCCTTCCGACAACGGATACCACCGCAGCCCGCGCTGGCCAGGGCTCACGGTGGTTCCACACCCATGCAAGCCGGACAACGCCGCGAGGATCAAACCGATCGCCATCCATCTGCTCATGATTACTCTCCTTCCAACGGACCCTCACCTTAGTGCGGGTCCGACCGGACTTCTCCTCCCCCCCCTGCACCTTGAGCCGCCGCTAAATGCCGTGCTGCAGCCCGCTCATCTTCATGCGCTGCTTCCTCATACGATTCGGCTAACACCCTGGTTCCCGCCACCCAATCTGAATCCGGGCCGAAAAGCCGTTCATACACCTTGACCCGGCGAAATAAATCCTGCGCCATCTGTCGAGAACGGATGGCTTCCTGGGCATAAAAATCCGCAATCTTTTGCTGGTCTTGGTGCTCAGCATACGTCTTCAAACTGAGCTCGGTCTGGGGACGCGAACATCCGACCAGCAGGCAGACGGCTCCCACGAGCACAATGCCTGAACGTTCAGCTAAGGATCGGTGTAGGATTCCCATGATCACATCCGCATGCGCGGCTCCTCTGATCGTGGCGGTTCGTCGCGCCAATGCCTCCACACAACCTCATAATCCCCTGCAAGCGGCATCAGTTCGACATGTTGCTGATGACATAGCCGGTTCAAGGCGACAAAAAGCGATCGCCAGCTATAGGCCGGCAGCGAATCCGCCAGCGCCCGAAAAGTGAGTCGGGGCTGGTGCTGGAGCAAGACAAGAATCTGTCGATCGACAATAGCTTCCGTTGGTCGAACCTCCTCACATTCCATCACGCACCTCCTTGTGGGCCCACCTTCACGTACCGTAGGAATCACGACCATGTAATACGCCATGACAATCAATACAGTGCAATAAGTGATCCCACAATGACGCACGGACTGGACACCACATCAGCTGGAGCGAAGGAAAGCCTCTCTGCGACAGGCATATGGTCATTGGGTTGTCATTGGGCTGATGCGAAATTTCGCACGGTGCCTATCGTGCAGAATCGCTCGTATCCACATCGTCTCGAATTGAGGCACCCGGCCGAATGATCTGCGCAGATGTATTTGACGCTCACGGCATGAACGGACTTCGCATGCCCCAGACAACAGCTTGAGCAAGAGCATCGCTGCGACTCATGAGTTTGACCTATGTCAAAACGTGAGGATTTCCGATGGATACAGCGGATCGTTCACTAGGAATCGCATCACAGCGCGGTCAACCCGAAGAGGGCTCGGCAGGTTGAAAGAGACGCGTGATCAGAAATCGCCTCATTCACGTGGTAGGTGTGGAATGGACCGACCAGAGGCCCCCTTTGAGCGAACACCTCGGCATTGTCCTTGCTTATTCAAAAACGAAGGAAGGTTTGGACACAGACCCCTTGCCGGGTTGACGACCGACTGTCACGGCTGGGGCTTCCTCGAGAGTTTGGGCCACGCTGCACACGAAAGGAGCGGAACATGTCCTCGTACGGAAAACGGATCTTGGTAGCAGATGATGACGATGCCGCTAGAGACATGTTGAGCGCCCTGCTCGTGCAGGCAGGCTACAATGTCCACGCCACAAGAAATGGACGCGAAGCAGTAGCAGAAATGCGGCGGAAACATTTCGATCTGGTGATCACCGATTGTGATATGCCTCACCTGGATGGTCGACAATTGTTATCCTATAGTCGCACCGCTTGGCCCGACACACCTGTCATCATGCTCTCGGGAGGGCTCGCTGAATCGGCCGAGGAGGTGAACCGGCTTGGAGCCTATGCATGGGTTGAGAAACCGTACGACACGTGGTTTCTTTTGGAGATCATCAGGGACGCGGCGCCTGCCGCAGCGAAGATGCGTTCGCCCATGATGACAGCTCAGGCCAAGGGAGCGTAACAGGCAGGACAAAAGAGTTCGTGCGACCTGTCGCGGTTGCGTTCATCCGCGATACGGTTCCGATCAAAAGACCTTCGTAAGCATAGGGTTGGAAATGGGCCATCCCTTCTCACCCGGAACGGATTGTTCGGAACGATTCACCGAACATCCTGCGTGATACCCTGAATCCGAACGAGTGTAGTGTCGTTCACGCCTTCCAGTTTACGGTCTTGGTCGACCGCGTCACGAATTCGAAGTAGATGACAGCACTTGGACGAGGTAAGCAGGCTGCGCAGAAAGGCCGCCTCTTAGTCCACGGTCGTGAAACGTCGGCCGTCTCTCAATACAGTCCGGCTGCAGTCCCTGATGGGATACGCTTCACAATTCACGCGTCACGGATGCCGAGACCTCGCTGGCGAACGTGTTCCGCAGCCAGTTGGCACGCGGAGCAGCGATCATCCCAATCGCGCGAATGACGATCACGGGACGAAGGGTTTGGTCAGATCGTTGTTCACCGAATTATTGCGCGCGTTGACATCGATGCCGCCGGCGGGCGGCGGCTTGTCGAGATCGGTATATTGGAACGTATTGAAGGGTTGGATCTGATCATCGGTGGGTAATTGGTTGCGGTTCCAGCCCCCGCCGAGCGCACGGATGAGCGCAACCGAACTTCTCAGCAGGTCGGCCTTGATCAGCACGGAGTCAATACGCGCCGAGAGCGTGGCAACCTGCGCGTAAATGAGTTCCAGGCTGGAAGCAAGCCCACCCTGATACAGCTCCGTGGTCAGATTTTGTGTCCTGAGCGTGGCTCCGACGGCGGCGTCCTGCCGATTGGCGGCAAGGGTCAGCCGGTTGGTCAGGCTTAAATTGTTTTCAACTTCGCGAAAGGCGTTCAGCACCGTCGAACGGTAGCGATCTTCCGTTTCACGATAGGCCGACCAAGCCTGTTGCAGCTGGGCACGGCGATATCCACCCTGGAAGAGCGGCAGCGAAACCGTAGACCCGTAGGACCAAAAACTATTGGCGAGGGCGAGCAGGTTGAATCCGCTATCTTCGAACCCGCCGCCGGCTGAGAACCTCACATTGGGGAAAAAGGCGGCGCGGGCAATACCGATCGCGCGGTTCGCCTGCGCCATTTGGCGTTCCATCCCGGCGATGTCGGGCCGGCGCTCCAGCAAGGTGGCGGGGATTGTCCGGGGAATGGCAAACACCGCCACTCGAAGGTCGTCGACCGGCTTGATCGTGAAATTGGCCGGCGCCATATTGACGAGGACGGAGATCGCCTGTTCCGTCACTTGGCGTTGGCCTTGAATCTGGGCTAATTTCGTCTCCGTACTGAACAGCAGAGATTCGACGCGGGCGACGTCCAGCGCGGAGGCAATCGCGCCGGCGAACTGCGCCTTGACGAGGTTCAGCGACTGTTGGTACAGCTCGATCGATTGGGTGTAGATCGCCGTCTGGGCGTCGTATCCGCGGAGCGTGAAATAGTTCGCCCCAATTTCCGCTTGCAGACTGAGCCGCGCAAGTCCAAAGTCAGCGGCCCGCTCCTCTGCGCGGTAGAGTTCGACACGCGTGGCATTGCGAAGCGCCGACCAGAAGTCAGGTTCCCAGGAGGCGAGCCCTCCAGTGGATACCGTGCTTTCCTGGATTGGGATATTAGGCGGGCGAAAAAGCGCATTCTCCGATTGCCTGTTATTCGAGGCACCGAGTCCAAGCCCGGCATGAGGAAGGTACTGCGACCTGGCCTTCATCATCATATCGCGGGCCTGGACAAACCGCTCGGCAGCGGCTTGCAGATCCGGATTGGCCGCCATCGCCTGTTCTTCAAGCCTGTTCAGGATTGGATCGTTAAACAGTTTCCACCAATCGGGGCGTAATTCACCATCCGACGGCTTCGCCTCTACAAAGGGACTTGCACCCTTCCACGAGGCAGGAACGACGTATTGAGGCGGATCATAGGTCGGCGCCAAATCGGCAGCCGGGAACCAATTACAAGCCGGCAGGCTGAGCGCCAACAACACCAGGCCGCTGCTGCATCGTCTACAGGAGCGAAGCAGCCGTGACATGTCAGGTCTCGCTCGTACGCGCTCGTCTATCACGTGTCACAGACCTTCATTTTGGAGTGTGCTCCTGTGAGGTCGAAACGTCTTTTAACCCGGACTCTTTTGTCGACCCGGGAGCCTGCGATCCGGGCGTTTCCTTTGAGGCTGGTTGTTCTGTACTGGTGAGATCGTACCCAGGCGCCGGCGTCACGACACGCACCTTGTCCCCTTCCAGCAACGCGGCGCTCGGGTTGTTCACGATGCGATCGGCGGTGGAAATCCCCTCTGCCACTTCGACGGCGCTGTCGAGGAGTCGGCTCACGGTGATTGGTCGTAACTGCAGTCGGTCGTCCTCCGTCACTACGGCCACCTGTGTGCCGTGTTCCTGGAACACCAACGCCGTGGACGGAATCGTGAACACTTTCCTGTCAACCGGCGCCGTGAGGTGGACCTCGGCGTAGGAGCCGGGCCAGAGAGCCCTGTCCTCGTTGTCGATCGTGAAGATGGTGATCGCGGTGCGCGTGCTCACGTCGAATCCACGGGCGACGGTCAGGAATTTGGCATTGAAAGGACGACCCGGCAATTGCGGCACCGTCACCTTGGCCTTCAGGCCGGGCTGGAGGAAGGGGCCGAACGACTCGGGCACGGAGACAAAGAGGCGCAACATGCTGACGTCGGCCACCGTAAAAAGATTGCTGACCGAGCTGGTGTTACTGATCGTGCCTTCCTTATTGACATAGTCTCCGACATTGATGTTGCGTACGGTCACGACGCCGTCATACGGCGCGACGATCGTTTTGAACCGAATGAGCGCCTCGAAGTTCCTGACGTTCTGCTCCGCTGCCCTGACCTTCGCCAATTCGGCTTTCGCCTCTGCCACCTTCACTGAGATCGACTGTTCGGAGACCGCATGGTTTTTGCGCAATGCCAACCAGCGTTTCGCGGTGAGGTCGGCGAGGGCATAGATGGCGCGCACCGACTCCAGATCCGCTTTGGCCTGCGCATATTGGGCGTCGAGGGCCGGCGCATTGATTTCGGCGAGGGTATCGCCCTTCTTCACCAGCGCGCCGTAGTCCTTGTACCACATCTTCACATAGCCCGAGACCTGCGCGTAGATCGGTGCCTGAAACCAGGCCTGCACATTGCCGGGAAGCGTAATGGTCTCGGTCGGCGACACCGGCTTTGGGTAAATGATCGCCACCGTGGGGACGGCATCTTCGAGCGTCTGCACACGCAGCAGAGCGGCGTCGCTTTTGCTCTCATAAATCCGATAGCCGATGTACAGCACGCAGAGGAAGATCACTGAGATGATAACGAGTCTTCCGCGCAAGGTCTTAGTCATTATGCAGCGACCTTTTGGCGAGCCGTTTGCCGATTATAAACCATCGCGTAGACGCAAGGCACGAACAGCAGGGTGAAGACGGTGGCAACGAGCAAGCCGCCGATGACGGCGCGGCCCAGCGGCGCATTCGTAGAATAGCCTGTCGCCATGGGGACCATCCCCATGATCATGGCCGACGCAGTCATCAGCACCGGGCGGAACCGAGTCGTTCCGGCCTCAATCGCGGCCCGCAGGGCATCGCCGTGCTCTTCGAGCCGCTCGCGGGCGTAAGACACGACGAGGATCGAATTGGCGGTGGCCGTGCCCATCGTCAGGATGGCGCCCGTTAGCGCGGGTTCCGAAAGCCGCGTATGGGTCAGGAACAACGCCCAGGCGATCCCCGCCAGCGCGCCGGGTAAGGCCGTAATGATGATGAAGGGATCCAGCCAGGATTGGAAATTGACGACGATCAGGAGATAGACCAGCGCGATCGCGGCAAGCAGTCCGAAAATCAGCTCGTAATAGGCGTCGTGCATCAGCGTGGCCTGGCCATGGATTTCGAGCGCGGCGCTCCTAGGCAGCTCGGCCTCCATGCTCTTGGCCACCGTCTGGACATCCGTCAGCACCCCGCCAAGGTCGCGCCCTTCGGCGGATACATAGATATTGAACAACGGCATGATGTTCCCATGCGTGATCACCCCCGGCGTTCCCTCTGCTGAAATATCGGCCAAATTACCGAGGAGTTGCATCTCCTGACCGCTCGGTGAATTACCTGAGGACTCGACGGGGATGGTCTTCAGACTATTGACGCTGTTGATCTCTGACTGCGGCGTATAGACATTGATCAGGTACGACATGCCGGTACTGGGATCGAGCCAGTAGATCTGGTCGACCTGTTGGCTCCCGGCGGTCGTCATGAGCAGATTGTCGGCCACGTCCTTCAAGGTCCTGTTGACACCGAGTCCGAAGGTGCGGTTCCCCTCGACCATGAGGGTCGGCGTGCGCATCGTCTGCTGAATCACCACGTCTGTGGCGCCGGGAATCTCGCGAAACTTGCCCACTAATTTGCGGGCAAACTCGTAGTTCGGGTACATGTCCGGACCGTTGATTTGCACATCGATCGGCGCAGGCGCGCCGAAGTTGAGAATTTTTGCGGTCAGATCGGACGGCTGGAACGTGAATTCTGTGCCTGGATAACGCTCCTTCAAGCCTTTGCGGAGGATGCGGCGGTAGTCCCACACCGGCGACTTTTCATTCTTCAAGAGGATCGTCAGATCACAGTCCTGGGAGCCGATCGTCGGCGTCGGAATAAACGCGAGATTGTGTGGTCCGACGGGCAGGCCGCAATTACTGACGATGTGTTCCACCTGACCGGGCAGCAACTCTTCCTCGATGCTGTTGGAGACCAGCGTGGCAATGCGTCCCGCAACCTCAATACGCGTCCCGAGCGGCGCTCGCATATGCATTGTGATGATGCCCGACCTGATCTCGGGGAAGTAATCGCGCCCGAGAAAGAAAAAGAGGATTAGGGAGCCCAGCGCGATCGCCAGAGCGATCGAAACGAAGGTGTTGCGATGGCCGATGACCTCTTCGAGCAGGACACCGTAGCGCTCGCGGAACTTATTGAAGCCGCGTTCGAATCCTTGCTGAAAGGGGACGAAGACGTTCCGCGATGGTTCCGCGCCGGGCTGTCCCTGCTGGTCATGCGGCTGCGACATGGTGTTCCTTCAGCATATATTTCGCCATGGTCGGCACCAGCGTGCGCGACAAGATGAAAGAAGCGAGCATCGCGATGATGACCGCTTCCGCCATGGGCTTGAACAGGTAGCCGGCGACGCCGCCGAGTTCGAAGAGCGGAAGCCAAACGATCGCGATGCAGAGGGTTGCGACGAGCGTCGGCACGACGATCTGATTGGCGGCGTCGATGATGGCCTGTTCGAGCGGCTTCCCCATTTCAATATGGCGATCGATATTCTCGATCATCACGGTCGCATCGTCGACCAGAATGCCGACGGCCAGCGCCAACCCCCCCAAGGTCATGACGTTGATCGTCTCTTCGAGCAGATGCAGGCCGATGATGGCGGTCAGAATGGACAGCGGGATCGAGGTCCAAACGATGACCGTGGCCCGCCACGAACCGAGCAGCAACAGCACGATGAGGCCGACCAGCCCACCGGCCATCAGCATTTCATGCAGGACGTCCGAGATCGAATCCTTCACGAAGGTCGAGGCGTCGTCGATGAGTTTGATCTCCACGCCCTCCGGAGAGATTTGCTCGGCACGCGGGATCATCTTCTTGATCCCATTGACGACGTCGAGGGTCGAGGCATCCGTGCTCTTCATGGCGACGAGGATGACGGTCTGTTTGCCCTTCACCAGCACCGCATTCTGTTGCACCCGTCCCATCAGGCGCACCGTGGCGACGTCCCGCAAGTAGACGAACGCGTTGCCTTCGCGCTTGATCGGGATATCGCTGAAATGCTCGATCTGCATCGGTGACGCGTTCGTCTGGACGATCCAGTCGGTCTGCTTGATCTTGATGTCGCCGGCCGGCAGCACAAGGTATTGCTGCATGAGCGCAGCGTGAATGTCCGCCGGGGTGAGTTGACGCGCGAGCAATTTCTGCTGATCCAGGTTGACCATGACCTGCATGTCCTGGCCGCCGTACGGGTGCGGCAGGACGATTCCCGGCACCGTCACGAGCAGCGGGCGGATGCGCATGTAGACAAGATTGTAGAGCTCCGCGGGCGTCAGGTGGTCGGAGCTGATTTTGAGCATGGCCACCGGGATGGAGGATGGTGCAAGACGCATGACCATAGGAGGCGAAATATCGGGCGGTAGCGCCTTGACGACGTTTTGCGCAATGCCCACGATATCCGCCTCCGCCCTGGCCACGTCCACTCCGTCCTGGAGGAAAATGTTGGTGATGCTGCTGCCGAAGTAGGAGTGGCTATGGATGTACTTGATGCCCTCCACCGTCGAGGTCAGGAAGCGTTCGAACAGATACGTGATGCGCCCCTCCACCTGCTTCGGCAGCAAGCCATTGTAAATCCAGACCACGGAGGTAACAGGAATGGTGACATTGGGGAAGATGTCGGTCGGCATGTGGAGCACCGTCTTGACCCCTACCAGCACGATGAGGATAGTCATGACGACGAACGTGTACGGCCTGCGCAGAGCGATGAGGACAAGCTGGTTCATCCGTGAAATCCACCGCGAGCGATGTGTTGTTCTGTCATTCCGGCACAGCCTCCCTCAATTACCCTTGCACCGTGCAAGCTTCGACTGGGCAGCACCTACAACCTCCATGAGTACCTGTCGGCGGATTGAGTGATTGAGATCTGCCGATATGTCGTCATGTGGCGGCTGCATTCTGGAGGAAATTCGAAAGGGAATCAAATTGAAGGAATCGCAATGCCCGGAAGTTACGTGTGACGTCGTCCCAGAACTCGTGCGGCATGGACAGTTCACCTCATGGACGGGAGCATCGCCCTCAGATCACATTGATCATGAGCTAGAGCAAGGTCCTTGCCTCTATATGTCACTTAACTCTTCTGGTAGGGATGGCCTGGCAGGCGTAGGGGTTTGGCACATATTCTCGTCGACAGACGGGTCTTAAGGATGATCCCTACCACATGAAGAACTGGGCTCGTGCACATTCGCACTGTGCGCACCGAGCGAACTCTCACCATAGCCGGCTAACCTTTTGGATCGGGGCTTGGGCGTTCGCTCACATCGATACGGTCATTTCTTCGGGGAACTTACTGAGAGTACCCTTTGTCGCGCGACTCCTTCTACCGCATGGGCATGGCGAATGGATCAGCAGTCCGGGCTAGACCGTTTGGTCAAGCCCGGACTCTCAATCGGATCCATGGTGATGTCAAGGATGGTTATCGGGATGAATGGGCGGGTTGAGAAACCCATTCAATCCGCTGGGCCGCTCCGCTGTCGGACGGCATGACTTCTACTTGGTCCCCCACATGAAAGCAGTCCACGCTGTCTCCTCTATTGAGTCTCGATTCAGCCTGCTCTTCCGGGAGTTGCGTCGCGCCCTGAGGCGAGACCTTCACAGATTCCATAGGTTCGCGATTCGAAGACGAGACGGTGCTGTCCCTCCCGTGACACTTCACATCTGTGGCGTCCGTGACCCGCAGGGTCATGTCGTTTCCCTCGCCATCCTTGATGGTGTAGAGGTTGCCATTGATACGATCGATCGTTCCTTGAAAGACCTTGTGCCTGTCCATCGAGCTTTTCGAATGGCCGTCGACGGCGCCTGACGCCGCCACGGCAGCGTTGCTGATGGCCAGCAACCCCACGAAAACCATTGCCGCTCCTATGCCTGTTCGATAGATCATCGCCTTCTCCTTTCACTCGTGAATGGATTGTACAAAGACGCGGTCGCTCCCATGCCCGTTCAGTTGGATCCCGCGTTTCCAACATATAGGCCGGTAGCCGGTCTTCACATCTGGGAATTGTCCTAGTTCGCAGGGGCCATCAAAGGGAAACGCAGGCCCTTCCGGCAAAGCGGTGCTATCGGCTTGGGAAAACATTCAAAAGAAATTCCAATGATAATGAATGTCTGACCCACTCCATTCGGGATCTCCAGCGACCGTTCAAATTGGTATCGATCTTGCTTTGCATCCCATCCATAAGACAAATCCGTTCTCTTGTATTAATTCAGGCTCCTCTGTCGACGGGGCAAGAAGAGGAATATCATGACGAGATTTCGGAAATTCAGCTTGGCGGTGGCTATTCTGGCTGGACTCACGGGCGGGCTTGGCAACGGGCAGGACATCCAGGCAGAAACTCTCACGATCGGGGCCGCTCCCAGTTTGAGGCCGGTGTTCAGCGAAATCCTCCCGATGTTTGAGAGAGAATATGGTGCGACGGTCCGCGCCGTCTATGGTCCTTCGCCAACCCTTCGACGGCAAATCGAACTGGGTGCTGAGATTGATGTGTTTCTTCCCGCTGCGGTTGGGGAGATCGAGAAGCTGCAACAGAAAGGGCTGACTCTCAACGGAGGGCTTCGGATCTACGCGCAGACCTCTCTCGTGCTGGTCATGTCATCGACCTCTCATGCCACACCAGTCTCCTTTCACGATGCGCTGCCGAATCGAGCCATTCGCATTGCCCTGGGAGACCCGACGACGTCCTCATTGGGAGGAATCACGGCTCGGGCGCTCACGAAACTGAATCCCAGGTACAAAGACCATTCCCGCCTTCTCCAGGCTCAACATGGCGAGGAAATAGTGAGTCTGCTTCACAGGGGAGTCGCCGACGTGGGCATTGTTTACCGTGTGGATGCGATCAACAGTGGGCAAGTGCGCATTATTGATGAAACCCCCGCCGGAACGCAGACACCCGTCCAATTCGGGGAAGCCATCGTGTGGACCTGTCGGAATACCTCACTGACTGTTGCGAAAGAGTTCATGGATTTCATCATGAGTCCTCGCATACAAAAACTCCTGCTCAAATATGGATTCGATTCTGCGCCATCGAATGGCTTACATGCTGAAGGCACCAACATGGCGTTGAATCGATAGAGATCGACACCTGCGGGATCGCACCCCTACCCGGCGATCACTAGTCGCCACCTCACACCACCGTCAACGTCATCGCCTTACGCAACGCGAGCGAGTGAATGCATCGCCGCTGTGCTACAGAATCGTCGAGGGGATGCTTCTGAAGATAGCGCAGGATTGCTTGTCTACATCGCAACCGGCAGCCCTAATCATGTCCTGGGGCTGTTCCTTCGCAAAAGGGAGCTCAGCTGCAAACCTTCTACGCGAACCTAAGAATGTGTCGAGAGAAGGATGGGGAAGTCGAAGGCAGAGGTCACACGAAGGCGGATACCACGGTCGAAGGACTCATTATGACGAACTCACCTGCAACACACATGGTCGCGACGGTGGCCCACAGTCAGTTTAGCTGGTCAAACCCCAGGTACTCCAGAGCGCAACAGCAGCCACCGCCAACATCGCCCAAGCGATTTCACGATCTCCGATTTTTTTTATCATTCGTACCATGAATCAGCTCCTCTCTTATTTCGGTTGCTGCGCCTGATACCCGAAATAAAAGCAAAGCATGTGCCATTGCGATTCGGCCCAAATTTCCGTCTTTTTGCCGATCAAACAACGAAAACAGTGCGAATTCGCACGGATCGCACTGTGCGAATCGCTACGAGGCAGGGAATCCAGAAGGAGCACATGCGGGGGAGGTCTAAATCACAGAGGACAGAACGATTGCTTTTTAACGACTGAATTATGGGAGAACCTGAAAGGAGCGTCTTTCAAGAAACGATTTCTTCGGAAACCCCAAGACCCTGGTGAGATACACACACAGCAAAATCCCAAGGGTTTCCAAGATCAGCAGCTGCCATCGAGCACGTTGCATCCAGGACTCATAGGAGATGGCCTCATGCGGCAGTTCGCGCTGAATCCGCGTCTCGAAATCTCCAATGGCCTTTTCGACAGTCAAGAATAGGGCGCGACCACTCCCGCCACGAACGTATAAGCGCACCTGCTCCTGCTTATCCATCCGGACGGTTGCCACCAGCGCCTTCTTGCTCTCAACGAATTCTCTGAGGCGAGCCGAGAGCACGCCCACTCCGGCTTGCAAACCGGGAGTGCTGGTCGTCAGGACTCTCAACTGCGCCATCCCAATTTCCAACCGGCTTTCAGCCTGGTTAATGGGTTCGAGAAACGATGGCTGTTCCGTGAGGAGATAGCCACGAAAATTTGTTTCGACATCCATGACTAGGCGTTGCAGCCGCAAGACCTCCTCAAAGATTTTCGATCGATGGAGTTGCCGCTCATGCTGCATGCGCCAATGATCGAACAGGAATAGATGTCCGAAGAAGGACAAGGCCAGGGCGGCTGTGACGACGATGAGGAATCCGATAAACCCACCGCGAATATCCATCGATGCGTGTGGTGCCTTCCAATCGACTCGACAAGCAGAAGGCAAGCCTCCCGTGGCTCTTCGCCTTTCAACTGATCCTGCTTCGTTGTGGAGACGAGAACTCTGCGAGAGCCGTTCGTAAGAGCCGCAGCGTTCTGATGAACACCCACCGCTGCAGCGGCGGCATTCACAGGTAGCACACGCTGAGCCGAGATGCGCGGACCGGTGACGGTTGGGAGAGAGCACCGAGCTCCTCCCAACCGTTCACGGCTGTGTTACAGCCAGTTCACGCGCTCGGCCGGCCGAATGTAGATCGGCTCTTCGACCTGA
>CABVRW010000066.1 GCA_902500785.1 uncultured Nitrospira sp.
CGGCCTCCCCCAACGGGCACACCGATCGGGAGTCACAGTTCGACCTTTCTTTTCGAGGAGTAGCGTGCATGACTGATTTTACAATTCTGGCCGGCAAGGCCTTGCGGGACGAATTACTCACTCAAGAGGAATGCCTCGCCGTATTGCAATCACCAGACTCCCGACTGCTGGAGCTGTTACAGGCGGCCTTCACGGTCCGTGAACGTTACTTCGGCAAGACCGTTCGCCTGCAAATGCTGTTGAATGCCAAGAGCGGCGCCTGCCAGGAAGATTGCGGCTACTGTTCCCAATCCTCCATTTCGACCGCCCCGATTGAACGCTACGGCCTGCTCCTTCAAGACCAAATGGTCACGGGCGCACGCCGGGCCGCCGCCGCCAAGGCACAACGGTACTGCATCGTGATCAGCGGACGCAGCCCACTGGATCGCGAGATTGCCGACATCGCCTCCGCCGTGCGGTCCATCAAGCAGGAAGTGCCGATTCAGATCTGCTGCTCCTTGGGGCTCCTCAATGAACGTCAAGCGAAAGATCTGAAGGCCGCCGGCGTCGATCGGATCAACCACAACCTGAACACGAGCGAAGCCTATCACCCCGAGATTTGCACTACACACACCTTTCAGGACCGTCTCGCCACCATCCGACATGCTCGGACCGCCGGACTCGAAATTTGTTCCGGTGGCATCGTGGGAATGGGAGAAAGCGATGAGGACCTGATTGATCTCGCGTTGGCCCTCCGAGATGTCAAGCCGGACTCGATTCCCATCAACACCCTTCACCCGGCAGCAGGCACACCGATGGAACAGTATGCCCCGCTCACGCCTCAACGATGCCTGAAGGCCCTGTGCCTCTTTCGGCTACTGCACCCCAGAACGGAGATTCGTATCGCCGGAGGACGAGAGCACAATCTGCGTAGTTTGCAGCCACTTGCGCTCTATCCAGCGGATTCCGTGTTTGTGAACGGATACCTGACCACACCAGGACAACCGGCCGCAGAAGTGTGGCGGATGATCGAGGACCTGGGCTTCGAGATCCAGGTAGATGCGCTCCCCACCACGCAAGGATCAATCCCTGCGTCTGAGCCCGTCGTCGGCCTTCATTCGTAACGGAGCCCCTCAACCAACGGTTGCTTGGAGGCCCAACGAGCCGGCCAGAATCCGGCGAGGAGCGAGGCGAAGAAGGCCAGGGCGGCCACTTCTGCCATCAAACCCAGGGGCCATGAGACCTGGATCGTCCAACCGAATGACTGCCGGTTGATGACCCTGATCAAAATCCACGCAAGGGCAAGACCACCGAATAATCCCATCGCCGTTCCCAGGATCCCCAGATATCCGGCCTCCCAGAGGATCAAGGCAGTAATTTGTCCCCGGCTACTGCCGAGGGCTTGCAACGTGGCTAATTCGCGACGCCGCTCAACCACCGACGTGACCAAGGTATTGATGATCCCCAGCATGGCAATAATTACCGCAATGGCTTCCAGCACATAGGTTAATGTAAAGGTCCGGTCGAAAATTCGAAGAATTTCGCGACGCAACTCTCGATTACTCAACACGGTCGGCAACAGAGTCCCGCGGGATTCATCGGCCAAGGTTTTGAGAAGCGCGGTTCTGGCCTGTGCTAAATCGGCCCCCGGCTCGGCATAGACAGGAAACACCGTCACCCCATCGTCGTTCCACCATTCTCGATACAGTGACCTGTCGATGACGATCTTCCCACCATCGGTGGCATAGTCGTAAAAGACTCCCAGAACCGCCAACGATTTCGCCCCCATCGGGGTCGGAATGGACAACCGACTCCCCTTGGCGACCTGCAGGGAATTGGCCACCACCTCGGAAATGATCGCACCTTCCCCGGCGGCAACACGAGTCAAGATCATCGCCGATTCGCCTTCGAGAAACAGATAGCGGCTCCGGGCGGCATGGAGCGCTACATCTCTGGATACCAAGGCAATCGGTCGCCCATCCAGGTCAATACGCACATCGCGGTATACATCGACCGCCGTCACATGCGCGGTACCGGCCAAGCTGGCTCGCCAGGCACCAGGAAGCACCTGAGCCGACGTTCCGCCGCGAACCACGTGCGGCCATCCGGCCGGAGCCACGATGAAATCCGCCATCACGGTCTGATCGATCCAGATCTCGACCGTGTCCCGAAAACTCCGAATCATCACCATCACCCCGACCATAATGGCGACACCGACGAGAAAGGCCGACACGGTGACCGCATTCCTCCCCATCCCCCGCGTGGTCTGCTCTCTCGCAATGTGGCGAATGGCGCCACCCAATGAAGGTGCGGGAGAAGAGGCGTCCAGCTCTCGCGTACGACAGACCCACTGCATCAATATCGGAACCAAGCAGGAGAGGCCGGCGAGCAGACAAAACGTCGCCAGATATCCGAAGACCGGAACCCCGCCGACCGGTCCGGCAAACGCAGCGCCCAGGGCGAACAGCAGCAAAGCCCCTCCCACGAGGCCCAGCGAGGCAGCGCGTACACGCTGGGCAATATCATATTCTCCTGGAGCTAGGGCAGCGACCACCAACGTACGACCGGCATCCAGACTGGGCCCCACCGCGCCAAGGACCGACACGCCGCTCCCAATTACGATCGCTTCTATCAACAGACGGACAGAGCCGGGAGGGAAACCGAAGGCTCTCGACGCGTCGGCCATCGGAACATAGAGATCGTGGATGGTCCGGCCAACCAAACCGACAAGCACATTCCCCAGCACCAGACCAAGGCCACCACCCAGCACCCCTCCCGCCACCCCGAACACCCCGGCCTCCGCGAGAAATAGGCCGACGACCATAGGCTCCGACATTCCGATCGCGCGCAAAATTCCCACTTCCCGCCGGCGTTGCGCCACCGTAAAAGACACGGTGTTGTATATCAGGAAGACCCCGACCAGCAGCCCCACCATGCTCAGCACGGAGAGGTTCATTTGGAACGCGCTGACCATGGACTCGACTTGTCGGCTTCGTTGGATGGGACGTCGCACCGTGACGGATGGCGGCAAGATCTGGGCGATTGCTTCCGCCACCTGCTCGACCGACGAGGAGGACTGCGTCACCACATCGATACGATCCAGCCGCCCATTCAAGCCGAACGTCCATTGGGCGGCAGCAATATCCATCACCGCTAGGCGATCCCATGCGGACACCTCCCCGGCCTGACGCCCCATCACCCCCGTAATCACGACGGAAACCTTACCGCTACCGACCTCAAGCTCCAGCGCGGCCGTTGGTCCGACGTTCAGCTCAGAGGCCAGCACCTGGCCTACCAGGATTCCGTTCGGAGCCAAGAGGGCCTCCATTCCGTCACCCTCACCGGGACGCTGCAGAGCCTCCAGCGTCACAGGGAGACGACCTTGCACGGTATTCAACTCGTCCAGTAGGTCCAGACCAAGAACCAGGAACGACTGTTGACGGTCGGCCACCTGCACCCCGACTTCCACGACCGGTCTGGCGGAATCGACGCCCGTGACTTCCCGCACGGTGGTAATCAGTCGCTCGTCCATCCCCGCCTCGCCGGCTGATACCTCGAGCGTGACAGGGCCGGCCACGGTCAAGACCGACTCCTCGAAAGATCGCAGGACATCCACATTGGCCGTCTGAACAGCGATGGTGGCCGCAACCCCCAACCCGACGCCGATAATCGTCAGGAGAGTGCGACCAGGATGAGTGGACAAATGTGTCCATCCAAGCCGAGCACAGACTGCGAATAACGTAGGGGAAATCCACGACATGATCAGGTTCGACGGAACAAGACTCCAGTAATTGTTTTTACAGATTTACCCAGATATGCTAAGATTACGTTCAGTAGAATTTGGGGTACATAATCCTTATGGCACTACGCAAACGACCTCAAGCCAGAAAGCCCGCAAAGATCTCCAAGGCCTCTTCTTCGACCAAGAAGAGGAAACCTGTCAAAGTCGCCAAGCCGACGCCAGCGCGCAATAAACGGTCGGACGGACTCACACCTCGACAGAAAGAAATTCTGAAATTGGTGTCGCAGGGCAATACCAACCGTGACATCGCCCGTCGGCTGGCCATCAGTGTCCGAACCGTTGAGGTGCATCGCTTCAACCTAATGCGGCGATTGAAAGTCCGCAACGTGGCGCAGTTATTGCGCCAGGCATTGCAGCAGGGCTTCCTCCCAAAAAACTTCGCCTTTCGATAGACCGTCAGGCGCCGGTTCCGTAGACGAAACCGGCGCCCCGTTGCTCACAGCTCTTTCAGTTTTCCCCGACATTCCTGAAGTGACTGCGCGCCCCGCGTGGACAATTCAGCCACCAGCTCACGTTCCAGTCGCTCGAACACCCCTACACCCTCTTCGACCAACACCGTCCCCACCTGGACGGCCGAGGCGCCGCACAACAGATGCTCATAGGCATCGATCCCCTGCACGACCCCTCCGGTTCCGATGATGGGGATCCGCCCCTCAAGCAACGTCCAGAAGGCGCGCACATTGGCCAGGGCAACCGGCTTGATCAACGATCCCCCTAATCCTCCGAAACCGCCCTTTGGCCTGATGACCGGGGTGTCGCGTTTCGGATCCACGACAAGGCCGTTCCCCACAGAATTGATCAAATTCAGATAATCGACCTCGCACCGTCGAATCACCTCAGCCATCACCGCGTGGTGAGCGGGATCGAAATAGGGCGGCAACTTCACGCCCATCGGAACCGTAATGAGAGGCCGCACCCGCTTGAGCAGACGCTCTGAATCGACCGGGTCATAGGCGATCTGTGGCTTACCGGGGATGTTCGGACAAGAAAGATTCACCTCAATGAGATCGGGCCGCGCCTGATTAATCGCCCGCGCCATAGTCAGAAAGTCGTCCTCGCACAAGCCGGCAATACTGGCGATAACGGGTTTCCCGAATTGAGTCAGCTCGGGAATCATTTCCGCGTACGCCCGGTACCCGAGATTTGGAAGCCCCATGGAATTGATCGACCCTCCCGGAAAGCCGTAATACCGCGGTTCGGGATTGCCGAGCCGTGGCTCCAGGGTCATCGACTTGGTTACGATGGCACCGGCGCGGGAACGCCCCAGTGCCAGCAATTCCTCCCGCGTCACACAGAGTGCTCCGGAGGCATTCATGAAACAGGTGGGAAACTTCACTCCCGCGATGGTCACGCTCAAATCCATACTGATCCTTTCTTTCGGCAGGATGCTGAACGATCCGCCGTTGCTGTTCGCACCTCGTCGTTGAACTCCGTGAATCGTGAGGCGTCTCGTCTGGAACTGCAGCAGGTTCTACCGAGAGACGAACAACCTTTCACGAACAAGGGAGTAATTCAAAGCGACGACACGTATCAGCAACCACCTAGGCTACCGCCTGACACAATTGACCAATCGGCCGTCCCGCATATGCCACACATAGTCTGCGGCTGCTGCCGCGGTTTCGCTGTGCGTCACCAGTAACACGGAGTGACCAAACCGTTGCGGCAACGTCCGGAAGAGGGTGACGATGTCAGCGCCTTGCTTGGAGTCGAGATTCCCCGTCGGTTCATCGGCCAGAATCAGCCGCGGCCGATGCACGATTGCCCGGGCAATGGCGACACGCTGCTGCTCCCCTCCCGACAACTCACTCGGTCGATGCGAACGTCGAGCCGTCATTCGCACCGCCTCCAAGACTTCATCGATCCGCTCCGTCACCACCGCCCCCTGCTCACCTTTCAGCAACAAGGGCAACGCGACATTCTCCGCGACCGTCAGCCCTGGAATCAGATGAAACGCCTGAAAAACGATCCCGATCAACTCACGCCGCAGACGGGTCCAGTCCGCAGCACCGGCATGGGTCACGAGCCGGCTCTCAATCGCAATGGTGCCCGACGTGGGAGAATCCAACCCCCCGATCAAATTCAGCAGCGTACTCTTTCCGCAGCCGCTCGGCCCGACGAACGCGCAGAACTCTCCAGCCGTCACATCGAGCGTGACGTCCTGCAAAGCAGACACGAGCGTCTGGCCCCGCCGGTATTCTTTGGAAAGATTCTGTACTCGTACCAGCATCTTGGCAGGATCTTGCATGTTGGGAATCCATGGTCGTGGCACAGCGCGGGAGCTCCCGGCGGGTATATGCGACCGGAACGTCGCCGAGCGCTGGAATCGCCCTGATGCAGGCGGACTGGTCGTATATCATACCCGATTCGTACCCCACAACCTTGACAGGGGGTGAGGTTTTCCGTACAAAATCTCAATCACGCTTCGAGTCACGCTCCTCGGACTTAGGCCATGAACTCTCACACACTGGTCGCAGACATCCTCCGGCAAGCCTCGCGGCTGCTGCTTCCATCAGACTGTACCACCTGTGCCCATCCGCTCGCCGACGATCCCGTCCCATTCTTCTGCCGCCGATGCTGGGGACTGATTCGCGCGTTGCAGGGACCGGCCTGCCCACGATGCCGCCGCCCCTTCGCCTCCACCGTCGCCACCATCGAGAGCCCGACTCACGAATGCCATGACTGCCGTACCCGTGCGCCACATTACACGCAGGTGTGGGCAGCCTATGCGTACTGCTCGCCGCTTCAGGACGCCATCGCCCTGTTCAAATATCGAGGGAAGGTGGCTTTGGCGGATCCGTTGGGCGCGCTGCTCGCCCAGGCGCTCCCGACCAATCTAAATGCGGACCTCCTCATGCCGATCCCCCTCCACCCCCACCGCCTCCGGCAGAGAGAGTTTAATCAATCCCTGCTCCTCGCCGATCGCATCGGACCGGTGTTACGACGACCGGTATCCTATCGAAACTTGGTTCGCATCGTCGATACCGATCCGCAAATCACCCTCCCGCGCTCGGCCCGCCTGCAGAACCTTCGCAAGGCGTTCGCCCTACTGATTCCCCGGGAGGTGGCCGGAAAGCGCATTCTCCTGATCGATGACGTATTCACCACCGGCACGACAGCCAATGAGTGCGCCAAAGTTCTGCTCGAAGCCGGCGCCAAGGATGTCGCGGTCCTCGCGCTCGCCCGTTCCGTAGATGCCGGCATGGTGCCGGACACGTGGCTTCCCCCGTCTGCGTTCGACCGACGGCCGACCCTGAGAGCGTAACCCATGCCGATCTACGAATATCGCTGTCGCCAATGTGGGAAACGAACCACCCGATTGATCCTCAGTGTCAGCGCTTCGCCACTACAGACCTGCGGGCACTGTCACAGTCCTGATTTGGAACGTCTGCTGTCGCGGTTTGCCTCTCCCAAATCAGAGGAAGCACGCCTTGAAGCCCTGTCGGATCCAAGTCATCTGGGTGGATTAGATGAGAATGACCCGCAGAGTATGGCTAGGTTCATGAAAAAAATGGGACAGGAAATGGGCGAAGATCTTGGGGACGACGTCGAAGCGGCGATGGAAGGGGAGGAGGCCTCTCCACCAGGAATGGACCAAACCGACTTCGAGTGATCGGCCTGGTCGTGAATATTCACTTGACAGGATTGGCCCTGTCTCCTACCATCAGCCAAGAAACGATGACTCAGCTGATTCCTCTGTTCATACGTACAGATCCATCGGCCGTTGACAGCCACCGATCTCAAGAACGAGGGTGCCGATAATGTTCGCCGGCGAGTACCTCTGCAAAGTCGATGAAAAGGGACGGTTCCTGATCCCCTCTCCCCTTCGAGAACGTCTCGAAACCGAGGGTAATCAGGTGATGTTCGTCAAGAACACCGAGCAGACGCTCTGGATGTACTCAGCCAAGGAATGGGACAAGGTACTGGAGCGAACCAGGAGCACCCTGGATGAGGACCAGAGCCGCCTGTTCATGCACCATGTCATGTCACAAGCGGGCACCTCGGATATCGACAAGGCCGGGCGTGTGCTGATTCCGAGCCGCCTTCGTAAGCTCGTCCCGATGGATGAAGATCAGGAAATCTTCCTGGTGGGAATGTATCACCGCCTGGAAGTCTGGGGTCCATCGGAATGGCGACGGTATCTCACCAGAACGGAAGACCGGTACGAGCAGGATATGGCTAAAATCCAAAATCTTCTCTAGTGGTATAGGCAGGCCCTTGCGGCGCGTGTCCCTCCCCCGACAGTCCCCCCTCCCGATTCGGACGACATCCTTTCGACCATCGTCTCAGAAGGTACCTCTTTCTACGCAGGAGTCCGTTCTGCCACGCCAGGACCTCCGCACGCGTCTCTCAATCCCTCCTCTCACTTCCGCCACGCTTGCCGCGTGCGTAGCCGCAGATTCCATCGCGCTCACGTTACCCGTTCCGCCCAGCGTGAATCACCAATATGCCACCGTGAACGGGCGCCGCCTGCTCTCCGCCAAAGGCCGCGCGTTCAAGGAACTGGTCGGGCAACAAATTCTGGTTGCGCTTGCCCAATCGTCCCACCGTGATACTCTAAGACACATCTTGCGGCAGGCGAACCTCTCACTGTCGATCCATTTCTATTTCGCCTCGGCCCTCCGTCGGGATACCGATGGAGGACTCAAGATCGCGCAAGACGCACTCTGTGAGGGCCTGGGACTGAACGATAACCGGGTGGTCGAAACACACCTCTATAAATATCAAGACCGCGACAATCCTCGCATGGAAATACGGTTGTCGGTGGCGCGACCCGCGCCACCTCGTTCCGGTGGTCCCACCCCTCAACAAGCGCCGCTGGCGGTACTCCCAGAGTATCGACCCGACGCTCAACAAGCTCGATAGGACCGAGGAGGAACACCGCGCGGCCACCGGTCATCCGGCGGGCCGTGGAAGCGCATACGTTATGGCATACCGACCGATCACCATCGACGCCCTTCGAATCGGCATGCACGTCGCCAAGCTGGACGTGGCCTGGTTTCGTTCGCCGTTTATGCGCCACTCGTTCTTGATTCGGACAGACGAGCAAATCGAAAAGTTGCGGCGGGCGGGAGTGAAACACCTTGCCATCGATCCTGCCCGAGGACTCGATCTCGCGGACACACTCTCTGTGACTCCGGAGCAACCGACCATCGTGGCTCAGCCGCTATCTTCGCCGACCACAAGCACACCGGAGGTCCGGTCCCTCGCCACGATGAACCAGGAACTCCTGACGGCGAGAACGGCCCGTGCCCAAATCGAGGCGTCGGTTCACTCCACTTTCTCGCGCATCGCCCAAACGGGCATCGTGGATCCCGAGGAGGCCACACACACGGTGCACGAAATCAGCGCCGTGGCCCAAGCGCTGAACACGCATGCCCTGTTCATGGCGTTCAGCGAGGGACGCACGGGGAATGCCCCGCTCAGCCAGCATGCTCTCGCCACGTGCAGTTTTTCGATGATTCTCGCGCACGCGGCAGACTACAGCCTATTGGCCATCCAGGATCTGGCCACCGGCGCACTCCTTCATGACATCGGACTCATGCAGGTGCCCCCGAACATTCTTCAACGTGTTCACGACACTTCGACGGCCCTCTCGGAACAGCACCGCCGGATCTATGAATCCCACGCGCGCGCCGGCGCCATTCTCCTCGAACGCCAAACCCAGTTCTCCCCGTCAGTGGGGCAAATTGTAGCCGAGCATCATGCCTGCTTGAACGGTAGCGGATTTCCCATGGAAACGCGAGGCGCGTTCACCTCCGACATGACCCGAATCGTGATGGTCATGGATCGCTATGACGAGCTTCTGACAGGGTTCGGCGGCGCCTCGCCGCTGACTCCGCATCAATCGTTGCAACGGCTCTATCAGGAGGGGCAGGAAGGCAAGTACGAAAACCGGCTGATCTCTCTCTTCGTAAAAGTGATGGGCATCTACCCGGTCTATAGCTATGTGTCGCTCAACACCGGAGAGCGGGCCATCGTGTCGGTCATCAACTCAGGAAAGTTACACCAGCCGATCGTGACGGTCACCCACGACCCCTCAGGACAACCCTATCTCGTGTCACCCGTGATCGACCTGGCCAATCAAGACGAGCAGGCCCCGACCCGGCGGATTCATTCCGTGATGGGCACCATCCCCCCGGAATTTGAACGAACCTTTCACTGATGCCCAGGGTGCACGCCCCCATCCCCGGACAAATCCGAGCACCCCGCCCCACCAGATGAACGGAGATCGCTATTCGTAGCGCAGCGCTTCGATCGGATTGAGTCGAGCCGCTTTATTAGCGGGATAGAGTCCGAAAAACAGTCCCACGGCCAGCGAGAACAGAAATGCGGTCACGATGGAATCGAACGAAATGATGGTCGGCCACCCCACAATCAGCGTCGTGAGCCGAGCACCGACAATACCAACGACGACACCGATCAGGCCGCCGAACAGACTCAGCGTGACCGCTTCGATCAGAAACTGCGACAGAATGTGCAGCCGCTTGGCGCCCACCGCCATCCGTACTCCGATTTCCCTGGTTCGCTCCGTCACCGACACCAGCAGAATATTCATGATGCCGATCCCGCCGACCAACAGCGACACCGACGCAATGGCGAACAGCATGATGGTCAGCGTCTGACTCGTCCCCTCCTGCACCTTGCCGATATCGATCTGAGTCCGGATCGTGAAATCATCCGCCTGCTCGGACTGGAGCCGATGTCGCGACCGCAAGACCTCCCGAATCTGCTCGACCGCCTCGGGTAAATCAGCGATCTGCTCCGTCGACGCGAACAGGGCCCCGACCGACCCCAGGAACTGACTGCCGAACACCTTCCGCTCAGCGGTCGTAAACGGGATAAAAATCACGTCGTCCTGGTCGGAGCCCTGAGCCGATTGACCTTTGGGGGCCAGCAGGCCGACGACCTGAAACGGGACATTCTTGATACGGATCGTCGCGCCGATCGCCTCCTCGCCGGGATCGAAGAGATTTTCCAACGTCGTCTGACCGATCAACGCGACGCGGGCCGCGCTCTCCATATCGGTCTGCGTAAACGGCCCGCCGCTGAGGAACGACCAATCACGGATCGTAAGATAACTCGGCGAGATCCCGTTCACCGGACCGTTCCAATTGCGGTTTCCGTTGACGATTTGCATGACATCCCGTTTGGCCCATCCGGTGTCCGACAGTAAGGGACTCCGCTTCTTGATGTCAGCCGCGTCGCCTACCGTCAAGGTCACCGCCCCGCCCTGTCCGCCCCGCACCCCACTGACGGTCGTGGAGCCCGGCATGATGATGATGACATTCGTCCCCATACTGGCCACCTGCGCTTGCACCGCCGCGCGGGCCCCCTGTCCGATACTCACCATGGCGATGACTGCGCCCACTCCGATGACGATACCGAGCATGGTCAGGCCAGCGCGAAGCCGGTTCCGACTGAGAATCCGCAAGGCGGTCATGACGGTGAGCAGAATAAAGGCCGGCATGGACGTCCTACTGCATGACGGACAAGTGCGTGGCACGCCGCGTATCCTGTACGACCTGCCCGTCCTTCATGACGAGTTCACGGGTGGCGTAGGCGGCAATGTCCGATTCATGCGTCACGAGGATGATCGTGATACCGTCGTCGCGATTGAGCTGCTCGAGAATGTTCATGATTTCCCGACTGGAAGCGGTATCCAAGTTACCTGTAGGTTCGTCCGCAAAGAGAATCGACGGAGTCCCGACCAGGGCTCGTGCGATGGCCACGCGCTGCTGCTGGCCTCCGGACAACTGGGCAGGATAATGCTGTTCCCGGCCGGCCAGTCCCACTCGCTGCAGCGCCGCGGCGGCCAGCATTCGTTGTTCCTTGATTGAGACTCCCCGGTAAAACAGAGGAAGTTGAGCGTTCTCCAACGCACTGGTTCTGGGAATGAGGTTGAAATTCTGGAACACGAATCCGATTTGCCGATTGCGCAGTTCAGCCAAGAGATCCCGCGTCGCCGCCGCCACATCCAAGCCGTCCAGCCGATATCGGCCACGGGTGGGCTGGTCAAGACAGCCCAGAATATTCATCAGGGTCGACTTGCCCGATCCGGAGGTGCCCATTACCGCGACAAACTCTCCGCGATCGATGGTGAGGTTGATGCCTCGTAGCGCCTGGACCTCCACGTCGCCGACGCGATAGATCTTCCAGAGGTCTTCACAAAGGATAAGCGGGCGCATAGAGACTTCCTCATCCGCCGGTTCTCACGGCTCGATGCACAGCCCGGCTGTAGTCCCTGACCAGATCCGCGTCACGAAGGTTGCGCATGTCGCCGGCGACTGTTTTCCGCCATCGGCTAAAGCCCGCGATCACGCCGTGGCGCACGCGGCTGTCCGGAGCCGAACCCAGGCGGCAGATCGCCACCCTTGGGATCACCGCGCGGAGATTCAATTCCGACAATGACCTGGTCTCCCTCGCTGAGCGATGCGGAGCGGACTTCTGCATAGTACCCATCGGAAATGCCCATCTCGACAGGAATCTGCTCCAATTCATCGTGGCCGTCCTGCTTCCAGAGGGTTACCTGGCGGAGCGCCGGTGTGGATGCCCCATCGCCTGACACACGGCTGCCGCTCTCGCCCTTGGCAGATCTGACCGGAGCCTTTTCTTCTCGTACACTTCTAGGCGGGGTAAAGCGCAGGGCAGAGTTCGGCACCTTGAGAACATTCTCCTTCTTCGCCACGACAATCGCCACATTCGCCGTCATGCCTGGTTTCAGGCGAAACTCCGGGTTGTCGAATTCAACCACCACATCGTAGGTCACCACGTTCTGAATATTGATAGGCGCATTTCGAACCTGGCGCACCCGGCCGTGAAACGGCTCTCCCGGATAGGCATCCACCGTGAAGGAAGCCGCTTTCCCCTCGGAGATCCCACCGATATCGGCTTCGCTGACATTCGTATCGACCTGCATCTTCATGACGTCTTCGGCGATCAAGAACAGCGTGGGAATGGCAAAACTTGCCGCGATGCGCTGCCCGACCTCAACCAGACGCGAAATCACCACCCCGTCGACCGGTGAACGGATCACCGTATACTTCAAGTCCAACTCGGCCGCCTGCAACATCGCCTCCGCTTGCTTGACGGCGGCCTCGGTGACTTTGAGCTGCGCCACCGCACCTTCGGAGGCGGTCAATGCGACGTCCACTTCGTTCTGCGAGATGAATTGTTGATCGATCAACGACTTCGCCCGCTCCAGTTCCCGCCGCCGTTGAGCCAAATCGATCCGCGCCTTGTCGAACGCCGCCTTGGCGTTCGCCAGGCTGGCGATCGCCTGATCCCGTCTGGCTTGATAGGGAAAGGGATCGATGCGTGCCACCACCTGGTTCGCCCTCACCTTGGAGTTAAAATCGGCGTGGAGGCTTTCGATCATCCCGGAGACCTGGCTGCCGACCTGAACCGTGGTGATAGGGTTGATCGTACCCGTGGCCGTGACCAGCGAGATGATGGTTCCCCGTTCGACAGGGACGGTTCGGTAGCGCACAGGAGGCTTCCGCTCGCCGTTAAAGAAGACATACCCGGCGATGGCTAAACCCAGCACGAGGACACCGATAATGATAGCGGCACGGCGCATCAACAGGCACCTTTCTCTTCACGTGACGCGCGCATTCTAGCAGGAAACGATTTTGCGATGCAGCAAGGTGCCCATGCGCACAGACCCGCGGACGGAACGGCACAGAAAACACGAAGGCCGTTTGCCTGTCACGGCAAACGGCCTTCCGAATCGACAGGTCCGCTGAGGGCGGACGTGCAATCCACGACTAGGGACTGACGGTGATGCGGTCCTTGATGTCGTCGAACACGTCCTTGGGGACCACGTTCTTGGCCACCAGTTCACCCTTTACTCTGTACGGACGGTTGCTCACAATCCGGTCGGCCACATCCTGGGTGATACCCAGCGTGAGGACCAGATCGGTCACCGGGGCGTTATTAATATTGAGCAGCGACACTGCCGGAGACGCTGCCGCCTTCGCCGGTGGGGACGCGGGCTTAGGCGATGCCGAGGCGCGGGACAACGGGGCGGTCAACTCTGAAGGAGCCGAATTCGAGGACAGCGCCCGAGAGCGCTCCTTCATCTCTTTCTGATACCGCGCGACCAACGATTTCAATTGCTCATTGTGCCGGCGGGCCTCTTCATACTCCTGCTTCACATTCCGATTTTGCGCGGTCAGATGCTTGACCTTGTCTTCCAGCTCCTTCGTTCGAACTTCAATGGTATCCCGCTCCTTGTCACGCCCATGCTGAATCCGCTGGAGTTCATCCCGAGCGATCTGGCTTTCCGAACCAAACTTGGCATTGAGATCCTTCAGCGTCTTCACCTGTTGCTCCAACGCATTCTTCTGCGCCCGCGCCCGCTCCAGGTCTCCCCTGACGGTGTCGGCATCGGCAAGCGCCTCATGATATTTCTTGTCACTTACGCACCCGCTGACGGCCATCGCACTCATCAGCGCGAGCCCAGCCATCCACACATGCCTCATGCGACCCTCCCTGTTCGATCCGACCGATCGGACTTCTTCCCTCTTGTTGTGTGTATGCCAAGACCCACGGTTTGTCAACATGTTTGCCGATTGCGCGGCGTCCGCCGCCGGTCCGGTGGTCTCGCTGTGAGCTCCTTCATCACAAAAGTCGACGATGCTTGACTGCAGGAGAACAGTTTGGGAATATGCAACGACCGTTCAGCAATGCCACGGCACCAACCACCAGCACTCTCACATACCCTCTCACTCGCACTATGATGAATTGGGGCCCAGAGCTTGCCGTCATTCTCGGCATCATCGAAGGATTGACGGAATTTCTTCCCGTCTCCTCGACCGGCCATCTCATTCTCGTCGGGCATGCCCTGGGGTTTACGGGGGATATCGCCTCAAACGTGGAGATTTCGATCCAGCTAGGATCAATTCTCGCCATCATTGCCTATGAACGCGCCAAGCTTTCGTCGCTGGCGTCGCATGCCCTGCGTGAACAACGCGACTTTCGTTCGTTGGTCGCCGCGCGTGGCACGACCTCTTGGATGTCGCTCGTTCAGAAGTCCATTCAGGCCCAGCCAAATCTCTGGTTCGTCATCGGGTTGGGATTGGCCTTCTTACCTGCGGCACTCGTGGGGTTCTTCGCCCACAAGACGATCAAGGAGCATCTCTTCTCGCCGACCACTGTGGCGATTTCGCTGATCGTGGGAGGCATCATCATTCTGGTGGTCGAGCGCATGCAGAGCCGGGTGCGCGTGAAGGAACTGCTCCAGGTCACGCCCCGCTTGGCCCTCTGGGTCGGCATCGCCCAATGCGCCTCCTTGATTCCTGGCATGTCCCGCTCCGGCTCGACGATTGTCGGAGGTCTTCTGGCCGGCCTCGACCGGCGCGTCGCCACCGAATACTCCTTCTTCCTGGCGCTCCCGACGATGATCATCGCCACCATCTATCAAATGCTCAAATCCCAAGCGGCCTTCTCACAACAAGACTACGTGGCCCTTGGGATCGGCCTGGTGGTCTCATTCGTGGTGGCCTGGGCCGTCATTGCCGCCTTTCTGACCTTCGTCCAACGCCACAGCTTGAGCGTCTTTGCCTACTACCGTATGGTGCTGGGCGTGATCGTGCTGTTGGTCGTCCGGTGATGTGATCCACCGCAAGGAGTCGAGTCGTCACGGGAAGCCACCTGGACATGGTCCACGCCTGCGATGCCTGGGGCAATGAGACGCAGGCATGCTCCACTTCGACCTGATGACCAGGAAGCAAGAGCAGGCGCCGGCCTCGCCAAGCATTCTCCGGCGAGAATCGGAGAACCGCAGACGGTGGATACACTCAAGGAAGGCCGGTTCGGCCGCTGAAATATGGGTGGGACTATTCCCGCATCTGGTTAAGAGGGACGGTTCTCGGGAATCACCGGAGCTTCCTCCGGCTCCTTCTCCAGCGCAAAGTGCAGAATCAGAAACACCACCCCAACGGTAATCGCCGAATCAGCGATGTTGAACGCCGGCCAGTGGTAGCCGTTGATGTAAAAATCAAGAAAGTCGATCACTTCCCCGTACCGCACACGATCCAATAAATTTCCGATCGCCCCGCCAAGAATCGCCGCGACGCTGAGCCGCCCCATCCAGTCATCCTTCGGCATGCGCACCAGAATGGTCCCCAGCAAGCCCACGGCAAAGACCGAGGTCAGCCCGAAAAACACAAACCGGAACGAACTGCTGCTGGACGACAGAAAGCCGAACGCCGCGCCTGGGTTTCGGATGTAGGTGATGCTGAAGAAATTGGCGACGACTGGAATAGATTCATGGAGCCGCATGGTCTCCATGACGTAGACCTTCGTGACTTGATCCAGCACCACGATCGCCAGGCTGAGGAAACCGAGCAAAAAATAACGGACGGAGGTACTCAACGCACCGCCTCAACGCAGCGATCGCAGAGCGTGGGATGGTCGGGGAAAGTTCCGACCGTCCCGCGATAATTCCAGCAGCGTTCGCATTTGACGCCCGTCGCCTTCTCCACAGCAATCGAAAAACCGGGCTTCTCCGGCAGATGCGAGACCGGCTGAAGCAGCACGTCTGAGACGATAAAAAATGCCGGAAGATCCTGGGCGTATTTCGTCAACAATTCATAGGAGGCGGGATTGGCTTCGATCACAACCTTCGCTTCAAGCGGCGCGCCGATTACCTTCTCGCGACGTTGCACTTCCAACGCCGCCTGGACCGCTGTTCTCACTTCAAGAAGTTGCTCCCACCGCTCCGCCAGTTTGGGGTCTGCCCAGCGCGGATCGACGTCCGGGAACATGGCAAGGTGTACACTTTCAGCCTTGGAGTCGGCTCGAACTGATTCCGGCAACATCCGCCAGATTTCCTCGGCGGTGAAACTCAGCACCGGCGCCATCAATTTCGTGAGAGCGACCACAATGTCGAATAACACGGTCTGCGAACCGCGCCGCAACGGCGAATCCTTGCGGAACGTATAGAGCCGATCTTTTAGGATATCGAGATAGACCGCGCTCAAATCGACGGAACAGAAGTTATTCAACGCGTGAAAGATCGTATGAAACTCGAATTCGTCGTACGCCTTCCGCACGCGAGGAATCAGGTCGCCCAAGCGCATGAGCGCCCAGCGATCCAACTCAGGCAACTGCTCGAACGGCACGCGGTGCTGCGTCGGATCGAAATCGTAGAGATTGCTCAGCAGAAAGCGGCAGGTATTGCGGATCTTTCGGTACGCTTCGATAAGATGGGTCAGGATCTCCGGAGAAATCCGCAAATCCTCGCGGTAATCCTGCGCCGATACCCAGAGGCGGAGAATTTCCGCGCCTGATTGTTTGATCACGTCCTGCGGCGCGACGACATTGCCTGCCGACTTCGACATTTTCCGTCCGGCACCGTCCAGGACAAAACCATGCGTCAGCACCGCCTTGTACGGCGCTCGGCCATCGGTAATCACCCCGGCCAGCAAGGCGCTGTGAAACCAACCGCGATGCTGGTCGGACCCTTCCAGATAGAGATCCGCCGGCCACCACTGCCGGGATTTCAGCACCGCCGCGTAACTCACGCCGGACTCGAACCACACGTCCAGGATATCGCGCTCCTTCTCGAACTCCGTTCCACCGCAGCCTTCGCACTGCGTGTCGACAGGAAGCAACGCGACAGCCTGGTTAGCAAACCAATAGTCGGTGCCATGCAGTGAAATCAGATCCGCGACATGATCGATCACCCGCGGCTGAGCCAAGACCTGCTTGCATTTCACGCAGGTAAAGGCCGGGATGGGCGTGCCCCAAACCCGCTGCCGTGAGAGACACCAATCAGGCCGGTTCTTGATCATGCCCTCGATTCGATCCTGGCCCCAGGGCGGCACCCACTGCACGCGACCGATTTCCGCCAGGGCTTCAGTCCGCAACTCGTTGGTCTCCATCGAAACGAACCACTGTTCCGTGGCGCGAAAGATGACCGGCTGTTTGCAGCGCCAGCAGTGGGGATAGGAGTGATTCAGGGAGCCGTGGCCGAGTAAGCGGCCATTCTCCTTGAGGCGCTCCACGATTTTAGGATTGGCCTTGAACACATGCTGACCGGCCAACTCGGGAACGGCCTCCGTGAATTTACCGCCGTTATCCACCGGCGCCAGGATTTCGAGGCGTTCTCCCACTGTGGCCGTCGCATTGTGGTCCAACACCAAGAGGTAGTCTTCCATGCCGTGGCCCGGCGCGATGTGGACACAGCCGGTGCCCTGCTCCAACGTGACAAAATCGCCCAGGAGGAGCGGCGAAAGCCCGGTGGTCAAGGGACGTTGCGTCTCCAAGCCTTCAAAACCCTCGCCGCCCTTTTTGACCGCGACGATGGTATAGGCCGGCAGATCACAGGCTTTGGCGACCGACTCGACCAGCTTTTCGGCGATCACCAGCAACTCATCACCGACTTGCACGAAGGCATAGTCGATGTCGGCATGCAGGCAGACCGCCTGGTTGGCCGGCAAGGTCCAGGGAGTGGTCGTCCAGATCAGGACGGAGACGTTCTTCACTTCGCTAGGGAACGCAATCGGCCCAAATCGCTTGCTGAGCACCGTGGGCGGGCTGACCAACGGGAATTTCACATAGACCGAGGGCGAGGTGTGGTTTTCATATTCGACTTCCGCCTCCGCCAGCGCCGTCTGATCCTGCGTGCACCACAAGACGGGCTTCAGGCCCTTATAGACCCCGCCGCGCTCCACGAAGCGACCGAACTCCCGGACAATTGTCCCCTCATAGGCGGGATTCAACGTGAGATAGGGCTGGTGCCAATCGCCCAGCACGCCCAGGCGCTGAAACTCCTCCCGTTGGATCGCCACGTACTTCTCGGCATACTCTTTACAGAGCTTGCGGATGGCGAGGGCATCCAAATCCCGCTTCTTGTCGCCCAGTTCCTTGAGGACCTGATGCTCGATCGGCAGACCGTGGCAATCCCAACCCGGCACATAGGGCACCTGATACCCGGACATCGTCTTCGACTTGATGATGATGTCTTTCAGGATCTTGTTCAGCGCATGGCCGATATGGATACGCCCGTTCGCATAGGGCGGCCCGTCATGCAACACATAGCGCGGAAAGCCCTGGCGGGATTCCTGGATGCGTTCATACAACTTTTCCTGAGTCCAGCGGGCAAGCATCTCCGGCTCCCGCTGCGGCAGGTTGGCCTTCATCGGGAAGTCGGTCTTCGGCAAATTGAGGGTCGCTTTATAGTCCATAGGATGATCTATCTGAGGCACGAACGAGTCATGAAGTGCGCGTAAAGAGAGGACTATACCGAAACAAGCCGAGCGGAACCAGTGGTTTGTTGTGGGCTAGACCGCGCAGGTCCAATATTCTGAATACTCTCGAATACCGGTGAGGCGATGAGCCAGCGGCACCTCAAACCGAGTCATGACGCCTCGCGATTCTTGCGGGATCGTCAAAAGCGTCTTCCGGCAAGGCTGCAGCGAGCGAATATGTGAGGCGTACGCTTGCGGTACGTTGAACATGTGAGCGATGCGAGAACGTCGCTGGAAGCGGTTTTCACGATTCCGCTAGCTCAGCGCCATCATGCGGTCCAGCGCGATCTTCGCCCACTGCTTTTCGTCGTCCGGCACGACGATATGATTGACCACATGGCCATCGACGAGATTTTCCAGCGCCCAACAGAGGTGCGGCGCGTCGATGCGGTACATGGTGGCGCATTGGCACACCGTCGAGGAGAGGAAAAAAACTTTCTTGTCGGGTTGCTCATGCTTCAGGCGATTGACCAGATTCAGTTCCGTCCCGACGGCCCAAGTGGTACCGGCGGGCGCAGCCGTAATGGTGCGGATGATGTACTCCGTCGACCCTACCAGGTCGGCCTTGTTCACAACATCCTCATGGCATTCCGGATGCACGATGACCTTCACATCCGGGTACTGTTTGCGGAAATAATCCACGTGCGACGGCTGAAACATCTGGTGAACACTGCAATGGCCCTTCCAGAGGATCAGCCTGGCCCGCTGGATCGCCTCCACGGAATTGCCGCCGCGCGGCATGAAGGGATCCCAGACAATCATCTGCTCGCGCGGAATGCCCATCTTGTTCGCCGTGTTGCGGCCCAGATGTTCGTCCGGGAAAAACAGAATCTTCTCCCGGCGCGCCCAACTCCATTCGATGACCTTGCGCGCATTGGACGAGGTACAGGTCAGCCCGCCATGTTCCCCGCAGAACGCTTTCAGGATCGCGGCTGAATTCACATACACCGCCGGCATGACCGTCTCCTCGACCGGGACGATCCGGCCGAGCGCATCCCAGCATTGCTCAACCTGCTCAATCGCCGCCATGTCGGCCATGGAGCAGCCGGCCGCCATATCCGGAAGAATGACCGTTTGATTGGAACGGCTCAACACATCGGCCGTTTCCGCCATGAAATGCACGCCGCAAAAGACGACATAGGGACGATCGGATTTTTCCTCAGCCAGTTGGGACAAGATCAGGGAATCGCCGCGGAAATCGGCATGCTGAATCACTTCGTCGCGCTGGTAATTGTGGCCGAGGATCATGACGCGATTGCCGAGCGTCCGTTTGGCCGCGCGGGTCCGTTCGAAGAGCTCTTCGGAAGACAACGATTGATAGTCGGTGATGGGACGGGGAAGCGTGGCGACCGTTTTCACCTGCAGCCTTTCGGTTGATTGAAAAAACTATACCACGAGGGAACTTAGACTGTTTGATTGTACGACACCCCTTCTCGCACAATCAATGAAACCAGCCATGAGAAGAGGGCCTAGGAAGGCGCGCAGATGGCGCGCAGATATAGACCAAAGGGACCCTGTAGGTTCGGTGTGGTTTGAAATGTGGCTGGCTGAGGGTACCCAAGGGCAAGTACCAGTTTGACAAAAAGATCGAACTGCCCTGGCGAGCCCTAGCTCGGCCAATGCTGAGCCCAGGAAGATGAAGAGAGTGCAGCCAAGGCTCACCACCCAAAATGTGATACGAGACCTAGCGGCGCATAAGACTTCAACCGCATCTCACCTTTCAGGGAGGTCAACCTATCCTGATGATTTTGTCGAGCAACAAGGGTATTCTCCGCACAAAGCCGACCTTTGAGACCCAGGACAAATCATGGGGCCATCACATGGCATACGAGCGCTTACTAATCCCGTTGGTCCATCTTCGTCCGAACAAGGAAAATGACAGGCATGGGCCTCTTCTCTCAGAACCCAATTGCATACTCTGGATGCTTGAGAATCTCGGCAAAGAGATCGTCAACCTTGCCAAGGACATCGCCGAGCGAGGTCTGAGCCCCATCGATGGAGTCTTGGTCTTGCCCAATCCGGACTCCACTACCGAGTATGTCGTGTGGGAAGGAAACCGTAGAATTACAGCGCTCAAGCTTCTTGACGACCCCAATCGCTGTCCGGACCCTAGCTTGCGACGAAAGTTTGCTGATATTGCGAGCAAAGCAAACACTCCAGTCCCAAGTGATATTGAATGCACCATAACTCCCTCTGTAGAGCAGGCTGATCGCCTGATCGAATTAAGACATCAAGGCCCACAGGATGGGATTGGCACGCTTATCCTGCTCCCCTTGAAATTGAGACCACCCCTACGACATGGTCCAGAGTGGAC
>CABVRW010000067.1 GCA_902500785.1 uncultured Nitrospira sp.
CAGCCACACATGTTGAAAGCTTCACTGAAACGTTATTTTCTCACCGGTTTGCTGATCATGATTCCCTTCTGGGGGACCATCCTGATTCTGAAAACCCTGTTTATCAGTCTCGATGGGATTTTCGGCGAGGCGACGGCTCGACTGGTCACCCCCGGCTATTACGTGCCGGGATTGGGGATCGTGGCGCTCATTCTGCTCATTTTTGTCACCGGACTGTTTGCGGCGAATTTTATCGGTCGCCATGTGGTGCGGCAGTGGGAAGGCTTGCTCAATCGCGTGCCGGTCGTCCGCGGCATCTATTCCACCCTCAAATCGATGATGGACATCCTATCGTTTGCGGAACGGGAGAGTTATCGCCGCGTGGTGTTGATCCAGTTTCCCAAGAACGGCCATTATTGTTTTGCGTTTGTGACCGGTGTGACGAAGGGGGAAATGCAGCAGCTCTCGCCGGACCCGTTGGTGCATGTCTATGTGCCGACCTCGCCCAATCCCACGTCCGGATATTTCCTGCTGGTGCCCGAGCGCGAAGTGATCGCTGTGAATATTTCAGTGGAGGAGGCGATGAAGCTGATCGTCTCGGGAGGACTCTATACGCCGACTCCGTCGTCGGACGGCGGATCGCAGAGCAGTGGGAAGTCGTGGGCGCCGATCAAGCAACCAGACGCGGGTGTGCAGGTCGGTTGATCGCGACCTCACTCGACGGACCGGTGTCAATTTCTTAGGGTGACGATTCAATGACGCATTCATCGCAGGACCAGGCCTTGTCATCGTCCATTCCCGGGCTCGGCGTCATCATCATGGCGGCGGGACTCGGTAAGCGTATGCAGTCGTCGCTGGCCAAGGTGCTCCATCCGGTGGCGGGCCGGCCGATGGTGTCCTATGTGCTCGATATCGCCTGTGGCCTGGCGGAAGAGGGTGTCGCGGTCATTGTGGGCCATCAAGGCGCTGAGGTTCGGAGGGTCGTTGAGACGGCCGATGGTCAGGTGTCCGTCGCCGAGCAAACCAAGCAGTTGGGGACGGGGCATGCCGTCTTGCAGGCACGCGCGGTGTTCGTCGGCCCTCCTCCCAGAAATCCTTCTCGATACTTGATCCTGAACGGAGATACACCGTTGTTGACGGCAGCGACGGTGCGAAAATTATTGGCGATGCACGATGCGCAAGGTGCCGCAGTGACTCTCTTGACCGCGGTGCTCGACGACGCAGCCGGCTACGGCCGGGTCATTCGCCGTCGCCGTGACGAATGGCTGCAAGGCGCAGCGGATAACGCAGTGCAGAGCATCGTGGAAGACAAAGATACCTCCGAGGCGGAACGCGCGGTGCGTGAAATCAATGTCGGGACCTACGTGGTCGACGGCGAGTTTCTCTTTCCGGCGCTCGACAAGCTCGATCCCCGGAACGCGCAAGGCGAGTATTACCTCACCGACATTGTGCAGATGGCCGTCCAGCAGGGACGTACGGTGTCGGCCTTGCGCCTCCGCGCGATCGATGAAGGGTTAGGGATCAACAGCCGCGTGCAGTTGGCGGAGGCTGAGCGGGTGCTTCGGCAGCGAATTCGGGAGCGATGGCTGGAAGCCGGTGTCACCATGCGGGATCCTGCCTCGACCTGGATCGATGCCGATGTGACGATCGGCCGGGACACGGTGCTCTATCCGAACGTGACGCTCGAAGGGCGGACGGTGATCGGGGATGCGGTGGTCGTGCACTCCGGCTCACGGATCACCGACTGCACCATCGGCAACAGGGTCGAGATCTTGGATCACTGTATTCTGCGCGAGTCGCACGTTGAGGCAGAATCCCATGTTGGACCCTTCGTGCATTTGCGTCCCGGTGTCACGGTGCGGCGCAAGGCGAAGGTCGGCAACTTCGTCGAGATGAAAAAGGCGGAGCTGGGTGAGGGGTCGAAGGCCAACCATCTGAGTTATCTCGGCGACGCGACGATCGGGAGCGGCGTGAATATCGGCGCCGGAACGATTACCTGCAACTATGACGGGTATAAGAAATTTCAGACGGTGGTCGGAGACGGAGTTTTCATCGGCAGTGATGTGCAACTGGTCGCGCCGGTGACGATCGGACAAGGGTCGGTGATTGCGGCCGGCGCCACCGTGACGCAGGATGTGCCGATGGATGCGCTCGTGATTTCCCGGGTTCCTCAGGTCACACGCGAGGGGTGGGCGGCGCGCCGGCGCGCCTTACAGAGCGGGCAGGTACCGCCTCCGGCTCCCGCTGCGAAGCGTGCGCCTGTCAAAGTTGCGAAGGGCTCGACGTCCTCGAAACGTTCCGTGAAGAAGCAATCGGCCGGTCAACGTACAAAACGGAGGTAACGACGACCTATGTGTGGCATCGTTGGCTACGTGGGCAATCAGGACGCAGTACCGATTTTGTTGAACGGGTTGTCGAAGCTGGAATATCGCGGGTACGACTCGGCCGGCGTGGCGATTCAGCGCGGGGAGAAGATCGAGATTCGCCGCAGCGTCGGCAAGCTGATCAATCTGCAAAAGTCGCTCGAGCAGAAAGCCATTGCCGGGATGTGCGGAGTCGGACATACCCGTTGGGCGACGCACGGTAAACCCTCGGAGCAGAACGCGCATCCGCATCGCTCCGAGAGCTGTGTCCTTGTGCACAACGGGATCATCGAAAATTACGTGGAACTCAAGCAACGTCTGGTGAAGGACGGCTACAAGTTCCAGTCTGAAACCGACACGGAAGTCGTCGCGCACTTGATCGATACACATATGAAACAAAACAAACTGCATCTGGCGGATGCGGTTCGCGCGACGGCCAAGGAAATTCGAGGGAGCTACGCCCTCGCGGTGATTTCGGAGCGGGAGCCCGGCCTGCTGGTCGCGGCCCGGTCCGGTTGCCCGCTGGTCATCGGTCGTACGGCCGAGGCCTCGTTTGTCGGGTCGGATGTGATGGCCATGTTGTCCCACACCAGAGACGTGACGTTTCTCGAAGAGGGTGACGTGGTCGAAGTCACGGCCGGGGCGGTGACGTTTACGGATCTCGACGGTCGGCCCGTCACGCGTAAGAAGACGACGGTGACGTGGGATGCGTCTGCCGCTGAAAAAAGCGGGTATCCCCACTTCATGTTGAAGGAAATTCACGAGCAGCCCCAGACCATTCTGGATACGATCCGGGGTCGGTACTCCTATGAGAAGGGCGAGGCTGATCTCCCGGATATCGGACTGACTCCGAAGCAGTTCGCCGAAGTCGGACGTATTTGGATCGTGGCCTGCGGGACCAGCTGGCATGCGGGCTTGGTCGGGAAGTATCTGCTCGAAGAAATGGTCCGGACGCCCGTACAGGTCGATATCGGCAGTGAATTTCGGTATCGTGATCCGCTGATTGAAAAGAACGATCTGTTCATCACGATCTCGCAGTCGGGCGAGACCGCCGATACCCTGGCCGCTGCCCGGGAAGCGAAGCAAAAAGGGGCGCGCGTCGTCTCGATCGTCAATGTGGTGGGCAGCACCTTGGCCCGTGAGTCCGACGGGGTGCTCTATACCCATTGCGGCCCTGAGATCGGGGTCGCCTCGACCAAGGCGTTCACCAGTCAGTTGGCGGCGCTCTACATGTTGGCCTTGCATCTTGGCCGGGTACGCGGTGTTCTGAGTGTGGCGGATGGGAAGGCCTGGCTCGATCGGCTGGTCACGTTGCCCGCGCTGGTGAAACATGTGCTTGGTCGTGAGGCGGAGATTCTGGCGATCGCCAAGCGGTATTATAAGAAACCGGATTTCTTGTATCTGGCGCGCGGGATCAATTTTCCGATCGCACTGGAAGGGGCGCTCAAGCTCAAAGAAATTTCCTATATTCACGCGGAAGGGTACGCTGCCGGAGAAATGAAACACGGGCCGATCGCCCTTATCGACAAGGACATGCCCGTGGTGGTGTTGGCCCCCCGAGACCGGTTATATGAGAAGACTGTCAGCAACCTCATGGAGGTGAAGGCGCGCCGGGCCCCGGTGATTGCCTTCGTGGCGGAGGGCGAGCGCGAATTGGGCAAGATCGCCGACGCGGTCTTTACGATTCCCGACGTGCATCCGTTGCTGTCGCCCATTCTTTTTACGATCCCGCTGCAGTTGCTGGCCTATCACATTGCGGTGTTGCGTGGAGAAGATGTGGATCAGCCGCGGAACCTCGCGAAGAGTGTGACGGTAGAATAATCGGATGGTGAAAATGGCTTGCCCTGCGGCCTCGTCGGAAGACCATTTTAACCATCCTCGAAGCAGCGAGAGGACGTGATGGAGATTACAAGGCAGGAAGTGGAGAAGGTCGCCAAATTGGCCCGGCTGGCATTGACTGAGGCCGAGACGACGGGCTTCTCCCAGCAGCTGAACCAGATCGTGGCCTATGTGCAAAAGCTCAAGACGTTTCCCACGGAGGGCGTGGAACCGACCTCGACCGTGCCGGGGCAGGCTAATGTTTTTCGTCCGGACCAGGTGCAGGCGTCGCTGTTTGCCGAGCAAGCATTGCGCAATGCGCCCGATGCGGAGGCGCAGTGTTTTCGAGTTCCGAAAATCATTCAAGAATCATAAGTGACGTAAGGAGTACGATCCGACTATGTTTCGACAAATGCTGCGGGCGAAGATCCATCGAGCGACGGTCACCGATGCCTGTCTGGAATATGAAGGCAGTCTCACGATAGATGAAGAGCTGCTGGAGGCGGCGGGCATTCTGCCATATGAAGCGATCGTCTGTTCCAATCTCAATAACGGCGAGCGATTCATGACCTACGCCATGAAGGGGAAACGGGGACAGAGGGAGATCGTGCTGAACGGACCGACCGCTCGCAAGGCTGCGGTGGGCGACCAGATTATTATTTTCTGCTACGAGTATTACGGCGAGGAGGAGATCAAGCGGCATAAGCCGAAAATCATCCAGGTCGATGCCAAGAACCGCATCATTCGTAAGGTAGTGAAACGCTGATGTCCTTGACGTTGCTCCATAAGTTTACGCTGTCGGAACTGCAGCGGAAGTTTACAGCCGGGGACGTGACGGCGACGGAGATCGTCCGCGCCTACTACTTGCGCGTGACGCAGGTTGAGCCAAAAGTGAACGCCTATCTCACACAATGCAAAGAGGCGGCCCTCGCGCAGGCGGACCGTCTCGATCAAGCCCTGAAGGGATGGCGGAAAACGACTCCCATGATGGCGATGCCCCTGGCAGTGAAGGACAATATCTGCACGGAAGGCGTACGAACGACCTGTGCCTCCCGGATGCTGGACCGGTTCGTGCCTCCCTATGACGCGACCGTCGTCGCCAAATTGCGGGCGCAAAACTATCTCCTGCTCGGCAAGACCAATCTGGATGAGTTTGCGATGGGGTCGTCCACCGAGAACTCGGCCTTCGGAGTCAGCCGCAATCCGTGGAATCTCCAGACGGTGCCCGGAGGATCGAGCGGCGGGTCCGCCGTGGCCGTGGCGGCCGACGAATGTGTTGCGGCCTTGGGGTCGGATACCGGGGGCTCCATTCGCCAGCCGGCGGCATTCTGCGGAGTGGTGGGGTTGAAACCAACCTATGGGCGTGTCTCCCGCTATGGATTGGTGGCGTTCGCCTCCTCGCTGGATCAAATCGGCCCGATTACGAAGGATGTGACGGATGCGGCTATCTTATTGGGAGCGATTGCAGGCCACGATCCGCGCGACTCGACATCGGCGAACCTCCCGGTTCCGGACTATCTCAAGGCACTCAAACGGAAAGATTTAAAACGGCTGAAGGTGGGCGTGCCCGCCGAGTATTTTGCCGACGGTCTCGATTCGGAAGTGGAGCAGGCGGTTCGTACGGCTATCGATGGCCTCCGGGAACTCGGCGCGGACATCCGCGAGATCAAATTGCCGACCACCGACGCGGCCGTCGCCACCTACTATGTCATCGCCACGGCAGAGGCCAGCTCAAACCTGGCCCGATATGACGGCGTGAAGTTTGGCCTGCGGGCAGCGGAGAGCAAAGATCTCCTGGACATGTACCTCAAGACCCGAGCCGAAGGGTTCGGCCCTGAAGTCAAGCGCCGGATCATGCTGGGTACGTATGTGCTGAGCGCGGGATATTACGATGCTTACTACGGAAAGGCGCAAGCGGTTCGCACGTTGATTCGTCAAGAATTTGAGGCGGCGTTTCAGACGGTCGACCTGATCGTTACTCCGGTGACTCCGACCACGGCGTTCAAGTTCGGGGAGAAGGCCCAGGATCCGCTCCAGATGTATCTGTCGGACATCTACACGATTTCGGCGAATCTGGCCGGGCTTCCGGCCATCGCGCTTCCCTGCGGGTTCAGCAAGGCGGGGTTGCCGATCGGCTTTCAGTTGATCGGTCGGCCGTTTGAAGAAGAGACTCTGTTGCGTGGGGCCCATGCCTACGAGCAGGCGACTCACTGGCGGACGAAACGGCCGGCGATCCGGTGAGTCTGAAAAGGAGTTTCGTATGATTGTGGACGTCGCCGCTATTCTGGTCGCCATCGCCTTCGCGGTACTCGTGGGCTACCTCGTCCCGCTGTTGATTCAGATGCGTAAGATGGTCGCGGAATCGGAGCAACTCGTGACGAAGTTGAACGTCGAGGTGCCGACCCTGATCGCTGAATTGCGCATGATGAGTCAAAACCTGAACGACGTGACCGAGCAAGCGCGTGACGGGGTCGAGCATGCGGCTGTCTTGCTGCATGCCGTGGGAGAGGTCGGCGAATCGGTCAATCAAGTGCATAGTTTGGTGCGAGGCTCCGGTGGTTCGTTGTTGGCCAATGTGGCCAGCGTGATGGCGGGGTTTCGCGCGGCAAAGCAAGTGGTGACGGAACGTTTCAAAGAGGGAGGACAGCACAATGGCGGATAATCAAGGTCCATCGTCGGCGGCGGTACTGTTGGGTTTCCTGAGCGGCGCGGCATTGGGTGCGGTGGCGGCCATCCTGTTGGCACCGCGCAGCGGACAGGAATCGCGCGAGATGCTGCGCGGCTACGCTCGACGCGCGGAGGATGGGTTGCGGGAGATGGTGGGGGAAGCCGGTGAACGGTTTGAAGGCGCGGTGGAGGAGGGGCGGGATTTCATTGAATCGAAGAAAACCGTGTTGCGCGATGCGTTCGATGCCGGGCGCGAGGCGATGCGGCGGGAGCGCGAGCAGTTCACTAAGGGAGAGCAGAGCTAAGCGTGGCCTACGAAGTCGTCATCGGCGTGGAAGTGCATGCGCAGTTGCGCACGCAATCAAAGTTGTTTTGTGCCTGCGGGACGACATTCGGTCTCACGGCGAATTCGCAGACCTGCCCCGTGTGCTTGGGGCTTCCCGGGACATTGCCGGTTCTCAACGAGAAGGCCGTGGAGATGGCGGTGCGTGCCGGTCTCGCGATGAACGGCACCATCGGGGTACGGAATCGTTTCGCCCGAAAGAATTATTTTTATCCCGATCTGCCCAAGGGCTATCAGATCTCGCAATACGAAGCGCCGATTTGTGAACACGGGTGGATTGAGATTGCCGCCGGGAGGAGCCGCAAACGAGTCCGCATCAGGCGGGCTCATCTGGAAGAAGATGCCGGAAAAAATCTCCACGAGAGCGGGAGTGGGATGAGCCTGGTGGATTTGAATCGTGCCGGAACGCCGTTGCTGGAAATCGTCACCGAGCCGGATCTGAATTCGTCCGAAGAGGTAGTGGCCTATCTGAAGTCGTTGCGCGAACTCTTGATGTATCTCGATGTGTGTGATGGCAACATGGAGGAGGGGAGTTTTCGCTGCGAGCCGAATCTTTCCCTGCGCCCGGTGGGGCAGAAGACGTTCGGGACGAAGGTTGAGTTGAAGAACATCAATTCGTTCAAGTTCGTGAAAGACGCCGTCGATTTCGAAATCAAGCGGCAAACCAAGGTGCTGAACGAAGGCGGGAAGATTTATCAGGAGACCAGGCTCTGGAATCATGAGCGTGGTGAAACGGCGGTCATGCGCAGCAAGGAAGAGGCGCATGACTATCGGTATTTTCCTGACCCCGACCTGGTTCCCGTAGAGATTTCGGCCGAACGGATCGAACAACTGCGTCAAGGATTGCCGGAATTGGGCTCGGCGAAGCAGCAGCGATTTATCGCGGAGCATGGAGTGCCTGAGTATGACGCGGGCATTCTGACCTCCAGCAAAGCCTTGTCGATCTACTTTGAGGCCTGTGTGACGCTCTACCCTCATCCCAAGACGGTGAGTAATTGGGTGATGGGAGAATTGTTGCGTGAATTGAATCACGCTGGAATTGAAGCGGATGCCTCCCCCGTGACGCCCGAGCGGCTGGTCGAGTTGTTGACCCTTGTGGATCAAGGCGTGATTAGTCTCAAGGTGGCGCGCGAGATCTTTCCGGACGTCTATGCCTCAGGCAAGGCCCCGGCCCAGATCGTCCAGGACAAGGGGCTCACGCAAGTCTCCGACGAAGGAGCTCTGGTGACCCTCATTCAGGAAGTTTTGGCGAAGAATCCAGCCCAAGTGGGGCAATTCAAAGAAGGCAAGCAGCAGGTGCTGGGGTTTCTCGTCGGGCAGGTGATGAAGGCCTCCGGCGGACAGGCGAATCCTGGGAAGGTGAATGACCTGCTCAAGAAGGCATTGGGATGAGCGAGGGAGCTGTCGGGTGCGGCACCCGGGGCACTCTCCTGGTCGTCGGTAGGATGGAATGAACGTCGACGGGCGTTGATGCAAGGGCAAGACGGCAGCAGTGATGGTTCGGTGTAGGCATCTGGAGGAGAAAGCATGAGCGGAATCAGGAACGTGAAGGCGCGGCAGATTATTGATTCACGAGGCAATCCCACGGTGGAAGTCGAAGTGCTGCTGGAAAGCGGCGCGCATGGGCGGGCGGCGGTGCCGTCCGGAGCCTCGACCGGAGAGAAAGAAGCGATCGAATTGCGGGACGGTGACAAGAAGCGCTGGATGGGAAAGGGTGTGTCCAAGGCGGTCGCGAATGTGAGCAAAACCATTGCGCCGCGACTCATGGGAATGGAGGCGTTGGATCAAGCCGCAGTCGATCACGAAATGATTGCGTTGGATGGAACGAAGACCAAAGGCAAATTGGGCGCCAATGCCATTCTTGGCGTCTCGCTCGCGGTGGCCAAGGCTGCGGCCAATGAGACGGGGCAACCGCTGTACCGCTACCTCGGAGGGACGAACGCGCGGGTGTTGCCGGTGCCGCTCATGAACATCATCAACGGCGGGGCTCATGCGGATAATCGGCTCGATCTGCAGGAATTCATGATCATGCCGGTGGGGGCGCCCCGGTTCAGTGACGCGTTACGCATGGCGACGGAAGTGTTTCATACGCTGAAGTCGCTCTTGAAGAAGAAGGGGCTGAATACGGCGGTCGGCGACGAGGGTGGATTCGCGCCCGACTTGCAATCCAACGAGGAGGCCCTCGCGCTCATTATGGAAGCCATTGAAGCCGCTGGGTATCGGCCGGGCCAGGACATCGCATTGGCCTTAGACTGTGCGGCCAGCGAGCTCTATGAAAAGGGGCGCTATCGGCTGGAAGCGGAAAAGAATCCCGAACGCTCATCTGAGGAAATGGTGGCCTATTACGGTAAGCTGTTGGATCGTTATCCGATCTTGTCCATTGAAGATGGTTTGAGCGAATTGGACTGGAAGGGATGGAAGATTCTGACGGAAAAGCTCGGCAAGCGGGTCCAGCTCGTGGGCGACGACATCTTTGTCACGAATGTTGAGATCTTTGCCAAGGGCATTGCCGAGGGGATCGGTAATTCGATCCTGATCAAGCTCAATCAGATCGGCACGTTGACGGAGACGCTGGATGCCATCGAGCTGGCCAAGCGGTCCGGTTATACGGCGATCATCTCGCATCGCTCGGGCGAAACAGAAGACACGACGATCGCGGATGTGGCGGTTGCGACGAACAGCGGACTGATCAAGACCGGGTCGTTATCCCGTACGGATCGTGTGGCGAAATACAATCAGCTCTTACGCATCGAGGATGAGCTGGGCGCGGCAGCCGTCTATCGAGGACGTGCAGCCGTCCCATCGAGGTCATAGTTACTGCCATGATTAAACCGAACCGTGGTCGCGACTGGTTGGATTGGCAGCGCAAGCTGTGGTCCGCCGGCAAGTGGGTGGGGCTTGGGGCGCTGTTCCTGATGATGGGCGCCCTGCTGTTCGGGGAGATGGGCATTTCGAGGTATTTGCATTTGCGTGACCATGCGGAGCAGTTGGATCAGGAGCTGACCGACCTTCAGCGGCTGAACGGCGAGCTGCGGACGGATCTGGATCGCGTCCAGTACGACTCGACTCGTATCGAGGAACTGGCGAGGGAACGGTTAGGGTATGTGCGGAAAGGAGAAACGGTGTATCAACTCGCGCCGCTCGGCGACAAAGAACGGCTTCCTCTGGTGAAGACGCCATGAAGTTCGGCAGTGTGGCGATCATCGGGCGATCGAACGTCGGGAAATCGACGCTCCTCAATCGCCTGCTGGAAGAAAAAATTGCGATCGTTTCCGACAAGCCACAAACAACCCGGACGCGCATCTTGGGGGTGGCCCATGTGGAAGGCGCACAAATAGTGTTTCTCGACACGCCCGGGTTTCACGAGCCGCACCATTTGCTGAACCGCCGTATGGTGCGTACGACGCTGGATACATTTGACGACGCCGATGTGTTGTACGTGGTCGTCGAGGCGACGGCTCAGCCGGGTCCCGGCGATCTCGCCGTCGTCGAGCATGTGAAGCAGGCGGTCGCCAAGCAGACCCGTCCGGTCGTGTTGGTCATCAACAAGGTTGATTTGGTGAATAAGTCACGACTGCTTCCTTTGATGGAGCAGTATCTACGAATCTTCCCCTGGACGGAAATCGTTCCGGTGTCGGCGGAAACTGCGGACAATGTGGATCGCTTGTTGTCGGTGACCGTCTCGCTTTTGGCGGAGGGTGAGGCGACCTATGGTGACGATGTGGTCACGGATCAATCGATGCGGACCCTGGCGGCCGAACTGATTCGCGAGAAGATCCTGCAGCAGACCTACGAAGAGGTGCCGCATTCAGTGGCGGTCGAGATCGAAGAGTTTTTGGAAACCAAGAAACTGACGAAGATCGGTGCCGTGGTGCTGGTCGAGAAAGAGTCGCAAAAAGGCATTCTGATCGGCAAACACGGCGAGCGCCTCAAGCTGGTCGGGACGGCAGCGCGTGAAGATATGGAACGGTTGTTCGGGATGAAAGTGTTTCTGAAGTTGTGGGTCAAAGTGCGCGAATCGTGGCGAGAGGACGAACAAACCCTCGCGGAGCTCGGTTATTAACGATCTCACCATCCACACGTCCGAACCGACGCGGCTTCCAGAGAAGGAGCCGCTCGGGCGAGATACGTCTCGTGAGGCTAGCGGTAACGGTCAGACCAAGTCCGACGTGCGGCTGGTCTCCATTCAGCGGCTCTTGCGGCGCGGCGCCATCACCAATCTGGCGAAACTGCTGGCGCGCATGCATCCGGCGGATATTGCGAACGTCATCGACCACCTCTCCTCGCTGAAAGAAAAACGCGAAATCTTCGAGTTGGTGCGTGGGGATGTGAAGCGCGGCCAGGTGCTCAGTGAATTGGACGGCGAGAGCATCACCCTGGTGTTGTCCGATTTGGCGCCCTCTGATGCCGCGTGGTTGTTGAAAGATCTCGGCTCCGACGACATTGCCTACATCTTGAGTGTGATTCCGAACGATCGCGCGAAGGAAATCCTGGCGCTGATGCGGACGGAAGACTCCACTGAGATCGCGGATCTGTTGAAGTATCCCAAAGGCACGGCCGGCGGGATCATGACCACGGAGTTTTTCGCGCTCTTCGAGGATGCCACTGCACAGGAAGCCATTCGTCGCTTGCAGCAAGCGACCGATGCGGAGATGGTGTTCTATATCTATGTAACGGATAAGGAAGACCGGCTTGTGGGGGTGTTATCGCTCCGCCAATTGTTGACCGTTCCTCCGGCGACCCCGCTCAAGAACATCATGACTCGTGATCTGATCAGCGTGGCTGTGGATATGGATCAGGAGGAAGTGTCGCGTCAGGTGGCGAGTTATAACCTGCTGGCCATTCCAGTGGTGGAGAAAGACGGGAAATTGGTCGGGATCATTACGGTCGACGACGTCGTCGATGTCATCCGGGAAGAGGCCACCGAGGACATGCTGAAAATGGCCGGAGCCATTGAAGAGGACGCGATGTTCAAGTCCTCAAGTATGGCCGCCGCTCGGGTGCGTCTACCCTGGCTGTTTACCAATCTGGTCGGGAGTCTCCTGTCCGGTATGCTGCTATGGGTATTCCGGTATACCATTCAGGAAGTGGTGGCCATCGTCAGTTTTATTCCCGTCATCGCGGCCATGGGGGGCAATGTCGGGCTGCAATCATCCACGCTCATTATTCGAGGTCTCGCGACCGGCCTGGTGGAACTCACCGACGTCTGGAAGATTTTTTTCCGTGAAGCGAAGATTGCCTTCTTGATGGGCATTGTCTGTAGTCTCATGCTGACCGTTGTCGGCTGGTTGTGGCACCAGGTATTTCTGGGCATGGTCGTCGGGGTCTCGCTCATCACGGCGTTCCTCGTCTCGACGAGTATGGCAACGGTCATGCCCATCGTGCTGAAGCGGATGGGGGTGGATCCCGCCGTCGCCGCCGGTCCATTTGTGACGACGGCCAACGACATTACCGGCATCGCCATTTACCTCACGCTGGCGACGGTATTCCTCGAACGAATTCGATAACGATGCGGTGTGAGCCTCCTCGTTCCCTAATCATCCTTCATGCCGGGTGGTGACATGCCGTTGGTGAAGACTGCTGCGATCGTGCTGCACAGCCGAAAGTGGGGTGATGCCGACCGCATCGTCACGTTCTATACGATGCGTTTAGGGAAGCTGCGCGGAGTCGCCCGCGGCGCGCGCCGGTTGAAGAGCCGGCTCGGCGGCATGATCGAGCCATTTACCCTTTGTCAGCTGGATCTCTTTGAGAAACCCGGCGATTCACTGTACCGAATCTCGCAAGTCGCCATGGATGAACCGTTCAGCAAGTTTCGCGATGATCTGATGCTCATGACGGCGGCTGGGCGCATGGTCAATCTCGTGAGTGCGGTGATGGCCGAAGGTGATGCGGAGCCGCGGGTGTTTGAGATCTTAGAGTCGGGGTTGCGCACATTGTTGGAGAGTCGAGATGCGGCGTGGACGACCTTGCTGTTCCAGATTCGTTTGTTGGGGATGACCGGTTTCCGACCGCAGACCGAGCAGTGCGCGACCTGTGGCCAAGTTCATCGAAGTCCGCTTCCGCAATTTTCGCCGATGGCCGGGGGCATAGTATGCGAGCGGTGCGCGAGCCGTCAGCCGTTTCGTTGCACGGCCCTGTCTCGGGGAAGCGTCGCATTTCTCCATCAAGCGTTACAGATGCAACCGGCGCTCTTGAGTCGATTGCAAGCGGTCGGCCAAGTGCGGGCTGAAGTTGAGTCGGCGATCGAAAGTTATGTCACGGTAGTGGCGGGGCGACGCCTTCCGCCGGTCGATTTTCTGACAAGCGGGAGTCCTGTCTAGGGAGGGATGCTGCTTGCGGGTGGAGAGATATTCCGGCTCTGCAGCATGAGGGGGCGTTGATTGTTATGAGTGAGACGGTGCTTGAACCAACCGATATGGAATGGGTGGAGAAGGGCGTCTTGGGTATCACCTGGAGTGATGGACACAAGGCGCTGTATCCCGTGCGGTATCTCAGACAGCATTGTCCGTGCGCCGCCTGCACTGATGAATGGACCGGAGAGCTGCGTCTGAAACCGGATGATGTGCCGATGGTGATTATGTTGCAAGATGTGCAGCCGGTGGGGCGGTACGCGTTTCAGTTCACGTGGAGCGACGGGCACGATACGGGAATTTATTCATATACGTTCCTTCGGCGGATGTGCCAGTGCGATGTCTGTCAGCCGGTGAAACCGGTGGAGCCACGGTCCAGACGCTTGCTCTGACCGAGGAGAAGCGGGTGCACGGGTGAGACACGAGGGAGGCTCAATCAGATGAAACCAGGTCGATGCATTGCGGCGGGATGGTGGCTGTTGGTCGGTCTTTTGTCGGTATCCTGTTCCAGCCTCCCTTCGTTGGAGCAGCAGAAACGGCTGATTCACGATGGTGACATTCGAGTTCATCAGTTGACTCCGCGGGCGTTTGTAGAAACCTGGGGGGAGCCGACCTATATTCACCAGCAGTTCACGCATTTCTTCGGGATGCCGGACGGACGATTAATTCCGCAGTCACGCATGGCGCTCGGAGAATCTCCGCCCGGGTGGGAAACCGGGCTTGTCGCCGGCGATGCGGTATTCCTGGCCTATCCTGAGCATGGCCAGTATTTGGTGTTTCTTGAGGACGCGCTCGTGTATCAGGAAGCGATGACGGCCGAAAAGGTGCATGCTGCGGGCAAGACCTGGAAGTACGAATCTCAGTTCAAGACGAGACTCGAATTATCCCCAGCCCTGAAATAGTTGATGGTTGCCGCGCTATGACCCCTGCTCCGGATCATCGTCCGCTCAAGATCTGCATGGTATCCTCCGAGGTCGTGCCTTTTGCGAAAACGGGCGGACTTGCCGATGTGGTCGGAGCCCTTGCCATCGAGTTTGCGAGACTGGGACACGACGTCTGTGTGGTGCTGCCCGGTTATCGACAGATCGATGCGCTTGGCTATCCGCAGACCGACTATGCCCGATTGGCGGTTCCGGTGGGGCAGGGTCTGATCGAGACACAGATCCGGGAGGTTGCCGGCCCGCATTCGCGGATGGCGGGTTCGGGGCGCCTGCGAGTGTTGACCGTTCGACATGATCCGTTCTTTGCTCGTTCAGACCTATACCAGGAGGCCGGCCTCGACTATCCAGACAATCTTGATCGGTTCGCATTTTTCTGTCGAGCCGTCATGGAATTGTTGGTTCATGTCAGTGAGAAAGACCGGTGGTCCGCGGATCTCTTGCATGTGCATGATTGGCAGGCCGCCCTCTGTGCCGTGTATTTGCGGACGCTGTATGGCGCGACGCCCTCGCTCCGCGATGTCCGCAGTATCCTGACCATTCACAATCTGGGCTACCAGGGGTTGTTTCCGGCTGAGCAGTTCTCGCTGACCGGGCTTCCCGCGCAACTGTTTGCCCCCCCCGCGCTCGAGTTTTACGGACGGATTAATTTGTTGAAAGGGGGGCTTATCTTCGCCGATCTCCTCACTACGGTGAGCCCCACGTACAGTCAGGAAATTCAGACTCCCGAATATGGCTGCGGCTTGGAAGGGGTGATCAGCGAGCGGAAGGGTGCGCTGCATGGGATCGTGAACGGCATTGATCTCGACATCTGGAATCCGGCCAGCGACCCACATTTGCCGGCTCAGTATTCTCCCTCCGACATGTCCGGCAAAGCACGATGCAAGAACGAGCTTCAGCGAGAGTTGAAGCTTCGTATGGAAAAGGTGCCGCTTTTCGGTGTAATTGCCAGACTGATCAGCCAGAAAGGTATCGATCTGGTGATCGAGGTTATTCCCGAGCTCATGGAGCTCAAGGTGCAGATGGTCATTCTCGGGACGGGGGACGGGCGTTATGAACGGCAGGTACGCGAGTTGGCGGAACGGTATCCAGGAAGGCTCGCGATACGCAATGTTTTTGACGAGGGATTGGCCCATCGGATTGAAGCCGGGGCGGATATGTTTCTCATGCCATCTCGCTATGAGCCTTGTGGCCTCAGTCAGTTGTACAGTCTTCGTTATGGCACGGTTCCCATCGTGAGGGCGACGGGAGGGTTGGCCGATACGGTGGTCAACTATACGCCGAGTACCTACAAGGGATCGCGTGCCACCGGCTTCACCTTTACAGATCCCAGTGCGGCCTCACTCTTGACCTCTCTTCTGCTTGCCTTGTCCGTGTACCGGAAGAAGGCGGACTGGCAACGCATCGTCAAGGCCGGTATGGAGCGGGATGTGTCGTGGAGTCGTTCGGCCGAGAGATATCTGCAGTTATTCCAGGAGCTGGTTCAAGGGAGGGACGGGGCGGCGCTCTGACGTGCGTGGGTTATCGGAGAGCGGCCTGGAGCGTGAGTTCGAGACGCGACAGCTGTGCCCGTGCTTGCGAGGCGTAGTACGAATATTCGGCGTGTGTTTGATTGTCTAGAATCTGCTTGAACTGATTTCTTGCCAGATCGTGTTCTCCAACCGACATGGCCAGATTTCCCGCGTGCAGGCTGCAAGCTGCGGCCATGGCATGAACGTCCACGGCCAATCGTGATGCCGGCTGAGTCATCATATTCTTGAGCTTGGTCGGGAGAATGTTTTCAAGCGGTGACCGGAGAGCTTGGGATAGGCTGACCTCGCGTAACTTGGAGGAGTCCAGCAAGGCAGGCTGGATTTCTTCCGAGGAAAGACAATGTGTGTAGGTGCTCCACACGTCCATGAAGCGAACATTGTCATATCGAACCGAAGTCGTCGCAGGGTTAGACTGGCAGCCGACGGCAGACAGGGCAGTGATCACAATGGCAAGGAGACCGACTCGTTGGTTTTGCGTCACGTTCATGTGCCCACCTCCTCCAATGCCTGTCTCGTCGACGAGACAGCTTGCTATTGAGCAAGTGTCGGGCCACCGATTTTTCGTATAAATAGCTGAAATAATTGATGTAATATTCTCGTCTGAGACGTTCGCCTGTCTCAATAATATTCCACTGTGTTGAATAGAACACGACAGATTAGAGATAGGGTTAGCATTTTGCCTGGCCGATTGCCCATCCATCAGTCCCTGCTGAGGCCCCGCGTATCGGAGTGCGCCGAGCAGCGCTTGCCATGTCCGAGTGTTCCGTGTCGATCGGTATCGCCGCGCGACATCTCCGAGTCCCGTTATGCCTCTCTCGTGATACAGCCTCCTTCTGGCCGATTCGCGCTTAGATATCGTATGGACTGTGACGGGGTGACGAGATGGCGTGCTGTTGACGTTCTGGTGCGTACGACTCGGTGGCGACAACGCCCTTCACTCGGATACTATTCGTCGACGGAGTGTCGGCCTCGTCCGGTGTCGTATACGCGGGTCTCTCCGACCGAGGACGTCGTTTCGCCGGCTGAATGTTCGCGAAACAATGCGAATCGAGTGACGGCATGCGACACTCTAGCGAATTTTCAGCGTGGCTGATATTGTCGGGGACTCATCGCGCAGATGAGGCGGGAGTGCTGCCGCATGGATAGTTTGTTGCGATGAATATTTCAGCGGGTAACAAGTACAGAGTGTCATCCTTTGGTGAAAGGTTTCTCCGTCCATGAATTCGAGACAAGCGTTGACCAAGACACGTCAATTCAAGAATCTGCTCCACTCTGACCAACTGCAATTCATCTGCGAGGCTCACAACGGACTCAGCGCCAAGATTGTGGAGGAGGCGGGGTTTCCTGGTATCTGGGCCAGCGGCCTTTCCATTTCTGCTCAGTTCGGAGTTCGAGACAACAATGAAGCCAGCTGGACTCAGGTCCTCGAAGACCTTGAGTTCATGTCGGATGCGACCCGGATTCCGATCCTCCTTGATGGGGATACGGGGTATGGCAATTTCAACAACATGCAGCGGCTGATTCGCAAACTTGAACAGCGCAATATCGCGGCGGTATGCATTGAAGATAAACTCTTCCCCAAGACCAACAGTTTTCTCAAGGGTGATGCGCAGCCGCTCGCCGACATGCAGGAATTCTGCGGCAAAATTAAGGCGGGGAAAGATGCGCAGACCGATCCTGACTTTTGCCTGATTGCCAGGGTGGAAGCCTTCATCTGTGGGTGGGGTCTGGCCGAGGCCTTGCGTCGAGCGGACGCCTATCATCAGGCAGGAGCAGACGGGATTCTCATTCACAGCGCCCTATCGGTTCCTGATGAGATCCTTGCCTTCAAGCGAGAATGGGGCAATCGGTGTCCGGTCGTGATTGTTCCCACCAAGTATTATTCGACGCCTACGGATGTGTTCCGGCAGCATGGGTTTTCGATGGTGATTTGGGCCAACCACATGCTGCGCGCGGCCGTGGCGTCCATGCAAAAAACTGCGCGGGCATTGAAGCAGAGCGAACACCTCCTCTCCATTGAGGATAAGGTGGCTCCGGTTTCTGAAATATTTCGACTGCAGAATGCCGCGGAATTACTGGAAGCCGAGGAACGGTATCTTCCACGAGGTGCCGAAGGCACGTCCGCAGTGGTGCTGGCCGCATCCCGAGGCGAGGAATTGGGAGAGTTGACCGAAGAACAACCCAAGACGATGGTCAAAGTGCAAGGTGCCCCGATCCTGAGCCACATCGTTGACGCGTATAATGCGGTTGGGATCAAAGATATTCTTGTCGTTCGCGGGTATAAAAAAGAAGCCGTGACGCTCCCCAACTTAACCTACATCGACAATCTTGAATTCTCTGAGACCGGTGAACTGGCCTCCCTGTCACAGGCTCTGCGATCGAAGAAGGGCCATTTCCAGCCGACGATCATTTCTTACGGTGATGTGCTGTTCAATAAGTATATTCCGCAGGCCTTGTGCCAAGAACAAGATGACTGTGTGATCTTTGTCGACAGCAACTGGAAGGATCAGAGCAGTTATGCTCGGCTGGGTGGGTTTGCCGAATGTACGATTCCGAATTCGCGCAAAGCGTTTAATGCCAAGATCTACCTCAAGCAACTGGGGAAGATTGTTCCCGACGAGGCTATTCACGGGGTGTGGATGGGGTTTCTTAAGCTCTCTTCCAGCGCGGCCGGCCAGATCAACGATCTGCTGGTGGAAATCCTTGCCGATCCCGCAAATCGACAGGCCGATATTCCACACTTGCTGCAGGAACTCCTGCAGCGTAAGTGGCCGGTTCGGGTCCTGTATACGGTCGGTCACTGGCTGGATATCAATAGCCTGGAAGACGTAGTTCAAGCCGGAAATTTTTGATGCTACTCCCACATGATTTCGTTTGAGTAGATCTGCCGCGGGCGCACCAATGGTCTGTCCCCAGCGAGGCGGCATGTGTCAGCCTGCTTGCCCGAGTAGTTCTCAGGAGATGAGACGACATGATTGACCCACAGGAGTTCATCCAGCATCTTCAGGCAAATGCGGTGGAATTTTTTACCGGAGTGCCAGATTCTCTGCTGAAGGATTTCTGCGCCTGCCTGGAGCAGGTGCCGCTCGCCGGTCAGCACATCATCAGCGCCAACGAAGGCGGCGCCGTTGCGCTCGCGCTCGGGTACCATCTCGCGACGCGAAAAGTTCCCCTGGTCTATTTGCAGAATTCAGGGTTGGGAAACATCATCAACCCGCTCTTATCGCTGGCGGACATGGAGGTGTACTCCATTCCTTTGTTGCTGGTTATTGGATGGCGAGGCGAACCGGGAGTGCATGATGAGCCTCAGCATAAAAAGCAGGGGCGGGTGATGCTCTCCATGCTCGACGCCATGGAAATTCCCTATTCCGTGCTGGGGCCGGAGGTAGACAACGCGAAGGCAGCTCTCACGAATGCGCTGGCCCATGTGGGAAAGACCGGTACACCATATGCGCTCGTCATCAGGAAGGGCACGTTCAAGTCATGTACGATACCCAGGGTGGATAAATGGGAGTTTCCGCTGTCTCGTGAAGAGGCGATCCAGCAGGTTCTCGATGTCATAGACAGACGCGATGTGCTGGTTTCCACGACTGGCATGCCTTCTCGAGAGGTGTACGAATATAGGAGCAAGCGGAGCGAGGGCCATCAGCGGGATTTCTTAACGGTGGGAGGAATGGGACACGCGTCTCAAATTGCCCTCGGAATTGCGCTCCAAAAACCAGGACGCTCGGTCTATTGCCTTGACGGGGACGGCGCTCTCCTCATGCACATGGGTGCTCTTGCTCTCAATGGAGTTCTGAATCCACCGAACTTCAGGCACATTATTTTGAACAATGGGGCGCACGATTCGGTGGGCGGCCAGCCGACCGTGGCACTCGATGTGGATGTTCCCGGCATTGCGCGCGCCGCCGCCTATGCGTCGGTGTTTCGTGCTCAAACCAAGCACGAACTTCACGCATGTCTCATAGCGCTTAAGGGGTCGATCGGCCCTAGTTTGTTGGAGATTCGTGTGCGCTGTGGGGCCAGGAAAGATGTTGGCCGTCCAGTAACAACTCCACGCCAAAACAAAAACGCATTCATGGACTTTGTCGAGGAGTGATTCCGTCTGTAAGCGACTGTGACTGACCTTCCCCCTGAAAACTACCTCATTGGCTTGGAAGTTCGCCTGTGCTGAGAT
>CABVRW010000068.1:0-16881 GCA_902500785.1 uncultured Nitrospira sp.
GGAACACCATGATCAAGGCTTGGCTGCTCGATGAAATGTTTCGGTTTGACCGACGTTATCTCACGGCGGAGGGAAGTCAGAGCGAGTGGGGCGCCGGGGACTCCGTTGCCGAGGAAGAGGATCTGCCTCCTGCGCCGACGGGAGTCGTTGCCAAGGCGGGGAATGGCCGGGTGATGATTGCCTGGGATGCCGTGCCGGACGCGATGTATTACAACTTGTATTTCATGACGAGCAAGGGCGTGCAGATCAAGTTTTCCGAGCTGACTCGACCCATCGCGAGCGCGGATGACTTCAAGATCGTCATCGGCGTGACTAAGGAAAAGGGAACATGTATTGAAGGCGCACAGTCACCGTTCATGCACGACGATTTGGCGAACGGAACTTGTTACCACTATGTCCTGACCGTTGTGACTCAGAAGGGGGAAAGTCCTGAATCGCAGGAAGTCATGGCGATCCCGGCTCCCTACCTGATTGCCAAGATTATCGGTCAGGAAGGTGTGGAAGATGGCGAATTCAGTTCCCCGACCGGCATCGCGGTGGACAAGGACGGTAATCTGTACGTAGCGGATACCGACAACCATTCCATCCAGAAATTCGACAAAGAAGGAAAATTCCTCGGCCGTTGGGGCGGAGAGGCCGGCAGTGCGGAGGGCGGCTTTTACTATCCGCGCGGGCTGACCACGAATACGGACGGACAGGTGTATGTCGCTGATACCGGCAATAACCGTGTGCAGCGGCTCGACACAGACGGAAATCCGATGAAGGCCTGGGGCAAGTTCGGGTTTGCCTGGCGTGGGGCCGATATGAATAAGTTCGACGCCCCGTGGGGTGTGACCACCGACCAGGATGGCAACATCTACGTCACCGACACCAACAACGCTCGGATTCAAAAGTTCAAGGGTGATGGGACGCCCTTGCTGAAGTGGGGGCGGGATGGAAGCTTCGACGGAGCATTTTTCTTCCCACGCGGAGTAGCGGTGGACTTCGTTGGAAATACGTATGTTGCTGATGAAGGGAACAACCGCATTCAAAAGTTCGATACGCGCGGGAGTTTCTTGACCAAGTGGGGGCGGGAGGGAAGTGGTCCCGGCCAATTCAAGGCGCCGTGGGGCGTCACCTGTGATGCCTTGGGGAACGTGTACGTCGTGGACCAAGGCAATCACCGCATTCAAAAGTTCGACGGAAACGGGACCTTCCTCTGTGCCTGGGGGAATCGCGGCAAGACCGAGGGGCAGCTGAATTTCCCCTCCGGCGTCGCCGTCGACAAGGAAGGGTCGGTTTACGTCGTCGATAGCGGTAATCACCGGGTGATCAAATACGTTCCGACCGATGAAGAACTCAATCGCGGGAAGGCGGAACGCGAGCGGGCGCAAATTGTTAGCGAGTACCCGACTCCGCGCAATCTGGCCATCAAGCCTGGAGACACTGAAACCTTCTTGAGTTGGATGGACGTGCCTGGGGCAGTGTCCTACAATCTCTATTTTCACACCTCCGCAAACTTGACGCAGGAAGGCGGCACCAAGATCGAGGGTGTGACCAGTCCGTATAATCACTCCGGATTAACCAACGATCAGGCCTATTACTATGCGCTGACGGCGGTCTACGAGGACGACACGGAGAGCGGATTGTCGGAAGAAGTGTCGACCACGCCGGTGCTGATCGACCTCACGGCTCCTCAAACTCCCTATGCAGTCATCAATCACGGCGCGTTCATGACGAATTCGCCTGAAATCGTGGTGACGATCTCCGCGACCGACCTCGATACCGGTGTGGCGGCCTATTATATTTCAGAGAATCCGATGACTCCGATGGCGGGAACACCGGGTTGGGTGGAGGTTCCGCCGGCGATTAAGTTTGGTGCGACCATTCCTTTCATTCTCTCTCCGGGGGACGGGCAGAAAACCGTCATCGTCTGGTTCAAGGATGTCGGCAATAACATCTCGACGCCGGCGAGCGCCACGATTCTCGTCAATACCTCCGGCTATCTCTGTGTGTCCAAATGGGGGAAGCCGGGTCGCGGCGCTTCGTTGTTGCATGGCGGCGAATTCATGGCGCCGATGTATGGGCTTGCCATTGATCAGCAGGGCTCGATCTTTGTCGTCGATAACGGCAACAACCGGATTCAGAAGTTTGACCGCGTGGGCAACTTCATTATCTTGTGGGGCAATTTCGGGGCTGCCAATGCGAACTTTCACAATCCGACGGGCATCGCCTGCGATGCCAAAGGCGACGTCTACGTGGTGGATACCAACAATCACCGCGTGCAGAAATTCGACGGGAAATTAGGCGGCTATATAATGAAGTTCGGCTCGCGAGGGAACGGCGAAGGCCAGTTTAATGCGCCATGGGGTATCGCGATCGATCGGGTGCGCGGCTACATTTATGTGGTCGACAGCGCCAACTTCAGAGTTCAGAAGTTCGACATGAGCGGAGAGTTCATCATGTCGTGGGGAAGTTTCGGCAATAGCGACGGTCAATTTTATTTCCCTCGCGGGATCGCCGTGGATCAATCCGACGGCACGGTCTACGTCGTCGATATGGGTAATCACCGCATCCAGAAGTTCGATACCAGTACCAATGTGTTGCCGCAGTTGCTCACCAAGTGGGGCGGCAGTTCCGAGGCCGGACATGCGAGCAGCCCGCTGGCCCAAGAGGCGGGACAGTTGCGCTCACCGTGGGGCATTGCCGTCGATAGCCAAGGTGATGTGTACGTCACGGATACCGGCAACCATCGCGTGGAAAAGTTCGACCGCGAGGGCAACTTCGTCGCGCAGTGGGGTGGTTTCGGCGGCGGTGACGGACAATTCAATTTTCCTTATGGCATTGTGGTGGATTCTCGGGGGAGCGTCTTTGCCGTTGATAGCGGAAACACCCGGGTGCAGCAATTCATGCCGGCGGAGGAAGGCAGCGAACAGTTGCAGGAAGAAGCGGAGGCGGCCGCAGAGTTGGGGCAGGTCGATAAAACCACGAGAGTCTAAGCGGAACGGGCGAAAGGCCCGGGAGAGGGTGGCGACTGATGTTAGAGAAGGAGATTCGGCTCGGACTCACCTATGACGACGTCGTCTTGGTGCCGGCTAAGTCGCAGGTTCTCCCGAGCGAAGTCGACACCCGGACTCGCCTGTCTCGGAACATCCAGCTCAATATTCCTATTGTCAGTGCCGCCATGGATACCGTGACCGAAGCGCGTTTGGCCATTGCGATGGCGCAGGAGGGTGGAATCGGTATCGTGCACCGCGTGCTCTCGCCCACCGACCAAGCCGCCGAAATTGACAAAGTAAAGAAATCCGAGAGCGGGATGATCCTCGACCCCATTACGATCTCGCCGGATCAGACGATCCGTGATGCGCATGATCTGATGGCTCGATACCGGATTTCCGGTATTCCGGTCACCAAGGGAGGCACGTTAGTCGGGATCCTGACGAATCGCGACCTGCGCTTTGAGACGCGAATGGATCTGAAGGTCTCGCAGGTGATGAAGCGTGATAAGCTCATCACCGCGCCGGAAGGCACCAGCCTTGAAAAGGCCCGTGAGATTCTGCACGAGCATCGGATCGAGAAACTGCCGGTCGTCAACAAGCAGTTCGAACTCAAAGGGCTGATTACAATTAAGGACATCGAAAAGCGGATCAAGTATCCCAATGCCTGCAAGGACGCTCACGGTCGCTTGCGCGTCGGAGCGGCTTTGGGAGTCGGTCCTGACACCGGAGACCGGGTGGCCTTGCTGATCAAGGCTGGTGTGGACGTGGTGGTCGTTGATACGGCGCATGGGCATTCGCAGGCGGTGTTGGATACGGTCAAAATGGTGAGAAAAGCACATCCCCAATTGGACATCATCGCGGGAAATATTGCGACTGCCCAGGCGGCCAAGGATTTGGTGAAGGCCGGTGTCGATGCGGTGAAAGTCGGGGTGGGTCCTGGCTCGATCTGTACGACGCGGATGGTGTCCGGCGCCGGCATGCCGCAATTGACGGCGATCGCCGATTGCGCCAGAGCATTGGCCGGGACAGGTGTTCCGGTGATCGCCGATGGTGGGATCAAGTATTCCGGCGATATCACCAAAGCCCTGGCAGCCGGTGCTTCGGTGGTGATGTTAGGGAGCCTGCTGGCAGGGACGGAAGAGGCTCCCGGCGAAACCGTATTGTTTCAGGCACGAACGTATAAGGTCTATCGAGGAATGGGCTCCATCGGCGCCATGGAACGCGGTGGAGGTGACCGATATGGACAGGGAGGACGGCCTGCTCCGAAGCTGGTCCCCGAAGGCATTGAGGGCCGTGTACCATACAAGGGCTTGTTGGCGCCGCATATCTATCAGATGGTGGGCGGCGTGAAATCCGGTATGGGCTATTGCGGGTGCAAGACGATCCCGGATTTGCAGCGGAAGGCGACCTTCATCCGTCAGACCGTCGCCGGTCTCCGCGAGGGACACGTGCACGACGTCATCATCACCAAGGAAGCTCCCAACTATCGGACTGATTGGGAATAATCTCGCGTGAAACGTATCTCGCAGTTCAGATCCCCTCACTAGACGAACGACACTTCACGCTTCACGAAAAACGTCTCCATGGAACTCTGGCACGATAGAATACTCGTCCTCGACTTCGGGTCTCAGTACACACAGCTCATCGCGCGGCGTATTCGGGAAGCGCAGGTCTATTCTCAGATTCTGCCGTGCACCGTGTCGCTTGCAACGGTGTTGGCCTATCGGCCCAAAGGCATCGTCTTATCCGGTGGGCCGTCGAGCGTGTACGACAAGAAAGCCCCCTCGGTTTCGAAACAACTCTTCGAGCAGGGCATTCCCATTCTCGGTATCTGTTACGGCATGCAGCTGGTGACGCATCTGCAAGGCGGCGAAGTGGAGAAGGCTCCCCACCGCGAGTTCGGCCGGGCTGAACTGACCCTCGATGACCGGTCGGATCTGTTCAAGGGCATCGGAACCGGTGGCAGGACGGTCGTCTGGATGTCGCACGGGGATAGAATCGAACGGATGCCGCCCGGGTTCCGTTCCATTGCGCACACGGACAATTCGCCGATTGCGGCGATGAAGCGGCACGATGCCAAGCAACGCATCTACTGCCTCCAGTTTCATCCGGAGGTGGCGCACACGACCGAAGGCGCGGCGATGCTACGGAACTTCGTCTATGATATTTGTGGCTGCCAGCCGACCTGGACCATGCGCTCCTATGTCGAAACGGCTGTGGAGCAGATCAGACAGCGAGTCGGGACCGAACGAGTCATCTGTGCCTTGAGCGGCGGGGTGGACTCCTCTGTGGCGGCGGCTCTCACGCACCGTGCGGTCGGCGATCAACTGACCTGCATTTTTGTCGACAACGGGGTGTTGCGCGCCGGCGAGCGTGACCAGGTCGAGAAGACCTTCGCATCGCAAATGCATCTGAATATGCGGATGCTCGATCGCACGACCCAGTTTCTCGCCGGCCTGAAGAACGTAACCGACCCTGAGCGGAAGCGAAAGATTATCGGCCGTCTGTTCATTAAGAATTTCGAGGTCGAGTCCAAGAAGTTGAAGGGCATCAAGTACCTCGTGCAAGGCACATTGTATCCCGATGTCATCGAAAGCGTCAGCTTCAAGGGGCCATCCGCGACGATCAAGACGCACCATAACGTCGGCGGGTTGCCGACCAGAATGAAGCTGAAGTTGGTGGAGCCCCTGCGTGAACTGTTCAAGGACGAAGTGCGGGTCTTGGGCCACGAGCTTGGCCTTCCGGACGAGATCATCTGGCGACAACCCTTTCCCGGTCCCGGCCTGGCGATTCGGGTGCTGGGTGCGGTCACCAAAGAGCGTCTGGCGATCCTGCGCGGTGCCGAAACGATCGTCGATCAAGAAATTCGAGCCGCCGGACTGTATCGGGAGATTTGGCAGGCCTTCGCCGTCCTGCTGCCGATTCGGACGGTCGGCGTGATGGGAGACCAGCGGACGTACGAGTATGTCATTGCGATCCGCGCGGTGACGAGCCTTGATGGCATGACCGCCGACTGGGCAAAAATCCCGAACGAGGTACTCGGGAAAATGTCGAGCCGGATCATCAACGAAGTGAAAGGCGTCAACCGCGTGGTCTACGACATCAGCTCCAAGCCGCCGTCAACAATCGAATGGGAATAACACAGGCACGTGAAGCGTGACGCGATGTAAATGATCTGACCCCGCGAACGACACGAGACGCGATACGCTTCACGGAGGATTCCATGGAAGTCAGACTACAAAAACTCATCGCCGGTACGGGGCTGGCCTCGCGGCGCAAGGCTGAGGAGTTGATCACGTCCGGCCGCGTGACGATCAACGGGAGTGTGGTGAAGGAGCTCGGCACCAAGGTCGATCCTGAGCGGGACCACGTCAAGGTTGACGGCAAGCATTTGCGTGCGGCCCAACCGTATGTCTATCTCATCCTCAACAAGCCGAAGAACGTCATGTCCACGCTGGACGATCCGGAGGGTCGCCCGACCGTGAAGGACCTCCTGCACGGAGTCACGGTGCGCGTGTTTCCTGTCGGCCGGCTGGATTTCGACAGCGAGGGGCTCATGTTGCTGACCAATCACGGCGATCTGGCCCAAGCCCTGCTCCATCCACGCTACCATGTTCCGAAAACCTATTTGATCAAGGTCAAGGGCGTGCTCGACGATGCCAAGATTGAAATGCTTGAGCGAGGCGTCAAACTGGAAGATGGCTTCACGGCGCCGGCGAAGGTGAACAAGGTCAGCCGGGCGGAAAGCAATTCCTGGCTCGAAGTCACGATTCACGAGGGACGGAAACATCAGGTGAAGCGGATGATCGAAGCCGTCGGCCACTCGGTCATCAAGCTCGTCCGCATCCGAATGGGGCCGTTGCTTTTGGGAGATTTGGCGCCGCGAGAATATCGATTTTTGACCGATCGTGAGGCGAATCGGTTGCGAGGACTTGTGGAGGATCGTGTAGCCAGGGCCGAACGTCCGGAATTGGATGCGTCGGGAAAGCCGACGCGTTGGATGCCGCCGACGGCGCCGGCTCCGCCACGTCCGCCCAAGCCTGAGCGCTCAGGCCGTGGGCCAAAAGCCCAACGTTCCGATCGGGCACCACGGTCCCAGCGAGCCCTGGATGGCGCGAAACCACCACGCTCGGGTCGTGGAACAACCAAGCGGCCCATGAGTCCCGGTGCCAAATTTCGTCGTCCTGGTCCAGGGGCGGGGTTTCAACGGTCTAGGGCTAGTGCAGGTCCTCAAGGGTCTGACCGCGGCCCGATGGCGCGGCCTACCGGGCCTGACCAGAAACCACAGCGCCCTCAGCCCGGAGCGGGATTTCAACGGCCTCGGTCCGGCGCGAAGCCTCAAGGTCTGGGTCGTGGCATGACGATCCGTCGCTCCGGACCAGGGCAGAAGTCTCAGCAGAATCGGCGTGGCACACCGTCGGCTTCGCGACCGGGACCACGAGGTCCCGCGAGAAAATCGCGCCATTCAACGCGGAGAAGAGCATGAAGATCAGGACCCATCGGTGTGGGGAATTGACCAAGGCGCAAGTCGGTCAGCACGTGGTGTTGAACGGATGGGTGCAACGTCGACGGGATCACGGCACCGTGCTGTTCATCGATCTGCGCGATCGAACCGGGTTGACGCAAGTCGTATTCAACGCGGAGCGCAATGCCGCAGTGCATCAGGCCGCGCACACGCTGCGAAGCGAATGCGTCGTATCGGTTACCGGGCAGGTCATGGCCAGGCCGGATGAGTCGAAGAATCCGAACCTTCCCACCGGCGAGATCGAAGTGTTCGTGGATGCCGTCGAGATTCTCAACGAAGCCAAGACGCCGCCTTTCATGATCGAAGACGACCTCGAGATTACCGAGACGCTTCGATTGAAGTACCGCTACTTGGATCTCAGACGGCCGAAAATGCAGCGTTTGCTAGGGCTGCGTCACGGGATCATGCAGGCCGTGCGGGCGTTCTTGAATGCGGAACAGTTTCTGGAAGTGGAAACGCCGGTGCTGACGAAGAGCACGCCGGAAGGCGCTCGCGATTATCTCGTGCCCAGCCGGGTCAATCCTGGACTATTCTATGCGCTGCCTCAGTCGCCGCAGCTGTTCAAGCAGGTATTGATGGTGAGCGGCGTCGATCGGTATTACCAGATCGCCCGCTGCTTCCGCGACGAAGACCTCCGCAACGACCGCCAGCCTGAATTTACCCAGATCGATCTTGAAATGTCGTTCGTGGATCGTGAGCAGGTCCTGTCGCTGATGGAACGGCTGATTGTCTTCGTGTTCAAGGATGCCGGCGGGGTGCAATTGCCTGCGCCCTTTCCACGGATGACCTATGCCGAGGCCATGGGCCGGTACGGTTCGGACAAGCCGGACCTTCGGTTCGACATGCCCTTGCACGATGTCACGGCGTTTGCGGCGAAGAGCGACTTCAAGGTTTTTAAGGAAGCTGCGACTAAGGGGGGACTCGTCAAAGCCCTGATTGTCTCCGGTGGCGCCTCCATTGCGCGCAGCCGTATCGACGCGCTCGGTGATACGGCAAAAAGCTTTGGGGCAAAAGGCCTGGCCTGGTTGAAGGTCACCGCAGACGGCCAGCTGGAATCGGTGATCGCCAAATTCCTCGACGCCCAGGCGTTTGCGGCGGCCTTGCCGGAGGCGAAACCCGGCGATCTCGTGCTCTTCGGCGCGGACAAACCGGCGATCGTGCACGAGGTGTTGGGCCGGATCCGCCTGCAGCTCGGTGAGGAGCTCAATCTCATCGACAAAACAGCCTGGAAGCCGCTCTGGGTAACGGAATTCCCTTTGCTGGACTATTCTCCTGAAGAGAAACGCTATATCTTCATGCACAATCCCTTTGCGGCACCGATGGATGAAGACCTGCCGTTCCTTGACACAGAGCCGTTGAAGGCTAGGGCCAAGGCCTACGATATGGTGCTCAACGGGAGCGAAATCGGCGGCGGCAGCATTCGCAATCATCGTAGCGACATCCAATTGCGGATTCTCGACCTGTTGGGGATCGGCAAGGAACAGGCTCAGGCCAAGTTCGGCTTCCTGCTGGACGCGTTGGAATATGGCGCCCCTCCGCACGGAGGCATCGCATTCGGCCTGGACCGATTGATTATGCTGTTGGGTGGCGCCGATTCGATTCGCGATGTCATCGCATTCCCTAAGACGCAGCGCGCACAATGTCCGCTGACCGAGGCTCCCTCCGGCGTCAGTGCCGACCAGTTGAAGGAGTTGCGCATCAAGCTGGATCTCGTCGAGTAGGCAGGAGTCATCCATACCATGGCCGGCAATACGTTGGGCCGAGTGTTCACGGTCACCTCATTCGGCGAGAGCCACGGGCCGGCGATCGGGTGTGTCGTCGATGGGTGCCCGCCTGGACTCGCCCTCTCCACTGAAGATATTCAACGGGATCTCGACCGGCGCAAGCCCGGCACGTCACGCCACGTCACGCAGCGACAAGAATCCGACCGCGTGGACATCCTGTCAGGAGTGTTCGAGGGCAAGACCACTGGGACTCCGATTGCCCTCATGATCCGGAACGAAGACCAGCGCAGCCGGGATTACGGCACTCTCATCGACACCTTCCGTCCCGGCCACGCCGACTACACCTATTGGCAGAAGTATGGCATTCGCGACCATCGCGGTGGCGGACGATCCTCGGCGCGCGAGACGGCGGTGCGAGTGGCGGCGGCCGCGATTGCGAGGAAGTGGCTGCAGGAGACGCAGGGTGTCGTCATCCGTGGTTATCTGAGTCAGCTCGGGCCGATTGACGCCCCCTTTCAGAGCTGGGAGACAGTGGACACCAATCCGTTTTTTTCGGCGAACGCGGATGTGGTGAAGCAGCTCGAATCATTCATGGACGAATTGCGGAAGGCCGGCGATTCCGTCGGGGCAAAGATCACCACTGTGGCCGAGCATGTGCCGGTCGGGTGGGGCGCCCCGGTCTATGCGAAGCTGGACGCCGACCTCGCCGGCGCCATGATGAGCATCAATGCGGTCAAGGCGGTTGAGATCGGGGCAGGGTTCGCCTCGGTGATGCAGCGAGGCTCGGAGCATGGCGACGAGATCACGCCCGAAGGGTTTGTGACGAATCATGCCGGCGGCATTCTCGGCGGCATTTCGACCGGGCAGAATGTGGTGGTGACCATCGCCGTCAAACCGACCTCCAGTATTCGGGTCCCGCGCCGCTCGATCGATAAGGCGGGGAACGCCGTGTCGGTAGAGACCAACGGTCGCCACGATCCCTGTGTCGGAATTCGAGCTACGCCGATCGCCGAAGCCATGATGGCCCTCGTCCTGATGGACCACGCCCTCCTGCATCGCGCACAGAACGCCGATGTGAAGACCGCGACACCCAGGATCGCCGGTTCCTTGTAGATCCGCCCTGATCCTGCCGAAGCAGAACGAATCGGACTCTCTTCCGGATGACTCGCTCGTGTCAGGGGCGTATGCGGTAAGCGGACCGCTGAAGCTCGTGTTATTCGGTGCGTCCTTGAAGCAGGCGGATTTCAATCGGCTGTAAGGTGGCCAGGAGGTCTGAGCCGATATGCTGTTCGAGGAAGGTGAGAAATCCGTTCAACTTGTCCCGCGTATCGACCACTTCGATGACGATGGGGAGATCTTCTGCCAGACGCTCGATCTTGAACGTGTGGATCACGCGTGTGTGGGCACCAAATCCCATGAGACCTCGGTAGACCGTGGCTCCGGACAGGTGCTGTTCTCGTGCCTGCGCGACGATCCATTCGTAGAGCGGTCGTCCGCCGTGCTTGTCGCCCTCTCCGGCAAAGATCCGTAACAGACATCCGTCCTCAGCGCGCATCGGTCATTTCCATATGAGGTACGCGGTGGAGTAGCCGAGCCAGACTCCGGCAAGGCCCAGGACAACATGGCCGACGACATTGCCGCACGCCAGCAGTAGTTCTCCGTCGCGTAGCAGGTGCATCGTTTCGTTGCCGAAGGCGGAAAAAGTTGTAAAGCCGCCGAGCAAGCCGACGAAAAGAAAGGCGCGGGTTTCTCCGGTGATGGCGCTTCGAAGGTCTGCCAGTTCAGCCAGAAATCCGATGACCACACAACCCATGATATTGACCGCCAAGGTGCCGAACGGAAACTGGATGCTCTTGCTCAATTCCTGGACATACCCGCTCACAGCATAGCGAAGGATCGAGCCAACGAAACCGCCTGTGCCGATAAGGAGAAGGGTGCGCAGCATTCAACCTATTGTGGAAGTGGACGACTGAATGAGTGGGCTATTCTACTCAAGTTATCCGGCTAAGTCACGCGTTCGACACAGGGTTTGTGCAACAGCAACTCGTGCAAATAGAGAAGAACCGGTCGTCGAGGCGATTCCGACGGAGGGCTTGGCCTGGTCTGTGGACCCTATCGTTCATTCGGAAGTCGTCGTAGTAGAATTCGAAGGCACGTCCGTAGGTGGCGGAGGGGCGGAGAAGACATCACAGCGGGCGCCAAATCGTGAATCATCGCCGGCCAGGCGCTCGCTGTCCGGCTGCAGATTCCAACGTCGTATTCGAGTATGCTGAGCCGGTCAGGCGAAGAAGGAAGAAAGAGGGAAGAAAGAACGATGATGGAAATCTATACGGATGGTGCCTGCAGCGGGAATCCCGGCCCTGGGGGTTGGGGCGTCCTGCTGCGTATGGGCAAGGATGAAACGGAAATCTGCGGGGGGGAACCGGCCACGACGAACAACCGTATGGAGTTGCTCGCGGTCATTGAGGCGCTGCAGTCGCTCACGCAGCCGGTAGAGGCGCTGGTCTATACCGATTCGCAGTATGTGCAAAAGGGTATCAGCGAATGGATTCACAACTGGAAGCGCCGCGGCTGGAAGACCGCCGGCAAAGAGCCGGTCAAGAATGAGGATTTATGGCGTCGCCTCGACGCCTTGGCATCCGGCCACCGGCTCGAATGGCGCTGGGTCAAAGGACATAACGGTCATCCGGAGAATGAACGGGTGGACGCACTGGCTCGCGCCGGCCTTGAGCGGTCGCGCCGCGCCGGTAAAGCGGTCGGCGGGTCGGTGACGTCACAGGCGGTACGACCGGCGGCGAGGGTGGATCACGCCCCTCCCATGCTCGACATTCAGCATGCGACGGTCCATCGTGGCGATACCTGCGTCTTCTCGGATCTCTCCTTTGCGCTTCGCGAAGGAGAACATGCGGCGATTGTGGGTCCGAACGGGGCAGGCAAGTCCACGCTGCTCAAATTGCTCTCCGGTGAAGTCCATCCGCTTCCATTGGATGAGACCAGCGTGTGTCTGTTCGGTGAGAACCGTTGGAACGTGTGGGAGGTGCGCAAGAAGCTGGGGATCGTCTCGCACGACCTGCAGCGGGACTACCTGACCTGCGCCGAGGGGCGTAACGTGGTCCTCTCGGGCTTCTACGCCAGCAACGACACCTACAATCATCAAACGTTTACAGAGGCTCAAGTTGACCGAGCTGACGAGGTGATGCGAGAGCTGGGCATTGAGTCGTTCGCGACGCGGTTATTCGGGCATCTCTCAACCGGCGAGCAACGCCGGTTCCTGCTCGGTCGCGCGCTGGTGCATGATCCGGTGGTGCTGGTCCTGGATGAACCGACGAGCGGACTTGATCTAAAGGCCTGTTTTCAATATCTGGATCTCCTGCGTGCGCAGATCCGCAAAGGAAAGACCGTCCTGCTCGTAACGCACCACCTGCATGAAATCCCACCGGAGATCGAACGGATTGTCTTGCTCAAAGAGGGACAGATTGTCGCCGACGGTAGCAAAGGCCACCTGCTCACAGACGTGAACCTCGGCCGGCTGTTTGAGCAGCCGATGACACTCGTCCGGGCTAACGGCTGGTATCAAGCCCTGCCGTCAGAATCATCCTCCTCCTAATGTTACGGTAAATGTCAGGTCTGCATCGATGCGGCGGACTTTCACACGGACTTGTTCGCCGGGCGTCGTGCGTTCGATTAAATAGTTTTTCAAATGGGCGGCATCCCGTATGTCCGTGCCGTTGACGGCAATAATGATGTCGTGTTTCTGAATGCCCGCGGACTTGGCGGGCTCTCCCACGTCTCTCACGGCCATGCGCCACCTGGTGCCGTCCTTCACCGCCACCATATGAATGCCCATCTTTGAGAAGGTCAGCGGTTTGCCCTCCAGGGCGGCGGTGACGATCCGTTCGGCCAGCATTGCCGGAATGGCAAAGGCCATGCGGCTGCAATGCGCGGTGGAGTCGTCTCGTTCGGTCTGGATGATCGCGTGCATGATGCCGACGACATCCCCCTTGTCGTTGAAGAGGCCGCCCCCCGAGTTGCCACTGCAGGCGGCTACGTCGGCTTGAATCAGCCTGGTGTCCACCGTCTGGAGGAAGGTGGACGTATTGCCTAGGTGACCGAACGACATGGTCGGGCCCCAGCCCATGGGATACCCGACGGTGAACACTTCCTGGCCCGGCTGTACGTCGCCAGGCGCGAAGGACACTCCGGCAGGGAGCTTGGCGCGATGGGCTTCGGCAACGCGATAGACCACGACGTCCATGAAGGCGCTGTCGCCGACCAGATCGGCCGGAATTTCATGGAGGTCGGTCGTCAAAATATGGATTTGTTTTTGGATGACGGCACCGGTCGTGACATCTTGCTTTTCTGCGGCGTGCCGGGCGGTGATGATGTAGCCGTCGCGGAGATGAAATCCTGTTCCACGCACAAGAATCTTGCCCGGTTTGTCCGGTGTGCGTTGATCTTGCGTGTCTTCCAGGACGCCGATGGTGGCCAGTTTCGCGCGATCCAGCACCGTGGCCTCGATAGCGGCCGCCTCAGTGGGAAACAGGCCTGCGGTCAGACCGACAGAGGCGATCAGGCCGACCGCACCACGCACAATTCGATCTACGTACCAAAGCGAGGAGCGCGACATAAGGAACCGTTCCTTTCGTGAGGAGGTCGTCAGGGATGCAGTATAGCCCAGAGGCGAGACCGGATGAAATGTGGCCGTGAGCGGGCGGCGATTGTTGGAGGGCTGAGAGGATATTCTCCCGTGGCTTCCACGCGCCTGCGAGGCTATACTGATGCCATGCTGATACGTGTCATACACTGTGTGATAGGAGGGCTGCTCGCCGTGACCGTCGGTTGCGCGACGACATCGGTCGTCCCGGAATCCCTTGAGCCACAGATCGATACGGCTCTGACGTTCAGTCAGGTCCTGGCATCACCCGATTCCTACCGCGGGAAGATTGTGGCGTGGGGCGGTGAAGTACTCAGGGCGAAAGCCATGAAGGATGGCACTCAACTGGAGGTGTTGCAGCTTCCGTTAGACGATGAGCAGGGGCCGGTGACCGACCGCATGGAGTCGAAAGGGCGATTCTTGGCTTTGCAGAAAGAGTTTCTCGATCCGGCGACGATGACGGATGGCACCAGGGTCACGATTGTCGGCGAGATTACGGGTGCGTCGGTCGGAAAAATGGATGAGGCGGACTATCGCTTCCCCACGGTGGAAGTCAAACATCTGCACCGATGGGATCCCAGGCTAGTGGATGGGAGTCGCGCGCCTGGACCGTGGTGGGGCTTGTTCGGAGGGGTCGGTTTCGGGACCGGCGGTGGAACCCGCAGTGGCGGTGGTATCAGGATCGGGTTTTAACGTCGATTTTCGGTTCGATCGGACGACCTCAGGAACTCAGTTTCTCTCTTCCGCTCTGACTGCTTTGGGAACCCTAACAAGAATGGTGTCACTCTCTTGGCGTTTGGCTGTGTGACAGTCACCCCTTCGCTCACCTGCTATGCGAGCGCGAGCGAATCGCTCGTCCACCAGCCAGCGGTGCATCTCGCTTAAGCGAACGTTGAGCCAGGCTCCTTGTGAGCGTAATGGTGGGTGGAGGGGCAATCACGGTCAGGAGCGGGAAGCCGAAAAGGTGTCGCAGGCGCTCGGGTCGCCAGACTGAAGCCCACGCCGCAGCCAAGACCTGCGCTGTTCTGATGAGCCGTGGGTCCAACTTTCCGGCTGCACGCGACCTTGCGACATCTTTTGCAGGCGATCGTCGCCGATGGCGGCGGCGGCTCGCAGCCCTTCCTCGAAATCACCGGACTCGATCAGGTTGCGGCTGTGTTGGGCATGGTAGCCCCACACGCCGGCGAAACAATCGGCTTGGAGTTCCATGCGGACAGACAGCGCGTTGCGTTCTGCGGTCGAGACCTGTGGTTGCAGCCGGCTGACCTTCTCGGCAATGCCGAGCAGATTTTGCACATGGTGCCCGATTTCATGCGCGATGACATAGGCCTGCGCGAAGTCGCCGGGTGCGCCGAAGCGTTGCGACAGTTCGTTGAAAAACGAAAGGTCCAAATAGACCCTGTGGTCGCCAGGACAATAGAAGGGGCCGACGGCGGATGAGGCGGTGCCGCAGGCGGAGCGGACCGCGCCGGTGAACAGCACCATACGAGGCTCTTCATAGGTGCGGCCCACCTGGGGGAGTAGCGTGCGCCAGGTATCTTCCGTGTCGGCCAAGACGACCGAGGCGAATTTTCCGAGCTTGTCGCTCGGCGCCCCGACGGGGCCGGAGGTGTCAGGACCAGGTGGCGCGGTCATCTCCTGCACGCCACTCAGCAGATTGAGCAAGGTCAGCGGGTTGGTTCCGGTCAAAAAGCTCACCGCAAGCACCAGCACGATGCCGCCCACTCCAAGACCCACGCCGGATCTGCTCGGCCCCATCCCTCGACGATCTTCGATGTTTCCGCTTTCCCGTTGTCCGTCCCATCGCATAGCAAGACTCCTCGTGTGAGACATGGCATGCGCCGTCACCCTTACCCAAGCAGGGCGGCAAGTCAAGAGAGTCCTATGCCTGCTCGAGGTCCAGATGGCATCCGTGTCGATACCGGAGTGGATCTTTTTCGATAACGATAATTGCTGGTATTCGATGCCGACGCACGGCGCTACGCGCTGTGTTACGCCGGCGTTGAATCGTGAGCGAGGTCCGGCGACAGTGTGGTGGAAGAGAATGGTCCTCATCGGGCACTGGTGCGCGAGGACGGCATGCGCCTGGGCCTGTCGGCGTTCGTGTCCTCGCCGAGGTGTTCATCGGCTTGCTGGAATCCCTTGACCTAACGAGACCGTGGTATTCCGCAGATCGAGCCGTGGCCATCCGACCGGAATCGGATGGCCACGGCTACCCTCCGGATACGGGCTGGACAGGCCCAGGCTAGGTTCGTTACACTTCGGTCATGAGAGCCGTTATGTCTCCCCAATGCAGATGTGTCTTGACGATGCTGGCCACCGTGGGCCTGCTCCTCTCACTGCAGGGATGTCTGGCGCCGACCGGACTCCCGCCCAGTGCGAACTTGAAGCCGAGTTTGGCCTGGCCGGAATGTCCGAAGATCGGTGGAACCTACGTGCTTCAGGGGGAAGCCCTGCCGGGTACCATTAACTTCTACCGGAACCGGGACAACAAACTCACGTTGAATGCCATGCTGGGCGTGGCGGTCCCTGCAGATCTCGCGCAGGAGGCCGTGCGGGTGGAGCTGGTACACGAAGACACCCTGGAGCTAGTCAATCGCTTTGATGGCGCGATCACAGCCCATCAATTGGACCTGCAGCCGGAAGATCGTGTCACCTGTGATCGCAATCAGATCCGGATTCATCGGACCCGATTCGAAGGTGGCGAGGCTGAGGAGCCGCTCCGCAACATTTCTGAGATCGCACAGGAGTTGACGCTCGAAGGGGACGGCAGCCTGCTCGTCAAAACCCGCATCATGAACCAGAGCAAATCCGCCTTCTTCACCACCCCGATCCCCCATGAGGAATACTCGGCACGCTTCAGGCGCCTCGATTAATCACGGTGTATTCATACGTCCCTCAGCACCGGTCATTCGTCACACGTATCCCTTGGTCATCATCCGGCCTATCCCGTCAGCTCGTGTGATGGTGAGAAGGATTGGGTCGATGCGGAGCGTTCCG
>CABVRW010000068.1:16981-19357 GCA_902500785.1 uncultured Nitrospira sp.
CGATGCGGAGCGTTCCGTTGTGATGACGGTTCCCTGCGGCGGTCGCACCCTGGTGTTCAACAAACCCTACGATGTGTTGCCTTGCTTTACCGATCGGGACGGGCGCCAGACGTTGGGCGACTTCATCGATGTGCCCGGCGTGTATGCCGCCGGTCGCCTTGATCGGGATAGCGAAGGGCTCTTGCTGCTGACGTCGGACGGCGCGTTGGCCCACCGTATTACCGATCCCGAGCACTATCTGCCGAAAGTCTACCTGGTGCAAGTCGAACGTGTGCCTGATGCGGCGGCCGTGGAGCGTCTGCAGAAGGGTGTGATGGTCGGCGGAAGACGGACGAGGCCTGCCTTGGCGCGTCTCCTGCCGGACGCGCCTCCACTGCCGGATCGGCCGGTTCCGATTCGCTTTCGGAAGCATGTTCCCACTGCGTGGCTGGAACTCACGTTGCGCGAAGGAATGAATCGGCAAGTGCGACGGATGACCGCAGCCGTGGGCCATCCGACCTTGCGACTCGTGCGGGTTGCGATCGGCCCGGTGAACTTGGGGGAACTCCAGCCCGGCCAGTGGCGAGAACTCACCAAGAAAGAGATGGTCGAGATCTATCGCGGGTTGTTAAGGATGTGAGTGTCTGAGCGCGGGGACGCGAGGAGGGATGTCGAATGAATCCATATGAACGGATCATCATCGGTCTGTGCGGTCTGCTGTCGGCACTGTCGGTTTTGGTTCCCTCGGCTCATGCAGACGGCACGCTCATTACCAAGCCGAGTCACTATTCAGTGTCTGAGACGATCAATCGGATCGAGCAGGCCGTTACCGGCAAGGGGATGACGCTGTTTGCCCGCATCAATCATGGAGAAGAGGCGAGGAAGGTTGGGTTGGAGATGCCGCCCACGGAGTTGCTGATCTTTGGAAACCCCAAAGGCGGGACGGCGCTCATGGTGGCCACGCCGACTGTGGCGATTGATCTGCCGATGAAGGCGTTGGCATGGCAAGACCAGGCCGGCCGCGTATGGCTGACCTACAATGCTCCAGCGCTCTTGCCGACCCGGCATGGGTTGGCAGCCGAGCTTGCGGCCAGGCTCGACCCGGTGGGGACACTGCTGGAGCGGGCGGTGGAGTAGTGAGGCTGACATCAAGCCATGCGTTGGAAAAATCCATAAAGAGGATTAAGATGGGTTGCCTCACTGTTGCGACATGCCGTGAGGCCCAATAGAATGCGACGAGGCGGCGGAAGGATATCAGGTGAGATCGTGAGGAGAGCGGAATTCTTCAATCGTGTGTGTCGAACGAGGGGAGTGACAATGTGGTCACAGACGATGACCGTGAGCAGGTTCTCCTTGTTACTGGTGGTATATGGTGCCGGCCTTTTTCCCGCTGTGTCTGCGTTAGGTGCCAATCCGGATTCGGTGCCCGTTGCCGACATGAGACATATTAAAAAATTCGTGGCGGTCGAAGTGCAGACCCAGGGCACCGCGGAGAAGCTTGGCATCAACAGCGCGGAGTTGACCGATGTAACACGCGTGACCTTGCTCAATAAGGTACCGGGGATTGCGCTCGAAGGGTCGACTGGCCCCTCCCCCGACGCACCCGAGCGGCCCAACCAACTCGGATTTTTCACCTGCGAGGTCTGGACGGTGGGCGAACAGTATATTGCTGCCTATCACGTAGACTGTAATGCAGGGTCGTACACGGCACAGAAGACGCCCGGGAGTCTCTGGAATCAAGCGATCCTCGGGTATGGCCCGAGGGATGAAGTCTCTGATGCCGTGCGGAAAGGGGTCCGCGCCATGGTTGAGCTGTTTGCGAGTACCTTTTCGAATGCTCGTATGGATGCGGGCGGCCGTTAGGGAATGGCCTGCAGCCGGCAGGCTGCGAGCTGGCCTGTTGCGCAGCGCCGGTTCTCGTGGTTTGAGAAGACTGTTCTCTTCGAGTCCGAGGCCCACGCTCTGAGTCTTGCCCCCTCCATGCGCACGACGGATAATCCTCGATATCTCAGTGCGAGGTGCTCGCCGCTATGCCATGCGCCTGAATGTTTCCAACCAGCTCCGAAGGCCCACCGACTTCTTCGTAGTCTCGCGCTGCACTCTTAAAGAATCCCTTCTTGTCTGCACTCGGATGCCTCGTAGAATACGGGGAGTATGGCTGATTCGGACTCAGGCCGGCGCGGCGCTCGCCCCTATGGATGGTGGCTTCTAGGGTTCCTGCTCCTGTTTCTCTTTCGTGTGGTTGCGCAGCTCATTCAAGCGTTCTCGCCGGTCTCCTTTCTTCCATCATTTGAAATCTGGCAGAGCGGGGGCTCTCCCGTATCCGCTGCTGGTCGCCTTCCACTATCCTGCTCCCCGTGAAATTGAGACCACCCCTAAGACATGGTCCGGAGAGGA
>CABVRW010000069.1 GCA_902500785.1 uncultured Nitrospira sp.
AGGCCGCTTGAGCGACGGTCATGGCGCGGCGTCCCGCGCCACCGTGAATGAGCAGAATCGGCTGTGATCGTTTCAATTCAGCAGCAGATCTTTGACGCGACGGCAGGCAGGATCTTGCATGCGATCCAGGTCTGAGCGGACAAATCCAAGCCCAGTGACACACAGCTCGAAATTCTCCGACAACTTCCGGAACAACGGGGAATCCTGCTCGGGATCGTAGTTGCCGTACTCGGCCACCAACCCGTAGGAGCGCTTGCCCGTCTTCACGTAATCCACCAGAAAATCCTTATGGTGGATGCGCCCCACGCTCTTGAGGCGGCGGAGGTATTCGGGGAACAGGCCGGTCATAAAGAGCGTGAAGTCACCGATGTGTCGATGCACTTCGCGCTCCCGCTCGAACGATTGCGCCTCCAATAACACTTCGGACTCGAAGAGCATCTCGACGACGGAGTCGACGGCACGGCCCTGTGTATTCTGGATTTTATAGAGTTGGTCGGTGTGAGCGAATTCGACGAGGAGGTTGGAGACATACTCGGTGACGTTCAGATCAGGCCATCCGAGATGTTCAGTGAAGCTTTTTTCCGTCAACGCTCCGAAGAGCTGGCGGAGTGGATGGCTGCGAGAAACGGGACTTCCCATCTCGACCTCCCGGGCGATCCTTGCCCTTTCAAAACAGTATAGCAGACCCTGCTCACACCTCGCGCACTTTCTCCCTGATTCCATATCGGCATCTGTTCTCAAGACTTAAGCGCCGGCTCTCCGCTTCTTCGTCGGCTATCCAGAAGAAATGTCACCGGACCGTCATTGAGCAAATCCACCCGCATGTGCGCCCCGAACACACCGGTTTCCACGGCCAGCCCACAGGCTCGCAGCCGACTCACCACCTGCTCGTACCATACACGCGCCTCATCCGGTGGAGCAGCTAGATCGAACCCTGGCCGTCGGCCCTTACTCGTATCGCCGAGCAGCGTAAACTGCGAGACGACCAAGAGTGCCCCACCGACCTCGGTGAGGGTGCGGTTCATCTTGCCTTGATCGTCGCCAAAGATCCGAAGGCTCTGAAGCTTCTCGACAAGATACTGGAGGTCGCGCTCGTCATCACCTTTCGCCACGCCCACCAGCACTAACAGACCTGCGCCTATGCGGCCGACGACCTGCCCCTCCACGTCCACTGAGGCGCGCGAGACTCGCTGAATCACGGCGTTCACAGATCACCCTTCACAAGCACCGCCGACCGCCGCTCATTGGGCATTCCGCAATTGAGCCAAGGTGCCTTCCAAACTCAAGAGGCGCCGTTTCCATGGCAACCCGCAAGAAAACCCACCGAGTGAACCGTCATGCGCAATGATCCGGTGGCACGGGACCACGATGGGAACCGGGTTGGCCCCGAGCGCCATCCCCACCGCCCTGGTGTACTGCTTCCCGCCCACACGCATGGCCACCCATTGATAGGACCGCACCCGGCCATATGGAATTCGCGTGATCGCCTTCCACACGTTCCGTTGAAACGGCGTCCCTGTCGACCAATCTATCGAAAGAGAAAACTCGCGGCGCGTGCCGGCGATGTAGGCCAGGAGCTGCGCTCGCGCCTCCTGCGCGATAGATGCGGCTTCGCCATTCATTTCTGCCGATCGCTGCCGTGCGGAACGATCCGCCGGGGACAAATCAATAGAGGTCACACCCTTTCCGGAGGCCGTAATCTTTACCCAGCCCCAGGACGTCTTGAATGTGGTCGCGTAGGTCACGTCACGCTGCTCCGACTTTCCGCGTCACTCGTCCGAATTTCCGTTTCACCATTCCCAACACCACGTCCAGCTCCTCCGAACCAAACATGATATGCGCCCCGAGATACCCGAGCACGCTCAAGCCGATTCCACCAAACAAGGCGGCGGATTTTACCATCCATTCACCGTCCTGAGTCCAGACAGAGGCACTCGCCACCCAAAGGCAAATCAATGCTACCGGAACGCAGGCCCCCAGCACACGAACGGCCGATCGCACGATCGAGCCCCAATCGACGCGCCCCAAACGCCGGTGAAGCACCGCGACGAGAATGCTCCCATTGAGCATGGAGGACAACGCCGTAGCGAGCGCCAACCCTGCCGCATCCAGCAGCGTCATCAACCACAAGGACAACAGGATATTCGCCCCGACGGCAATCCCAGCCGTGACCGCCGGCGTCCTCGTATCCTGTAACGAATAGAACGCGGAGACGATGATGCGCACCCCCGCGAAGGCCCACAAGCCGACGGCGTAACAGAAAAGCGCCGTCGCCGTCGCCGTCGTATCGGCTCTGGTAAACGATCCATGCTCGAACACCAGATGTACGATCGGGTATCGCAAGAGAATCAGCCCCAACATCGCCGGCAGGATGATGAAAAAAATCATTCTGAGCCCGAACCCGATCGTCGTCCGCAATTCATCGAGGGCTCCGCGGGCAGCCTGTGCGGACAGGGTCGGAAGAATGGCCGTGGCGAGCGCCACCCCGAAAATGCCGAGTGGAAACTGAATGAGCCGCATGCCGTAAAACAAATATGTGGGTCCTCCGGCGAAATACGAGGCCAGAATCGTACTGACGGTGATATTGATCTGCGTTACCGACAACCCCAACAACGACGGCACCATCAGCCTACCGATGCGTTTCACTCCCGGGTGGCCGGGCTGGAACCGCAGTCCGAACAACATACCGTGCCCCTGTAATCCTGGAAGCTGCATCGCGAATTGCGCCACACCGCCGACAACGATGCCGATCGCCACCCCTATGATAGGCTCCGGCAGCCAGGGCGCCAGAAACAGCATGCAGGCGATAGTGAAGATATTGAAAAAGACCGGCGAGAACGCCGGAGCCGCAAAGGCCCGCAGTGAGTTCAGAATCCCCATCGCCAAGGCCGCCAAGCTGATGAAGACCAGATAGGGAAACATCACTTGGGTCAACAGCGTCGTGAGCGCCAGCTTGTCCGGACTCTCATGAAAACCCGGTGCCAGGAGCCAGACAATCCCCGGCGCCGCCACAATCCCGAGCAGCGCCACGACGGTGACGATCGTCAGGAGCGTCGTAAAGGTGGCGCTGGCCAGTTCCCAGGCGTCCCGCTTCGTCTTGAGCGTGTGATATTCGGTAAAAACCGGAATGAAGGCTGCCGACATCGACCCTTCGGCGAATAGTTCCCGCAACAGATTGGGTATGCGATAGGCGACAAAAAAGGCGTCGGCCGCCGGAGTGGCGCCAAACAGCCTCGCCAATACCATGTCGCGGACAAACCCCAGTATGCGGCTGGAAAAGGTAGCCACGCCGATCAGACCCGCCGCCTTGACGACGGAACGGGTCTCATCCGGAACTGGTCGAGATGGTTCAACGGAAGCGGCGGGATCGGACATCATTGGGATTGTAGCGAAACCAAACAGAGGCGTCCATTGTCCAGCGAGAACCAGCGATCAGGGGTCCTGGATCACGTGATTCGACAGCTCATTCGGGTTGTCGCCGTCACGCGGAGGACAGGCCTGGGCGAGCAGCACTCCGCTGGCTTCGATGCCGCGACAGAGGCCGCCTACGACATCGCCCACCTGCAAGCGCTCAACCACTACGGCGACGACACCCTGCCACTGCTTGCCTGAGATCCGCACACACAAGGATTGGTCCGCCAACACATACACCTGACGTTCGAGCAGAGACACCATCAACAACAGCCCGGTTCGCTCGCGTGTGCGCGCCAGACCCTGCTGGGCAAATGCCCGTTCCGCTCGCAACTGCACTTTCTGATGCATACGCTCGCGGGACGTGAAGCAGCGCAGCACCCGAGGCTGGGATCCGATCCATGACCCGAGGGCATAGGCCAGCATCGTCACGCCAAGCAACCAGACGGCATTCGCCGCATGCCACCCCCACGGCAGCCAAGCGGCTTCGATCGTCAGCAACGCCGTCAAGGCAAGGACCGCACTCAAAATCCCGGCGCGATGGTGAGCGTCACGGTATAGACCGGATCGGCCGACAATCATAGGCACGATTTCCGCACTGGTATGCTGTTCGGCCGCCTGCACCGCCGCCTCAACCCGCGCACGCTCCTCGCTCGTCAGCGCCGGCTGTTTACCAGTCTCCACTGGCGCCTCCACCTCCGAAATCGCCTCCACCACCGGAGAAACCATCGGACCCTCCGAAGGATCCTCCGAAACCGCCGGACCCCCATCCGCCCTGTTGAGTGCTGAACCAGGTCCCATCAAACGGGCTGCCATTGTTCCGTCGTCCCGATCCGGCGCCTCCTCTCAATCCACTCAACACACTCACCAGCACCAGACTCATGGCTCCGGCGATCAAAGCGGGAATCACCCACGGGGCGGTGAAAAACGCCAAGGCTGCCCCGACAACCGACCCCAGCGCTCGATGGGCGCGAGAAAAGAAGAGGCCGATTACTACACCGAGGATCACCGCAAAGGCGGCATTGGCAAATCCATCGTTGAACGAAGGAGAGGCCGCCGACCGTTCCGGTGCGCTGTAGGTCCCTTCAATGGTCTTCAAGATGGCCTGCACACCGGCCGTGACGCCCGCCGGAACATCGTCGGCTCGAAACCTGGGGACGATCTCATTTCGGATAATTTGGGAGGACCGCGCGTCGGTCAGCACTCCTTCAAGCCCGTACCCGACCTCCAAGCGAATCTTTCGCTCCTTGATCGCGATGAGAAGTACGGCTCCGTTATCGGTACCTTTGCGACCCAGTTTCCAGGTCGTCGCCACGCGATGGGAAAAATCAAACAGCGAGTCGCCCTCCAACGAGGGGATGATGAGCACCGCCACCTGATTGGAAGTCTTGGCTTCGTGCGCTTGGAGATCGGCCGAGAGTTGTTGCGCAACGGCAGAAGGCAGGATTCCAGCCAGATCCACAACGCGACCGCTGAGGGGTGGGACTTCAAGCGCCTGGGCCGGAAGACACGCGAGCACTGTGAGCCACAGCCACCCGACGAGGAACCCCCACCCTACTCGACCGATCAGCCGCATCGCAATCGCTCCTTGCCATAGGCGGCCGGCGTTAGAACTTTACCTCCGGCGGCTTGGACACCGCCGCTTCGTCGGCGACCGTGAAATTGGCCTTCTCCTCCATATGCAGGAGGAACTTCGCCGTCAGATTTGTAGGGAAATAGCGAACCATTTTATTGAACTCCGCGACCTTATCGATGTATCGCTTGCGCGCGACGGTAATGCGATTCTCAGTCCCTTCGAGCTGGCTTTGAAGGTCACGAAAGCCCTGATCTGCTTTGAGATTGGGATAATTTTCTGCCAAGGCCAGCAATCGCCCCAGGGCACTCGATAGACCTTGCTGCGCCTCCTGAAACTTCTTGAAGGCGGCTTCGTCCTTGAGCAACTCCGGAGTCATCTGTACGCTGGTAGCCTTCGCGCGCGCCTGCACGACGCTTTCGAGTGTGTCCTTCTCATGCGCAGCGTATCCCTTCACTGTATTCACAAGATTCGGAATCAAATCGGCCCGCCGCTGATACTGGTTGATGACTTCACTCCACGCAGCCTTCGTATCCTCATCAAGCCCCTGCAAGTCATTGTAGCCGCACCCTGACACGGTCAATACTGCCGTGAGCATCAGAATCGCCCCCATTGAACGCGTGACTGACAGAATCATACTTTCCTCCTTCGCGCTGCTCGTAGCGAACCGCGCATCTTCAAGACGTAAGACTTTCGCCGACGAAGTCAATCATCGGCCACATCCGAGAGGTGTAAGATTTCGATTGCCCCACAACCTTGCTATACTTGCCTCTTCGAAAGTGGTCAGCACACGACTGGAACCGACATGGCACTCGATCGCTCCACCAATACCCCGGGAGGGTTTCAAGTCCGACACCTCTCTCTAGGAGTGTTCCAGGGCAGCTCCATCGGGCTGGCCTTTTGGCATCCGTCTTCCCACATGCCTGAGTATGGTCTCTGCCGCTTTGCGACCGAAGCGAAGGCGCAGGACTATATCGATTTTCTGTCCTCACCGAGGTGCCCAGAGCCGCTGAACGGCGCAGATCTCATCGTGGAACCCTTCGACCACGACGAGCACGACCGGCTCATAACCGACTATCCCCAGGCCTCTGCTTGGGAAACACCACTCTAGCAGAACGGTAACAAGAACGCTGCTTCCGCGCGTCACACGTCGGCGTCACGATCCTTTCACCATCGGGTGCGGCGAGATACAACCTGAGGCTGGTCGGGTGGCGGGCTGAGGCAGGAAGATGAGCTACGTGGAGGAACCTGCCCCGAAAGAAGCGGTCTTGGTATGCACGAATGCCAGAAGCCGTTTGTTTTCTTGCGCCGACCGTAGAAATTTAAAGGCGATGCCACGCGAGCTCACGGAGCGCACCATCGCCGCGACTTCAAGGGGAGTCTGGTCGGTATCAAGCGCGATCTGAAGATAGAAGATATCGTCTACACGCACCGAAGCCTGACTCTCGATAATGCATCCGCCCATCGAGATGTCCAACACTGTTCCTTCACCCCGCACTTTTCCTCCGGAGAAGGACAAGAACAGGCGAACGGGAATGCGCAAATGCTTGCGCCGATCGAGCATCTGCACTGGGTAACTGCGTCCCAATCGAAAGGCAGGGAAACGAAAACTACACGACTGACAATGGAACGACGCAATACAGGCGAGCGACTGCAACCGCTCCATCAGAGTGGAGCAGCGTGAGCGAAACACATTCTCTTGTCCACATTGCGGACAGGTCAGGGGTTGGGCCATGTTCAATGATCGACGAATGTCATCGCCGCTCTCTCGGAGACATAACACTGCGCCGAACGTCGATCGTGGTGCCGCTTGGAGTACTCACCCAACGGTTGCTTTAGGTTGGAACCATTGGCAGACACGAATCTCGCCGCCCCCTCCCAACCCTGCGTATCCCAACACGTTGAGCCGGCGGATGCACAGTGCCAGTTCAATCGATAAAGGATGGGGGAAGTTCTGTCAAGAAACTCGACGGTTCCACCCTGACAAAAAACGAATCCTCTCAGTGAGCCTTCTCCTCCTTACCATCAGCACAGGCGTTGCTGATTCCTGCGATCGATACATGCACCGCGCCGTTCACAGAATTTCACCCGGGAGGAGACGTTCCTCTCCATCACGTGCCTCATCTCATACCTGATTTTGTACAGAACACGTCTCTTCCGTTCCGAATTTGTCCAAACGTGAAGAGTGAACACCATGATAATGCGGCGAAATCAGGATTAAATGGTTTTAACATCTCACTAACACCCCTTTAATCTCTCATCGCTATTCTCTCACTCACATGGGGCACGGCCTTTCAGCAAGGAAGGCGCAATCCTAAGGAGGTGAGAACCATGACATGCGGACGATGCCAAGGATTGATGGTTGATGAATGGCGACCAGATTTCTCGCCGGAGACGTTTGTGTGGCGTTGCATTAATTGCGGATCGATCGTCGATCCATTGATCGAACAAAACCGGCGAACTCGCCTGGCCGAACAATTGTTGCTGGAACCGGTCGAAGCGTTGCAGTGAGGGAGGAACAAAGCGAGTGTAGGCCGGTCCCCGAGCTGCGCTAGGGGGCGAAGTCGGCCCAGAGCACGGTGTGATCAGAGGGATCGGTCGCCCGGCGCGGCTCTAAATCGACATCCACGCGATGACACTTCTGAGCCAGAGGCGGTGTCGCAAGAATATGATCGATCCGCCACCCTTTATTGGTGGCAAGGGCACTCGGGGCACGGTAGTCAAAGAATGTAAATTGCTGGCGATCTGGATACAGTTTGCAGAATACATCTTCGAAGCCCCACGCAACCGTCTTCCCATAGGCATTGCGCGCGGCTTCGTGATAGCAAACATGTTTCAGATGTTTCTCCGGACTGTGGACATCAATGGGTCTTGGGGCCACATTCATGTCTCCACACCAGATCGCCGGCTCCTTTGGGGAGAGATGGGTTTCGAAATGCTTTCGCAATCGCTCGTACCACCCAAGTTTGTATTGGTACTTGGGCGAGTCGATCTCGAAGCCTTGGGGAACGTATGTGTTGATGATAGGTATGCCCTGAACTACCACTCGTAACAGACGCGCATCCTCCAGCTCGCCCCCGTCGTCGAACCCATACCAGACTGCTTCCGGCTTGGTGCGACTGAGAACCGCGACTCCATTGTAAGCTTTCATGCCCCGGAAGGTGATTTCGTAACCAGAAGTCGCCAGCGCAGTCAGCGGGAATTCGCTGTCCTGGACTTTGGTTTCCTGCAGACACAGCACATCAGGCTGATGGTGTTCGAGCCACTGCAGCACGATGGGGAGGCGCTTGCGCAGTGAGTTGACATTGAAGGTTGCGACTCTCATGCGGGGGTGGGTGATTCTAGCAGAGCCCATCCGTCGCGACAACTAAGGTATCTCAAACAAAAAGGCCTGTGATCAGAAATATTCCAATCACAGGCCGTCGTGGTCGAGTATAGACGACAATCGGGTCTCGGCTGACCGGCCGAGGCTAGTTCCGTATTGCGTCCTTTAGATCATTCTTCATTCCGTTGGCTTCGTGCGCCGTATCCTCGGCGACTCCTTTCATTTCTTTCGCCTTCGAATGAGCCGCATCTTTTTTCGCCTTCACCTTGGCCTTCATGTGCTCCTTCTTCGCCTTCATGTCGGTCTTGGCTTGCTTTTTCTTCGCTTTCGCCTCATCCCGTTTCGCCTTCATCTCGCTCTTCACAGACGCTTGCTTAGCTTTGACGTCGCTCGTCAAGTCTTCCCTCTGTGCGCTCAGGTCCTTTGAGAGACCGCCCATGTCCTGCTTCATTCCCTCCGACAGATTTCCCAAGCCCATATCATCGGCCACGGCAAACGAACTCATTCCCGCAAATGCGACGGCGACCATCACGGCCATTGACCTTCTCATCAACATCCCCCCTCTTGGTTGAAATAGGATGCCCGGCTCCCCATTGAGCCAGCCAGCATACAGCACTCATCAATAGCTTGAAGGGACGAGTTTGCCAATTGTTTTACTGATTCTTGCGAAGGCTATGGGTCCCGCCCGCCGATTCGGTTGCGGAGGCTTCGAGCGAGGTCGAGTGGTCGCTGACATGCTGGGCACGAAGGTTACTGCCGCACAGCGTTGAGATACCGCCTAAGAATGGCCTGTTCGACCCGCGAACGGCCACGATCCGGTGCCGGAAACCTGAGCACAAGATGAATCCGCCCGGCCTCGGGAAGTTGGATGGTAATGCGCGGCTCGGGAGACGGGGCTTCCAGCAGATTCCGCTGCTCCAGCAATTTCATCTGCCGCCCCATTTGATCCATAAAGGATGCGCACTCTGCCTTTGCGGCACTGAGCAATGCTTGTTCGGCAGCCTGCCAATTCTCTGTGCTCTGGAGCGGGACCGACAACACGTAGAGACCGTATTCCTGCGACGGACTTTCTTTGATCAAGGGAGTGCCGAACAGGAGACTGTTGGGAAAGACCACGATTCGACCGGTATAGAGGTGCGATGTCTGACCCGGCCCGATTTCCAACAACTTCGTCGCAAAAACATCATACTCCAGGACGACGCCTCGAAAGGTGCCAAGTTGAATGCGGTCCCCCACACCATAGACGCCCCCTCCGACACGCAAGGCCGCGCCGCTCCAACAAAGAATGAGTTCTTTTGTCGCCAGCACCACCGTAGCCGCCAACGCGACCAGCGAGACGGCAAACGCTTCCAATTCATGGGCCCAAATCACGACGAGACCCACGAACAGGCCGAGCACCATGCTGTTGCGAGCCGTGACGATCCAACGTCGCTTCGCGTCGATGGTCAGGGTTTGATTTCGTTTAATCCAACGGACCAGAACCGTTCGTGCGACGAGCAGAATGAGCAGCAGCAGGACGGACTTGAGCAGGTCGAAGAATACACTCGATCCGATAACCGGCAACAATTCTCGCATGGTGTCGTGCTGTCCGCCTTACTGCGACGCGGTCTCATCCTCGCCGGCGCGCGGGACACATTCCTCCCGTTTCCAATCTTTGAGCCGTTTGTCCTCATCGAACGACAGCGTATAGCGGTAGCAATAGAGCGGTTCACGATATGGCTCATCGTTACCGGCTAAACTCTTTCCGAAGGGCGACGGCGAGGGCGGCGCTTTTGTTTTCTTACCGGCGGCGAGATTGCCGGGATCCCAGGGATGGACTTCCCGATCGCCCATCGGCACACGATAGGTCCAGACGGTATCACCCCCTAGCACGGGCGTCTTGGCCGTACTCGGAGGACCGAATTTTTCCAAAATGTCGTCTTGAGTGAGTGTCTTTAACCCTTTGTCGAGATACCGATCACGCCAGGGCCCGCCGCAGCCTGATAAGATCACGAGACAGAGCAGAACTGTGAGGGCGCTCCATCGCTTCGGGCGCACGTTCACTCCATCCGCGTCACACATCACCTGGCTATCGTTTTGAATCACGCTGTTCACGAACCCACCGAATTGAGCAATACATCGCATAGCCCTGGGCCATCATTCCGGTCACGAGCAGCCCCAACGCGGTTTGCAGCCACACGGTCTCGGGAAATTCCAATCCATAAATGCCAAGCATGAATCCCCCGGCGATGAAGACGATCCCCATTCCGCGCGCAATCAATGCATTGGTTCGCAAATCAGACATCCTTCGCCCCCAGACTCTAGGTAATCCCTACGCTACACCGGGGCATCCCATCGGTTCAACTCTCCGGAGTCACGACTTCGCTTTCGCCTGAATCGCACTGGCTCTCCCTTCGAGCACCTCCGCCTCTGCATCCCGTCCCAATTTGCGCAGCGCGCCCGCATAGTCCTCAAGATTCTTCGCCACATCCGGATGGTCGGGCCCCAAGTGCTTCTCCCGCACCGCCAACGCCCTTGCAAACAGCGCCTCGGCCTGCGCTCCCTCACCTTGAGCCAGATACATCGCGGCCAAATTGCTCAACGCCAAGGCCACCTCCAGATGGTCCGGTCCGAGAAGCTGCTCTTTGATCGCAAGTGCGCGCGTCAAGAGCCGCTGGGCATCGGCATATTGTCCGTGCTTGCGATGCAGCACGCCAAGATTATTCAACATTGCCGCCACATCGAGATGCGTCTCGCCATGCACGTCCTGGTAAATCTTGAGTGCCTCCAGGTACAGAGGTTCGGCCTCGACGAACTTCCCCTGCGCGCTATAGGTTTGGGCCAAATGAGCCAGCGTCACCGCCACCCGCCGATCATGAAGGCCGAACGCTTCTGCCTTGTGAACGGCTGCGGAAAAAATCTGTTCGGCTTGCTGATACTGCCCCCGCCGTAGCGCCTCCTCACCGGCCTGCATCGCCGCGTCCCACGTCTGCTGCCCGCATGCCAGCGTCATGAGCACCAGCAGCACGGGTATACCGACGACGGCAGTGCGCTTCATGATCGGCCCATCTGCTCGACAATGGACTCAGCCGGATACGTGACGATCTCCGCCAGCGTCGGATGGTAGTGCGGGATGCGCAAGAGATCCTGGGCAGTCCCATGAAAATACATGACGGCGATGAGTTCATGAATCAGCTCCCCCGCTTCCGGGCCCACAATCTGGGCTCCCAACAACACGCCATTGTCCGGGCGACAGAGCAGCTTCACAAATCCATGCGCGGTGCCCAGGCACATGGCCTTCCCGTGGTCGGCAAACGGATAGGAGGCCGTCAGGTAAGGAATCGACTGTTCGCGACACTGCCGCTCACTCATTCCTGCGACCGCAACCTGAGGTTCCGTGAACACCACTTCGGTATCCAGCCGATGATCGACCACTCGAGCGGGCTCAGTCGGATGCATCGCGTTCAATGCCGCTGTTTCGCCTTGCTGAATGGCCAAGTGGACGATGGGAGTCAGATCGTTGACATCCCCCACGGCAAAGATGTGCGGCTGGGTCGTCCGCATGTCCCCGCCGACCATCAGCCGACCGTCGATGACTTGTACCCCGGCTAGCTCCAGGTTGAGCCCCTTCAGGTTCGGACGACGACCAAGGGCTTGAAAAATAACCTCGGCGGAGCGCGTTTGCACGACACCGCCCTGCACAAAGTGCATCGTTTTCTCGGATGGAGTTGAGGTCACCCGTTGAAACGAGACTCCGGTGATCACCTCGATTCCCTCGTCCTGAAAGACCGCCGCCAGCGCCTGGCCGATGTCTTCATCCATATCCGACAACAAGGTCGCGCCGCGCTGCAACATGGTGACCTTCGTTCCGATTCGAGCAAAGAACTGAGCGAACTCGACGGCGACCAGACCGCCGCCCAGCACCAGGAGCGAGGCCGGCGGCCGGCGAACATCCAGCATCTCGTCGCTGGTCAGATAACCCGCTTCGTCAAGACCGGGTATCCACACATCGGCCGCGCTCGATCCGGTAGCAATGACAAACGCCCCACCGCGAATCCGCACCTCTCCGGCACGAATCACGTGGGGCGAGAGGAACTCGGCGCGTGACTCATACAGAGTGAATCGCGGGTCCCGCAGCGCGGCGATGCGATAGTCCGCAAACTCCTGCACTAATCGGTTCTTGCGATCGACGATGGCCGACAGATCCGCCTGGGCGGTGACCGGGGCAAGTCCGAATTCGCGCGCACGTTTCATCAACGCCAGGATTTCAGCCGACCGCAGAATGGTCTTGGTCGGCATACACCCCCGCAAAATGCACAGGCCTCCGAGCGGACCGTGATCGACAATGGCCACATCGGCGCCGGCATCGCGAGCCGTTCGCGCGGCGGCGTAGCCGGCCGACCCGCCCCCGATGATCACGACATCGTGCCGCCGTTCAGACATGTGAGAGAGTTGTGATGACATTCCCGGTTCGATAGACTGTCTCGCAGGCACCGACACGCAAGGATACACTATGATCAAACCCGGTCGCTATCGTCACTACAAAGGGAACGACTATGAAGTGCTGGGAGTGGCTCGGCACTCCGAGACCGAGGATGAGTACGTCGTCTACCGGCAACTCTATGGAGCAGGCGGCCTGTGGATCAGACCGATGGGGATGTTTCTCGAATCGGTGACGGTCGGCGAGGGTATCGTCCCCCGCTTTCGGCGGTTAGAGGAAGGTCCACCGTGAGAAGGTTGCGGCCTGTCCCTGGCAAAGCCCGGCCCTGTCGATGACGCTCCAGACGATCGCGTGTTCGATGAGGAACCGACGTCCTCCGCTCGAAATTCTCACACCCCGGTAATCGTCCACAAACCCCTGCGTGCGAGCGCGTTCAAGCATCCACTCCCGCTCGGCGCGGTTCATGGCTTCTGCCGTCAGTCGAGACGGTGTCTGCCGCAGCTCATCCCACGTCGTCTCCCAAAGCGTGAGTGCGAGATGCGAGCCATAATTCAGGATCGGATCCTCCTGCATGTCGTGCGAGACCACGACAAAGGGCGCCATGAACAAGGCGTGGGCCTGCTCCTCCGGCTCCCCGATCCGTTGCAACAAGTCTCGTCCGACCCAGTGACGATAGCTGTCCAACAACAACTGGGACCACTCGATGACCGACGGCTGGCGCCACACCTGATTCGGATCGTCCATCGTCCCCTCGCTGGAATCAGTCGAGGCGGCGCACCCAACCCGCCACTTGCCTGCCCGGTAGTAGCACGCCTGCCCGCTTAATGCCAAGCAGGGTTATGCCGCGCGTTTTCTCAGGTGACGAACAAACAACGCCTGTCCCTCGCTTCCCATCAGAGTCATGACCAAATCACCGCGCCGCAGGGCAACCCCGTTGCCCCTCGCCTCGCGGTCTTGCGTGACCACCGTGCAAGACCAGGTTTCGAGGGTCTCTTCCCCATCCCTCGCCTTGAGGATGACGCGGCCCTTTCTCGCCACTTGATAGGTCATGTCCAACGGCACCGCCTCAAACATCTCGTCCGATCTGCCGAGAATGGGCTGGAGCGAGTGAGCCGATTTGGCGCCGCCCTGATTTGAATATTGAAACACTTGATGCGGAAACAGGTAGGGCGCCTGTGGGTGTCGGAATCGATAGGAAGAGTTGAACGTGACCAGTTCCCAACTTCCGAGCAGATCGTTGCCCGAGCAGGCTCGGGAAAGGTGCCCTTGCGCGCCGGCCCCAGTTCTCGTCAGCGACTTCGCCACGGGGCGATCCGTCGCCTCGGCAGGACCCCATCCCATCAGACTCGCACAACCCGCCACAAGGAGCGCTCCGATCCATCGTGCCATACGATCCTCCGTGCTAAGGACGATCCATCCGGACCCATGCTTGCAGCCTGCCTACAACCAGCGCAGCAGAGCCTCGGACATCGTCGAACACTTGGTGATATTAAGGGTCTTTTCGTGAATCTGCGGCCGAGGACGGAGCAGGAAGCGCTTTGGGCGCTCGCGGCAGCACACGGTATTCGATCAGCCGGCAGGTACAGAACGAGACCTGTCGCCATTCAGCGGTAATTTTCACAATCGCCGATCCGCAGATGGAGCAGCCCAACGCTCGCGGATCGCGCTTGATCGTCCAGCGTGGAATCGTGATGCGTTCGGCGTCGATCGGCTCCTGTTCCATGAGAACCTTATCGGTGCCCGGTTTTGAAATCTGAAGAGGCAATTTATTCCGACCCCCCTTTGCCCTTGATGCGACAGGCCTGCTCGCATATATAATAGGCGCGCATCGATACTGCGCCTGCGATCGCTTGCAAGGGCGCGGATCTACAAGGAGTATGGCCATGGCTGCACAGACACTATTCGGAAAAATTTGGAATGATCACGTGGTTCGAGCGGAACCAGATGGGACGACGTTGCTCTATATCGACCGCCATTTGGTGCACGAAGTCACCTCGCCGCAAGCCTTCGAAGGGTTGAGCGTAGCGGGCCGAACCCCGCGCAGACCGGGCGCCGCGCTGGCCGTGCCCGATCACAATGTTCCGACGACCGACCGCCGCATTGCGATCGCTGACCCCATCAGCGCCAAACAAATTCAGACGTTGGAAGATAACTGTCGAACGTTCGGCATCACCCTGTTCGGCATGAACGACATTCGGCAAGGCGTGGTGCATGTCATCGGCCCTGAGCAGGGGTTCACTCTCCCGGGCATGACGATCGTGTGCGGGGATTCGCATACGTCGACCCATGGAGCGTTCGGCGCGCTCGCGTTTGGGATCGGCACCAGCGAAGTCGAACATGTCCTGGCAACGCAATGCCTGGTGCAAAAGCGTCCCAAAACGATGGAAGTCCGGGTGGATGGCCAGCTGTCGCCCCGTTGCTCCGCCAAAGATGTCATTCTGGCCATCATCGGCAAAATCGGCACGGCCGGCGGAACGGGCTATGTCATTGAATATACCGGATCCGCTATCCGCGCGCTCAGCATGGAAGGCCGTATGACGCTCTGTAATATGTCGATCGAAGGCGGAGCTCGCGCCGGCATGGTGGCACCAGACGACACCACATTTGCCTATATCAAAGGACGCCCAATGGCTCCGACGGGTGCGCTCTGGGATCAGGCCGTGACGGCCTGGCGGCAACTCGCCACCGATCCAGGGGCAACATACGACGCCGTCGTGGAGTTGCAGGCGGAAACGATCGCCCCGCAGGTCACCTGGGGCACCAGCCCAGGTATGGTCACCGGGGTGGATGGACATGTGCCGGACCCTCACACCATGAGAGATGAGAAACTTCGACAGGCCACGGAACGTGCCCTGGAGTATATGGCGTTAGTACCCGGGATGCCGATCCGTGACATCAAGATCGACAAGGTGTTCATCGGCTCCTGCACCAATTCCCGGATTGAGGACCTCCGCCTCGCCGCCTCGTTCGCCAAGGGCAAGAAAGTTGCGGGTACCGTACACGCCATGGTGGTTCCCGGGTCCGGGCTCGTGAAGCAGCAAGCGGAGCAGGAAGGGCTGGATCGAATCTTCAAGGAGTCGGGGTTCGAATGGCGGGAAGCGGGATGTAGCATGTGCCTGGCGATGAATGCCGACGTCCTACAGCCGGGAGAACGTTGCGCATCAACCAGTAACCGGAACTTTGAAGGACGTCAGGGAGCCGGAGGCCGGACCCACCTGGTGTCACCGGCCATGGCGGTCGCAGCCGCGGTCGAAGGTCATTTCGTCGATATTCGGCATTGGTCATAAGCCCAGAAACACTTGAGGCCTGGCCTCGGCTCGATCGACGCCGCATCGGTCAGGCACGAAGCACAAAAGGACACGTTATGGACGCATTCACCACCCTCTCAGGCTTGGTTGCTCCGTTGGACCGACTCAATGTCGATACGGATCAAATCATTCCGAAACAGTTCTTAAAGACAATCAAGCGAACCGGTCTACGGGAAGGATTGTTTTACGATTGGCGGAGGCGGAAGGATGGCTCACAGGATCCCGCCTTTTTCCTCAACCAGCCCCGCTATCAAGCGGCCACGATACTCCTGGCGCGAGATAATTTCGGCTGCGGATCATCACGCGAACACGCCCCCTGGGCGCTGCTTGATCAAGGGTTTCGTTGCGTCCTCGCTCCCAGCTTCGCGGACATTTTCTACAACAACTGCTTTCAAAACGGGATTCTCCCGGTGGTCCTGACAGGGCCTGAAATCCAAGCCTTGTTCGAAGGCGTGACGGCCCGGGACGGATATCGGCTGACAGTCGACCTGGCGGCGCAGCACGTGACGACGCCGGACGGCGTCGCCTACCACTTCGAGATTGATCCGTTTCGGAAAGATTGTCTGTATCGCGGGTTGGACGCGATCGGCCTGACACTCCAGCATGCCGGTCGGATCACGGAATACGAGCAGCGCCGCCGCACCCAAGCTCCCTGGCTGTTTCAAGATGTGGGCTAACTTCCGGAAAGGGAACTCGCTATGACGTGGTGGGAAACCATTCTGTTTCCTGTGGCATGGCTGTGGAGACCGAAACTCCTCTTCGCGTTGTTCTTTTTCGGCGGCGCCGCCTATCTCCTGGTCATCTTCAACTGGAGCTATTCCGACGGAGACCGCGCCGGTTATCTCCAGAAGTTTTCCCGGAAAGGATGGATCTGCAAAACACGGGAAGGCGAGCTGGCCATGACAACCGTGCCCGGCGTGGCCCCGTTGTTATGGAATTTCAGTGTGTGGGATGAGGCCGTGGGCAAGCAGCTCGACGGGCAGATGGGCAAACGGGTCGTCCTTCACTACAAAGAGTTCCGCTACATCCCCACCACCTGCTTCGGAGAGACCACCTATTTCGTGGATCGCGTCGAGGTCCTGGACTCACCACACGAACCTACAGGCCGCTGACACTGCGCGACAAGGCCTTCTTCTCAGTCCGTGGTTCGTGAAACAGCGTTCGTCTCTCGGAACAGCCCGGCTGCAGTCCACGACGAGATACACTTTGCGATGCACGCTTCACGGAGGTCGAGAACGCCGGCGACGGACCGTGTCGGCATCTTCAGAGCCATCTCTTTTGTTTAAAAAAGAACAGCATGGCCAGGCCCGTCATGGCCATGACCCCGAGCACGACCGGGTATCCCCAGGGTGATTTCAATTCCGGCATGTGTTCGAAATTCATCCCATAGATACTGGCGATAAAGCTGAGCGGCATGAAAATCGTCGTGATGATCGTCAGCACTTTCATGACGCCGTTCAAGCGATAACTCACGCTGGAGAGGTACACCTCCATCATGGACGATACCATTTCACGCAAGGTCTCGATCGTATCGCCGATTTGAATGATGTGGTCGTAGACGTCGCGGATAAAGATCTTTGTCGACCCCTGCAAGAATTGCTCGTCCGAGCGAGACAGATTGTTCATCACATCTCGGAGCGGCCAGACCGAGCGACGCAGAAACAGAAGTTGCCGCTTGAGCGTATGAATGTCCCGCAGCGTCTCCGGACCAGGATTCGTGACGCACAGATCCTGCAGCGCTTCAATCTTCTCTCCCAACGTTTCCAAGATGACGAAGTATCGATCCACGATCGAATCCATCAGCGCATACAACAAATAATCAGCGCCCGCGTGGCGCAACCGACCTTTCCCGCTCCGCAACCGTTCCTTCACGCCCTGAAAGACATCCCCGCCGTGTTCCTGAAAGGACAGCAGAAAGTTCTCCCCGAAAACCAAGCTGACTTGCTCGACATTGATATCTCCCTCGCGTTGCCCCTCAGACAGCATCTTGAGCACGACATACCCGTACGTGCCATAGTCGTCGAGCTTCGGACGTTGGTCGGTATTCGCAATATCTTCCAGCAGCAAGGGATGCAGCCCGAACATTTTCCCGAATGTCTCCAACACCTCCATTTTGTGTACGCCCCCGACGTCGACCCAACGGACGGTCGGCTCCCCCGTCATCGTCACCTCATCCGGCTTCGCCACCATGCGTTCGTGGAACTGCCCTTCGCCGTATTCGTATACCGAAATGGTGACCGTCTCAGATTTTTTTTCGCCGATATGGACCAGCGTGCCGGGAGGCAATCCCGCTTTGCGGGAACGTTTGTGCGTCAACTTCATCGTAACCCAGCTTGTACCCGGAACCGGCTGGAGCGTCAAGAGCCGACGGCGGCGCTATGCCACTCTGTGCTTTGCTCCCGAGCGAAGACCTGGTACGGTGAAGGCACGAGTGCATCACTCTTCTCTACGAACCGGGAGCCCGCGCGACGATGGACCATGAACTCACCACTTTGTCGGACGCCATGACGCGGGCCGGCCGTGAAGCACTTCGATGGTCGGCCGTCGGCTATGACACCTATACCAAACTGGATCAGTCGCCGGTCACGTCCGCCGACTTGGCCGTGAATCAGATCCTTCGAGACAGCTTGTCGACGGCATTTCCGGAAGACGGTTGGTTGTCCGAGGAAACCGAGGATAACCAAGATCGACTCACCAGAACACGTGTCTGGATCGTCGACCCGATCGATGGAACGCGCTCGTTTATGAGGGGCCTGCCTGAATTTTGCCTCTCGGTGGCGCTCGTCGAGCACGGTGTGCCGACCGTTGCGGCGATCTTCAATCCCGCCACCGGCGAGTTCTTTTCGGCCATTCGCGGCCGGGGCATCCGTGTCACCCGCCTCCCGCAGGCTGATCACCCCCCCTTCGCTTCGTCCGACCGACCACTCGCCCTCGTGAACCCGTGGGAATTCCGGGTCGGCCGCTTTCACGCCCTTGAGCCTCATCTGCATTGCCGGCCTATCGGCTCGATTG
>CABVRW010000070.1:0-14671 GCA_902500785.1 uncultured Nitrospira sp.
CCCCGCCGTCTTTCTTGACGGCAAATTTTCCAGATGCCGTATCCACCGATACGATCGTCCCCGCGAACTCCGTTCCACCTTCCGCTCGCACCGGCTCCAGGCTTGATTCCAACAATCCTAACAAGACGGCGGCCAAGAAGAGAGCCGGAACCACCACTGCACGCATACGTGACACGATACTCATGATCGCCTCCTTGCTTCCGGCGACCTGGTGCCGCAGCACCCTTTCTGAGTCGTTGCCCTAGGCCGCGGCAGAGCGGTCGCCCTCTGTTGCTCACCCCTTGCTGATGGTCATGCCGCCATCGATGGGGAACGTCGCTCCGGTCACCCACGTCGCCTCGTCGGACGCGAGATAGAGCACCAACTTCGCCACCTCCTCGGGCTTACCGGGACGGTGGATGGCATACTGAGCCAAGATGGGCTCGAGGCTGGCCGGATCGGCCATGAGGGGCGCCGCCATGGGCGTGTCGACCAGCCCTGGATTCACGACGTTGCAGCGGATGTTGTCCTGCGCATAATCGACGGCGATGGTCCTGGTCAACGCGTCCAACCCGCCCTTGGACGCGGCGTAGGCCGACAAACCGCGGATCCCGACCAGACTCGCCACGGTGGAGATGTTGATGACCGCGCCGCCGCCGCTTTTCATGAGCTCGGGAAGAGCCGCGCGCGTCATACGAAAAACGCCCGTGAGATTGATGTCCAATACCTTCATCCACGTGGCATCGTCGGTTTCGTGGAGACGTTTGCCGAAGTCGCCGATCCCGGCATTGTTCACAAGAATATGCAGTTTGCCGAAGGTGCGGATGGTCTGCGCCACCGCATCCTGTACGTGGGCTTCATCGGTGACCGATCCCACAACCGCCAGCGCCCGTCCCCCATTCACACCGATGCCCTTCACCACCCGATCGAGTTCTTCTTTCCGGCGACCAGTCACCACGACGGAGGCCCCTTCATCCGCAAACAACTTGGCAATCGCCTCCCCGATTCCTGCATTCCCACCGGTAATAACAGCCACTTTTCCTTGTAACCGATTCATGCTGTTGCGTCCTCCCCCTCCTGCCCTTCGTGGTCCTGCTCGCCGACTGCGTCTGTCTCGACCGTCCGGCTTGCCCGCGACCACCAGCCCTCCTCGACCTTTCTCGCGACGGTGAGAAAACCCGAATGCGCCACCATCCGATGATCGGGGCGAACGCTTCGCCCCTGGATCGACCAGGTCCGCAACAATGTCTCGAAGGTTTCGATCATACCGAACACCGAGGTTCGCTCAAGCGCATCCACGGTTTGCATCACTTGCGGCACGGTCGGCACAAAACTCAGATAAATGCCGCCCGAGCGCAAAACCTTCGCCGCATGCGGCACCACCTGCCAGGGTTCCGGCAAATCCAGCACGAGCCGATCGAACAAGCGCCCGTCTTCAAGCACATCAATCCCTTCATACGCATTCTTTCGACAGGGCATGAGGGTGGACACCGGCCCCATGTAGCGCTCGATGTTGGTCAAGGCCGTACGGGCAAAGTCATCCCGGGCTTCGTAAGTCACGACCAGTCCCGTCGGGCCCACGGCACGTAACAATGCCATCGTCAGCGCTCCCGACCCGGTTCCGGCCTCGAACACCCGCGCGCCGGGATACACATCCGCCCACATCGGGATCAACGACAGATCTTTGGGGTACAGCACCTGTGCCCCACGCGGCATCTTCAGGACATATTCCCCGAAGGTCGGCCGGAGCGCCAGAAACCGCTTTCCCCTGGAAAGGGTCACGATGGAGCCATCCGGCTTGCCGATGAGCTCCTCGTGTGGAATCGTCTCGCCGCTGAAGTGATAGATATCCCCGGCTTTCAACGTCAGGGCATAGTGCCGGCCCTTCTTATCCACCAAGTGCACACGTTCGCCGTTTTGTAGTTGTGACATGATTCGGCATTCTAGGAGACTGCCGACGGGTTTTCAACCGAACGGCCGGGAAGATATTCCGAGAGCCGGTCGCCGATCCTCTTGATAGTTCAGAAAGCGTCCCTATCTCGCGTAACAGGCAATCTGAGCGGACTGCTGTCTCGTAGTACCACTCAGTGAATGAGGAGAGCGCAGGGCCCAGTGGCGTCGAATCCTTTTCCCGCCCTCCTGTCTCTAACATGTTAGTGGATGAGAGAGCCTCTCCAAGCGATCCATGGTTAACCTCCCCAGGACGGGGAAGAGGGGTAGCGATGATGAAAAATGCACTCGCGATTCAAGATGATACAGATCCGACGGTTGTCGAAGAAATAGATACTGATGCCGATGACCCAGAAGCCAGTACCTTGCTGGACAGTATCGCTCAAGACCCGGACGATCAGCCGGAGGCAGAACCCGAAATAGAGGCAGCGGCGAAACCCGCGCGATCAGCCTCTTCACCCTTTCTGCTGGAATCCCTCTACTTTCGTTCGTTCGGCGAACGCGGTCTGCTGGAACGGAATGAAGAAATTGCCCTGGCCAAACAACTCGATCTCGGCACACGCCAGATTCGCCAGATGCTACAGCAAGCCGCGAAAGTCTCCGGCCGCTTGAAACGGACGGAACGGACCACCGAAGGCATCCAAACGTTACAGACGGTGCGTCGACTGAGCGGGCTCTCCGCTACGGTACTCAATGAAGCGGAACGCGCGCTGGAGAGCCTGCAGGTCGAGGCAACCGGCGGAAAGGCTCCTGCCGCCGTGCGGAAGGAGTTGGATGCCGCCCTGGCTCAACTGCGGGCTTCACGAATCACCTTGGAAACAGCGAAGGATGAGTTGGTGCGCTGCAATCTGCGCCTGGTCGTGAATGTGGCCAAACATTACACCGGACGCGGCCTCACCCTGCTGGATTTGGTCCAAGAGGGCAACATCGGATTGATGAAAGCCGCCGAACGGTACCAGCACCGGAAGGGGTTCAAGTTCAGCACCTATGCCACCTGGTGGATCCGCCAGGGCATCACTCGATCGCTGGCCGATCAGTCGCGAACCATCAGGATTCCTGTGCACCAGACAGAAGCCTCCAACCGGATTCTCCGAGCCTCGCGTCGACTGGTGCAACAGTTGGGACGCCAACCACGCTTGGAGGAAGTGGCCTTGACCATGCAAATGCGACCCGATCGCTTGCATGAAACCATTCAGGCCTTCCAGGAACCGGTGGCCTTGGAGCATCGGGTCGGCGATGGCGGCACGGAACTCGGCGAACTGCTCCCGGACCAGCAGGCGGTCCCGCCGGACGCGCATGTGAACCGTACGGAACTCACTCGCGAAATGGATCGAATCCTCGGCACCCTGACCCCCAGAGAGCAAACCGTCATCCGGCTGCGGTTCGGCATCGGCGAAGATCAGGCACGCACGCTGGAACAGGTGGGGCAGCAACTGTCGGTCACTCGCGAGCGGATTCGACAGATCGAAGCCAAAGCGCTCAAGAAACTCAAGACCCCGATGGTCAAGCAAATGTTTGCGGCGATCAAGTAACGGCGACGAGCTTGACACCGTCGTTCGATGCGGGCGAGGTTGACACCTCGCCCGTGTTGTTTGGGGCGCGCTTTCGCCATAGGCCCTATTGTGAGAGAATGCGCCGGCGGAGGAATGGTTCCCCCTATGGTGACAGGCTTCTACAGTCGCAACGCTGCCGGCCGGACCAGTCCGACACGCTGGTTGGCCTGGGGACTACTCTCACTCTCCATCTTCAGTCTCGGCGAGCGGGCCGCGGGCGCCGATCCCAACCCCGGTGAGGCAGCCTCACTGACCGAACTCTCCGTGCCTGCCGTGGTCGCAAAAGTACGACCGTCGGTCGTCACCGTTCTCACGCGTGGCGTTCCCCAGGGAGGATCGCAACACGGGGCTCCACCGGGATCCGGCTCAGGCGTCATCCTCGATGTCAGCGGCTACATCCTCACCAACAATCACCTTGTGCAGGGAGTGACCAGCGTCGTGGTGGGCCTTTCGACGGGCCGGCTCACACCGGGCCGGGTGGTCGCCCGTGACTTCCTCCTTGATCTTGCGCTCGTCCGCATCACGGCTCCGGATCTGGTTCCGGCCGAATTCAGCCGCCGTACGTCCTTCGAAATCGGAGAAACCGTTATCGCCATCGGGAATCCCCTTGCGCTGAAGGGAGGCTCCACCGTGACGGTCGGCGTGATCAGCGCGCTGGATCGCTCGGTCCTCACTCCGGAAGGAGAGACCCTCTACAATCTGCTGCAAACAGATGCGGCGATCAACCCGGGAAACAGCGGCGGCCCCCTGGTCGATCGGTACGGCCAGGTCCTCGGCATCAATGTCGCGATTGCCCCTTCTGCGCAAGCCATCAGTTATGCCATTGCCATCGAGGCGATGATGCCTCATATCCAATCCATGATTGATCGTGGAGCCGTCCTGCGGCCGGATCTCGGCCTGACCCCGGTGACCATCACCCCGAGTGTCGCGGCAAGTTTCGATCTGGAAAGCGATCGGGGGATTCTCGCGCTTCGTGTGGACCCGGCCAAACCGGCCGGGCAAGCCGGATTGCAATCCGGCGATGTGGTGACCGCGATCGATAATCATCCGCTCTATAACATCGGAGACTTCTGGCATGCCGTCAGTCATGCCGGCGACCAGATGTCGTTTCAGATCCTCGCGCAAGGGAAAGCCGGCGCTACGACCATCACGGTCTCACGATCCGGCTCGCCACGGCCGTAACCCATGAGACGTGATCCGCCGCTCCAGACTGAGTCTCCGACCCCGGCCTGGAAGGAGCGGACCCCGAACGAGCGGCCGCAACCGGGCCTCCTGGTATGCGGCGAGCGCCTCTCGTATGAAGAAGCCTGGAGCCTGCAACGCGCCTGTCGCGCCGAGCGGGCTGCCGACCGCTGCCCCGACCTGCTCTTGCTCATGGAGCATCCTCCCATTTTTACCCTGGGACGGACGACGCACGATCGACATTGGCCAGGAGAAGACCAGCTCACGCAGCATACCGGCATCCCCGTGATGCACACGGAACGAGGCGGGTCGATCACCTACCACGGACCGGGTCAATTGATCGGCTATCCCATTCTTCGCCTCTCGGACTTCTGTGCCGGGCCGAAAGCGTACGTCCAACGGCTCGAAGATGTGATCATCACCACCTTGGCCGAATGGGGCCTTGCGGGGCACCGGCGGGAACGCCTGCCAGGCGTATGGGTCGGAGGCGACCGCCCGTCGAAAATCGCCTCGATCGGGGTGCGTATTTCGCAGGGCGTGACGACGCATGGTTTCGCCCTGAACGTTTGTCTGGATCTGACGCCGTTTTCCCACATCGTCCCCTGCGGGATCGCGGACTGCCGCGTGACATCCATGGCGGTGCTGCTGGGGCAGGCACCGGAGATCGGCGCGGTACGAGAACGGCTCGCCGCCAATTTTGCCGAACGGTTTCATCTGGCCTGGACCGAACGCGTCGGTCTGGAACAGTTCAGGGCCCTGATCGAACCTCTTCCACCGGAGATGCAGGATCTTTCCCCTCAGCGCGCTACTCAACCATGAGGAGTTACGCAATGAACGAATTCGATACTCACACGTTCCGGCTTGCCGTCGCCCAATTCAATGAAGCCGCCGAGACCATGGGCCTTGAGACCAATCTCCGTGAGCGCCTAAAACTTCCGCAACGCTCCCTGCTCGTCAGCATCCCGGTGAAGATGGATGACGGGCATGTGGAAGTCTTCACCGGCTATCGCGTGCAACACGACTCCGCCCGGGGTCCCTGCAAGGGAGGCATCCGATATCATCCTGACGTGAACCTGGGCGAAGTCGCGGCACTGGCCATGTGGATGACCTGGAAATGTGCCCTCGCGGACCTGCCCTATGGCGGAGCGAAGGGCGGCGTCAAGGTGGATCCCAAGAAACTGTCCCCCGGCGAACTGCAACGCCTGACGCGGCGCTATGCCGCAGAAATCTTTCCGTTGATCGGCCCGGATAAGGATGTTCCGGCGCCCGATGTTGGGACCGATCAACAGATCATGGCCTGGATCATGGATACCTATAGCCAGCAGGTCGGCTATGCCGTGCAAGGCGTGGTCACAGGCAAGCCGTTGTCGATCGGCGGCAGCCTAGGGCGCGAGGAAGCGACCGGTCGCGGCGTCTCGTACGTCACGCTGGAAGCGTTGCAGCACCTGAAGATGGACGTGACCAACGCCACCGTCGCCATTCAAGGGTTCGGCAATGTCGGTTCGCATACCGCTCTGATCATGCAGCAGGCCGGCGCGCGAATCGTGGCCGTCAGCGACGTCGGCGGGGGATTATACAACCCGAAGGGCCTGGACATCGCCGAAGTGCTCCGTCGCTATCGCGACCAACACGAACCGTTAGGCGAGATTGCGCTGGGGGAGTCGATCACCAACGAAGAGTTGTTGCAACTGGACTGTTCCGTCTTGGTTCCCGCGGCGCTGTCCGAACAAATCACCGCCGCCAACGCAGGCAAGGTACGCTGCAGAATTCTAGCGGAGGGCGCGAACGGTCCGACGACCTTGGAGGCCGACCGCATCCTGACCGACAAGGGCGTGTTTATCATTCCCGATATTCTGACGAACTCTGGAGGCGTCATCGTCTCCTATTTTGAATGGGTGCAGGACGTGCAGCGCTTCTTCTGGAAGGCCAAAGACATTCAAGACCGGCTACAAGACATCATTACCAGTGCCTTCCACCGAACCTTGCAGTTTTCAGCGAAGAAAAAGACGACCATGCGGATGGCGGCCTTGATGTCAGGCATCGATAAGGTGGCCCAAGCGCATCTTCACCGTGGCCTCTATCCTTAAGTCGAGAGGATGACGAGGCGCTCGCCCTCACCATGATACGGTACCTGCTTGCGGCGATTGCGGCGCTCTGGATGGCCGATGGGATCGCTCTCCTCAGCGTCCCCCTCCTCGTGGTCCAACGGGGTCCAGGGCTCACTTCAGCAGAGCCCGCAACTCCTCCGCTGGGAAGCCATCGGCATCTGCCTCGGTGGGATTCTGCTCTTCTGGTCGGGGGCCGCTTCCCTATCAGCCGCTGTGGTGGTTCACCGGCGGCGCCATGGTCATCACAGGGTCTTTCCTCGCCTGGGGACCCGCCACGTGGCGCACTCCTCTCTTGGCCTGGTGTTTCGCTCGCGAGGCCATTGACTATCGTTTTTTCGGATTGTGGTTGTGCCTGCTTGCCGTCCTGCTGCTGCATGCGTTAGGGTTGTTGGGCGGGTAACTTTTTCTCACTGGGCAGGGATCGATCGAGACCATCGGGATGAGCCACCAAGACATCGCCGCACTCTGGGACGAGCATAGCCGCGAAGGCTGGCCGCGCTTTTCCAGCCCGAACGAAGGACAACTCATGACGCTGGATACCGTCATCGGCGGCTGTGCGGTGTTCTATCTCGACGGGCAGGCGGAGATGGACAGCCAGCGTATCGCCATTCTTCAGGACTGCGTGGCCGACCTCGATACGCTTCTCGATGACCTGACCGAAGACAGCTTGAGTTATTTTCAACGCCTCCGCAGACTGGCCACCGCTCTCGCCCAATTGAATCAACACACGTAACCTCAACGCAGCAGAGGCCTTGTCTCAAATCTCGAGGTCAGAACCCACCGACGACGCTGCCCAGCCGCCGGTTTCGCCGCCCTCGCTCAGCGACACCATGGCCTGGCTGAGGAGAGATTTGGAACGCGCTGCCTGCCCACCATTTCAGCACTGGTTGTCCACTCCCGAATAGTCCACCGAGAAGCCAGGAAGGCGGGCAAGATGAACGGGACGCCCGTCCTATTCGCTCCCCTCACACCTGTCCTTGAACCGCCGGATGGACAGAACCCTCGCCGCGACCTTGAAAATCAGACGACGCGTTAGATAGAATGCCGTGATTCTTGAGTCATTCCCATGAAATCCGGTACCGAATGTCAGAGCGGTGTACGTTCCGAAGATCTGTTCCCAAGGAGGCCTTCATGATGCAGCGCAAGTGGGCGTTCACAGCCTTGACGGCGACGATGGGCGCGCTCTGTCTCGCTGCCACGGTGAATGCCGAGCCGTATGAACTCAGCAAAAACGATTTGACCGATCCCAAAGGCATTACGAGCCAGGAAGTGTCCCTCTTCGGTATCAAGCTGGGAGATGACGAAGGGAGAGCGCTCGAGGGGTTGGTGAATGAAAAGATCCCCGGCATCAAGGCCGAACAAGAGGCCACGTTTATTTTCTTGCTCGATCAACGGAAACCGACCGGTCCGATGGCCGGGGTTCGGGTACAAGACGGCAAGGTCGATCTCATTTTCATCAACAATCGCTTTGCCTATAAAACTCGCGGGATCTTTCGCAATGTGCTCAATAGCGAGAGTCCGGATGATGTCCGAAAGCTCCTGGGCAAGGAAGATTATGGCGACGAAAACGTCATGGGCGCCTTGCTCGCGTATGACAAACAGGGCTTCCAGGTCAACTATCTCGGGAAAGACGTCAACGTGGAGTTTTCACTTCCCCACTAAACCCTCTCGCCGAGCGCACCCGCTCCCGCGTACTCAACCTGCTGTCACTATCCCCAGGCCCTCTGGGTCGACAACCTGACGACATCCATTCCGGCCGTACGATACAGTCCTGCCGATTTCGCCCACGGCGAAACCGACACAGAGGAAGAATCCCGATTGGAGGCAGCAGAACGCTAGCGGGAAAGGCTGGCGCGGCTGTCACTGAGCCGCAGACCGTAATTGATCAGGCTCGTCGCCGTATTCCAGCGACGCTTGGAGTTGAGAATGACCAGCAGCAGGTCGCTGCCGTCTTGGGAGACTTTGGCAATGAGGCATCGGCCGGCCTTGGATGTGAACCCTGTCTTGACTCCCTGCACCCCAGGAATTCTCCCCAGGAGCCGGTTCGTCGTGCGCAGGACATAGGCCCGATGTTCATTGATCGGCATGATGATTTCCCGCTCTTCACGGACCAATTCGTTAAACACGGGGTGATGCAAGGCAATCTCGCTGAGTGTGGCCAGGTCTTCCGCCGTCGAATAGTGTTCAGGCGCATCGAATCCGCAAGCGTTGCTGAAATGGGTATTGTGCAATTCGAGCGCGGCGGCCTTCGCGTTCATGAGATCGACAAACCGCTCTTCGTCGCCACCGACATGCTCGCTGGCCGCTAGACAGGCGTCGTTCGCCGATACGATCAGCATGGCCTTCAACAAATCTTCCAGACGAAAAATCTGACCTGTCCGAAGCCGTAAGTGCGTCTTGTGCGCACGCGCGGCCTTCGGGCTGACGGTGACTTCGTCATCAAGATGCCCATATTCCAGAATGACCAAGGCCGACATGATCTTGGTGAGACTGGCCGGAGACAGCCGCTTTTCGCTTTCAAATTGATACAGGGTCCTTCCCGTCTTCAATTCCTTGAGCAAAATGCTATGCGCCGGCACATGCCGCCATCGAAGACTGTGATGCGCTTGCTTGGCCGACGGGACCGGTCGCGGATCAAAGGGCACCGTAATCACTTCGTCATCCACGTCACCCTCGACGGCCAACGCCGGACTACCCCATAGGGCGAACAAGAACGCCAGGACTCCAACGCTATATATCGGCAGCGTGCGATGTGAAAGGTTCATGCAGAGGGTCTGTGCTTTCTTGTGACGAACAGACTGAATCTGACCGGTCACAGGGTATAGGTTTCTCGCACCTTCGAGCCGCTCAGGCTGCTGGAGATCACCTTATGAAAGAATCGGAGCAAGTCGGCGAGGTCTATCCAAAATCCACAATTCAAGCAACGAGCATAGAGGCGGCGATTCATGAGCGTATAATGCCGCTCCACCATCATGAATCCCTTGCATTTCAGGCAGTGCATCGCCCAACCTTTGTCCCTTCGAGCTGTTTCCCGAACGTGTCGGCGCCTCTCGAACCGATATGGACGTCGTCACTCTGTTTAGCGGAGACGATTGAGGATGAGGGCGAGGCAGCCGGCCAACAACCCACCCCCGAAGATCGTGGTGCCAAAGGAAAGGATTGCGCTTGAGCTCCCCGTCGGGTTGGCTCCTGAGACTAGATCGCGCACTCCGCCTTGAACCATCAAGACTGCCAGCGTCGTCAGGCAGCCCATGCTAAACCACCACAAAAACGATCGCACGAGCCCCCACGTCCGGTGGCTGAAAATGGCGCGGCCCCTTGTCCGACAGCCTTTTCGAACTCTATCCGAGCCCTACCGAGGTGTCAAGCAAACCGGCTGTCTTCTCTTCGGCGAAACCGGAGCAAACCTGAATCGGCTGCTACTCCGTCGCGCGATTGGCCGGCGCCTGCCCCTTGTGGCCGTGATGCAAAAATACCGAGACACTGCCGGCGCCGTTATCCGCAGTCACCAAACCCGGCTCTTCCATGTTATCTGCGGAGACACGATAACTCGCGACGGCAAACGGACCGTTCTTTGTGCGGTAGTTGCGTGGCGGATAATGAAATGTGCCGTCTCCTCGCCCGAAGAGAATCGAGAGGTCGGTGGATTGCAGATTGACGATGGCGACATCGGCGATATGATCGCCGTCAAAGTCATGGGCTGTCCCGAAATTCGGGCTGGCATCGGCGCCGGAATCCTTGCCCGGCTGAAACGTGGCGTTGCCGTTGCCAAGAAACGTGGTGAAGCTGTCGCCTTCGCCATTGATGACTAAGAGATCCGCCAGCTGATCGTTGTTGAAATCGGCGAAACTGACACCCAGCGGCCGTCTTCCTGTCTTATAGTCTTTCGGATCTCGAAACGTCCCGTCACCGTTGCCGATCCATATGGACACGGCACTCAACATCGGCCCGCCGTTCGTTACCACCAAGTCAGGCTTGCCGTCCTGATTGAGATCGCGCAATGCGACCGAGGTGGGGGTGTCGCCGTACTCGTACTGCACTCCAGGGCGAAAGACCCCGCCGGCGCTCCCGAGAAAAATCTTCACCTTATCGTTGCGCAATGCCACCACCAGGTCGGGATGGCCGTCCCCGTTCACATCGTCGCTGGCGACAGAGACCGGTGTCCGATGAACCGGATACTGCGGCCCTTCGTCGAACTTCCCGTTGCCTCGACCGAACAGAATGGAAACCTGATCACTGCCCGAGCAGGCCAGCACCAGATCAAGTTGAGCATCGTGATTAAAATCGTTGATGGCCAGAGAGCGAGGCTCCTGGCACACTTTCACCTGAATCTGATCCCGAAACGTTCCGTCGCCGTTCCCGAAGAGCAGTGAAATCGTATTGCTCGAAATATTCGTTGTGATGAGGTCCGTGATTTGATCCCGGTCGAAATCCGCCGTGGTGATGGTGGTCGGATTCTTACCGACCGGATAACTGGCAAAGTAGTAGAAGGGGTCCGGCGGAACATAGGGGTCGGCCTTCGAACAGGCGGAGAGCATGGCCACACCGGCCAACAAGGCCGATCCGAGACCGAACATCGACGGAATCTTGATGGCCCGGTGGTCGGCGGTCATATCCATCTCGTGACACAAGGCATGACATTCCGGCCAAGTCCATGCTTCGCCGCTCCCAATTCTCCCACGATGGGCGGAGTATACAGAGGCGCCTCCGGCTTCGCAACGAAACCATCCGTCTGCAGATTCCATCCCAAGATCGAGTCGCCGGCTTGCCAAATGGACTGCGGCATCTAGGCCTTTCGCCCCTTTGAAATCTCGGAAAGTCTTAGGCTACAATGCGGGCCAAGTGTGGAGGAGGTGCCCATGAGCAAGAAAGTCAATATCCCCTTGTCGATGTACGGCGTCGCAGAAGTGTTGAAGTGGTGTGTCGATCGCAATAACGGCCGCGTGAGCGGCGTCGATACAGACGGTTTTAAGAAGATGCAGAAGCTCTTGGCTGAGAAGCCGACTTCGAATGATTACCTGGCGCTGGACCAGTTCTGGAAGAAACAAGTCGTGCTGGAACTGACGGAAGACGAGGTTTCAACCATCGACCGTTGTTTGTACGACATTCCAAACTTCGACAACGAACCACTCCCCCAGATTCGCCACAAGTTCTGGCCTGCCGCCATCGGGGCTCACTAAGTCCGGCACTGACGGTCGCCTCAATTTTGCCGGCAACTCACAGATCTTCACCTCTGTGGGTTGCACGGGGGGTTGAGATGCGTGAGGCCCCGCTACCTTTGCTCATGACTCCAGTCCCGCCATCGTTCATGCGCGAGAACATCGTATCATCGCCGCTGCCCACGCTCTGGAATGCTCACATCGACTGATTCGAGGTTGACCAGACACAGATCGTTCATCCACGCTCCAGCAGGCAAACCAGGGTCAAGGTCGACGGGGGGTGGAGAAGTCGACGTAAGTCTGCTGTTGCTGTGCGAGGGACCTGTCTGAGTCATCCCGCACGTTCGGCTGGACAAGGCTAGATGGCTAGGACTCATAAGCCTGCAATGGCTCGTCGAGCGGTTACGCGAACAAACTCCTGAGGGGAATCCTAATGGCGAGGCGAGTTAGAGGTGGAACAGAGCTGCCGGTGAGTAGGCTGAGGCAAGGATGGGCAGTGGCCGAGTACCGTCAGGCCTGCTCGGTTCGTCGATTGAGGACCTGTGCGAGCCTTCGTGGAAGGTCGGCGGATTCAAGCTCTTCGATGGTCGTGGGGAGAGCGAGGGACCAGTTGGGATAGGTGCCGGATACAGACGGCATATTGGGGCGCTCGTTCACCGCGCCTGCGGTCTCCAACTCTGCGAGCACCACCGCAGAGGGTGCGTTCGACAGCTGTTCGACGGTCTTCATGATCGCGAGGGCGACATCGGCGTCGGAATCGACCCCACTCGTCTCAACGATCTTCTGCCGGAATTCCTCCTGCATGGCCTGATTTGGTGTCATCCCATATTCTCGCTGCATCTCTAGGTCTGCTCCGGTCCATACGCCGGCCAGAGTGGGCAAGTCGTGGGTGGTGACCGCGGCCAGCGCCTTTTCAGGATATTCCGATGGCGGCCCCTTCTCGAACCACAGGAGACGGTAAGAGAGGACGTTCTGTTCAGCCAACATCTCACGCACGCCTTCTTCTACCGTACCCAGATCTTCCCCGACCACGATGGCTTCGGCACGCTGGCTTTCCACAGCGAGGATCGCCAGAAGTTCCTCGGCCGAGTAGCGGACAAAGGCGCCGTCCTTGGGTTGGCAACCGTTCGGCACCCACCAGAGACGGAACAGACCCATGACATGGTCGATCCGAATCCCACCGGCATATCGGAGGATCGATCGAATCGTCTGCCTGAACGGCTCATAGCCCGCCGAGCGGAGCTTATGCGGAATGAAAGGCGGCAGACCCCAGTCCTGGCCCGTGGTGTTATAGAGATCCGGCGGAGCCCCGACGGTCATGTCGGCTGCGATCAGGTCCTGCCATAACCAGGCGTCGGCTCCGTCAGGCGAAAATCCGATCGGGAGGTCCTGCATGAGTGGGACTGAGGTGGCGGCCCGTTTCAATTGCTGATTCAGCAACCACTGCAACCACATGTGAAATTGCACCCGATCGGCCTCAGCAGCGCCAAATGCCGCTAGGCCTGCCTGATCGGGGCGACGGTACTCCGGAGGCCATTCGTGCCAATTTGCGCCATGCTTCTCGGCCACGCAGCAAAAGAGCGCAAACTGCCGGAGAGAGTCGCCTTCCTGTCGTTGAAAGAAGTCGAAGTCCTGGTCTCCATCGAAATGCGACCAGAGGAGCTGCAAGGCCTCTTGTTTCAGTTGAAAGACCCGGTCCCGGTCGATGTGGCGGTCCTCGTTGAGGGCATGTCCGAGGGCGGCCAGGCGCGCAAGGTCTTGACCGAGTCGCCCCGATCCAGACACTTCTTCGATCCGCAGATACAGGGGGTTCAAATACCGCCGGCTCGACGGAGAGTAGGGACTGCCTTCCTGCGGCAGGAGCGGCTGGGTCGCATGGAGCGGATTGATCAGGAACAGCCCTGCCCCGAGGCTGCGAGCCCAACTCGTCAAGCGGCGAAGGTCCGCCAGATCCCCCATCCCCCAGCTCGTTTGACTACGCGTCGCATAGAGTTGTGCGCTCCATCCCCAGATCCGAAGATCGTCGGGCAAATGGCATCGGCCCGGGGTGACGATGAGGCGCACCGATATGTCGGCACTGTCGCTAGGTGCGAGGCGGTGGTATCCAACGGGAAGATCTCTCGGTAATCGGTCGGTGACGGTGCTGACGCTGCCGTCCTCCAGCGTCAATGTCGATGCTGCATGAAGCGGAAGGGATTCGCCCTGTCGGATTACTTTGACACTGTCGTCCCACCATGAGGACGCAGGGCTTGGAGGCTGACCCATGGACGTCTTGATGCGTGCCAGCGCTCCTTTGGACACCCGACGTTTCTTGCCGGCTGCATCTTCATAGGCAGCCTGAATGCCATATGCATCACTTTTCAATGGCACCGTATCGTCTCCTATCGTGCTGGAGAGAGAATCCGGCGACATCCCGCTATCTGAAGCCGGTCATGACTCTCCCTGGAACTCCCTTGCCCGATGGCTCGCCCCCCTTCCGCAAGCTCTCAATGCCTACCTACCAGATGCACGCCTGTCATGCAATGATCAAGCTTGGCGTGATCGGTGGCGTGCTCGTCCATGGAGCAGACTCGATCAGATCTGAGCCGGCGTTCAGGCCTGCAGCGCTCGCTGCGGGAAACGTTCGACCAGAGCTCAGGGCATTTCACCGTGAGGCGATGAGGAGAGAAATCTCGTAGCATTCCGTGGTCGTCAACCTCGCTCACGCGAGAAGGTGGGGACGCGCACAGGGTCAGGCAGA
>CABVRW010000070.1:14771-18506 GCA_902500785.1 uncultured Nitrospira sp.
GGACGGCTCCTCGGACAACAGATTCCTACAGCGATCCTTCGCCCTTGAGAAACCGCCTGAACCGCCCCATGAGGTCGGCACCGAGAGTGCCGCCTTCCGGCTTTTTGACCTCAGGGTCGCTAAAATGTGAGCGGATTTCCTGCAACCGTTTTTCCGCCTGGTCATTGCCTTGGAGCCGCTTGGTTTTCTGAAGCGCGGTATCGAAGGCGTCGAATGTGAGTTCGTTGTACCCGAACGACCGGATACGCTTCACGGCCTTCATCATGGCCTGGTTGCGGAACGTGGTCAGGTGCTCGGAATCCACTTCTTTGAGTCCCAGTTTGCGGGCTCTGCGCTCAGCCGCCTTGCGGATGCCGCTGCGGACGAAATCCGGCGAGGTTTGGAGACGCTTCCAGGCCTCGTCGCTCCAGGCCACACGCTCCTGCGGGGCTTCCCACAGCTGCACCGCCGCCTGCTCATCAATCCTGGTCAGCCCCTTCTCCCGCGCCAACTCTTCGGTATCATGCCGAATCATGTCGCTGACGAAATCCATGGCGATCGGCGGCGATTCCTTGATCTTCTGTTGCAGCAGCGCCAGCGCACCCTCGGTCCATTCCAGCGGTGCCGCTTCTCGTTCGCGGATCTCGCCCAGGGCTTCGACCTTTTCAAAGAGATCGACGTTGACCTCCATGTGACCGCCCTTTCGGGCAATCTCATCGGCGATCTGCTTGATCATCCCTCGCATGAACTCCGGCACCGCGGCCAGGCGCTCCTTCGCCGCCGCAGTCCACGGCAGCTGCCCTTTGGCCATTTGATCGGCCGCCTCGGCCATCCCTCCCTCACCGCCCATGGTCCCCATCATCTGGCCCTTGAACTGGTCGAGGATCTCTTCGGTGATTTCCGGATAGCCCAATTCCCGCGCCTTTTTCTCGGCCAGGCGGCGGACCATCCCTCGCAAGAACATGGGCGCGCGCTCCATTCGCTTGAGCGCGCCGTCACTCCACCGAACGTCTTGGGCTGTTATGTTTGGAGACTCTGCCACGGTATCACTCCTGTTACTTATTGAGTAATTCCTTCAATTCCTTGCCCGCCTTGAAGAACGGCACGCGTTTGGCCGGCACGGCTACGGTTGCCCCGGTCTTGGGATTGCGGCCTTCCTTCATCCGTCTGGCGCGGAGACGAAAGCTGCCGAACCCTCGAATCTCCGTCTTGTTGCCGTCTCGTAGCGAGTCGCGAATACAATCGAAGATCGTATTCACCACGATCTCCGCCTGTCGCTTCGTCAACGTCGTGACCTGCTCCGATACCCGCTCGATAATCTGCGCTTTGGTCATCGTCCCTCTCCTGGTGGGTGGGCCTCACGCACGGCTGAATTGCTCCGTTGCCATACCGATGGTGATCCGGCCGCTCAGAACGCCATCAAGTATTTCAGTTTGACGCCGGTATCCAACTCCAGCTTCGGAAACACCGACGACCAACGTGATTCAATCATATCTCGAAATGAAAACCGCTTGCGCGGTTCAACGACCTTCGGCTCGCCCTCCATGCCGGCGATGTCCGCTGCGATATGGATGGCATCATCCAGGTCGCCCAATTCGTCCACCAACCGAGCCTCTTTCGCCTGGCGACCGGTGTAGATTCGCCCATCGGCCAAGGGCTCCACGTCGGACACCTCCAACGACCGTCCGTCGGCTACGGCCTGAATGAATTGGTGATGCACGTCATCCATCACCGATTGTAAGAGTTTGCGTTCCTCGTCGCTCATTTTACGCAACGGCGATCCGACATCTTTAAAACGCCCGCTTTTAATGACCACGCCTTCGACCCCGACTTTTTTCAGCAGGCCTTCGAAGTTCGCCATTTCCATGATCACGCCGATACTTCCGGTTAACGTGCCGGGATTGGCGATAATACGATCCGTGGCCGCGGCAATGTAATATCCTCCGGAGGCCGCAACCGTGCCCATGGAGGCGATCACGGCCTTATTGCTCTTGTTCTTCACCCGCTTCACCGCATCGTGAATTTCCTGGGACGGCACGACCCCGCCACCTGGGCTGTCGATACGCAACACAATCGCTTTGACCAGCGGGTTCTCACTGTAGTGCTTCAACTCGCTGATGGTCGCTTGCGCGTCGATGATGACTCCCTCGACACGGATGAGGGCCACACGGTCCTGCCCCGAGAGATCGAGATCGGGGAGGAGCGTGTTCAAGAGAATCCACGCCCCTACCCCTATCAGGATGGCCCAGAAGATGCGGCGCAGCATGCTCCGCTTTGGTTTGACCGCGGTGTCTGCTTGTGGGCCCATTCAACCTCCAGGAACCTAGGCTTCAGAATCGCTCTGGTTCCGCTTCCGGCTCTGCTTGGCGGCACGTCCCAGGCTCTGATCGAGGCCGCCCTGGGAGGCGTGAAACTCATCGACCTGGCGCCGATCGGAATCCATTTGGTGATCGCGCAAGCTAAGCGCAATTTTCCGCTCGTCGCGGTCCACCTTAATGATCTTCGCCGTAAGTTCATCACCGGGCTTGAACTTCTCTTCCATGCGAACGTTGGCATCGAGGCCGACTTCACTGATGTGAATCAAACCTTCCACGTCGCCGTCCAGTTCGATAAAGAGCCCGAAATCGGCGATCTTGCTCACCTTGCCGGTGATGCTATCGCCCACCCGATACTTGTTGGGAATCTGCTCTTCCCACGGATCGCGTGACAATTGCTTGTAGCCCAGCGAGAGGCGCTCCTTTTCCTTGTCGATGCGAATCACAACGGCATCCACCTTCTGACCCTTCTTGAAGAGCTCAGACGGATGCTTGATGTGCTTGGTCCAGGACATATCGGAAATGTGGATCAGCCCGTCGATGCCTTCTTCTAATCCGACAAACGCTCCGAAATCAGTCAGGCTTTTCACTTTGCCTTCAATACGCGTCCCGGCCGGATATTTGGCCTCGATCATGTCCCACGGATTCGGCGCAGTCTGTTTCATGCCGAGCGAGATCTTCCGGCTTCCCGGATCGATGTTCAACACGGCCGCTTCCACCTGATCGCCGACAGAGACGACGCGCGACGGATGCCGCACTTCGTGCGTCCAGGACATCTCGGACACATGCACCAACCCTTCCACCCCCGGCTCCAGCTCGACGAAGGCACCGTAATCGGTCAAGCTCACCACACGCCCACGCACGCGTGTGCCTACCGGATATTTTCCCGCCACGCCGGTCCAAGGATCGGCCGACTTCTGCTTGAGGCCAAGCGAAATACGTCCGGTCTCGCGATCGTACTTCAGCACCGTCACTTCCACTTTGTCGCTGACCTGGAACAACTCTGACGGATGACCCACGCGGCCCCACGACATATCGGTGATGTGCAGCAGGCCATCGATGCCACCGAGGTCGATAAAGGCTCCGTAATCGGTGATGTTCTTCACCGTACCCTGAATCAACTGACCTTCCTTCAAGGTGGACAACGTCGTCTGACGGCGACGGTCGCGCGTCTCCTCCAACAAGACCCGTCGAGAGACGACCACATTGCCACGGCGATGGTTGATCTTGATGATCTTGAGGGGGAACGTCTTGCCGACCAATCCGTCGAGATCGCGGACCGGATGCAGATCGATCTGTGACCCAGGCAAGAACGCCTTGACGCCGATATCGACCATCATGCCGCCCTTGATGCGGGAAATGATCTTCCCTTCAATGCTCTTTTCCTCTTTATGCAGCGTCTCCAATTCCTCCCAGATTTTCATCTTGTCGGCTTTTTCTT
>CABVRW010000071.1 GCA_902500785.1 uncultured Nitrospira sp.
GTAATGCGGGTCCTGTCATCCGGATTGGCTTCGAATCGCATCGTGAAATCGTCCAGCTGCGATTTACTCCGGTCTCGAAAGCCATCTGATTGGCGCCGGACATATCCGAGCTGGGCTCCGAAAGTGCCGAAATAGCCGCCGTACTGCGTGTCCGACTGAAACAGATTAAAACTGCCGAAGGTGTTCGTCGTCGAGAAGGTCGGGGTCGTGGGAATCCGTTTCCTGATGAAGTTGATCAGGCCGCCCTGCGTGTTGGGGGAATAGAGGACTGTGGCTCCCCCTTTGATCACTTCGATATGGTCGATGCGTTCGATCGGAACCATGTAGTACGTGGAGGCATCACCGAAGAGTGCGGGCTGAATGGGCGTGTCGTCCAACAACAACAGAATATTTTTGCTGCGCCTGGGGTCCATACCCCGGATCCCGATGTTCGGCCGCATACCTTGGCCGTACTCGTCCAACACATTGACACCGGGAATGCGGCGCAACATTTCGTCCGCATTTTTAGGCCTGGCGCGCTGGATCTCCTCGCGGGTGACGACATTGACCGTTCCGGCGATGTCTTTCACGAGCTCCTGGTCCGGCTCGTTCCGTTCATGTACGTCTTTCACAACCACTTCCGGAATCTTCACAGGCTTAGGCTTCGTCGCTTCAGCCGGCCCCGGCGATGCGCCGACGCTTGGAGGCTGGGCCGGAGCGGTCGTCTCAACCCCCTCCGTTTGAGCGTCCGCTCCTCCTGCCCATATGAGTCCCATCACCAATAGACAGACTGTTGCCACTCCCACACTTCCGATACGACTCCCCATGCTCATCCTTCTCCTTTTTTCAGCTGCGCACGTCTCCAGAGGCAGAATCCACTGCCCACACACAACAGAGCCCAAGACCGCATGAACGGGCTTGGGCTCTGGACGAGATCAGTCCTTTGGCCTCTATGAGAATGATCAAAAAAAGAACGAGTTAGGGCGCGATCCTCACTGGTGGTACCCCTTCAATGGCCTTCAACGCGATCTTCACCACCCGCCGGCAGCGCTTACACTTGATTTCGATGGACTGTTCCCCCCATCGAGCCACTAGTTGGCCACACCGGCAGCGCACATCATCGTGACTCAACAATCGCGCGACCTCCTGTTTCGTAGTATTCGTCATCCTGGTACTCCTCTACCGACGACACTCCAGGCCGCCTCACTGGATCACTCGCGATCGCTACTTGAAGGCGATTCGCTTGAGTTCACCCGCCGGCAACTCGACCTCTCCAAAATCAGACTGTCCCTTGAAACTTCCGGCCATGGCCAGGGTGAATTCGCCGGTTTTGCCGTCGTTCAAGACAATTGATACGTTCGGTGGCACGCCATTCCCGGACGGTTTCAGATCAATCGTTCTGATCGCATCGAACTTGATCTTGACCGTCGCGGTCCCACGTTTGACCGGAACCTCCTTCAATTCATGCGGCACGAAGGCCGTCTCGCTGATCTTCTCTTCCCAGTAAAAGATGACCCCGTGGACTTCCGTTTCGACTCCTTTGGCATCAGTCGCCACCGCGTGAAACGCCTTGTCCCCCTTCGTTTCCGCCAGGACCGTCCCGGAGACCATCCACAACGCCATTGTGGCGCACAACGTTCGATTCACCGCTCCGACCCATCGCTTCCGCATTGAATTTTTCATGACAGAGCTCCTTTGATCTGCGTGAGGTGACGATGCGGCCATCAACTTTCCAGTCGATAGGCGATCGGCACCAGGATGGTGATTTGTTCCTGCCCCAGGGGATGTTTCAGTGCGAGCGGCGAGGCTCTCCGCAGCACGGCCATGGCATCTTGGTCCAAGATGCCATGGCCGGAACTCTCGGCGACCAGACAGTCGAGGATGGTTCCGTCCTGCCGAATCACGGCTTCCAACACAACCTTGCCTTCCCATCGGCGTGAGCGCGCCTGGAGGGGATACCGCTTCAACTGTTGGATGCGTTCCCACAGCGACTCCGATAACCACCCGAAATCCGTCTGCGGTTGAGCCGCTTCGTGTACTGTCCGGTGCTCGACGCGGGCTTGGTGCATGACCGCAGTCACTGACACGACAGGACTGGCCTTCTCAATGAAGGCCGATGCGGCCGTTGCCATGGCGTCTCCGCTCCGAACCGCCACTTGCTCCACCACGGCGGGCCGGTCGACATGGTTCGGGGCCGCCTCAGTGACGGTCGCCGAGGCCTGTTCCACGACCGCACGAGAGATCGAGGCCATGGTCGGCTGCTCACTTCCCTGTTCGGAATCACGAATCTCCTGCTGCACCACCTCCTGCACGCGAGCAACCACTCCCTGCTGAATCGGTTGTGCGTCCAAGGTCTGCGCCTCCGTCGTAACGGTCTGCCGCTCCTGAGCCGACGATCGCTCAATCGCCCGGGGCACAGATTGAACCGGACGGAGCGTCTGCACCGTCTGCGCGATCGGTTTCCGTTCAACCGTACGCCGCACAAACGGCTTAGCAGGTCGCGGCTTTGTCGGAGGGAGCGGTGAAGGAGAGGCCGGCGTGGAAACAGATTGTTGGGGAGTTCTGTCTTCGACGGCGGGCGGAGTGGGCGCCGGCGCTTCCTGAACGACGACATCCCATCGAAATGTCTCCGGCTGCAAGCGAGTGGTGAAATCCGTTCCGGCGTACAGAGCCAACGCTACAGCGCCGCCATGCACCACAACAGACACCAACCACCCGCCTGTACGCATGTTCCACAGGGCTCCCATGTCTCCTGCAGCCGGCATCTTCGTCACCTCCTCAGAACCACCCACCGTCCCACGACATCCAGACCCTCAAAAACGAAGAGCCCAAAGCTGCGATAACGCAACTTTGGGCTCTTGACCGCAAGGATCGTTGGCCTTATTCAAATTGCTCGACAAACACGAATCGTTACCCGGCGGACCTCACAACCTTGAAATGCTCCCGAATCATATCTTGATAGCAATTCTCAATATCATGAATGGGAAACGCAAGTCAATCTCCGTTTACGCAATACGGCCGTTGTTCTCCAGAAATCAGTCCAAAAAACCTATGCGGCAGGATGGAGGACGTTGGCACGGGGCCTAGCCCGCCGGAGTCGGAGACGGTCGAGATACAAATATACGACAGGCGTGGTGTAGAGGGTCAGGACTTGACTCACGAGCAAGCCGCCGACGATCGCAATCCCGAGCGGTTGCCGCAGTTCCGACCCCACCCCCGTGCCGAGCGCCAGCGGGAGCGCGCCCAGCAGAGCGGCCATGGTCGTCATCATGATCGGACGGAATCGCAGCAGGCAGGCTTCATAAATGGCCTCGGCCGGGGTCTTCCCTGTTCCCATGCGCTCCTGTTGTAGCGCGAAGTCGATCATCATGATGGCGTTCTTTTTCACGATTCCGATCAGCAGCATGATCCCGATGAGGGCGATCATGGTCAGTTCCGTGTCGAACAGCAACAGACCGAGTAACGCGCCGACCCCGGCGGACGGCAGGGTCGACAGGATCGTGAGGGGATGGATGTAACTCTCGTAGAGAATCCCCAACACGATATACATGGCGAGCAGCGCGGCGAGGATCAACCAGGGCTGGTTTCCGACGGAGGACTGGAAAGCCTTGGCGGTTCCCTGAAACGTCCCCTGCACGCCGGCCGGCAACCCGATCTCATGCATCGCCTGATCGATGGCCCGCACGGCCTCACCCAGCGACACGCCAGGAGCCATGGTAAACGAGAGGGTCACGCCGGGAAACTGCCCCTGGTGATTGACCGACAACAGCGTATTCGCGGGCTCATACCTCGTGACGGCGCTGAGCGGCACTTGCGCACCGGTCGGCGACCGCACATAGATGTCATGCAGCGCGGAGGGGTTTTGCCAATATTGAGGAGCCACCTCCATCACCACGTGGTACTGATTGAGCGGCGTATACATAATCGAGACCTGGCGCTGTCCGAAGGCATCATACAGGGTGTCGTCGATCAGTTGCGGACTCAACCCGAGCCGCGATGCCGTCGTCCGATCGAACACCACCAACAGTTGTTGCCCCCTATCCTGCAGGTCGCTGTTGACATCGACGATCTCCGGCAGGCCGTGCAATTTGGCTTCCACGATCGAGGCCCAGGTGTTGAGTTCCGACAGGTCCACACTCTGTAACGTATATTGGTACTGTGCGCTGCTGGCCCTGCCTCCGACGCGCAAATCTTGAATCGCCTGAAAATAAGTGGGGGCACCGGCAACCGTCGCCAATTTCGGACGCAGCCTGGCGATGACCTGATCGGAGCTCATGCCGCGCTCCTCGAGCGGCTTGAGCGACACGAACATCCGGCCGGTGTTCGTCGTGCCGTATCCGCCCCCGCCGGTAAAGCCGTTCACCTGATCGACCGCGGGATCGCTCCGCACGATGTCCATCACCTCGGTCAGCTTTTGCCGCATGGCCTGAAATGAAATGTCCTGCGCCGCCTGAATGCTGCCGAAAAGCCGCCCCGTGTCCTGATGGGGAAAGAATCCCTTCGGCACGATGATGTAGAGGTAGACGGTCAGGGCCATGGTGCCTAGCGTCACCGTCAGCATCGTGCGCGGGTGTCGGAGCACCCAGGTCAGGCTGACCGCATACCCCCGACGCATCGCCGTGAAGATCCGCTCGCTGACGCGGTACCACCACCCATGCGAATCGGTCGATTCCGGCGTCAACACGCGCGCGCAGAGCATCGGAATCGTCGTGAGCGCGACCACCAGGGACACCAGGATCGCCACCGAGAGCGTGACCGCGAATTCCCGAAACAATCGTCCGAGCATCCCGCCCATGAAGAGAATCGGAATGAACACCGCCACCAGCGACAGGGTCATCGACAGGACCGTAAAGGCCACATCCTTGGCTCCCTGCAAGGCGGCCTGCATCGCCGGCACGCCCTGCTCCCGATAACGCGAAATGTTTTCGAGCACCACGATGGCATCGTCCACCACGAAGCCGGTCGCGATCGTGAGAGCCATGAGCGACAAATTGTCGAGGCTGTAGCCGCACAGGTACATGACCCCGAAGGTGGAGATCAGCGACACCGGGACAGCGACGGTCGGGATCAGGGTGGCCCGCACATTCCGGAGAAAGACGAACACCACCAGAATCACCAGCGCGACGGAGATGAGGAGGGTCTTCTCCACCTCATGCAGCGAGGCGCGGATCACCGGCGTGCGATCCATCACGACCGACAGGGCGATGCTGCCCGGCAGCGAGGCATTCAATTGAGGCACCAGCCCGCGGAGGCGATCGACCGTCTCGATGATGTTCGCCCCGGCCTGTCGAAAGATGATCACCAGCACGGCAGGCTTCCCGGTGGTCATGCCCATATTCCGCAGGTCTTCGACCGACTGTTCGACCGTGGCCACGTCGGACAGGTGGACGGCCCGCCCATTGCGATAACTCACGATCAGGTCCCGGTAGTCCTCCGCCCGTTGAAGCTGATCGTTGGTCCGGATCTCCCAGGTCCGATCGTCGGACGTCAGCTGGCCTTTCGGACGGTTCACGTTGGTGGAGGTCAGGACCTGACGGACCTCGCCCAGGCCGATACCATACTTGTTCAACGCGGTCGGATTGAGATCGACCCGGATGGCCGGGAGCGATCCTCCTCCCACATATACCTGTCCCACCCCTTCGACCTGGGAAAGTTTTTGTTGGAGGATGCTCGACGCCGCGTCATACATCTCTCCCTGGCTCACGAGTTCGGACGTCAACGAGAGAATGAGAATGGGTCCGTCGGCCGGATTCACCTTGCGATAGCGAGGGCTGGTGGGAAGATTGGCCGGCAGATCTGCGCGGGCGGCGTTGATCGCCGCCTGCACGTCGCGCGCGGCGCCGTCCACGTCGCGATCCATCTCAAACTGCAACGTGATGCTGGTTCCCCCGATCGTGCTCGACGAGGTCATTTCGGTCACGCCGGCGATCCGGGAAAACTGCCGTTCGAGCGGCGCTGCCACCGACGACGCCATGATTTCTGGACTCGCGCCCGGCAGGGTGGCGGACACACTGATCGTCGGGAATTCCACCTGAGGAAGCGCCGCAACGGGCAGGAAACGGAAGGCCACGAGGCCGATCAACGTGACGCCGATGGTGAGCAACATCGTTGCGACGGGGCGTCTGATGAAGGGAGCCGACACATTCATGACGGCCTCACCGGCACTCCATCGGGCACCGTATCATGTGGACGGTCGCGACGGAAGCGGGCCGCGAGCCGGTCCAGCGCGAGGTACACCACCGGCGTCGTATAGAGGGTCAGGAGCTGGCTCAGCACCAGCCCCCCGACAATGGACACTCCGAGCGGCCGCCGCAGTTCGGATCCCACGCCGGCGCTCATCGCCAGCGGCAGGGCCGCAAGCAACGCCGCCATCGTCGTCATCATGATCGGACGGAACCGCAACAGCGCCGCCTCGTAGATGGCCTCCTCCGCCGATTTGCACTCGCTCCGTTCCGCGTCCAGGGCAAAATCGATCATCATGATCGCGTTTTTCTTCACGATGCCGATCAGCAGAATGATGCCGATGAGCGCGATCACGCTGAATTCCATGCGCAGGAACATCAAGGCCAGCAACGCGCCGACCCCAGCCGAGGGCAAGGTGGATAAAATCGTCAGTGGATGGATGTAGCTTTCGTACAGGATGCCGAGCACGATGTACACCGTGATCAGAGCGGCAAGGATCAACAGGGGTTCATTCCCCAGGGCGGTCTGGAACGCCTGGGCCGCGCCTTGGAAGCTGCCGCGGATACTGGCGGGCAACCCCAAGTCCTTGGTCACCTGCCTGATCGCCTCTACGGCTTCGCCGAGCGAATGCCCCGGCGCAAGATTGAAGGAGATCGTCACAGCGGGAAACTGCCCTTGCCGGCTGATGACGAGCGGCACCTGGGTTTCCGTCACCGTCGTAAACACGTTCAAGGGCACCGAGCCTCCGCTTCCGCGCACTTCGAGGAGATGCAACGCCTCCGGGCCCTTCTGGAACTCCGGCATGACTTCCAGAATGACGCGGTATTGATTCAACTGCGTGAACATGGTCGACACCTGCCGCTGTCCGAATGCATCGTAGAGCGTGTCGGTGACGAGTTGCGGAGTGATGCCCAGCCGGGACGCCGTCTTGCGGTCGATCTCCACCAGGGAGGCCAACCCCTGATTTTGCTGGTCACTGCTGACATCCCGGAGCTCGGGCCGCACTTGCAAGGCGTCCAACAGTTTCGAGGCCCAGCGGTGCAACTCCGTGCTATCGGCGTCTTCAAGCGTGTACTGAAATTGCGTGCGGCTGACCCGATCTTCGACCGTCAAGTCCTGCACCGGCTGCAGATGCAGCGTAATCCCGTCCACCTCGGCGGCCCGCGCCGAGAGTCGCCGGATAAGGTCGCCGATCCCCTCCTGCCGTTCATCGGGCGATTTGACGTTGATATACATCCGCCCGCTATTGAGGGTCGTATTGGTGCCATCCACGCCGATGAACGACGAGAGGCTCTCGACCGCCGGATCGTCCAGCAGCACGTCGGCCAAGACCTGCTGTCGATCGGCCATGGCCTTGAAGGACACGGCCTGCGGGGCTTCGGTGATGGCCAGGATCATCCCCGTATCCTGAATCGGAAAGAAACCCTTCGGGATCATGATGAACAACACCAGCGTCAACGCCAGGGTTCCGGCGGTCACGACCAAGGTCGCCTTCTGTCGGCGCAGCACCCAGCGCAGGCTGGTCCCATATCCGGCGATGATGCGGTCCAGGACGCGTCGTGAGGCCTGAGAAACCCGGCCGGGCTGGTCATCCCGCCTCTCACGCAACAGTCTGGCGCACATCATCGGCGTGAGGGTCAGAGAGACAACGGCGGAAATGAGGATGGTGATGCTCAACGTCACGGCAAATTCGCGGAACAACCGCCCCACCACATCACCCATGAACAGCAATGGAATCAGCACCGCGATCAAGGACACCGTCAGGGAGAGAATCGTGAAGGCAATCTGTTGAGACCCCTTGAGCGCGGCCTGCAACGGCGACTCACCCCGCTCGATATAGCGCGCAATGTTCTCGATCATCACGATGGCATCGTCCACGACGAACCCGGTCGAGATCGTCAGCGCCATCAAGGTGAGGTTGTTCACGCTGAAGCCCATCAGGTGCATGATCCCGAACGTGCCGATCAAGGAAAGCGGCACCGCCGCAGCCGGAATCGCCGTAGCGGACCAGGTTCGCAGAAACAGAAAGATCACCAGAATGACCAGCACGACCGCCAGGGCCAACTCGAACTGTACGTCGCGGACGGTGGCGCGGATCGAGGTCGTGCGGTCGGTCAAAACCGTCGCCCGCACGGCGGGAGGCAACGTGCCCTCCAACTGCGGGAGGAGGCGCTTGACTCGATCGACGACCTCGATGACATTGGCCCCGGGCTGGCGTTGAATGTTGACGATGACGGCGGGCAGGTCGTTCATCCAAGCCGCTTGTTTCGTGTTCTCGACATCGTCACGCACCACGGCGACATCGGACAGGCGGACCGGCGCACCGTTGCGATAGGCGATGATGAGCGCCTCATACTCCTTGCCGGAAAAGAGCTGGTCCGTGGCGTTGATGATCGAGGCGCGACGCGGGCCGTCGAATCCCCCCTTCGCCTGGTTGACGTTGGCGGCGGCGACCACCGATCGCAGGTCTTCCAACGTCATCCCGTAGGAGGCCAGGGCGCGGGGATTGGCCTGGATACGCACTGCGGGGCGCTGCCCGCCGCTGATGCTGACCAGGCCGACGCCGGAGAGCTGCGAAATCTTCTGCGCGAACCTGGTCTCCGCGAGGTCTCGCACCTGCGGCAACGGCAGGGTGGCGGAGGTCAGCGCGAGGGTCAGGATTGGCGCGTCGGCGGGATTGACCTTGCTGTAGACCGGCGGAGCCGGCAGGTCGCGCGGCAGAAAGGTCGCCGCCTGGTTCATGGCGGCCTGGACTTCCTGTTCGGCCACATCCAGGTCGATGTCGAGACTAAATTGCAGCGTGATGAGGGAACTGCCGCCCGAGCTGGCGGAGGTCATTTGGAGCAGTCCTGGCATTTGACCGAACTGGCGTTCCAGGGGCGCGGTAATAGCCGAGGTCATGACGTCCGGGCCGGCGCCGGGGTAGAACGTCATCACCTGGATGGTTGGGTAATCGACTTGCGGAAGCGCGGAGACCGGCAACTGGCGGTAGGCCACGGCGCCCACGAGGAGGATGGCGATCATCGTCAGGACCGTCGCGACCGGTCGCAGGATGAACAGCCGCGAAGGGTTCACGTCCGCTTCCCTGGTGGCGTCGGTACGGCTCCCGGTGCCGGCGTCTCCTGACTCGCCGGGACGGCTCCGCTCGCCGGACGCAGTTCGACCTTGCTGCCCTCTCGCAATTTCTCAGTCCCGTCCACCACGACCAGCTCACCGGGCGCGACGCCGCTGTCGAGAGACAACTGTTCGCCCTGGGTCACGCCTACCGTGACGTCGCGCACCGTCACGGTCTGGTCGTCCTTTACCACATACACGAAGGGTCCTTTCGGACCACGCTGAACTGCGGCCGACGGCACAAGGGTCACACCCCGGTTGACATTCAACAGGAGTCGGGCGTTAACGAACTGGTTGGGGAACAGCTCGCTGTGATCATTCGGAAATACCGCCTTCAGCCGGACCGTCCCGGTGGTCGGATCGATCTGATTGTCGACGGTCAGCAGGGTTCCCGTGGCCAGCTTCTGCTTCTGCTCGCGATCGAAGGCTTCGACGGTCAGCTGTTTCCCCTCCCGGAGCTGTTCGAACACGGCGGGGAGGTGATCTTCCGCCAGGGCAAAGATCACCGTGATCGGTTGGAGTTGCGTGATCACCAGGAGCCCGTTCGCATCATTCGCGCGCACGATGTTCCCGGCATCCACGAGGCGCAGCCCCACGCGACCATTGATCGGGGCCGTAATGTTGGAATAGGTCAGCTGCAGCTTGGCATTGTCGATCTGCCCTTGGTCGGCTTTGACGATCCCTTCGTACTGGCGCACCAGCGCCGCTTGGGTGTCGAGCTGCTGCTTGGGAATGAAATTCTGCTTGTAGAGATCTTTGTAGCGCTGCAGATCCAACTGCGCATTGGTCAGTTGCGCCTGGTCGCGGGCCATTTGCCCCTGGGCCTGAATCAGCTGCACTTCATAGGGGCGCGGATCGATTTGCGCCAGCAGGTCGCCTTTGTGCACGAGCTGCCCTTCCTTGAACAGCACCTTCATTAACTGGCCGTCGACGAGGCTCTTCACCGTGACGGTGTTCATCGGAATGACCGATCCCAGGCCATTCAAGTAGATGCTGATATCGCCGGTTTTGGCCGGTTCCGCCACGACAGGCGCACTACGCGCGGCGCGGGCCCCGCGCTTCTCGGAGCCCTGCGGTTGCGCCTCGTCGGATCTGGTCATCAAGGCATAGGTCCCCACGGCGAGTAGGCAGGCAGCGGATAATCCGATCAGCCACCGCTTCAACAGAGTCGCAAATCGTACGGAGTCAGCCATCGACACGATTCCTTCCGTCCCTTGGGCTCCTACGCCTGCCGCACATAGTCACGGGTTCTGAACCAACGCCGCTGAAGCTGAGCCTGGAGGCCATCCTGTCTGGCCTGCTGCTGAGGTGATACCCTGCGGTTCAATTACTCCATCTCCACGGGAAGAACCTGATCGACATCCGGTTGATGGGGCATGTGCCATCGCACCATCTCACGCTACGCACGCTCACCCCGAGAGGTCCGGTGGGTCCTCTCCGCATGGACGAACCCAAGTGCCCTGGCTGTTGACGCGGGAGTGTATGCTCCTCCCATCAGCCTCCTGACATCATACCCTATCCGCCCACAGGACCACAGATTTGATCCCCGAGAGTCCATTTTAATGCCAATGCTCATCCACCACAGTCCGAACCTGATCGGCCAATGCTTTGGCCGCGCCGCTCCGGTAGCCGCCCTTTTTCCACAAGAGCCCGACACCTCGACACGGTGTGGGATTCCTGAGCGGGATGGCTCGGAGCGCATGGGTACGCGTCAGCCCCAGGGACAAGCGCGGTAACACCGTCGCTAGGTGGCTCCGACGAACGGTGGCCAGAATCCCCTCGATGGAATTCATTTCCACGATCACCTTGGGTTGGACACTCGCCTGCTCAAAACTCGCGTTCACCAACCGTCGAGTGCAGAACTTCTCCGACAGCAGAATCAATGACTCCTTGGTCAACGCCGAGAGGGACAACTGCCGGCGATGGGCGAAGCGGTGACGGGGAGAGACGATCAAGACCAGGTCTTCTTCAAACAGTGCCTGACTTTCGATTCGCTCGGAAGCCACCGGCACGAATCCGATCCCCACTTCCAGCAACCCGCTCCTCACCCCGGCTTCGATGTCCGGACCGGACAGTTCGTCGAGTTTGAGCGAGACGAGCGGATGCAAGGCCGAGAAGCGGCCCACGATCTCCGGAATCAAATAGGCGTTCACGGTTTGGACCACACCGACCGTGAGGGTCCCTCGCTGCAGGCCTTCTTCTTCAGTGATCGCCGCTTGGGCCAATTCCATTTCTTGCAACGCCCGCCTGGCATGCTCGCGAAAAATCGCGCCTGCCCGCGTCAATTGAACCGATCGCCCCACACGATCGAACAGCGGCACGCCCACTTCCTGCTCCAACTGCTTGATCTGCGCGGACAATGCCGGCTGGGACACCGGCAACCCTTCGGCAGCTTTGGTGAAATGCAGCGCGTCGGCCACGGCGAGAAAGTACCGGAGATGGCGAAATTCCATGCCACTTCTTATCATAAATAGAAGTGATGATTCTAATCAGAACAAACACTTTGACGCATCATCCGGCCGGGCACTACGTTGAGCCAGACGACGTACGAACTGGAGGCTCTTGATGTCGAACGCGCACCCTCTCGATACCGCCACCGTGGCCACACTGTGGCGCTACCCCGTGAAATCCATGCAGGGCGAAGAACTGACTGCCGCCGACATCACCCTGCGAGGCATGGCGGGCGATCGCGGCTACGCCGTCATCGATACGGAGACCGGCAAAGTCGCCAGTGCAAAGAATCCCAAGAAATGGGGCCGACTGTTCGACTGTCGCGCATTGCTGGCGTCCGCTCACAATCATGGCGGTGCGGATCCGGTCCAGGTGCTGCTCCCGGATGGGAACTGGGTAACGGCGGGCGCGCCGGAGACGGACGCGCGGTTATCGGCCCTCTTGTGTCGTCCCGTACGACTCGCCGGCGCCGTCCCCGCTGCCCCGCAACTCGAAGAATATTGGCCGGACATACCGGGACGGGCGAGACAGAACACCGTCACGGACGAATCCATGCCCGCAGGCACATTTTTCGATGGGGCGCTGATCCATCTCATTACCACCGCAACCCTCGACGCCCTTCGGCGGCTCTATCCGGACGGCCGGTTTGAAATGCGACGGTTCAGGCCAAATCTCGTCCTGGCATCCCCATCGAATGAGTCTCGGTTCGTTGAAAATGATTGGATCAACCGGACACTGACGATCGGCAACGATCTCCGGCTGAAAGTCACCGGACCCTGCGCCCGATGCGTCATGACAACCCTGCCTCAGGGCGATTTGCCGGAAGATGCAGGCATTCTTCGGACCGCCGTACAGCACAATCACGCCGCCGTGGGTGTATATGCTACGATCCTTGCACCAGGGCGAATCCGTCGAGGAGATCGAGTCCAGCTGGCCTAATCGTCATCCGTGACGGGAATCTTCTTCAGTGTCGAAAGAACGCGCGCATGACGGGACGAATTCACTCTATTCAAGTCGGCCTTCCTCAGTCGAAGCCTGCGGACTGTCCCGAGGATCCAACGCAACAACCCTGGACGACCGGCATCGTCAAGCGCCTCACTCCCGGACCGGTCTGGCTCGGCCGGCACAATCTGGCGGGAGACGGACAGGCGGACCTCGTCCATCACGGAGGCATCGACAAGGCAGTCTGCGCCTACCCGTCTGAGCACTGGTCGCATTGGCGGTCCATCCTGCCGCCGGCTCAGCTCAGTGGCGGCGCATTCGGGGAAAATTTCACGTTGGAAGGGCTCACAGAACAAGAGGTGTGCATCGGCGACGTGTTCTCAGTCGGTTCTGCCGTCGTCCAGATCTCTCAGCCACGACAACCCTGCTGGAAACTAGCCCGCCGCTGGAGCATCAAGGATCTGGCCTTGCAAGTTGAACGCACCGGCTTCACAGGATGGTATTTTCGGGTCCTCCAAGAAGGCACGGTCGAATCGAATGCGCCGCTTCAACTCATGGATCGCCCCTGCCCGGAATGGACCATCGCTACCGCCAATCGGATCATGCACCATGAGCGTGAAAATCGGACGGCAGCCGAACGATTGAGCCTGTGTCCCTTGCTCTCCGCAAGCTGGCAGCACACCTTGCGGCAACGATACCACCATCAGACGGAGGCCGATCCGCAGCAACGACAGTTTGGACATATCCGTTCTTCACCATCGTGACTCACAGGAGGGTGCCATGACACGTGTGCGTCTCTCTGCCTGTGCCCTCGCCATCGCCGGGGCGCTGGCCGTTAGTTCCTGGTCTGCCGCTGAAAATACGACTGCGATCAATATCATCTCCCCCCGCAATGGCGAGACGGTCTCGAACACGTTCGACATCAAATATGAGCTTCGGAATGCGCCGGCGGGTCATCATGCGCACGTCTATCTCGACGGCACGTATCAAAAGGGATTCAAGGGCACATTTACTCACGTGCCCAAGGGAGAACATACCATCACGGTCACGATCGCGGATCACGATCACAAGGACGCGGGAATGGCCACGGACAGTATTACGGTGAAGGTTGGAGAATAGGACCGGCGGCGAGTCACTCGCCCTTGTCCGCCGAAGAGCACGAGGGTGTACCGCATACGCCGTCGGAGAAGTGGATGGAGCGACGCCGCCTCCCCGGCAATAGGAGCCTGCCTATGGCCCGCCTTGCGTCGATGCACGCGTCGGGGTGCCCTGCAGATCCATATCAAACATGACCGGACCGTCGGGATTCTTCGAGTCCAGCCGGACGGGCATCCGATCCGCCACCAGTTTGACCAACGGCACGGCCACAATGTGCGGAGCCTTGTCCGATGGGTTGGAATGGAGCGCAATACGGACGTTCTTCGGGCGTTCGCTTGGCGCCACCTGGGTCATCACCTCCGTGCCCATGAAACCGACTACCATCCCGCTCCCGTCCGCGAGCTTATGAATCTCATAGGCGTTTGCGGAGGGGGCGACGCGATCCATGGCGAGATCCGGACTCTGTGTCACCAAGGCCAAACCCAAGACCTTCGGCACGATGAATCCAAAACTTCCCGTCGGCGCTTGCGAAAACATCACCTTTGAGGTCGATGCGCCGAGTTCGGCCACGCCGTTCTTAGCCCGCAACTGCCGACGCAACTCCGTTTCACTGCCGATCCCCTCAATGGTCACCGCCGCCGGCGCAGCCTTTTGCACCGGCAACACCTCTGTTTTTCCGCCGCGCGCGGCATTGAGAGAGGCAGGAACGGCGCCGATGAACAGCAGACCCGCCAAACCGGCAAGCATCAGGTAACGGAGCGGCGCGTGGGAGGGCACTCGGGCGATGAGTTGAGACATGGATACTGGTCCTCCTGATCAAGCGATGGTGTCGTCTCGGAGGATTCTAAGAAGCTGCCGCAGGAAAATCAAACGGGCTGGAAATGAGCCGTGCAGACCGGGCGAGGCGCGACAGGACCTCCCCCCTGGCCTCGCCCCGCCTCACGGGTAAAAACTGATCCGCCGTCCGGCGATGGCCTGCGCGACAGACGCAAGGATCTGCTCCCGCTCGGCCGGTTTTCTTAAACACTCCACCACACCTTGCTCGCACAGAGAATGGGCCAACTGGTCATCGTGATATCCCGTCAACACGATGACCGGAAGAGAGGGGTATTGCGCGCGGAAATAGGCAATCGCCTCCATCCCGTTGATACGCGGCATCCGGATATCGCAAATGACCACATCCACCATCAACGGATTGTCGCCGCTGTTCAAGACCGCAACAGCTTTGCCGCCGTCATCCGCCTCCTCTACGTCGTATCCAGCCTGTGTCAGTATCAGGCGCAGCAGGCTTCGAATGGAGTCCTCATCGTCCACCACCAGCACCCGGCCCAAACACACCTTCTCGTCGATACTCACCCCAAACGACCGCACCATTCCCATGCTGACCTCCCTTCACCCCGCATCACGAATTGTCCTCGCATCGTTCGAATGATGCAAAGACGACGCCTGCGGGAGACCGAAGCAGGGTCACGTCAAATCATCAGCTTATCCCCTGACGCTCAGCTCACAGCCCAACGTCGATGATATTGCACTGGTGGAACCACCGCACCCACGGTGCAAAAGCACCAGTCTCTCATGGAGGATGGCACTCGATACCATTCGAGAAATCTCAGGATAGATTGGCTGTGCCCCTGTCGCATGAACCGTGGAAAGTCAGAGCACGACGACTTGAGACTGGAGCGGTCATGCGCACTCCTTCACCATAACCCGGCTGATGACCCTGTAGCCTCGGAGGCCCTCCACCCCGATCACCTTGTTTCCACCGCCGTTCCATACACCTGCGTGCAGGCTCGCGAGAACAGAATGAAATGCTGGTAATAGCCGTCCACTGTGACTTCGACCAGCGCATCCGCCAAGGGTTTCGTGTGAAGCGCATCCTCGATGGCATTTCTCATCTCATTGCCACCCGTGACCTGGATAACACCAAACAGGTGATAGCCACAGTCCTGCCCGCGCACTTTCCCTATTTCGATATACCCACCAGGGGCAAGCGGTTTAGTCGAAGGTGCGATGCCACCGGGATGATGCATGCAGCCGGACGTGAAGGTCGCCGCCAACAGCACCGCAAACGTCCAGCCCTTCAACCGCCACTTCTTCGGATGGTCTTTCATCATCGCGTCTCATTCCTTTCCTGTGCGCGGCCGCCATCGATCGCGCAATGTGATACCCACGTAGGGAGCACGATAATTGTGATGTCTCAGGGAGTCGATACCGAGAATTACAGGGCAGAGCAACCACTACGAGAACATATGGGCATCTTGCACTTCTGGCGATTCATCCTCAACCCTAAAAAGCACGAGGCCGGCAAGTGACCGAATATGCGACAACCGGCGAACGACCGAGGGATCGGCAAGATCGAGAAGGACAAGTGGAAATGGTGGTCCGCATGGATCCGAAACGTGATCGCAGGGACTGCGAACACACAAGATTGAATGGTGAGTCGGCTGGGATTCGAACCCAGGACCCTCGCCTTAAAAGGTCGGCAAGTGGCATTTTACTAGCGGCTTGATTTTGCGAAGGTTTCCCCGTTTTATCTTTTGAATTAAGCGGTTAAGAGCATTCTATAGATTCTACTAGTTCGAACCAATCTGGAGGATTTTGAAGATTTTTAGCACAAATTTGGCACATCCGTTTTACGCAAAGCGTAAAACGGTGGTAGAGTAAGATTCGTGATCAGAAGTTTTCGGGATAGGAAGACGGAGCACCTGTTTGCCGGGGAACCCGTCAGAGAGTTCTCCGGTTTTCGGAATGTGGCTGAACGGAAACTCTCGATGCTCGACTGTGCCGCCGACCTCAAGGACCTGTTGGCGCCTCCCGGCAATCGCTTGGAAAAACTGAAAGGTGATCGCGTGGGGCAGCACAGCATCAGAATCAACGACCAATGGCGCATCTGTTTCAGATGGATGAGTGATGGCCCCCACGATGTCGAGATCACAGACTATCACTGAAGGAGACAGGCTATGGTGAAGAACGGCATGCGGCCGGTGCATCCGGGAGAAATTTTGCTGGAAGAGTTCATGAAGGGATCCGATCTCCCCCTCAACGCCAATACTGTCGCCAAAGCACTAGAGGTGCCGGCAAACCGGATTACGGCAATCATCAAGGGGCAACGGGGCATTACGGGCGATACGGCCGTGCGTTTGGCCGCGTTTTTCAATACCACGGCTGAATTTTGGATGAACTTGCAGAAAGCCTATGAGTTGCGGCTGGCCGAGCAGGCTTTTCCGGAAAGGGTCAGGAGACACATCGAACAAAACAGAAACACCCTCGTCTCGGCCTGATCAAATGGTCGACGCGTGCGTTTGACCTCGCGCCTTACAAGGGCTGCTCGACTGGTTGCTATCACGAACTACGGAGTGAGATTGATTGCCTGAAAAGCCTTACTAGTGGCTGATTTATGGATACCTGAGTGCCATGGACTTATATTAAGACGCATCGGCAATCGGGACCAGAACCGTGCCCGAACCGTGACCAAAAATTCCTCAAAATGCGAGATAATTTTGGCCTGAAACACAACACGGCTCCGTGCGTTAGGACCTTCCTTCAAAAATGAGCCCCTGCATATAACTCGGCAATAGAGATCTATTCGCTCTAAAGAAGGTTATTAGTTTCAATTCATCAACTCGCTCAATCTTTTGGTTGGCTACATGCAGACTTTCGGGGTTGAGGTCGAACACAAAAAACTTGTCAACCTCCGCAGGCACATCAACTGAGGTGAGATGTGCTTCTCCGCTTTTTACTTATACATAAGCACGCTTGCCTTGCGAGTTCCGCAGTACAAATTCTGTAAGTGGGGTTGAGCGTTTGGCTGTACTTGGTACGAGGTACCACCCCAATTCAGCTTGCAGGTATAAGGCGAACAAATCCTCTAAATCGTTGTGCCCCATAGCGGAGATTGAGACTTTTCCAGAATTGAGAGGAGAATCCTCGATTGCCTCGCCGGTCAACTTCTCCCAAATGGAAATGTAAGCTCCCCTGTCAACGAGACACGATCATGGGTGAACTTCCGGCTTCAAGTTGAGCCGATACATGGCGGGCGGCAGGCCTGCCAATGCATCATGCGGCCGCTCGTCGTTATAACTCTGCAACCATTCGGCACTGATCTCCCGGACTTGGTCGAGCGACTCGAACACATAGGCATTCAGCACTTCGGTCCGATAGGTTCGATTGAAGCGCTCGATGAATGCATTCTGATCGGGTCTGCCAGGCTAGATATACCGCAGGTCAATGCCCCGGTCCGCACACCAGGTCATGAATCGGTCGGCGATCAGCTCCGGGCCATTGTCGAGGCGAATCGCGTGGGGCTGGCCCCGCCAGCTCACCACTTGCTCTAGCACGCGCACCACGCGCTCCGCCGGGAGCGACGTGTCCACTTCAATGGCTAAGCCCTCCCGCACGCCTTCATCCAGAATAT
>CABVRW010000072.1 GCA_902500785.1 uncultured Nitrospira sp.
TAGTTGGACAGACAGCTCTTCATAAACTTCTTCCGCTCATCACCGGCCAAATTCTTGGCGCTGGCATCCTTGTTACACGTTGTCATCTTGTTCTGCTGTGACGCGCCCGCCGCGGCTTTCTCTGGTTTGGCAGACAGGCATTCCTTCATAAACGCCTTTCGATCGGCGCCTGTGCCTTCACCGCTCAGTCCTTTGGCCTCCGCATCGGCATTGCAGGTTTTCATCTTGTTCTGCTGCGCTCCTGCGTCGCTGAGCTGCGGGGTGATGAGCACCGCTGCTAATACGAAGGAAGACAGGGCAATGTGGAGATGGTTCATGGCAAGCTCCTGTGAAGGTGGCCGTAAGTTGTCGGCGGGACTATACCAAACGGCGCCGATTCTGTCTCACGGGGGAGTCCCTTAGGTGGGATAGGGGATGGCTGCCTCAGCATAGTCCACTCTGACGAGATACAGGCCATGAGCGGGGGCGGTCCTTCCGGCAGCCGCCCGCACGCGCGCGGCGAGTACGGTGCGCATGTCGGGGGCCGTGCGTTTTCCCTGTCCCACCTCCACCAAGGTTCCCACCATGGAACGCACCATCTGCTTGAGGAAACGGTCGGCATAAAAGGCGAAAATGATGAGATCGCCTTGGCGGCGAAGTTCCGCCTGTTGCAACCAGCATTGTGGGTTGTCGTTGTCGGTTGGTGCCGTTTCGAATGAGGAGAAATCGTGCGCGCCGGTCAGGTAGGCGGCAGCCTCCTTCATGGCTGCGAAATCCAAGGGTTTATAGACCATCCAGGCCCGTTCTCGGAGCAGGGGCGTCCGCTCAGATCGATTCATCAAGTGATACTCGTACAGTTTCCCTCCGGCAGAGAAGCGTGCGTGGAACCCATCCGGAACGGTTTCAACCGACAGGGCGCTGATGTCTCGAGGCAGGTGAGCATTCAACGCGCGAAGCCACTCGCGCTGTGAGAGGCCACGATCGGACCTGAAGCTGGCCACTTGCCCGAGGGCGTGAACCCCGGCATCGGTTCGGCCTGCCCCGACAACCGTGACACGTGTTTGCGCGATCGCCGCAAGCGCCTCCTCTACCGTCGCCTGGATCGTCGGCACGTTCAGTTGGCGTTGCCACCCGGCGTAGTGTGTCCCGTCGTACTCCAGGACGAGCTTGAATGTGGTCATAATATGGACAAGAAAGGAAGAACTCTAGCCCAATGAGACGGCGTCTGTCACCTGGGAGGATTGGTGCGAAGGTAGGTTTTGACCCCTTCGAAAATCGATTCGGCGATGTGGGTCAGGAACGGCTGTGATCGCATCTGCTCTTCCTCGGTCGGATTCGACATGAAGGCGATCTCGGCGAGAATGCTGGGCATGGTGGTGAAGCGGAGCACGTAAAACGGGGCGGTCTTCACCCCGTGATCGATGGTGCTGTACCGTCCGTTGAGACTCGTCACCATGGCCTGCTTGGCGGTCCAGGCGAGTTCTAGCGAATGCTCGATCTTTTTGGTCGTGAGCAAGTCGGCGACGAGGTATTCCCATCCCACCCCGGTATTGTTCAGCGGTGTGCCGTTTTCGCGCGCGGCCACCTCCAGGGCGCGCTGATCCTTGGCTTCGCCGAAGTGGTAGATCTCCAGACCGCGGATTCCCTTGTGCGGATGGGAATTGACGTGAATCGAGATGAACAGATCCGCTCCCTTTCCGTTGGCGAACTTGGCCCGGTCTTCCAACTCGATGAAGGCGTCGCGTTCACGGGTCATGAGGACGCGCGTATTCGGCAACGTGCCGAGTAAGGTCTTCAGCAGCAGGCCGACTTTCAGGGTCACATCTTTTTCCGTCGTGCCGCGCCGTCCCACGGTGCCGGGATCCTTCCCGCCATGCCCGGGATCGATGACGATCGTCTGGATCGGGCTTGCGGGTTTGGGTGCGACGGGACGCACGGGCTCGGTGACGGTGGGGCTTGGAATCGTCGGCTCAGTCGGCAATGGGATGGCAGGGGCCGACGGCGACGTCGCCGAGGTCTCGCCGATCTGTCGAAGCTGATCCTTGGGACGTTGAGAGAGATCAATCACGAGGCGATCCGGATTCGCCAGCGAGAACACTTTATATCGGGAGTTCTGATTCCGCAGCAGAGTAATGGTGACGACGCGCGGGCGGCTTTGCGCGATTTGAAAGGATTGCGGAATCGTCCCGCCGGAGACGCGTTGTCGAGAAGCTTTCCCGAGGATCGCGTTGCTCACCTCAATGACCACCCGGTCCGGGTTGCGCAATTGAGTTTCTGAAAACGACGGCTTATGGTTCAGGTCGAGCACCAGGCGTGTGCCTTCGGCGGTGGACCAGGTACGGAGGTCGCGGACGATGATCGGATAACGGGATGCGCCGGCCTTCCCCTGTTTGATGAGAAGGAAGTGAGGGGAAGATTCCTCAGCGGAAACCTGGGGCACCTGCGGCCAGGATGGCTCATTGGGGATCTCGGCGCTCAGCAAGACGCCTGGGCCGAACAGGAACCACGCGAGTGCCAACGTCAAGACATGGCGGATCAGGGAGACGGCATGAGTCACGAACCGGAACTCCTCTCGATAGGATACCCTCTAAGGCCTTTTCTCAGATGTTTATGGTAATGTCAACAAAAGGCTTCAAACGATTAATTCTAGATGGCCACACATCTTCTTGTCGATGGGTATAACGTGGTGGGCAGCGCCGGGATGGCTGTTGCTTCTGGGGCCGGCCACCTTGAGGCGGCACGCGAGGGGCTCATCAACGGCTTGGCCGGGTACCGTCAACGAAAGGGCCATGCGATCACCGTCGTCTTCGACGGTTGGCAGGGGGGGCTGGGTGCGGAGCACCGTGAGTTCCAGTCCGGCGTCGAAGTCGTGTATTCAAAGCGAGGCGAACGAGCCGACCAGGTGATTCAGCGTCTCGCGCGACTCTACGGCAAAGATTGCGCGGTGGTGTCGTCGGATCACGAAGTGGTCAATTCCGCCAGGGCGGCCGGGGCGTTCGTCATTGGGGCGCCGGAGTTTCGTGCCAAGTTGCTGGATCGGGCTGTCAGAGCGCCGACCTCCGCCTTTAAAGAATTGGATCGTGGGGACGTTGATGTGGTGAAACGATCCAAAGACAAGGGCGGGAACCCCCGGAAGCTGCCGAAGTCACAACGTAAACGAAAACATCAGCTCAGGGAATTTTGAACAGACGCCGCGCGTTCTCGCTGGTGCGGCGGCCCATGTCTTCGGCGGTCAACATTGTGCTGCCGGATGTAATGGTGGCCAGCAGTTCGGCCACGTGCTTCACATAGGCCGGTTCGTTTCGTTTGCCACGGTGGGGGACCGGCGTGAGGTATGGACAATCGGTTTCGATGAGCAGACGATCCGTCGGGACTGTCTTGGCGATGTCCCGCAGCATGGCTGCATTTTGAAAGGTCAGGATGCCGGAAAACGACAGATAGAACCCCAGCTCGATCGCATCCTTCGCCAGCCAGGCATCTCCCGAAAAACAGTGAAATACGCCGCCGATTTCTGAGGCCCGTTCTTCCTTGAGAATGCGGATGGTATCGTCCTGCGCCTCTCTGGTATGGATGATTACCGGAAGCTTCAATTCTCGCGCGAGTTGAATCTGTTCTCGGAAGCGCGCGCGCTGTAATTCAGGATCAGAGTGATTGTAATGGTAATCGAGCCCGATCTCGCCGTAGGCCACCACCTTGCTGTCGCGCGCCAGCTGCCGGAAGGCACCGTACCAATCGTCCGCAATGTGTTTGACTTCGTGCGGGTGGACACCGATCGACGCATAGACGAAGGGGTATTGATTAGCGATGGCGACAGCGGCTTGGCTGGTGGCAAGATCGCAGCCGATGGTGATCATCGAATCCACGCCGGCCTCACGCGCACGGGCGATCATGGCCTCGCGGTCGGACTCGTAGCGCGCGTCGTCGAGATGGGTATGGGTGTCGATCAGCATGGCACGCATCCTACCATGCCGGCATCAGAGCTCGAAAGACGATGACGCGACGCTCGGTGGGGAGCCACCATCTGTCCTCATTGGCTTCGAATTGCGCCGCATGCCGGCGCCGCTCGTGCTCTCACAGGGCTGGGAGGATCACCTCTACCGAATGTTCATGCCGGTCATCCACCAGGGGGACCGCATGATCAGCCTGGTCAACGCCATCGATCGTCACGGACATCGTCTTCTTTTCAGCATCTGATTGCCACACCGTGATGTGATAGGTGGTCTCTCTGAATCGATAGTGGATCTTGAAGGTCTGCCAATCCTGAGGAAGGCAGGGCGCGAATCGTAACGTGTTGCCTTCCAGCTTCAAGCCAAGGAGTGATTCGACGATCAGCCGATACATCCACCCGGCGGAGCCTGTGTACCAGGTCCAGCCCCCTCGGCCTGTGTGAGGAGAAACGGCATAGACATCGGCCGCGACCACGTACGGTTCGACTTTGTATGTGTAGATCTCCTCCGGTGATCGGGCGTGGTTCACCGGGTTGATCATGCGAAACAGTTCCCAGGCGCGCTCGCGGTCGCCCAGCGCCGCGAAGGCCATGGTGGCCCAGAGCGCGCCATGGGTGTATTGTCCTCCATTTTCTCTGACTCCCGGCACGTAGCCCTTGATATAGCCGGGATTCAACGCGGACTTATCGAACGGCGGGTCCAACAGCTGGATAAGGGCCTCGTCGCGCCGAACCAGCCGCCGAGAAACGGCCTCCATTCCTAATCGCGACCGAGTCGTCTCTCCAGCTCCCGACAAGACAGACCAGCTTTGGGGAATGGAATCGATTTGGCACTCGTCGTTAGTAGCCGATCCTAGCGGGGTGCCATCGTCGAAGTAGGCGCGGCGGTACCATTCACCGTCCCAGCCCTGCTGTTCGATCTGTTGCCGCAGCTGCGCCGCTTCTATCTGGCAGCGTTCAGCGAACGGCGCATCCCCTGTGGTTCTCGCCACCGCAGCAAATCGCACCAGGACGTCATACAGGAAGAATCCGAGCCAGACACTTTCGCCTTGGCCGCGATCGCCGACCATATTCATCCCGTCGTTCCAATCACCCGAGCCGATGAGCGGCAGACCGTGTGGGCCCTTGGTGAGGCCCTTCAGAATGGATCGCACACAATGCTCGTATAGACTGCCTGATTGCTCCGATCGGCCAGGCAGATCGTAGTAAGAGTCTTCGTCCGGTTTGATCGGGCGGCCTTCGATAAACTGGATCGGGGTCTCCAGCACGCCGGTGTCTCCGGTCGTCATGACATAGCGGCTGGTGACAAAGGGAAGCCAGAGGAAATCATCGGAACAGCGCGTGCGGACGCCTCGGTTTGAAGGAGGATGCCACCAATGCTGCACATCTCCTTCTTTGAACTGGCGAGCGGCGGCCAGCAGCAGTTGTTCCCGCGCGAGTTCCGGTCTCGCGTGCACCAACGCCATGACGTCTTGCAACTGATCACGGAATCCAAAGGCGCCTCCCGATTGATAGTAGCCGCTTCGCGCCCAGAGGCGACAGGCCAGCGTCTGATAGAGCAGCCAGCCATTGGCGAGCACATTGAGCGACTGATCGGGTGTCTCCACGTGGACCGCTCCCAGCGTATGCGTCCAGTGATACCAGACGGTCTCCAAGGCCGCGCGGCCTGCCGTCGCTCCTTTGAAACGGCGGACGAGCTGGCGGGCATCGTCGATGTCTTTTCCAACCCCCAATCGGAAGGTACAGTCACGTTCTTGACCAGCGGCGAGCTCGATGGGGAATTGAATGGCGCCGCAAGGATCCAAGCCGGCGCCCACCTTCCCGGACAATCGAGAACGACCCATCGAGGCAGGATTGCGCAGGCTGCCGTTTCGTCCCACAAACTCAGTCCGATCGCCGGTCACGCTTCGAGTTCCCTCATCCACGTCAAAGAACGCGATTCGTCCCGAGAAGTCGGTGTTGTAGGGATTCCGGGCGAACAACGCTCCCGTGGCCAGGTCGATCTCACTGATGAGATGCATGACCGATTTGGGCCGCAGGTCTCCCAGCACCCATTCCACATAGCCGGTCGCCGACAGTCGTCGTGGTCGCCCGGATTCGTTGCGCAGTTTCAGCACCGTAAACTTCACCGAGGCATCCAGCGCCACATACACCCAGACCTCCGAGCGAATCCCATTTTCGGTATGCTCGAAGACGCTGTAGCCGAATCCATGCCGGCTGACATAGGGTTTGGCGCCTCGGCTCGGCATCGGCATGGGCGACCAGAAGTGGCCGCTCTCCTCATCGCGCAGATACAAGGCTTCTCCGCTCGAATCCGTGACCGGATCGTTGTGCCAGGGCGTGAGGCGGAACTCGTGCGCATTCTCGCTCCACGTGTAGGCGAGGCCGTTCTCTGAGACCACGGTGCCGAAGTGCGGGTTCGCCAGCACATTGACCCAGGGGGCGGGCGTCACGCGGTCGGCCGTCGTGGTGATGACGTACTCGCGGCCATCGGAAGAAAATCCCCCGAGCCCGTTATAGAACAGCAGATCTGTCCGGGCTTCGATGGTTGCCGGCGGGTCGGCTCGATGTGTGCGAGTTGGTTTGAGTTGGTAGGCCGGAGTCGCAGGGGATGCGATGCGCGTAATCTGGTCCGCCAAGGAGCCGCGCCGATCCGTGAGGATCACGCGCGCCACCGATTGCTGCAGCAGGCGATCCTCGACAGACATCTGCTCTGCCGTTCGCACGAAAATCCCGCCCGGACGATCCATCACATTCGCTTCGATCCCTGCCGAGATCAGTCCCATGATTTGGTCGTGTAGGACCTGACGGTATCCGGCGTGATCTTCATTCCAAATCACGAGGTCCACCACCAGCCCCTTCAGTCGCCAATAGGCATGGGCCTGGACCAGCTGGCGGACCAGATCGATGTTGGACGGGTCTCCGATCTGGAGCAGGACGATCGGCAGATCGCCGGAAATCGCATAGCCCCAAAGGCCTGATTGTCCGCGGCGATTCTTGCTCAGCACCGCCGCTTCCGCTCTGAGTGAGGCATTGGCATAGAGGATTGAGCCGGCCAGCCTGCCATACAGCTGCGCATCCGCTTCGGTGGTATTGAGCTGACGCAACACGACTTGACTATGGGTCCAGGCCAGCTCAAACACCCGATCAGCGAGCCGTCGATCCTGATATTTGTCGACCAAACGCAGGCAGAGATCGCGGCTCTCACCGATGCCCGATACCAGATCCACCGTGACCGACTCTTCCGGCTCGAGGACAATCTGACCACGGATGGCCACAATCGGGTCAAGCACGGATCCCTGGCTCCCTGCGAGGGGAGCGGAATGGTGCATGGCCTGCGGAGAGGCGAGGCTATGCCCTCGGCCGATGAATTGCGCGCGGTCCGTCTCGTAGGAGATCTCCCCGCTGCAGGGGCTGCGCACCGCCATGAGGTGAAATGCCCAGGGCGCCTGTTCATCCTGGGAACGGCCACGGCGCGTACAGAGAATGGCCTGACGTTCGCGGATAATTTCGGTCTGGACGAACAGGTTGCTGAAGGCGGGATGGAGGGCGTCCGCCGCGGACGAAGCCAGCACGACTTCCGCATAACTGGTGAGATCGATCGTTCGCTTCCTGTCCGAACAGTTGGTGAGACGGATCCGCCGCAATTCGATGTCGTCTTCCGGCGACACGACGATTTCAGTATGCGTGTCGATCTCATGGTCGCGGCGTCGAAACTCGGCGCGCCCTTCGGAGAAGATGACCTCGTAGGGCTTGGATGAGTTCAATGTCGGTTGATAGGCGGTCGACCAGAACTCTCCGTTGTCCGCGTCGCGGAGATAACAGAACGTTCCCCAGTTATCGCAGGTACTGTCTTCACGCCAACGCGTCACGGCGAGATCTTTCCAGCGACTGGAGCCGCCCCCCGCGTTCGTGACCATGACGTGGTAGCGACCGTTCGACAAGAGTTGCACTTCCGGCACCGGCGTGTTCGGGGTCGTCAGGACGCGCACGGGTGTGTCTTGAGTGGAAGACGTCGTACGCAAGTCCGACAGCTCCGTGCTGTGCGAATAGAAAGCGGTCGCTTTTGGAATACGTTCTTGGAGCAGCAGCATGGTGGCCTGAAACAGCGGGTCCGCTTCGAAGCGTTTCTGCATCGGGCGGTCGAGGAGCAGATACGCAAAGGAGAGGAAACTCATCCCCACATGGTGGGCCATATACGAGCGAATGATGACACGGGTCTGTCCGCGAGGAAGACGCGAGGGAGTGTAATCGATCGCTTCATACAGGCCGAACGGTCCATCGGCTCCTTCGGCCGTGAGACGCTGGAGATTCAGGCACGCCGCTTCCGGTGCGACCATGAGGGCGATGGAGGTGGCGTAGGGCGCAATGACCAATTCTTCGCCCAAGCCGCGCTTCAGCCCGAGGCCGGGCACACCGAAAGCCCGATATTGATAATTCAACTGTACGTCGACCATGTTGTAGCCGGATTCCGAAACGCCCCAGGGAATGCCTCGCTCTCGGCCGTATTCGATCTGCCGCGCGACCGCCGCGTGATAGGTCTGGTCGAGCAGGGTCTGCTGATACGTCGGCATGACCAGCAGGGGCATCAGGTATTCGAACATCGACCCGCTCCAGGAAAGGAGAATCGGCTCTCCGCCTGTCGTCGTGAGCAGACGTCCGAGGGCAAACCAGCTCTCCTGCGGCAATTGGCCCTGCGCGATCGCAACGAAGCTGCACAATCGGGCCTCCGAGGCCAGAAGGTCGTAGTAGCTGGCGTCACATCGTCGTTCTGCCACGTTGTACCCGATGGAGAGAAGGTATCGTGTTTCGTCGAACAGGAAGTCGTACTCCATTCGAGAGAATTGATTCGATTGCCAGGTCAAGTGGTCGAGCGAGGCCAGGCGTTGCTCGGCGAGTCGGGCTGCGTGACTGACATGCCGTCGAAGTTCAAGTAACCAGACACGCTCTGTTTCCGATGCGTCCGATCCAAGACGCTGTTCAATCGTCGGCAGCCATTCGTCTTCCAGTTTGGTCAGCGACCGGAGTGTCGGTATCTGATCTAATCCTGGGAACGCGTTGAGTATGTGGGTGGTGATGGGAAGACCGATCCATGGAGCCAGAAGCGCCAGCTCAGCGAGCGCGTCACGGCATTGCCTTGCGACGGCATCGGCCCATCGGTGCGCGTCCACGTCGGCAACGGGATCGAGCAGAGCGGTGATTTCCTCCACCTGCGTGGTGAGCAGCCGTAAGGTGTGATGGGTGTGTGCCAGTGAGGTCGGTCTGTTCAGAAGATCGGCCGCTATGTTCGTCTGAAGAGATTCACCCGAAGAGTGCCGTGCCGTATCGAGCGCATCGCTCAACAGCGCCAGGGTATCGCGAAGTCCCTCAAAGGCGCGCTCAGCGACGATCGTGTGATCCGGCAGGCTGAGAAGCCCCGCTCGCAGGGTCATGACATGCCCCGCGAGATTTCCACTGTCTACCGAGGAAATATACATGGGAAGCAGTGGTTGTAACGTGTGTGTGTCGTACCAATTGTAGAAATGTCCTCGAAATCGTTCCAAGGTTGCCATGCTGTCGAAGGTGTGCGCGGTGCGTGCGATGAGCTGTCCGGTCGACAGGTAGCCGAAGTCGTAGGCGGAGAGATTGGCCAGCAGGGCTAAGCCCATATTCGTCGGCGAAGTCCGATGCGCGACCTTCGGGGCCGGATGTTCCTGCACATTATCGGGCGGAAGCCAATGATCCTCTGGGCCGACGTGGGTCTCGAAGAACGCCCAGGTCTTGCGGGCCATCTTCCGGAGAAACATCGTCTGGTCTGCCGTGAGTCTGGCTTCGCGTCGAGCAAGCGGTCGGCTGATCCACCAGGTCAATAGCGGAGACAGCGCCCAGAGGCTGAGAACCGGTGCCGCCACCAGCAGCGCCTCCGCTCGCGTCGCCACGAGCACGATCGTGATGGCCATGCCAATGGCCGGCCCAATCCACATCGATCGATAGGAACCGATCAGATCCGTCCTGCTTCTGTCCACCGCGCCTGACGGGTTCCATTCGAGCAAGCCTGTGCGCGTGAGCCACACCCGGCCGGCAGTCCGGATGATGGCATCCAGGCTGTAGAAGCTTTCGTAGGGAAGGCACGCGAGCGTCAGGAGCGCTTGCGTGAGCTGTTGCCTCATGGACCAGGCGGTTGCGGTCAGGTGCTGACTCATGCGCATGTCCTCGGGCTTGCGGCAGAGATCGACGACGGCGCCCAGCAACGGCGCGACCAATAGGAGGCCGAGCGTTGCGAGGGTCCAAAGCCAGATAGGGGACAGCAGGGTCCAGCCCAATACGAATAGGGAGGTCATCGCAGCGGGCACGAGACTGCGGCGCAGGTTGTCAAAAATCTTCCAACGCGAGAGGACGGTCAGCGGATTGCAGCGGGTGCGTCCGTTGGGCCCTGGCACGCGCGGAAAGGCCCAGCGCGCAATCTGCCAATCGCCGCGGATCCAGCGATACCGGCGCGTCGCGTCCGCGCCGTACCGGGCAGGATATTCCTCGTAGAGCTGGACATCGCTCAAGAGTCCGGCGCGGGCATAGGAGCCTTCGAGGAGGTCGTGGCTGAGGATACGATTCTCCGGAAAGCGATCGCTGAGGGCCTGCTCGAAGACATCGACCTCATAGATCCCCTTACCGATGAAAGACCCTTCTCCGAACAGATCCTGATACACATCCGATACGGCACGCGTGTAGGGATCGATGCCGGGTTCGCCGGCGTGGAGCCGCGCATATCGCGAGCGGTTGGTGCCGAGGAGACTGACGGCTACCCGAGGCTGCAGGATGCCGTAGCCGGCAGTCACGCGTTGCGCGGCTGCATCATACCGAGGCCGATTTAACGGGTGCGCCATCGCCGCGACAAACTGCCGCGCGGCATCACGAGGGAGCTGGGTATCCGTGTCGAGCGTGATCACATACTTGACCAGAGGCAGGACGGACGTTCTGCCGATCACCGTCGAAAAGCGATCCTGTTGCCCGCCACGGAGCAGCGCATTCAATTCCCCCAGCTTCCCCCGCTTTCGTTCATACCCCATCCAGAGCCGTTCTCGAGGGTTCCAACGACGCGGGCGATGAAAGAGAAAAAAGATGTCTTCGTGTTCGCCGCTGTATGTCTTGTTCAATGCCTCGATTCCGCGCCGGACGAGCTGTAGCAACAAGGCATCACCCGGAGTCGTTTCCATGGCCGCGTCCTGAAAATCGGTCAAGAGACCGAAGTGCAGGTGCTTGTCCCGATTGGCCAGGAAGCGGACTTCGAGGGCTTCAAGCAGATCGTCGATGCCTTGCGCATGTTGGAGAAGCGTCGGAACCACCACCAGCGTTCGTAATGTGGGCGGTAGGCCATCGGAAAAGTCCATTCGCGGGAGGGGAGATGGTGTCACCAGCGCCGTGGCGAGCCAGTTCACCAGCGTAACCGCCAATTGACTGGCGGCTAACGATGAAATGAACCCCAGGAGCACCAGGTGCCATCGGTTCCAGCCTTGCGCGATCGGGAGCGACAGAAAACCACCGGTGAACAAGGCTGTGAGCACAAGAATGGAGCCGAGATAGATCGGTACCGCGCCGGATCCGCTCCATCGTCGAACCGTTTCGAAGGCAGAAAGGCGTATGCCCACTGCCTGTTCCAATTGGGTCCGTCCGCTCTCGACCAAATAGAAGCCGACGTGGGCGGCGGGATTGTCGTGGCCTGCTTCGGTTGCCCGTGTATGGGCAAGCAGAATCGCGTGGCGCGCGACGCCGCCTTCCGACAGGGGGCCACGTTTCGCGAGGTTCTCCACGGCATGGCGATACCGGTCGCGAGTGGCAAAATCCATCTGCCCATACGCGCCCGCCGGATCTTCATGCAGAGTCTGCTCCACCACGCTATGCGTCTCGACGAACTCGCGCCAATCCGTGGCCGCGAGGAATCTGAGACTTCCGATGCTGTTGCTCATGGAAACTTGATCGATGGCCTGTTGTTGAGTCTCCGATTGCACCAGTTGCTCGATCGTGAGCCCGGACTCGGACAGGCGTTGTTCGATCCACGTCAGGGGCAAGGACAACGCCGCGCTCCGCCCTTGGAGACGACGGGCGAATTCCGCCACGAAGGCACTCACCATCGGCGGGTTGGATCGCGCCATGTCCGCGATGACCAGGATGAGACTCTTGGGATCTTTTTCAGCCGTCTCCATCATTTGGCCGGCCCATTCGTGGGCGCGATTGCGATCCACCCTGTGGCTCGCGATGCGGGCACCAGCGCGCCGCAGGTTTTCGATCAATGCCAGGCGGATCATGATGGGGATGGCCCATAACTCGCCGAGCTTGAGGGCGGTGACCGTTTGATAGGCAGCGACGAAACCGCTGAGACTTTCCGGGTCCACCCGGCCGTCGCCATGGGAGATGATTTCGAGGGCAATGTCATACACCCTGGGTAGGCCGGCCGATGGCCCGTTGCCGAGCCGGGGCAGTTCGCGGCTGTAGCCCTTCGGGAGGTGCCGCTTGGCCATGTGAATCTGTTCTTCGATCAGGTAGAAGTTATCGAGCAGCCATTCTCCGGCCGGTGTGATGCGTCGGCTTCCCTTCACCGCCTCCGCCACCAAATTGCGCACGTCCAATAGGACTCTTTCATTGTCGGCCAGTCGAGCGAGCAGCGGGTCGGGCTCGTGGTCGGCACTCACCGCATGTAAGCCCGCGAGAATTTTGCCATGCTGCTGCATTTGCTCGGCGCTGAACAGTTCCGATCGCAACGGCGGCTCGTCACCCGCATAGGGCAGTGAGACCGGTTGTCCGCTCAGGTGTTCGGTCAATCGATGCCAGCTTGCAAGAATACCGGTGCTGCTCATCTTCAAAGGCGAGATTCCTTTCGGTCGAAGTCGCGGACGTGGTCTGCGGAGCACAGGTGAAGGACCGGCACAAGCCTTGCGGCCGTCGCGAGTGCGGTCATGTATGCGGGCACAGGGCGGCTGTGTAGCCGAGGAAGTCGCCGATGAAATGATGGTACGACGGTCGGCGGTTCGGACGCATCAATCCGTGTCGTCACGCGGATCGAACGCGGCGGTAGTGGGAGTGAAAATACTTTTTTAGAGTGTAGTCGATTGCATCATCGAAAGGACAGACAATAATTCAGTCGGGATGGGGCGAGGGGGCAGATGGTCCAGAGACCCGGAGCACCTGTGGGGCTGTGCCGAGCTGGTTGTTGCAAGAATGGGTGTCGGTTCAGACTGATGGAGTCTCGACAGGAGGGTACGGACGCCGTTGGTATCTCGTTACACAGGCCGCGCGGCGAGCGACTCGGCCATTCCGTAAAGCAACGCTTCGGTGTCGCTCCAGGCCAGGCAGGAATCGGTGATCGACATACCGTAGGTCAGGGCCTTATTGGGGTCCCAGCTTTGCCGGCCACCTTGCAAGTGACTTTCCAACATGAGACCCATGATCGAGCGGCGGCCCTGTTGAAACTGTGTGAGAACGTCGCCGGCGACTTCGACCTGGCGTTGGTGGTTCTTTCCAGAATTGTCGTGCGAACAGTCGACCATGACGCCGCGGGCCAGGCCTTCGCTCGCGACGGCGGTCTCCGCGCGGGCGATATCCTCGACGCTGTAGTTGGTGCGACCGCCGCCACCGCGCAGCACAATGTGATGATCCGGGTTGCCGGTGGTCTTGATAATGGACGTGATGCCGTCGGCGTTCACGCCGACGAAATGGTGCGGGCTCCGGCTCGTGATCATGGCGTTGATGGCGACTTGCAGGCTGCCTTCCGTCCCGTTCTTAAATCCGACCGGCATCGAAAGGCCGCTGGCCATTTCGCGATGGATCTGACTTTCGGTGGTGCGCGCGCCGATGGCGGTCCAGCTTAACATGTCGGCGATGTATTGCGGAGTGACCGGATCGAGCAGTTCCGTCGCGCAGGGGAGGCCTTTGCCGTTGATGTTCAAGAGAATCGTGCGGGCCAGCTGGATGCCCTGGGCTATGTCGCAGGTGCCGTCGAGATGGGGATCGTTGATCAACCCCTTCCAACCGACCGTGGTGCGGGGCTTTTCGAAATAGGTGCGCATCACGATGAGGAGCTTCTCGCGGACGGCGTCGGCGACCGGCTTCAGGCGATCGGCATATTCATAGGCGGCATCGGGATCATGAATCGAGCAGGGACCGACAATCACAATGAGGCGGTCCATGTCACGGCCGTGCAGGATGTTCCGGATCGCTTGGCGCGTCTGGAAGACCAATTCAGCCACCTCGTCGCGGATGGGCATCTGGGTCTTCACATCGCGCGGCGAAGGAAGCGGCTTGATTTCAATGACATGTTGATTATCGATCGGCCTCGTCATGGTCGTCCCTTAAGAAAGTCACTCCGTCTCACGTTCAGATTCAAGAATGGCCACTAACATAGCGAATTGTGTGGGATAAAGTCCAGTGGGCAGGCGATCCGCGCGACATTCTTGCTTTCACCTCAACGCTTTGCTACAACTCACGCCTTGCGGATGTGCTAAACAGGATGGCCATGTTTCGTCGCTGCGCCCACCTCACACCAAGCTCGGTCGTTGCGCTTGTTCTCGCGTGCATGTTGCTCGCGATGGCGCCGTTTGCCGCCGCTCTGGAGATTCATCACGAGCTGGCGGCGGCCGACCACGACGGGCATGAACATTCCGACACCGACCTCTGTCAGTGGGTGCAGTATCACACAGGCCATTCGTTGGTCGGTGACGCACCGGCGACCTGCTCATTCCTAGCAGACGCTCCACCACTTCTCGTCTATCCGTCGATCATCAGTTCTCAATCTCTCGCGACGACCAGAACCTCGCGCGCGCCGCCTCTGACCTAACCTCAACGCCATCGCTACGTTCATTTTGGCTTTCACCGCTTCGTCTCAGCCACGGCTTTGTGTCGGGCTCTGACCTGTGCGGGATTATTTGGGGGGAGGTTCGCATGTTGTCGTCGGTTCGAGGTGTGTCTCACGTGTGTCTTGGATTGTTGTTGATGGCTCTTGCGCCCGGTCTTTCGCCGGTGTTCGCGCAGGAGCCGGCGGTTGCTAAAGGGCGAACGATTACCGGGACGGTTCAAAATCAGGACCTCCGACGCGTGCCGCAAGCCTCGGTGGAAGTGAAAGACCAGGAAGGAACCCTGGTTGGAACGGCGGTGGCGGACGAGGCAGGAGAATTCAGCGTCACTGTTCCGGAGGCAGGGACCTATTCCGTCAGCGCCCTGCTGGACATCGATCGGAGCGAATATGCCATTCTCAAGGTCGGCGCAACGCCGCCCCCTCCTGTCACGCTGACGCTCTCTCCAACCAGGGAGATCTCGCTCGAAGTCGTCTCTCCTCTGGCGCCCATTCAATACAAAGCCTCCAGCGAAACCTATGCGCTCAGCCGTAAGGAGATCGAGGCCCTGCCGCGCGGGAACAACAATGAACTCCACGATGTGCTCCTCACGATCCCGAGCGCGGTCTACGGGTCGCTCAAGCAAGTGCACATTCGTCAGGACCATGCGAATCTCCAATTGCGAATCGACGGCGTGCCCATTCCTGACACGGTCTCGTCTACCTTTTCGGATGTGATCAGTCCACGGGCTTGGGAACGGGCCGACATCATCCTGGGTGGGATGGAAGCCCAATACGGCAACAAGGCCGCGGCGGTGTTGGACATTACGACCAAAAGCGGCACCAAGCCGTCGTTCGGGTCGGTCCAGATGATGGGTGGATCCAATCGAACGATCAATCCGTCTATGGAATACGGCGGCACGATCGGCGAAAAATTTCGATTCTATATTTTGAACAGCCACACGGCGACGAATCGGGGAATCGAGCCGCCGACGCTGGGGCATTCCATTTTTCACGGACAGAGCGAGCGCAATCAAACTTTCATCCGCGGCGACTATCAGCAGGACAACAAGAACAACTTTACCTGGCTGTTCTTGAATTCAGTGGCTAAGTATCAGATCCCGACGAGGCCGGGGCTCGACGTCGATCCGAGTGGGCAGGTGCTGCCGCTCCTCCAGGCTGCTCGACCGGGGTTCACCCCTGTGGCCTCCCAGGCGATCGATGAGTTCCAAAAGGAAAACAATCAGTACGGCCATATGGTGTGGCGACACGACGTGAACGCCAATAATTTTTTCAGTCTGGCAGGATATGTTCGCCATACACGGGCGATATTCAAAACCGACCCGCTGAATTTCTTAGCCTATACGGCGGATCCCTCCGAGCCGTTTTCGGCCTCCGATCAAGACCGCAATGCCTATTCGACCGGTCTTCGGTTCGATCACACCTATGTGCACAGCAAGCAGCACCTAATCAAAGTCGGGTTCCAGCTCGACCGAACCCAGTCGGTGAACAAGACGCGGTTGTTTACCTTTGCCGACGACGGAGCGGGGAATCCTACGGGAGACCTGCTCGGCCTCAACGCCGACAATCGCCAGATCGGCTATCGCCAAGAGTTTTGGATTCAAGACCAATGGAGCCCCAACGACCAGTGGACGTTCAACCTTGGGCTTCGCGGCGACGTCGTGCAGTATCAACGCAACGAAGGTCAAGTCAGCCCGCGTCTCGGCGTCAGTTACAAATACAACCCAGCGAACGTGTTTCACGTCTTCTACGGGCGCATGTTTACGCCGCCCAACCTGGAGGCCATCTCCTTTGCCAAGCTCAACACGCTCGGAACCAGGGCCCAACCGGAAGATCTGACCAATAACAGCGTGCGCGCCGAGCGGGCGCATTATTTTGAAGTCGGGAGTTACCACGCGCTGAACCGCTATGCCACCGTGCAGTTCACGGGGTGGTACAAGCTCAGCAATTTCCTGTCTGATGCCGGGCAGTTCGGCACCACGCCTCTGTTGAACTACTTCGCCTTCGAACGCGGGTGGCAACGCGGCATTGATGCCGCGTTGAAATTGCAGCTGGCAGAGAACCTGACGGCGCGCGGCAATGTCGCCTGGGGGCAATGCAAGGGCTATGGCCTGCAGTCCGGCCATTTCCTCCTGGAGGCGAAGGAGATTGCGGATATCAATTCACCGGGCGGTGTGTTCTGCGATCACATGCAGACCCTGACGAGTTCGGCTGTTGTGACCTATCGGTTTCTGGAACGCACGACGGTCACGGGGCAGATGCTCTTTGCCTCAGGGTTGCGGACATCGGAAAACGAAGATGCCAAAACGAACTCCAGCCACAGTCCTTCGTACACGATCTACAATTTCTCGATCGCCCATGTGTTTCCGTTGCCTTGGGAAGGGCAGAAGTTTTTGCTCGGCTTCGACATCATCAACTTGTTGGACCAGAAGTATTTCATCAATCAAGGTGAAGGCAGCATCGGGTTGGGGGTCGCCCATGCGGGGATGCCACGGTCGTTTTTCTTCCGCGGCCAATGGTTCTTTTAGTATGATGCTGAAACGGGCCACCAGCATCGTTCTCAGTCGCCCGTCTCCCTGCGACGTACCGCAAGGGTACGCCTCAGTCGCCGGGCTCCCTGCGGCCTTGCTGGATGGCCCGTTTGAGCATCATCACCTGCAATGATTCGGGGAATGCCATGACGAAAATTATCGATGTTATTGTGCGCACGACAGGACGCTGTGTCTTGTGTCTGTGCCTCTCACCGCTTGCAGTGCTAGCGGCGACCGGTGATGAGGCCACGCATGAGGCGGACCATGCGTTGGATGCCGACATCATCGAGTTGCCGGAAGTCCATGTGCACGGTCTGCCGCTGAACAAGGATCAGCAGGTGGGGCCGGTGCCGAAATCGACACCCTGGCCCGCCGTTCCGTCATCGCTGGACGGCAAGCCCCTCGATGACTGGATGAAGGCGCGCCTGCTCGTGTCGAAAGATGCTCAGGTGACGGTGGTGGTGTTGGAGCCGGCCAAACATCGGGAACTGACGGTCGCCGGTATGATCGCCTTGAACAAGTGGACCTTCGCCCCGCAACTTAAAGGCGACGATCCCGTCGATGGAGAACTCACCGTGCGGATTCACTTCCGGTCGCAGTAGGCCTGCAGCACGCACATGGTCATCAGAGGTCACAGGAGCGTG
>CABVRW010000073.1 GCA_902500785.1 uncultured Nitrospira sp.
TGGTGTTCAGTACGATGACCGTCGAGCAGTCCTCCAGCGTGCATACGCGGATGTTTGCCCCGTTGATCGGGATCGTGGAAGATCCCGCGACCGGAAGCGCGAGCGGCGCGTTGGGTGCGTATCTGGTGCAGCATGGGGTGGTGGATATCAGGCCGACGACCGAGATTACTGCCGAGCAAGGCTACGAGATCGATCGCCCGTCGCGCATCCTGATCCAAGTGGACTCCGACGACGACGTCATTCAGGGCGTGACGGTCGGCGGACAGGCCATGATGGTCGTGGAGGGGACGCTCACCTTCTAGCAAGATGATGAAAACCCCATCTCACTGCGTTCTCAGTCGTACATCTCCTTGCGACGTACCGCAAGGGTACGCCTCAGTCGCCGCACTCCCTGCGGCCTTGTCAGATGGGGTTTTGATCATCTTGCGAGGAAGTTGTATCTCGCTATCCTCAGGGGAAAGGGCGCATTGGGGCGGAAACGTAATATAGCCGCGATTCGCGAGTGAGGAGGGATATGAACGCAGTGGTGTTCCACGAACATGGTGGACCGGGGAAGCTGCAGTATCAAGAGATGCCGATGCCGACGATCGGCGTCGATGAAGTACTCGTGCGAGTGAAAGCCTGCGCGTTGAACCATCTCGATATCTGGATCCGACAAGGGAGTCCCGCCTATCCGATGCCACTCCCGCATATCCCCGGGTCGGACGTCGCGGGCGTCGTGCACCAGATCGGATCGCATGTGGAGGGGATCGCGGAGGGAGAGCGTGTGTACGTGTCCCCGGGCGTCGGCTGCGGCCGGTGCGAACAGTGTGTGGCCGGACGCGACAATATGTGCCGGTCGTATGGACTGATCGGGGCCATGTGCCACGGCGGGTATGCGGAATACGTCAAGGTTCCGGCGCGGAATGTGTTCCCGATCCCCGGAGCGTTGAGTTTCGAGCAGGCCGCCGCCTTTCCGTTGGTGTCTGTCACGGCCTGGCATATGCTGTTCGGCTTGGCCGCTGTGCAGCCCGGCGAAGACGTCTTGATTATGGGCGCGGGCAGCGGGGTGGGGCACATGGCGATCCAAATGGCCAAGCTGGCGGGCGCCCGGGTGTTGACCACGGTCGGCAGCGAGGACAAAATCGCGAAGGCCAAGGCTCTCGGTGCGGATGAAGTCATCAACCATACCCGGGAGCAGGTGAACCAGCGCGTGCGCGAGCTGACGCATCGTCGCGGGGCCGACGTGGTGTTAGAGCACATCGGCCCGGATGTGTGGACCCAATGTATCGATTCCTTGGCTAAGGGTGGACGCTTGATTACCTGCGGGGCGACCACGGGCACGGAGGTGAAGCTCGATCTTCGCTATATCTATTCCCGGCAGCTCACGATCAAGGGGGCATACATGGGGTCCCAGAGCGAATTGCTCAAGGCCGCACGGTTGATCGGCCAAGGCAAGTTGCAGCCGGTGATCGACCGGACGTTTCCCCTGGCCGAGTCGAAGGCCGCGCAAGAGTATCTTTTGAATAGAAAGTTTTTTGGTAAGATCGTATTGACTGTTTCCTAACCGACTTCATGAGCGGCCCTCTTGTCCAACGAGAAGAAAGGTATGTGACATGGCGACTGTTGCGCAGATTATGAACAAGAAACCTCAGAGCATTGGTCCGACGACTTCGATTCGCGGTGCGGCGAAGAAAATGCGGGAGTTGCGGATCGGCTCACTCCTGATCAAGAAGGGGAAGAACCACGTCGGTATCGTGACCGACACGGATCTGGTTCGAAAGGGGCTGGCCAGTAGCCAGGATGTAACGAAACTTACGGTCGAGAAGATCATGACGTCCCCGCTCTGTACGATCGAGAGCAGCCAGGCGGTCGATGAGGCGCAGGATATGATGGGGGATCTCGGCGTGCGCCATCTTGCGGTGACCAGAGGCGGATCGATCGTCGGGGTCGTGTCGGTGCGCGATCTCTTGATGCATTATAAACGGTATGCCCAATCGAGGCTGGCTGCGAATCAGGTGTACTCTGAACCGAAGATCTCGCAAGATTAGACGAATGTTGAACAGGGCATCCAGCAGCGTTCTCGGTCGCAGGACTTGCTGCGGCCTTGCCTGAGGAAAAGCGCGTCTCGGCGCGCTGGAGATTGGGCGGGTGAGAACAGAGCCGTTTTGAACATCCTTGACTCGACGGATATGAAGCGTCAAACGTAAGACGCGTGATGTGGAGAGGTGAACGATCACCTCTCCGCGTTTCACTGTCGTGCGCTTACTTGGTGAGTTCTTTGACCAGGTGGCCGAGTTCGGGGAGGATCAATTTTTCCATCGCCAAGCGCACGGCGTTTTCCGAGCCGGGTGTGGAAAAGAGCACGCGGCCCTTGATGATGCCGGCGGTGGCCCGGCTCATGATAGCCGGTGAGCCGATGTCCTGATAGGTCAGGTAGCGAAATACTTCGCCGAATCCATCCAGCCGTTTTTCCAGCATCGCATCCACCGCCTCAAACGTCGAGTCCCGTCGAGAGATTCCCGTTCCGCCGTTGATGATGATGGCTTGAACGGACTCGTCGGCAAGACCTTCGGCGATCCGTGCCTTGATCTCGGCCGGTTCGTCTTTGGCGAGATGATAGGCGGCGATGCGGTGGCCCTTGTCCGTGAGCAACTCCCGGATCAATCGGCCGCTGGTATCGGTATCGGGCGTGCGCGTGTCGCTGCAGGTGATGACCATGCACCCGATGGAGCGGGGTGCATGATGTTTGTGTTCATGGACTGTAGGGCTGGTCATGTCGATTCACACTGGATGCTGAAACACGCCGCTGTCGGCGTTCGCGCTACTTCCAGACGGAATCCGGGTTCAGTTTTTCGGCCGGCTTGCCGCCCTTGATGTGCTCATCGAGAATGGTGGCCACGTCGGCTTCCGTCACCTTGGAATACCAGGTACCTTCGGGATAGACCACGACGGTCGGTCCCTGCTCACAGGGGCCCAGGCAGGAGGATCCCGTGACGAGCACGTCACCCGGCATGATGCCGCGTTGCATGAGTCCCATGTTGAAGGTCATGAGTAGTTGCGCAGACCCTTGACCACCGCAGGACGGTTTCGGGTGTCCCGGGGGACGGGCGTTGGTGCAGACGACGATATGATATTTTGGTTTTGGCATGGTGACCTCAATGTATGGGGGTAATGGACGACGTTTTGACCGCGTCAGGTTGGCTTATATGCGTTCCACTGCTCGCGGCATTCCTCAGGCAACTTCCACTGTTTGATGCCCTTGAGCACCCAATCGATGTAATGCTCCTTCGGCTTGAATTTGCCGATCGGGTTCGCCGCATGAGTCGTGACCAGTGTCTTTTCGCCTTCTTCGGTAATCACGGTCACCGGCAGGTGACGGTAGGCTCCTTGCGGCACATCGTTTTCGAACTCGTCGAGGATTTTCAGATCTTCGTCGGTGATTTCAAACACAGCTCCCCAGACTTTCTCACCCGGCGACGGGATGACGCTCGCCAGACCACATCGCCACTGCGTGGACCAACGGCAGAACTGAATGCTGTGGTCGGGGAGGTACGCCGTGAAAAGAAACTTGTGTTCCGGGGCGCGACGTTTGAGTTGCGAAAGGTTCAAATTGTCAGCGTAAAAGAAGAACTTCATTGAACAGTGAGGCTCCGATTATGTCTCGCGGTTGACCGGTATTTGTACCATAGCGCTGCGCGGCCTTGTCAAGCAGAGTGGCGGCCGGACATTGGCGGTTGTGTAGCGTCCCGATGCTGTTCCATGATTGACAGTGAAATCCTACGCCACATAAGATAGTCAATTCGTCCACCGGCGGTCGGTTATGACACTTTATGAGTAAAGCGATTCATTACACGGTGCTTGTGCTTCTACTGGCCGGAGGGCTCGTCTATTGGTGGATGAAACCACCCGGCCTCAATCCAATCACCGACCCGCAAGCGGCTGAGGCCCTTGCGCTGGTGCAGACCCACCGGGCGGCCGGTTATCCGACGATCCTCCAGGCGTTCAACGAGCGGGCGCGCATTCAGGCGACCCGCAAGCTGGGATTGCGTTTAGGCGAGTGGCAGGTCATCAAGCAAGATGGCCAGCGGTATGAGGTTCGGATCTACATGCGCGAGCAGGGGACGACGCAGTGGTTCGAGCGGGATTTTATTTGGCACGTCGATCTGGGCACGAAGCGGGTCAATGCAGCCTCACTGCCGGCTGATGGTTTGATGCCGGAGGGCCCGGAAAGCGGACGTCCACGCGCTCCAGCCGGTGAGTCCCCTCCCTTCCCGCCTACAATGTAAGGGGAGTTCTCACCTGCACATTCGTGCCTTGCACGCGCACCTCTACGCAGGCCACACGAATCTCCGGATTTTGTGGCCGCTCACCGGTACGGACGTTGAATTGCCATCCATGCCAGGGGCATTCGATGATCTCGCCATCCATGCATCCTTCTCCCAATGGCCCGCCTGCATGTGGGCAGGTGTTGTCGACGGCTCGAAAGATTCCGTCCACGTTGCACAGGGCGAGAAAGATGCCTTCGACCTCTACGGTGCGGCAGGTGCCGGGGGGGATCTCGTCCGCTTGTGCCACGGTGACATAGTCGGGGTGCGAATCCATACGGTTCCTTCACACGTTACAGGGTGGTTCCGGTCGTCTCAATATGGCGGGACATGTGAGAACGTTATTGTCTAAGCGCTTGATTTCATTGGCTGCATATGGCATAGATTGAGCAGTCACATTCAGGAAAGGGTACAACAGCGTCGTCATTTTGCTATGCTTCAAATAGTGCACTCGTAGGAGATTGCCGGAGTTACTATGGAAATGACTTTGTTGCTCAACTCCACCTATGAACCGCTTCGTGTCCTGCATTGGCAAAAGGCCATCACCTTGCTCTGGCAGGGGAAGGTCGAAGTCCTCGAAGTCTACGACCGCCAAATCCACGGTATCTCGATCTCGATCAAACTTCCTTCGGTGATGCGCCTTCTGAAGCTGGTCAAGCTGAAGGACAGCCACCGGGCGGTCAAATTTTCCCGTATCAACATTTTTACGCGGGACGGGTATTGTTGCCAATATTGCAAACACAAGTTCCGCACCGAAGAACTGACGTTTGACCATGTCGTGCCGATCGCGAAGGGCGGACGGAAGACCTGGGAAAACATTGTCACGGCCTGCTGGCGATGCAACAACCGGAAGAGCGGACGGACGCCGGAAGAAGCCAACATGCGTCTCATCAAGAAACCCGTAAAGCCCCGTTGGAGCCCCACGGTCACGATCACCATCGGGATCCGGAACACGCCGGAAAGCTGGCGGGACTATCTCTATTGGAATTTGGAACTCGATGCGGATCCGGCGGAGACGTAACGCACAATTCGTAAGGATCAGTGTTTCTCATCCCACTTGACCATCGAACATTCAGCTCTGTGCCGTCCCCCCTCAGTCAGTACACCTTGTCGATCGTGATGTTCACGTCGTTGCCGCCCGGTAGCGTCGGGTTTTTGTCGTAGCGCCCCTCCATGTCACCCGGTTGCGCTTGGCCGGCCTGGCCGTCGCGATCGAGGCGTGCAATGACATCCACCATGCCTTTCAACTCACTCCCTTGCACCATGACATCGGCGCTCGTAATTTCGAACCGGACCGGAAATTTCGGTCCATCGATCCGTTTGGCGGCGATAGGTCTCGGCGGCCCTGAGGGACGCCGCACAATCACAAAGAGCACATCTGTCGGTTTGACCTGGTCGGCCAGATTGGGTGCGATCTGTACCTGTCCTGAAATCGATCCGCCTCCCTGGTTCGGTTCTCCGAGGTGGGCGACGCCGAAATAGGCCGCGACAGCTGCTATGCCGATAATCCCTCCGGCCATGGTCAGGGATCGTCCTGTATATCCAGCCACAATACACTCCTTTGTTGACGTACCAGCAGGTCGAGGGCGGTCCCTTCACGCTGCGGCGCATTATACCCCAGCTCTCGGCGCAAAGGGGAATGACGGAACGGGTTTACCCTGTGAAATCGCCTGTTGTATGATACGCCTTCACGTGGAAGGTCGGCTTGTTGGAGGATGAATACAATGGCTGCAAATTCTGGGTTCCAAATTTCGCTCGATGTGCGAGGCTGGCCGGTCTTGGTGATCGGTGGCGATGAAGAGGCGTCCGACAAGGTGCAACGCCTCTTGGAGGCCGGCGCCAAGGTGACGGTCATCAGTCCCACCCTGCACGAAGGTCTGCGCAAACTTGCGGCCTCGGCGAAGATCATTCATCGAGGACGACATTTTCGCGCGAACGATCTGGAGAGCGTGATTCTGGTGCTGAACACGATGCGCGATAATCGGGAACTCTCTCACTCGTTGATGCGATTGGCTCGCGAGCAGAAATTTTTGATCTGGTCCGTAGACCAGCCTGACGTGTCGAACGTGGTTATGCCGGCCGTCGTCAGCTCCGGGCATGTTCGTGTGGCGATCAGTTCGAGCGGGCAGGCGCCTGCGCTGTCCGGATTCATGAAAGAGGATCTCGAACGAATTCTGGACGGCGAATTCGCCGCCTTTGTCGACTGGCTCGCACAACTGCGCGAGCAGGCGAAGGCCAACGAACCGGACGCCGAAAAACGCCGCGCGCTCCTGCGCGAAGCGCTGGATGGGTTCCGCCTTTTGGGAAAGGTGCAATACCCGAAGGTGTGGCTGGATCAACGGGCGGCTGTTGCGGCAGGGGAAAAGCAAGGATCATAGATTCCCGGTCAGACCTGCACGCGATCGGTAGGAGTATCTGAGTTATGGTGTTATTGGAATTCAGTATGTCGCCGCTGGGCAAGGGGGAGAGCGTGAGCAAGTACGTGTCACGCTCGTTGGACATCATCGACAAAAGCGGCGTGGCCTATCGGTTGAACCCGATGGGAACGGTATTGGAAGGGGAATGGGACGAGGTCATGGCGGTGGTCAAGAAATGCTATACGCGCATGCGCAAAGACTGCAATCGCATTTCTTGCAGCATCAAGATCGACTACCGAAAAGGTCCGAAGGGCCGGTTGTCGAGCAAGGTGTCCAGCGTGGAGTCGCAGTTGAAGCGAAAGCTGAAGGTGTAAGGCTGCACATCACGGGGTGATGATTTCGGCCTGAGCGTCGTAGTGCAGCGTGCCTTCGGTCTTGAATCGCACGGCTAAGCTCGCGGTCTGTACCGTCAGGGCTTCGAGTGATAGGCGGCGAACCGTGCCGCGCAAGCGCCCTCCCGTCAGGTTGCGGTTGAGTCCCTTCTCCATCGTCTGTCGCATCAGATCCAGTTCTTCTCGAATGGAAAACACCAATCTTCCTGCCAGCTCATTTCGCAGGGATTCGTGCAACCATTCCTCTGCCAGGTCCGTCGCCGGCGTGCGTTCCTTGATCGTATAGTCGACATCTCGAAAGGCAATGCGTCCTGCCGATTCGTCGTATGCCGGAGTTCCCTTAAGGCGGAGGGTGAGCGGCAGCAGTCCCCGCAGGGTGAGCTCCACTCCCACCTGATGGCCCAGAGGATAGAGGGTCGCTCCGACGATCTTGATCGTGCCGACGCCCAGCGACCATTCTTGGCCGACCACCGCCTCACGCAGCCGTTGATTGGCTTCTTCGATCGGAACCTGTACCGAAAAAACGACATGAAAGCCGTCGTCCTGAAATTGATGCTGGAGTGCGGGGAGGGGAACATGTGGTGACAGGGGCTTGGTTCCTCGCACCACAGTAGGTCTCGCGGTCACACCATATCCGGCGAACGGGGTTCCAGACAGTGACTCGATACCGGCCGGGCCGATCGCCTCTGGGTTCAGCAACAGCCAGATGGCTTCCCCTTCATCCAGCAGCAAGGGTTCCTGCAGATCGTTCCAAATGCGAGCGACTGCCGGCTTCATCGGTACCAGAGCGGCAGCCGTACGATCCACCATTGGCAGGATCCCTTGCAGGTCCCTTCGATAGACCTGCGCCATCAAGGGCGCCGCATCCACACCCTGTTCCGAGAGCAGGCACGGCCTGGTGACTTCCACTGCAGTGATGGTGCTCGCAGGCAAGAGGGTGTATTCGCGGCCCTGGCCGAACGTCGTTGCCAGCGTCGCTGACAAGCGGCCTGTTCCGGTCGCGGCATCCTGCTGGCCGCATTCGGCAATCTTGGTCAGTGCACCCTTGATCCGCTTGGCATATTCCACGCCGAATGGGAGGCTGGATTGGGAGAGCAGGCGATCCCTTGTGGTCGTAGCACTCTGCTCTCCCGGCCAGAGCCGATACTTGAGGAACCCGGTCCCTCCGCCGAGCGTCACCCAGTCCCGATTTGTGCTTCGACGTGCGGCGAGGGTCTGGTGAATGTTTCCGTATTGCTCGGCCAGGGCGGTCATCGGAACGGGAACATGAATGGTCATGCTGGAGGTCTCTGTGCGGGGTTGTCTCGCTGGTTTGCTCTCGCTTGCCGCGGCAGACGTGGTGAAGCAAAGACTTAGAATCCCTGCAGAGAGCCGGAACAGATTCCCTCGATTGAACCGATACCTGTCGCTCATCGTCTCATCCTCATGCTGGCTGCAGAGTGGGTGATGATCAGCCGAACTTGCGCCGACCGATTCGTTCGACTATGAGGAAAGCAAAAACGGAAGGCAAGGAGATGCTGTCAGGCAAGGACGAGGACACTTCGCCGGGATGATGCCGTCACTGCGTCGGTGACGGCGGTTCGATGCCCGGTCGCAACGGGAGATAGTGGCGTGGCACGCGTTGCCCGATGGCACAGAGCACCTCATAGGGAATCGTCTGTTGCCAGGCGGCCAGGTCGGCTGCTGTGATGCGCTCCTGGCCTTGTTGCCCGATCAGGATGGCGTCATGACCGACTTGCACGCCGGGGATATCGGTGACATCGACCATGGTCATGTCCATGCAGACACGACCGACCACCGGCGCACGTCGCCCCCCGATCAACACCATCCCGCGGTTCGAGAGGAGACGGTTGTATCCGTCTGCGTATCCGACCGGGAGCACCGCAATACGGGAAGGGCGCGAGGCGACGAACGTCCGGTTGTAGCTGACGCTGTCCCCAGGTTGAATGTTGTGCAGATGCGCGATGGTCGCGTTCCAACTGAGGATCGGGTGCAACTCCGGCGCTGAGCGCGCGTTCGACAGGGTATGGTAGCCGTACAGCATGATCCCGGGTCGCACGGCGGAGTATAGGCTTGCGGGATAGGTCATGATGGCGGCGCTGTTGGCCGCATGGGTCAGTGGAGGCGAGAGCCCGCGTTGGTGCACTGTATCGAGGCTCTGCTGATATCCTGCGAGTTGTTGCTCGGTGTGCGCGGCATCGGGATTGTCCGCATCAGCCAGATGGGTCATGAGCCCTTCCAGCCGAAGGGTGGCTCGAAAGAACGGCATGCCCGCGAGATCGGGGATCTCTTGCGGGAGGAGGCCCAAGCGACCCATGCCGGTCTCGATTTTGATATGGACTGGGTAGGGAGTGGCGTCAGACGGGACGGCCACAGCGAAGGCCGGGACCATATCCGCCCGATAGAGCACGGGGGTCAGGCGGTGGGCAACGAGGGTCTGAAATTGCGACGGGAGGGTCGCGCCCATCACGAGAATGGCATCCTGAATGCCGTCCTGGCGAAGTGCCATGCCCTCTTCGACGGTGGCGACAGCAAACCGGTGAACCGCCAATTGTTGTAGGGCGCGCGTGACTTCCAGTGCGCCATGGCCATAGGCATTCGCCTTGACGACGGCCAGCACTTCAGAACGCGGCGCGAAACGGCGCACGTGGGCGACATTCTGCGCGAGGGCATTCAGATCGACGGAAACGGAGGTTGAGGGGAACTGAGACGGCGTGTACACGCAGCTTGTGGTGGCAGAATAGGACGCTAGACTTCGAGAATCTCGCCTTCTTTTTTCTTCATTACGTCGTCGACCTTTTGCACATACTGGTCGGTGAGCTTTTGAATCTCCGCTTCCGACTTGCGCAACTCGTCTTCGGTCAGTTTCGTGTCTTTCTGCAGCTTCTTGAGTTCTTCGTTTCCATCCCGACGGAAGCCGCGAATCTGCACCTTCACTTCTTCGCCGTGTTTCTTGCACACCTTGATGAGTTCTTTCCGGCGCTCTTCGGTGAGCGGCGGAAGGGGAATGCGGATGAGCTTCCCGTCGTTCGACGGCGTCAAGCCGAGGTCTGAGATTTGAATCGCCTTTTCGATTTCCCTAATCAGGTTCTGTTCCCAAGGCTGAATCGTAATCATCCGTGCTTCCGGGGTGGCGACGTTCGCGACCTGCTTCAGCGGGGTCATGGTTCCGTAGTAGTCGACTTTGATGCCGTCCACCAGTGCCACCGAGGCACGACCGGTGCGGAGTCCGGCCAGATCGCGTTTCATATGTTCGATCGCATGGTCCATCTTCTCGGTTACGCGTTGTTTTATTTCCTGCGCCGTCGACATCAGCCTCTCCCTTAGCGACTTTCCACGGTGACCAAGGTTCCGATGGGATCTCCCTGGACGACACGTTTAAAGTTTCCCTTCTCTTTCAGATTGAAGACGATCAATGGCAACCGGTTGTCCATACACAAACTGATGGCCGTCGAGTCCATGACTTTGAGGTTTTGAGTGAGAATCGACAGGAACGGAATTTCTGCGTACTTTTTGGCTTGTGGATTCTTGACCGGATCGCTGTCGTAAATTCCGTCGACCTTGGTGCCCTTCATGATCACCTGCGCGCCGATTTCCATCGCCCGCAAGGACGCCGCGGTGTCGGTGGAGAAATAGGGATTGCCCGTTCCACCGGCAAAGATCACCACGCGCTTTTTTTCCAGGTGCCGGATCGCGCGCCGTCGAATGTAGCCTTCGGCCAACTGGCGCATTTCAATCGCCGACTGGACACGGGTGCTGACCCCTTTGCCTTCCAGCGCATTCTGGAGGGCAAGGGCGTTCAGTACCGTGGCGAGCATGCCCATGTAGTCGGCAGACGCCCGCTCCATGCCGCGCGCGCTGGCGGCCAGGCCCCGGAAGATATTGCCGCCGCCGATGACCACGGCCACTTCGACATCCATCGCGACGACGTCGGCAATTTCTTCCGCCAGCCCTTCAAGAATCGAAGGTTGAATGCCATAGCCCTGCTCACCGGCCAGCATTTCTCCGCTGACTTTCAGCAGGATGCGGCGGTAGTGGGCAGAACTCATGCTTGGCCTAGTTGGAATCGCGTGAATCGGCGGATGTTCATATTCTCGCCGATCTTGGAAATTTGTTGCGCCAGGAGATCCTTGATGACCACGGACGGATCTTTGATGAAGGCTTGTTCGAGCAAGCAATTCTCCTGGTAGAATTTTTCGAGCTTGCCCTCGATGATTTTCGGCCAGGCGGCCGGTGGCTTGCCCAGTTCCTTGGCTTGCCCCTCGTAAATGCTTCGTTCCTTCGCGACGACATCCTCGGCAATTTCTTCCCGTCTGACATAGGAGGGACTGGCGGCCGCCACTTGCAGTGCCAAGTCATTCACGAAGGCTTTGAACTGCTCATTGCGCGCCACGAAGTCGGTTTCGCAGTTGACTTCGATGAGCACGCCGATTTTCCCTCCGGCATGGATATAGGCATGGATCAATCCCTGATTGGTCTCACGACCGGCCTTCTTCTGAGCCGCCGCCAACCCCTTTTGCCGAAGATAATCGATCGCTTTGTCGATGCTGTTTCCGTTCTCGGTCAAGGCCTTCTGGCAGTCCAGAATCCCGGCCCCTGTTTTTTCACGCAACTCTTTGACGAGCTCACTCAAACTTGCCATGGGTTCCTCAGTTGGTCGAATAGAACAATGCCATCATGCGAAACGCGGCCGTTAGGAGGCGGAAAGGCCGACCAACTTGGCCGCCGGTTTCGCGCCACTACCGGCTGGTGCCGATGCAAACTCTGTTTCTTCATGCTGGGCACGGAGGTGGGCGCCTTCAAGGCACGCGTCCGCAATCCGAGAGATAATCAGCTTGATGGAACGAATGGCGTCGTCGTTGCCGGGGATGGGGAATTGAATGTGATCCGGATCGCAGTTCGAATCGACGATGGCGATGACCGGAATCTCCAGTCGGCTGGCCTCAAGAATCGCAATGTGCTCGATGCGAGTATCCAGAATAAACACCGCGCCTGGTAAGGCGCGCATGTTGCGAATGCCAGACAGGTTCTTCTGCAGTTTGACGACTTCCTTCTGCATCTGTCCGAGTTCTTTTTTCGTGTGGCCTTGATGCGTCGGATCAGCGATGGTCGCTTCCATCTTCTTCATTTTGTCGATGCTGCGACGGATAGTCTGGAAGTTCGTCAGCATGCCACCCAACCATCGCTGGTTGATGTAGAACTGATTGGCCCGCTTGGCCTCTTCCTCTAAAATGTCCGCTGCTTGGCGCTTGGTGCCGACGAACAAGACGGAGTCACCGGCCGCCACGGTGTCGCGTGCGAAGGCATAGGCCAGTTCCATGCGTTCGACGGTCTGTTGAAGGTCGATAATGTAGACGCCGTTTCGTTCCCCGAACAGAAATCGCTTCATCTTGGGGTTCCAACGATTCGTCTGGTGTCCGAAATGGACGCCGGCTTCCAGTAATTCTTTAATTGCAACTACTCCCATACCTTCACCTCCCTCCGAAGCCTGCAGAGCGTCTGGCGAACGCCAACGACGAGGGGGATGTCCCCCTTATTCTCAGGCTGCGCAGCGTGCGCATCACGCTGGTGTGGATTTAAATAAGACGTCCCTGATTTTGGATGCGAAAATGTGAACGATGGGACGGACCATTCACTGCACGAAAACGCCCGAACGCTAGCATAATCCCCAGTATTTTGCAACCGCGCGCGGTTGCTCACGAGCGGTAACTCGCGTTGATGCGCACGTATTCATAGGACAAATCGGTCGTCCACATGTGCGCTCCGGCCTTGCCTTGTGCAAGGTCGACGAGGATCGTAAATTCTTTGGCTTGGAAGACCTTGGTCAGCTTCCGTTCAGCGAAGCGGCCAAGCCCTTGTCCGTTCCGGACCATCGGGACGTCTCCGAATTGGAGGCTCACCCGGGTGGGATCGATGGGTACACCTGCGCGCCCAAGCGCCGCCATGACGCGGCCCCAATTGGCGTCACCGCCAAAGAGCGCGGTCTTCACCAGGTTGGATGTGGCGATTGTCTGGACAATCTGTTTGGCTGACTGCGCGGACCGAGCTCGCCTGACCTCGACCCGCACGACTTTGGTGACGCCTTCGCCGTCCCAGCAAATTTTCAAGGCCAGCGTGCGGCAGACGGTTTCGAGCATGGCGCAGAACCGCCGAAAGTCCGCCGAGCCCGGCTTGAGCGGCTGATTTCCAGCCATCCCGTTGGCGAGGCAGAGGACGGTGTCGTTGGTGCTGGTATCGCCATCGACCGTAATGCAGTTAAACGATTGATCGATCGCCTGCGCGAGCGCCGCCTGGAGCGCAGGCCGACCGATGGCTGCATCGGTCGTGAGATAGGCCAGCATGGTGGCCATGTTGGGATGGATCATACCGGAACCCTTGGCCATTCCTCCGACCGTCACCATCCGCCCTCCGAGTCGAGCGCGTACCGCTACCTGTTTGGGTTTGAGGTCCGTGGTCATGATGGCCTGGGCTGCTTCACCTCCGCCGCGGCGCGTGACACGAGCGAGGAGAGTCGGGAGGGCTCTCTTGATACAATCGATCGGTAGAGGTTGGCCGATCACTCCAGTCGAGCCTATGAAGATGGTGTGTGGCGCGCAGTCGAGGGCGGTTGCCAGCAGGTGCGCCATCTCCTTGGCTGATCGCATCCCTTCCGGTCCGGTGCACGCATTGGCATTGCCGCTGTTGACGAGGAGGGCGCGGCCGATGCCCTTCTTCAGATGCAAGCGATCCAGAACAACCGGAGCGGCCACAACCTGATTGGTCGTGAAGAGCCCGGCGATGGGCCCTTCCTGGTCGGATACCAGCAAGGCGAGATCGAGCAGTTTCTTTTTCTTGATGCCGCAGTACATGCCGGCTGCCCGAAAACCGATCGGCGCGGTCACGCCTCCAGTGATGATCTTCATAGTGATCCTGTGTGGTGTAGGAATGGTCGATGCTGCGGAGTGATTCCGGATGCGACGCTATGGATAGATGCCTGGCGCCATCAGGCCTGTCTCTTCCGGATAGCCCAGCATGAGGTTCATGGCCTGAATCGCTTGTCCCGCCGCTCCCTTGATCAGGTTGTCGATGGCCGACACGGTGACGACCCAGCCGGCGCGCATATCGGCGTGCACAGCGAGGTCGCAGTAGTTGGCGCCTCGCACATGTCGCGGATTCGGCATCGTGCCTTCGAGGAGTCGCACAAATCGTTCGCCTTTGTAGAAATCTCGATAGAGCGCTCGCAATTCAGCGAGATCGAGCGTGCCCTTCATCCGTGCATATGCGGTGCTTAGGATGCCTCGATTCATTGGGACCAGATGCGGAGTGAAGGTGATCGTGACGGCCGAACCTTGTCCACCGCCGGCCTGTTCGCGTGTGCCTGCCAACCAGGCCAGTTCTTGCTCGATCTCAGGGATGTGCCGATGCTGGCCTATCTTGTAGGGTTCCAGTGACTCGTGTGCTTCCGGGAAATGGTAGGGCAGGGCAGGACTCCTTCCTGCGCCCGATACGCCTGACTTCGCGTCAATTACAATCGTGTCTGAAACAATCAGACCATGGGCGATCAACGGCGCCAATTGCAAAATCGCCGCGGTCGGATAGCAGCCAGGTGAGGCCACGAGCCGAGCCTGTGCGATGGCGGATCGATGCAATTCTGGCAGGCCGTACACGGCATGACCGATCAAGTCTGGGTGCGCATGCGGCGTCTGATACCAGGTTTCGTATGTGAGGGCATCTTTGAGTCTGAAGTCTGCGCTCAGATCGATGACGCGCTTGCCGGCTTGCATGCAACTCGCCACCGGACCCATGGATTTAGTATGGGGAAGCGCAAGGAAGAGGACATCGGCACGCTCGGCCAAGGCCTCGGGCGCCAACGCTTCGAAGGTCAGCGGCACGATCCCTTGCAGGTGGGGATACACAGTGGAGACGGCCGTACCGGCGGATTTCTCGGAAGTGACCGCGGTCAACTCAACGTGAGGGTGTTGCGCCAGGAGCCTGACCAATTCGGCCCCGGTGTATCCACTGGCTCCTGCCACCGCTACTCGTACCGACGTCATGTCGCGCCTCCCGCCTTATCACGAATTCTTGCTCGATCAGTTCATCGGACACATAAAAAAAGGGAAGGCTGCGGAGCCTTCCCTTTTGACACCTTGTCGCTCCAGGATTTGATTATCGCTTCGAGTACTGGAAGCGCTTTCTGGCACCCTTCTGGCCGTACTTCTTGCGCTCTTTCACGCGTGAGTCGCGGGTCAGCAGACCTTCCTTTTTGAGGGGGCTTCGGAATGCCGCACTCATGATGACCAGCGCTTTGGAAATGGCGTGCCGCAACGCTCCCGCCTGGCCCGCAGGACCACCACCATAGACGGTGGCTCGGACGGAATACTTGCCGGCGACTCCGGCCAGTTCAAATGGAAATTGGATCACATTTCGTAGCGTCATGCGAGGAAATGCTTTCTCCAACGGCTTCTCATTGACGACGATATCACCAGCGGCGGCGGTCACCCAGGCACGAGCGATCGCGCTCTTTCTCTTCCCCGTTGCGTACTGCGTAATTGCTGCCATATCAGGCGGCCTCCTTCAGAGATCGAATCCGAACAATAATGATCACAGCGAGAGTGATTCCAGTTGCTGCGCGTGATGTGGATGGGTTGCCCCCGCGTATATGCGCAGTTTCTTGGCCATCTGATTTCCAAGAGGATTCTTGGGCAACATGCCTTCGATGGCGCGCGTCAATAATTTTGTCGGGTCTTTTTTATGGATATGCTCGGCGGTGAGGGTTTTGAGTCCGCCGGGATACCCGGTGTGATACGAGTAGGTCTTGTTTTCCATCTTGTTGCCGGTCAATCGGATCTTCTCCGCATTGACGATGACGACATGATCTCCGGTATCCACGTTGGGTGTAAAGGTCGGTTTATGTTTGCCGCGAAGCAAGGTGGCGACCTTGGCCGCAAGGCGTCCGAGCGTCTTGCCGTCGGCATCAACTAAGAACCATTTCCGTGTCACATCAGCTGGCTTTTCAAGGTACGTTTTTGTCATGGTCTCCATCTACTCCTGCACGATAAGAATCTAGGTGAGGTGTCAGGCCTCACGCCTGTTGGGGTTCGATATTCTTAGTGTCGAGCTTATTGATCCAGGCATCTAAATGAACGGCGGTGCGACGGTTGAGGACATCTTGTGTGGTATAGATCGGACAGTCCGCACGCAACGCGAGAGCGATGGCGTCGCTCGGCCTGGCATCCAAGGTTCGATGCACACCCTTCGACGCAAATCCCACGCTGGCATAATAGGTGCTGCTTTTTACATCCGTGATCACGACGCGTTCGATTCGTACGCCGAGGTGATCCGCAAAGCTCCGAATGAGATCGTGGCTCATGGGGCGGGGAGTCACCACGCGTTCCATGGCGAGACGAATCGCATTGCCCTCGGCAGATCCCACCCAAATAGGCAGCGTCACGTCCGCATCAGCGCTTTTTAGAACGACGATGCGGGTATCGGTGTTGCCGTCGTCGAGCACCTGCTTGACGGTCAACGCAATGAGCTCGGCTGATTCGTTCTGCTGCTTGGCCGCTTCCATGATTAGGAATCCAGCTTTCCGAAATCTTCTGGCTTCAGATTTTCAAGCCACTGCTCGAGTTCCTCGGAAGACTGCTTCTTAATGACTTTCTCGCTCGCAAAAATCGGTGCGCTGGTCCGAAGAGCTAGCGCAATGGCGTCGCTAGGGCGAGAATCGACCGTATATTCGGAATCTTCATACATCAGGTGAATCGTGGCAAAATAGGTGTTCTCATTCAGGTCCGTGATCACCACACTGATGATCTTCGCATCAAACGTTTCCAGAAACGACTTCATCAAGTCGTGGGTCATGGGACGCGGTGCGGTGACACTCTCCAACGCCAGACCGATGGCGCTGGCTTCTGATTTTCCAACCCAGATCGGGAGCATGTCCGAATTCTCTTCGTCTCGCAACACCACTATATAGGCGTTGTTGTAGGGATCAAAGATCAGCCCCTTTACCCGCATTTGTGTGATCACGGCGGGAGTATCCTTCCCGATGTCAGCCAAAAACCTCAAGAATAGGGCACTCTAGCACTTCCGAAATCAGAGTGTCAATGAATTCGAGCAGGCAACGGCAATGGATGAGGCCGAAATATCTGACGCGTACAGGTCCGACGTTCGAACAGCGCCACCATTCATGTGAGTGCCATGTGCTGATCACAGTCGGATCCTGTTGCCTACGGCCGTCATGGGAGGGACCGTGGTGTTAAGAGCCGGCTGGACGAAAATTCTCGTCCAGTTTTGACGTATCGGTTTGCTCTCCCAGTTTGAGGAAGGCCTTCATTTGCTTCTTAACGAGCTCGCGACCACTCTCATCGCCGAGATTGACCTGGTACTCGTTAATCACCATCACGCGCATCCCTTCCCACTTTTTCCAGCAGGGCTTGCAGACCTTCGCCTTGATTTCGGCCTCGAGCTTTCCGAGAAACAGCATATCGGTAATCGCTTCGCCTGCCTCACCGCAGGTGACACATTGCACATCTGCCATGGTTTCCTCCGTAAATCTTCCCTGATCTCCTGCTCTCGCGTTATCGTCGGGCGTCATTCTAGCATCGGAGTGTCGCAGAAAAAAGAGTGCCTGGGCCGATTGACGAGTTCTCGGGTTCATGTTAGAAATGCGTCCCCTTAAAATCTGACGATCAATCAGGGGAATCAGGGGAAAATGTCGCGATGAGATACATGCCCGGATGGCGGAACTGGCAGACGCGCCGGACTCAAAATCCGGTTCTCGCAA
>CABVRW010000074.1:0-6961 GCA_902500785.1 uncultured Nitrospira sp.
TGGCCGAGACGATGTCCACCGCTCCGAGGTTGGCCCCCTCCTCTGCCAGCAGGGCAGCGACTTTCGCGAAGATGCCTGGTGTGTTCAGGAGAGCGAGGCGGACGGTCAGTCGGTAGTTGGAATAGGGCCCGATGTCATCAGTGGTCATGATCTGTGACCCGAGAGCGTGAGTACCTCTGTTGAAGAGTGTATCACAGCCGGTGAAGCCTGAGCGTGCAACGCGCAGTCGCCGAGGACGGAGAGACGGTCGAGGGCGGCCCGAACGGGCGAAGCAGAACGGCACGCTCGCAAGAGACTGTTCCGCACCAGCGTGGCGGCGTTCACACAGGTGATATGGGGTGGCCCCGACGAGCCCGGTCGGCGACCCTAAGAAATACGCAAAGCGTTGCATTGACTTTTTTTTCTGGGTTGGCTACCCTCGGGCGCCCTTGTGGTGGGCACATTATTCTCAAACTTTCAAGGAGGGGTTTCCATGAAGCGTGCGTTATTTGCATTCGTAGCGGCAGCCATTCTCGTTGCGTTCACCGCCCCGTCGTTCGCCGGTGAGGGCAAGAAGAAGGATGAGAAGAAGGGCGGCCACTTCTCCCAGACCGTCTTCGGTGACGACAAGAAGAAAGACGAGAAGAAGGGTGGACACCTGTCCCCGACCCTGTTCGGCGACGACAAGAAGAAGGACGAAAAGAAGGGCGGACACTGATCCCCGCTTCCGACGTTCTTTCGTAGTCTCAATTGGCTCGCGACTCCGGATGCCGGCGCGAGCCAATTGTTTTGTCGGGTCTCAGTCTCTGTGCGTCTCTCCCCGCGCTTCATTGACCCGTCAAGTTGGTGCGTGATACGGTTCGCGCATGACGACGACACCCGCCGGCCGCGAGCCGAATCGCCTCATCCATCAGACCAGTCCCTATCTCCTGCAACATGCCTACAACCCGGTGGATTGGTATCCCTGGGGGCCGGAGGCATTGGCACAGGCCGCGAAGGTGAACCGCCCGATTCTGCTGTCCATCGGGTATTCCTCCTGTCACTGGTGCCATGTGATGGAGCGGGAATCGTTCGAGGATGAATCGATCGCCCGCCTGATGAATCAACATTTCGTCTGCATCAAAGTCGATCGCGAAGAGCGGCCCGATCTCGACGAAATCTACATGCAAGCGACGCTGGCGCTGAATCGCAATCAGGGCGGCTGGCCGATGACCGTGTTCCTTACCCCTGATCAGAAGCCGTTTTTTGCCGGCACGTATTTTCCGCCGGAAGATCGATGGGGCCGTCCTGGCTTCCCGACCTTGCTGAAGAAAATCGCCGAATATTGGGACAAGGACCATGAGGGAGTGGTGGCACAAGCGGCGACTCTCACGGCGCGCCTCCAGGATGGAAGTCACGCCCCTTCCCCGACTACGGTGGGCGAGGCAGAACTCGACATGGCCGTGACCCAATTTGCGGAGGATTTCGATTCCAAGTTCGGAGGATTCGGTGGCGCACCGAAGTTCCCTCCTGCGACCGGCCTCTCGCTGCTCCTTCATTGTTATCACCGCACGAAAGATCCCCATACGCTGACGATGGTGCGCACCACGTTGGATGCCATGGCGGCCGGCGGCATCTATGATCAGATCGGCGGTGGATTCGCCAGGTATTCGACCGACGAACGCTGGCTCGTGCCCCATTTCGAGAAAATGCTGTACGACAATGCCCTCTTGGCTCGCGTCTATGTCGAAGCCTTTCAAGTGACGGGAGATCAGAACTACCGGCGCGTGGCTTGTGAGACCCTCGACTACATTTTGAAGGAAATGACCTCGCCAGAGGGCGGGTTCTATTCCGCGACCGACGCCGATTCCGAAGGGGTCGAGGGAAAGTATTTCGTCTGGACACCGGAGGAAATCCGCGCGGCGGTTTCCAACGAGGAGGATGCGCGCCGGATCTGTGCGTATTACGATGTCACACCGGCCGGCAACTGGGAGCACAAGGCTGTGCTGCACACGCCTCAGACCGTCGCGTCTGCGGCGGAAGAGTTGGGGCTGACGGTCGACGAGTTGCAAAGGACCATCGAACGCGTCAAGCCGCTGCTTTATGCGGCGCGCGCGACACGGATTCCGCCGGGACTCGACGACAAGGTGATTACGGCCTGGAACGGCATGATGATCAGCGCCATGGCGGAAGCCGGGCGCGTATTCGGTATGGGGCGGTACCGTGCGGCCGCCGAGCGCGCCTGCGACTTTCTTCTCTCCACGCTCTCGAAGCCGGACGGCCGGCTTTTGCGGACCTATCGAACCGGTACGGCTCACCTGGATGCCTATCTCGAAGACTATGCCTATTTCGCAGAAGGGTTGATCGACACGTATGAGGCAGGCGGAAGCGAGCGGTATTTGTTGGCGGCGGTTCGGCAGGCCGAGCACATACTGGCGGATTTCTCCGATCGTGAATACGGCGGGTTCTTTACGACGGCCACCGGGCATGAGGCCTTGATCATGCGCAGTCGTGAAGGTCCTGACGGGGCGATACCGAGCGGGAATGCCGTGGCGGCCTCGGCGTTAGCCAGATTGTCCTATCACTTTGGGCGAGATGACTTCCGGCAGGCGGCGGCCGCGGCCGTCCGTGCCTATGGTCGCCAGATTGCCCGCTACCCGCGCGCGTTTGCCAAGAGCCTGATCGTCGTCGATCTCCTGACCGGCGGTCCAGTGGAGATCGCGGTGATCGGTCTCTCCGGCGATTCCGGCGCCGACGCCTTGCGCGAGGCCGTCAGCCGGACCTATCTGCCGAATCGTGCCATTGCCTATCGAGCATCGCAGCAATCCGAGACCACCCATCCATTATTGCAGGGCAAGACCTTGGTCGATGGGAAGGCGGCGCTCTATGTCTGTCGCAATTTTGCCTGCGGACAGCCGATCACCGATCCGGCGGACCTCCCGGCCCTGCTTGATCCGACCCAACGGGTCGCAGCTCCATCGGCTGCGCCGGAGCAGAAGGTATTGAGCGGGACATTGTATCCGGGTGCCGCGACCGTTCAAGGCACTGCGGCGTATGCCGCTCGAAAGATCCACGACTCGACGGGAGCCGGTTCGCCGGCGCAGGGATTCGGGCCCTTCGCGGCGACAGGGCTCACGACGAGCCGACTCGGGTTCGGGACCTACCGGATGGGTCAACGTGAGGCGGAACATCGAGAGGCTTTGATCAAGGCGATTCGCTCAGGATGCAATCTGATCGACACCTCGACGAACTACATGGACGGTGAGAGCGAGCAACTGGTCGGCGCGGTCTTGCAGCAGTTGATGCGTGCCGGTGAAGTGGCCCGCGAGGAAGTCATCGTGGTGTCGAAGATCGGATATGTGCAGGGCCAGACTCTGGTGCAAGCCAAGGCGCGGGACAAAGCCGGAAAGTCCTATCCGGACATGGTGAAATATGGTGAGGATCTCTGGCATTGCATCCATCCGGAGTTTCTGGCGGACCAACTGACGCTCTCGCTGGATCGACTGGGGTTGGCGACATTGGATGTCTGCCTGCTCCATAACCCGGAGTACTTTCTTTCGCACGCGACTCGTCTCGGCGCGAGTGAGCAACGGGATGTGCCTACGCTGCGCAAAGAATTCTATTCGCGACTTCAACTGGCGTTCGAGTATTGCGAGCGCCAAGTCGAGGCCGGTCGGCTTCGGGGGTACGGCGTCTCATCGAATACGTCCACCGCATCGCCGGATGAGCCCGGGGCTACCTCCTTGTCCCGCATGATTGCCGCGGCCAAGACAGCGGCTCAGCACGTGGGCCTCTCGTCGCACCACTTTCGAGTGGTCCAATGTCCGATGAATCTGTACGAGTCCGGCGCGGCCTTGATCCGGAATACCGGTCCGGACGACAGCCGCACGTTGTTGGAGGAAGCCGTGCGGGAAGGTGTCGCGGTCTTGGTCAATCGCCCGCTGAATGCCATGCCCGCCCAGCGCGGCGGAGTCGTGCGGCTGGCTGATGTGCCGGTGCCGGCCCCGGAAGCCGATTTTGATGTGCAGCGACAGAAAGTGGCCGTGCTGGAGGAGGAGTATCGAACGGCGCTCGCGCCGGCTGTCGCGCACAGCGGCCAGGGCATGCTCCCCGACGACTTTTTCCGCTGGGCCGATGAACTAAACCGCATCCGCGCGCAGGTGCAAGGCTTGGAGCATTGGGAGCAAATCGAAACCCAGATGATCGCGCCCCACGTGAATCAGGTGCTTCGGGCGCTCTCGGACGCGTTTAAAGGAGCCGTGGCCGAACAGTGGGAAGCTTGGCGAGATCGGTATGTGCCGGAACTGCTGGCGCTCCTGCGAACGTTGCACCGGGAGGCTGCCGAGCGGAGCCGTCTGCGCGCCGAGGACCTGCATCGAACCATCAATCCGTTGTTGCCCGAACACAGACAGGCCGCGACGTTGTCACAGAAGGCCTTGTGGATTCTCGCCAGCACGCCCGGCGTCACGTCGGTGCTGAACGGCATGCGCTCGCCCGCTTACGTAGAGGATGCGCTGCAGATCTTGCGATGGGAACCACTGCCGGCGCCGAGACGAGTCTACGAGCGGTGTGCCGAAAAGAAGTAACTTGCCCTGTTCGCTCGTTTTGATTATTCTGTCCCTCGTCCAATTCTAGAACTCACCTTGCGCCGGAGGTCTTCATGATATGTTTGCGCCCCTGTGTCCTGCTCGCAGTGCTTGCCGTCGCCGGCCCTCTGTTTCTTGACGGCTGCGCGAGCAAGTCGGGAACCAGCGGAGGAAATACGGCGACCCCGCCGAAGCCCCGCATGGAGGAGCGTATCGCTGCGGCTCCGGTTCAGGAAATCCCCGCCCCGCCCGAGCCGGCTTCGGTCCCGTTGCGTTCGGTGGAAATGGCCACGCGCAATGCCACCGGGGAGCAGAACATTCCCTTTCCCGATGTGCTGTTTGATTTTGATCAATATGTGCTGCGAGACGACGCTCTCACAGCGGTCGAAGACAATGCCAAGCGATTAAAGGACAACCGGGTGACCAAGGTTTTGTTGGAAGGCCGCTGCGACGAAATCGGCACGTCTGAATATAATTTAGTGTTGGGTGAACGGCGGGCGCTCTCCGTAAAACGGTACCTCGAAGCGTTGGGAATCGATCAACTCCAAGTCGATGTCACCAGTTACGGAAAAGACCGTCCATTGTGTCTTCAGCACAATCCGGTCTGCTGGCAAAAAAATCGCAGCGTGCATTTTGTCGTGAAAGAGTAGTCCTACTTCAGGGTTTCTTTCCCGACCGCGGCATGGGTGATTCTCGCTCATGCCGCGCCTGTTTCTCCCCCCATCGCGATGCCAAACGTAACGTAGAATTTACGTACGCCTAACGGTCCTGGAACGTCGCCGCACTATGCTTCCTGTGAAAGCATCGGCATGGGGTGAGACACCCGGCCGTCAACACACAGCTAACAGGGAGGAAGCCAGAATGGTGACCATCAGTCAGCTCATGACGAAGACGCTTGTAACGGTGCCGGCTGGAACGTCAGTGGCCGACGCAGCCAGGATGATGAACGACCGCCATGTCGGCAGCCTGTTCGTCGAGCAGAACGAACGTGTGGTCGGGATCGTGACGGAATCCGATATCGTTCGAAAGGTCGTGGGAGAAAACAAACCGGTGCATTTTGTATCGGTCGAATCGATCATGAGTAGTCCCATCATCAGCCTCGACGAGCGACGTTCGATTACGGAGGCGGCCGACCTCATGCAACATCACCATACGCGCCATCTGGGCGTCTTGAAGAGCGGCTCGATCGTGGGTGTGTTGTCGGTCAGGGACTTGTTGCAGCCGGTATCGGTAGACGAGTTCTAACCTCTGCCGGTCGCCTGCCTGGGTGCCGCTTCACCCGCACCCAGCAAGGCGTCATACCTCTATCGAGAGTCCGTTTCTCCTGTCGTACAACTTGGTCTGTCTCCTCCCATAGCCGCTTTCAGACTCTTCCCCTCTGTCCGTGGGACCGCTTCGTCCTCCGTCCGTTCACGACGCAATCGAAGATATCGCACCCCGCTGCGTGAACACCTCTGTTGTGTCGGAGAACAACGCGATGGGCCTGAAAGACTGATCAGGGGGTCTGGAGTTTGTAGCCAATCCCTCGAATCGTGACGATGAACATTGGTCTGGAAGGATCTGCCTCGATCTTCTGGCGTAACGAATGGATGTGGACATCCAGCGCATGTTCCTCAAGGGCATAGTCCTCTCCCCAGACTCGATTGAGCAAATCCTGGCGGGACAAGACGAGACCCGGTGTCAGGAGAAACTGATGGAGGATCCGAAACTCTTTCGGCGTCAGTTCGACGAGTGTTCCGCCGACCGTCACTTCATGGCGGGCGATATCCATCACAAGACCTTCGGCGCGGAGAACGGAGGACGGTGCCGATGTCATGGTGCGTCGGCGAAGCATGGCTCGAATGTGTGCAAGGAGTTCACGATAGTGGGCGGAAGGAAACACCAGGTCAAATCCCGCGTCGAGGTCTGCGATGCCATCATCCGGCCCACCGGACTGTTCGAACGGTGATACGACAATGACCGGGATCGTCAAGGGCAGTTGGTTTCTGCGTATCGGCTCCTTCGTCATCAGCGTTCGATCCAGCAGGATGACGGCCGGAGGCACTCGTCGGATTTCAGTCAGCGCGTGAGATAGTGTCGGCGCCACGATGAGGTTATATCCGTTGGGCTTCAGCACCCTGATCAGGTTGTCCGCCAGCGGCTGTTCGCGGCTTATCAAGGGCAAGAGAAGGACACTCGTGGAGGATGACATAGGTGATGCCTCCGGTTGCATGAGGAAACCTAGAGCGCATCGGTTGTTGAGTCGTTGCCATTCCGTTACAGAGGCGTAAATTTCTCGTCTGCGTCGCTCTTGTTTGGATGCGTTTACACAGTGTTAACAACCCGGTGATGGCTTCGTCACACCAGGGCCTGATACTCGCCGCGTGAAATCGTCCAAGCAGCATTGGTTGAAGGTGGAGAAAGATCGCAGCCTCTGT
>CABVRW010000074.1:7061-16221 GCA_902500785.1 uncultured Nitrospira sp.
CGCTGGTACGAGCGGATTCGTATCAATGGGTATAGTCAATTCAAATACAATGCCGGAGCCAGTAATAGGTTATTTGACTTGCCCTTGAACGACAGCTTCGGCGATCAGCAGGGTAATGAATTCTATGTCCGACGGCTTCGGTTGGTGTTTCAAGGTCAGGTGTCGGAGCGAGTGGCCTTTTTTACGCAGTTTGCGCTGGAGGGCACACAGCAGCAACTCTCCAACAATGAAATCATCGACGCCTATGCGGACACCTATCTCACCAAAGATCGAGTACACCGACTGCGATGGGGACTCCATCGTGTCCCCAATTCATTCGATACTTACCGATCGAGCACGAACCGGCAGGAAATGGATCGACACGAATCGGTGCAAAGCGGTGCTCCAGGCGAACGTGACCTTGGCGTCGCGTACTATTGGAGTCCCAAAGTAGCCCAGGAACGATTTGCGCAACTGGCGGCCTACCACAATGGCCCGGGCGATTACGGCGTCTTCGGCATCATGGTGTACAACGGTCAAAGCCGGAGCCGTTTGGAGCTCAATAAGGATAAACACATCGGCGCGAAGCTATCATATCCATTCCAATTTCAAAACGGGAGAATGCTCGAGGCCGGCGTCCTGGGCTATCACGGCGTGTTTGCCGTTCAGGGAGCAAGCCAGCCCAATGTGAACAGCTCTGCGATCTGCAGCAGTCCATTAGGGTCGGAAGGCGGATGCGACATCAAGGATCAACGAGTCACAGCCTACGTCTGGACCCCTCCGCAGCCTTGGGGTATCCAGGCGGAGTTCACCGTCGGCCGCGGTCCGAAGCGGAACGGTCAAACGAACATCATTGAAGAAAGCCAAATCATCGGAGGGTACGTTCAAGCCAACTACACCTGGCGCTACTCCGATGTGGGCATGCTGACGCCGTACATTCGATATGGCGAATATTATGGTGGATTCAAGTCATTGAACGGCGCTCCGGACGGACAATCACGAACGTGGAACTTCGGGATTGCCTGGGAGCCGGATACCCACTGGCGCTTCATGGCGGACTATGTGTTCAAGGATGGTCTCAACAGCACCTTGGTCGCGAATCGTATGCAGTCTGACTTCGACGCCTCTCAATTGCGCTTTCAAGCCCAGTGGTTCTGGAACTAGACGCTTCACGCCCTTAGAACGACAAGGAGTTCGGAGCAGAGTCTCCGAACTCCTCCCCCACCTTGTTCACGTGTTGACTCCTGTCCTGCGCCGGAAAGAAGCGGGTCTCTTCCGCCCAATCTGATAGCACAGGCTCTGCCGACGTGACGACCGTATGGCCGGTTTGATCCGCCCACTCGTCTCACCCTGGATGTTCTGATGTGCCGGTCGATCGTTGAGTGCCAGTGGACGCGTGGGGACTACGTGCGATGCGGAGGGACTTCATTCGCCTGTGTCGGGATGAATGTGGTGAGGCGATGGGGACGTTCCAGGTCCAATCCTGACTGGGTCGGCGGCAATCGGTAAAACGGTCTATGGGCCCGGCGTGGGTGGCGTAAGTTTCATTTCACGATCGAGCTGTTGGAGATCGACGGCCAGGATTCTGCCGTCATCGATATATGGCCAGGACTCGCGGCGATCTTCCGGCACGATCGCCGTCGAAGGGGTGAACTCCAGGCGAAAGCTGGTGCGGGAAATCGGAACCAGAGGGCTATCCACCGGATCAAAATCCATGACCATGTTCTGGTTCATGCCGTCGGTCGGGAGGGTTCGGTTGTTGGCCAAGATCACAAACAAGTGGGTGCCTTGCACGAACATGCCTCCGGAGGTGATCGCCAGGCCCGCTCCGGGATCCGAGATCCGTCGATAAAACGTGACCAATTCCCGTGGCGTGGCTTCGACCAATGCGTGGCTCACCTTGGCAGCCAGCAGGTGGATTTCAGTGGAGGTAAAGGCCGGCGCCCCCTGTGTGTCCCCCGTGATCAGCGAACCGATGAATCCCGACCGCGGAACGACACGGAGGCCGCCCAGTACTCGTGCGATCTGTTCCGTCGTCACCCGGGCTGGATGGCTATGCCCGGCTCCGGCACGCTCGTCGACATAGAGTCGAATCGTGGTAATCGGGTCTTGGTAGGAAATGCGCGGCGGCGGCTGACTGCTACATCCAGACTGTCCGACCAGGGCAAGAGCCGCGAGACAGAGCAGGAAGGGAAGGGAGGCTGTTTTCATCGATTCATCTCCGCTGAAGAACCTGGTGATGGGAACCGGTGATCGGTTCATGCAATGAGCGCCTGAACGACTGAGCGCCGCATGCTACCAGACATGCACGAAAAAGGGGAGCGTTCTTACAGGGTCAGAACGCTCCCCTTTTCTCGAGACGATCGGAAGAGCTAAGCGGCCCGATCAGCGAGTCACCTGTTCGGCGACTTGGAGATCTTGATTGTTTTCCTGGATATGGACCATCGCGCCCTTCCGAAGTCCCAACTCCTGGAGATTTTTTGCTACTTGGGAGCCGGTCAGGGGAAACATGCTGGCGCGCACCACGGTCTCTTGCCCCTGGCGGCTGTTGACAAAGGAGAGGAATTCCGCGACGAACGGATCCAGCGCGTCCTTGGGATTTCTTTTCACGTAGAGATACAGGGAACGGCCCAATGGGTAGGTGCCGGAAGTAACGGTCTCCATCGAGGGCAATACAGCCGGCTGGTCGGTCTCAGCGGCAATCGGCACCTGGCGTACCGCTGAAATATTAAATCCGGTCCCCGCATAACCGATGGCCAACGGATCGCGGGCGATCGCAATGATCTCGGACGCCGAACCCGGTTGTTCCGCCACCGTCTCGAACAACTCGCCGTCTTTCAGGGCGATATGCTTGAAGAACTCTCGCGTGCCGGACCGCTTGTCGCGGCCATACAGATGGATGGGTTGGTGTGCCAAGGTGGATTCGAGCAGTCCGGCCTGCCCCCAATTGGCGATGGACGGTTGCCCCCGCTTATGGTCTTTCCCGAAAATGGCATCGACCTGTGCGAGGGTCAGATGGTGAACAGGGTTGTCTTTGTGGACATAAATCGCGACGGCATCCATCGCGATGGGCACCTCGAGGGCACGGGACCCATGGTTGGACTCGATACCCTTTTGCTCTTCTTCCGTCAGTTGACGGGAGGAGGCCAATAACTCGACACGATTGGATCCCCCAGTCCCCTTTCCTCGCACCTTGTCGCCACGGCGTTGATAGGAGAGGCCCAGCTGGAACTCGCGAATAGCCGCACTGGACCCTGTTCCTTCAACCGCAATCTCCACCTCTGGGTGAAGGCTCATAAATTGTGCGGACAGTTTCGAGATCAACGGCTGCATCGTGTCTGATCCTGCGATGCTGAATTTGCCATGGAGGCCGTTATGGTTGGTATAGGGTTCGATCGCAGGATCGATCGTCGGTCCTCCCGGTGCGGTGAGACCGGCATGTTCGGCCCAGGCGTATCCTCCGGATAGGGCGAGTATGGCGGTAGCGGCAAGTGCGGTCACAACCGTACGAGTGCCGGGATAGGGTCGGGAATGGATGTGCTGCTGCCTCGTCATATGACGCCTCCGTATGAAGTGATGGATGCTTCTTTCTTATTAAGTCGCTTGCTTCAAAGGAAGCACGGAACGTTGACTCATGCTGGTGTCAGGATATGAGAGGCGAATTGCCGGCCTATTAGCGAGATGTTAACTCCGTGTTAACTCTCGTGGTTCGACATTCCTCGACCTCCTCGCAAGTTGACGCTGCCTCGTTTCGGTAGAAGTAACAGCGTTGTAACCAGGCAGTGAACTCTCTGGAACAGCCCGCCTCTATACTCACAATAGAACCCGCCTTCGATGGGTTCGATGAATCACCATAACCAGGAGGGACATTCATGTTTCCTGCCGATATTGTGCTCGCATCATCGTCGGATGTTCCCACTCACCTCGCGATGGTCGCTCTCGTCGGACTCTTCATGGGTTTGTGGTCCATGATGATCCGAAAAGGGCCGTAGGACAGACGATTCACGATGCCGAACCTGTTCACCTATCACAAGGAGTTCGTACGAATGACGGTCATGAATGTTGAGCCTCGCATACATCGTCTGTCGGAGCTGGCCGGCCGTGTGATCGAAACGGATCTCACGGATCTGTGGATGAAAGGGATCAAGGCGGTATTGAGTCTGTTGATCCTGACGATCCTGATCGCGCTCACCGGCGGGGTGATCAAGACCTTCCTGGATATACGGCTGTTGTTCCATGCTCCGGTTGAAATAGGGCTTCGACAGATTATCGTCGATACGTTAATCCTTCTTGCCGTGGTGGAAGTGTTCAAGACGACGCTGACCTATTTTTCCGAAGGCCGCGTCAAGGTCACCTTCATCGTCGATACGATCCTGGTCGTGATGCTGACGGAAATCATTTCTCTCTGGTTCAAGGAAGCCGATCAAGTGAAGCTGCTCTCACTGGGAGCGATTCTTCTAGCCCTTGGAGCGATACGCGTGGTGGCGGTGCGTTGTTCCCCGGCGCAGGGAGACGGAAATGGTAAAGGATCGTTCTTGGGTCGGGAGGAAATCTAACGGATGGCTGAGAGTTAACTCAAAATTGAAGGACCGTTGATGTCAGGGACACAAGGCAGGGGCACAAGCATAGGAGCAGTAGGTTGTCTATACACGGCTCTCCGAGCGAGCCGGTCCGCAAGGATAGTAGTCGTCCAACCAGGAGGAGCGTCATGGTCCATCCATCCATCTCCATCGAAGCAGAATTCTTGATTCTCGATCTGCTGCGGGCGCGGAAGTCCTTGACTCTGGAGCAGGTTGTCACTCTGCTCCCCGAACTGACGTGGAACCAGGTGTTCAAAGCCGTTGATGAGCTGAGCCGCCGAAGGAAGATTATTCTGCTTCGGAGAAGGTTTCAGTATGAAATCGAACGGGTCCCGATCAAAGAGTCCATCTTGGCTTCTATCGGCTGAGCGGCGAGTAAGAGGGTTTCGATGTCTCCCCTCTCTCAGGGTTCGCTGCTTCCGCCAGGTCGGCACCATGTACGACCCTCACGTTGGTGCGTGTGTGTGAGTCGAACGGCAGTCGTTGCGATGGGCTGCGCACCATGACGGTATACTGTCCTGCTCGGGGGAAGCGCTGGCTCACTTCATAGATTCCTTCCTCGACTTCTTTCGCCCAGTGCCGTTGCTGCCATGCGCCAGGCGGCTCCAGTATCAAGACCTGGACATCCTGCAGACCCGTCACGGGCGCTTTGGTGTCTCGATCGGTGATCTTAAATCTCAGCAGAACGTCGGTTCCCCATGGCATGGGGCTTTCCCTAAACAGAGCTTCGACGGCCAGCGACGGGCGCGAAACGGCATTGGGTTTCTCAGGCGCCTCCTGTACGTCAATTTGCAAACAAGCGGTCACGCGTGGGTGCTCAAGCAGGACCGGGACATCATATCGTCCTCCCTTTGAAAGCCGGACCGCCGTGGTGTACACGCCTGGGTCAGTCTCTTTTAGGCTCCGATCAAGGAGCAGGAGCGCATGCGGTGCGCGCTTGTAGGTTTGGAACGTTCCCATGGGCACCATCATGCCTTCCATATAGTAGTAGATGGTGCGGTCGGGCGCATTCGCGACCAGCATGCCGTGTCCCTCGGGGGCAGGGACCATCATGTCCGCCACACCGATCTCATCAGGCAATGTGTTCGGTGCGGACTGTCCGACTTGCACTTCTGCTGTGACCAGCCGACCCTTGCGAAGTTCACTCAACTCGATCAGAGACAGTTTCTCCGAAGCCAGCCCACGAACATAGGCATATTGGGACGTGAAGCCCAGCTCGTAAGGTTCCCTGACGACCGCAGTGGAGGCGATCATGGTGTTGCGTTCGCTGTCGAGGACTGAAACGGTGTGATTCAGCTGATTCACCGCCAGCCCGAATCGCCCTGATGGCTCGAAACGTAGGCCGACCACTCCTGATGGCGTTGGAATACCGGCGACGATCCGGCGCTGTTCCGGATCAATGACGCTGATCTCATTCCCATTGAGCGCGGATACGTAGAAAAGGTGACTCGTCGAGCTATAGGCAGCCGCGACAGGCGTATGGCCAAGCGGGATCTCAGCGACCTTTTCCCGCTGGTTCGTCGTGAAAAGGGAGGCCGTATGGTCGGCGCTGTTCGTAATCAGGACAAACCGGCCGTCGGTCGTGAAGCTGATCTGATGCAGACCGTTTCCCACGGGAAGGGTGGCCACAAGGCTGTTGGTGACTGTGTCGATCACGACAACCAGCGGAGCCTCGTCAAGCCCGACCCACGCGAAACGCCCATCTGGTTGCAGCGCGATGCGGCGTGGCCGGCCCTGAGCTCCTGTCCCAAGCACGTTCAGCACGTTCCGTGTGATCGTATTCACCACCGCGACGGAAGATTGGTCGGGAAGCGTGACATAGAGCGAGTCCTTATCCCGAGACAGGACCCAATCCGCTCCCGTGCCAGGGAGTCGGATCATGCTTTCAAGCTTCGTCCGACTCATGGCGATCTGAGGATTGATCACCGAGATGGTCTGATCGTGATTCAGCACGAGCATGAGATAGCTGTTGAGATCGATATCGGCTCGCGCGGCGAGGGTCCCACCGAGAAAACTCTTCACTTTGTCCGCACAAGCGGTCTCATTCGCCACCATTTCCGACCGGCGAAGAGCCATCCATGCATGCGGATGCAGTCCCGTGAGCGGCTGCCCTGTTTTTGTGTTTCGCAGACGCAGGGTGGCAATGGCGTCATCCCCAGCCATCAAGCCGTTCGAGGTCTTGTCGTTCATGGCTGGCTGGGTGAGCGCAAATTCCATGGCGACCTGTTCTCGCACGACCCCATGGGTGCCATGTGCTTCTGATCGTTCCGTCGCCTGTGTGGCCGCCGCCGTGGCAGTCCATCCGTAGCACGTCAGGCCCATCATGCACAGCGCCATCCCTGTCAGAAGCCGTTTCTGGTCTCTGATCAGGACCAGAAGCATGTTGTTGAGAGTCAGCCGTCTGTGTCTCATGGTACGTAGCAGGCCTTTGGCAATTCGTAGGGCCGTGTCTGCGGAATCACGCGGAAAATCCCCCACAGTCCACCACCGAGCGCAAACCCTTCCTGCGTTCGATAGAGATAGTCGCCCGGAGCCTTCATACAGCCTCCTGCCGTCGTGAGAATATTGATATGGCGCGCCGGACCGATCCCCCCGACGGACCCGATGCGATTGGAACTCAACTTATTCCACCCCATCACACTCGAGTCACAGGGATCTCCGGCTTGTTCACATTTCCAAGGGTTCATGATCCAGTCGTGACCGAATAGCGTAAAGGCATGGTTGCGCGGGTGTCCCCCAGGATGGACCACCCGGAATCGCACAGGAGATCCGGCTTCCGCGGTGAAGATCGGCGTCTGCGGATCGCAGGGCGGCGACGAGCATCCGGCGTTCGAGACCCTCGAACTGAATACGTAGGACCAATCGTACTCGCTGGTGGCTTCCGGTGGATCCGCAGGACTAAGTCCCAATCGTGCCCACAGGGGCTCCATGCTGTAGTTGAAGGCCTTCTGCCCGGAATCCTCGGCGTCATCGCCGTTCCGCAAATTGTGCATGGGCTGACCGAACTGCTGCAGGCTCACAGAGTCTTGATAGAGCAACACAAATTCTCGAAACAGTGGATTGGATTGGGAGTCGCAGATGGTGGCAGAAGCCTTACTGTGCGCGTCGGGACCACAATGATTGGCATCGTAACGGTCTGCCAGACTGGGATCAGTCGGCCTTACTAATTGCGATCCTTCCGGTTCGATCACCAACGCGCCAATCGCTCCATGAGCCGGGTGCTTGATGACGTCCGCCATATCGGTGAGGGACACCACCCCGAACTCGATGGGAGTCCCCTTCGGCTGACCTTCATCAAAATGTAAATCGCCTGCATACCAATCATAGGTCCCATAGGTCCCCTTACCGCATGGGTCTGTGACGCAGGGCGGAAACGTACTGTCCATGTTGAGTCCTACGTTGGCCCCGTCGTTATTGAACGTATTGTGCGCGACAAGTTGCGCATGGAGTCCGATTCGGTTGGAGGCTTGCACTTGATTGAAATTGAACCGTTCCGTGATGGGCGGCAGCGTGTTATAACCCCAACTATCGGGATTCCTCGGACCGTCCGGCATGACGAGCGGAAGGCGGTTCGTAAAGGAGACCTCGATACAATCACCGGCCGCGGCTCGCAAGACGAGAGGTTCGAACCGTTTGCCGGCAGCGAACGCGTCTCGATGCGCCTTGAGCTGCCCCACGCGCGTGGCAATAACTTGTCTCGCTCCGACTCTGTTTGGGGCTGCCTCGGTGGGGTCTTCCAGAAATACGATCCCGTAAGGATCTTTGATTCCGAAGGCTTCGTTGTAGATCACCCCACCCGGGACAATATCCCTCGCCAGCCATGCACTCACATTGAAGGGGCGTCTTGGCGCGTTCGCCGGGCACGTATTGGCTCGAACTAAAGGATCGATGGGTTGGGCACTGCTGGGCAATCTTTTGAGACCGGTTTTCTGTTCATCCCATTGTGGGTCGAATGCACGCATCAGACCCCACTGGCCATCCCACAAGTTGTCGGCAGCGGAAGATGCGTAGAAATAATCCGTCACCGCATCGCGAACGTCTGCCGGCGCGACGACGCGGGCATCGAACTCGAAATGCTCTGAGATCCCGATCTGTTGGCCGTTGAGATAACCTGAATTCTGTGAGCCGGGTTGTGAGAGCCATTTGGTCCCGTGCATGGTGAAGACATGGTTCTCTTCCTGCGCGCCTTGGATGAGGCGAATCTGGAGGCGATCACCATCGTACGCGCGCAACAGCGGTGTCGCCGGATCGCCTGACACCCGTCCTTTCCCTAAAGGCTCGGTAAAAATATCCTGGCCGCGATTGCCTTGATACCCATGGACGTGGGAGCTGAACACATTGGCCATATCTCCAGCTTGGTCTTGTTTCTGTGTCAGGAGGCCGTTTGTGCTCGGTGTTCCGATACGTAGGGGGATCGGCTCATTGCGGTAGTTCAGCAATTGCGTCCCCGGATCGCTGGAGGAGATGCCCTCCGGAAAGGGCTTTCGCAGATGCACGAAAGGAGTGAACAGGTTGTCTTCCGTGATGTTGGTGGGATTCACCGGACGATTGGACGCATCGTACACGATCGCGAAATCGGCAAAGGCCAGGTTGAATTCGCG
>CABVRW010000075.1 GCA_902500785.1 uncultured Nitrospira sp.
CATCGTGGCTGCGCCACAGTTCCCACATGCCCTCCGCGAAATGGGGATACAGATGGCAGTGAAAAATGGAATCACCCGGTGTGAAATTGCGATTGCCCGATCCGCCATAGTGCACTTCATAGTTGAACACGGCTCCCGGTGAAATCGTCTGCGAATCCAAGTACAGGGAATTCGGATCGTGTTTGTCTTGGACCCATTGATGGGCATGTAGATGGAAGACGTGCGTTTCCTTCGGGCCAGCATGCATATTCCGGAAGCGGACTGGATCGCCGATATACGAGTGGTGCACATTCGAGGGATCGTCAGGATAGAGCGCCTTCACGGCGTTGTTGTCCGCATCTTTCATGACGACCATGGCAGGGTCGCCGTTGGCCCACGAGGTGAGAAAAAACTCCTCGAGCTTGCATTCTGGGCAGTTGGCTGCCGGACCGATTCCCTTCCGAGCAGCCAGCACCATGGCCCCCATCCCTCCGGCTCCATAATTGATCCCCATGCCGTCTCGGATGCTGCTGTACGGAGAATCCTCCTCGGCCAACTCTTGAAAGGCTTGCACCGTCGTGAGCTCGTCGTGAAAAATCGAGGTAAACTCTCGATACGGTTTTCCGCAGGAGTTGCCCTCGCCCTGCTGCTCGCATCCGTCTTCATGCCGGATATCGATGACGGCATTGAGATCGGAATAGATCAGCTCGCTCCCTTGACGCATATTCAGAATAGGGTCGCCGGCGTGGGGATGGCCGGTGGGAAATGTGGCGTCATAGTCGATGATTGGTTGCCCGAACCGCGTCGTCATGGGCGTGCCGTTCGCCGACTTCTTGGTTGCCAGTTTCATGTCCTCCGCCGTCACCTGCGATCGGTACCAGGTCGCATCCTTCGGCTGGACGTTCACCGATCCAAAAAGGCCCAATCCCAATTGTCCGCCATCCCCTTCCCCTCCGACCGCCGCTCCCATTGAATAGAAGAGAAACGCGCCTTCCTTCTTGGCATACCACGTGTAGATCTTAGTTTCTCCCGGTGCGGCCAAGGATGACGGGTTAGCTCCGACGTTGGAGCCATCTGACGCAATCCCGGCAAACGCCGGGGTTGGCACGTAGTCCAGGCCATTCACATGCATGGACGCATGCCTCGTGACCGGATCGTCCGTGTCCATGACGACCGTGAGCCCAGATGCAGGTTCCTTGTTCACGGACTGGAAGTCGACTATCGGAGTCAGTAAGTTTGTGAAGGTCACCTGTAAGCAATCGCCCTCATTGACCCGCAAGACCAACGGGCGAGGCCGTTTGTCGGCCCGCAGCTTGACATGGCCAGCGAGCTGCCGATCTTTTTCGGCATGGTCGGGATCGTAGAGGCCGATTGCCTGTTCTGCGACGAGGTCCCCGCTTCGTTCATTGTCATCGTCCACATTCTTGACCACGTCCCGCCGCAAGGCATACACCAGCCCTTCGGGATTAAAAGCCCCAAACCGGTTGTAGTAGTAGACCTGCTCCAGAGCCACGACTTGCGCCTGAACGGTTTGTCGGCACTGAGGTGTGATGGATGGCGTCGCGTTTGGGCTTATATGGGCACAACTCGCAAGCCCCCAGAGTGCTCCCGCGAGGAAAGTGATGACCGATCGCCACCGGCCTGTCCCAGGACTGCACTCTCGTACAAATGTTCGTCCGCTGTTCTTGCTCATACACGTCATGGTCCATCCTCCAGTCACGGCGGCTTTACAGTCTAGGTGTTTGGGATGCAGATCTTCGACACTTACCGCACTACAGAAAGTCGATTGATCGCAAAACCCGTGGGATGCCTGTCTTGGGTGCTGAACTCAATGCAGCCAATATCGGCTCCCTCGACACCGAGAAACGTGGCCGAATCATCCCCCGCCGATGACGATTGGCATGGCTGGGAGAACTTCTCTACCTCCTGTCCCGTCGAATCATAGACTGTGAGGGTGCCTGTGAAGGGGCCACTTCCGAGTATTTGAATCTGCGCGCCGGCGGCAGAGACCGGTTTCTGGAATTTAATGCGGATCGGGCCGTCGTCGGGACCCTGATTCTTCGTCCACAAGACGGGTTCCCCAGGCTGAAAATTCCCCGGCCAATCCGGCTCTCCAGGAGCACTCTGATGCCGCAGAGTCAGAGAACACTGCCCCGCGCCATTTGCATCACACCAATCGTGGGACACGGTGACTGTGACATCGCCAGCCGTGAATGTGCAGTTGCGATTGTCGATCGTGCTGGGAACGGATATCTTTGTTCCTTGATCCCAGTCGACGACGAGAGCCTCGTTCAAATCGCTGCGATTCGCGACCACTGTGTAACCAGCCATGGGGACTCCTTCCTCACGTTGTATTCGAACGTTCGGTCAGTGCCTTGGCCGAACAGGACAGATCATCGTGTGCATGAAAAATACCTCGGATCGGCCGGGAGATCGTTAAAGCCGGGCCAGGGATCCAGGCGCTTCAGTACCAAGTTGTCCAGGCTCCATCCGCGCGCCAAGAACGACAGGCATTGAAAATTGAGCAACGGCGGAGGATTTCCCAGCACGTGTTCCTCCGGATAGATGTACTCTCCAATCGGAGCCTGGTATTGTCCCGCCTGCAATCCATGTGCAAACAAAGGGAGATCGTTTAATGGTTTCGAGTCTCCAATCACAATGCCGGCATTCGTTTCGATCCGCGCGATCAATTCACGCGTCGCCCCGCGCAGGGCTCCGGTTCGATCGAACAATATGGCGGGATTGGCATCGCTGATAAAACGGAATCGCCCCAATGGCGCCGGTTTGGTAGTGCCGAGACCGATCAACCGCAGGGTCGTCGTAAAGGTGCCGCTCCCGTCCGGTGTTACATCGACCGCGTATACGTTGACCGGCCGACTGGGATCGGTGGTGAATCCTTCGACCTTGATTCGATCTTGGCACTCCGCTGACGCTCCGCAAATTCCTATATCTCCTCGCGTTCCGACCAAAATCGGATCGACGGCGACATAGGCGGGATCTGTACCAGCCTCTGTGTACACTCCGACATTGGCCTCGACCGCATGGGCGGAGATGTACTGAAGACTCTTGTTCGGGTCGGTGGGATCGGGATAACTTCCCAATGCTCCCTCATAAATCACGTAATCTCCGACCATCATCGGGACTTGTTTGGTGGGGTCGCAGGCCGGTTGACAGGCCTTGAGGACATTCAAACCTGGTGTCGGGTTGGGCAAGTCCTGACCAGTCATCACAAATGTCGTCATGGGTTTCCCCGCCTCCAATGGCCTATTGCTCCTGGGACAGTCGGGATCGGCATTGGAACGCGGCACGCACATCGGGTATCCGGTCAGCGCATGCACCGAGGGATTGTCTTGATCGACCTGAAAGCGCTCATCGGGGAAGCGTGAATGGGGGTTGGTGTTGGGCAGGACGCCGGGAAACTGTTGCTGGTTGGATAACCCATAACGCCCTGTTGTTGTACCGTTGACGTCCACCTCCGGATCATTGAGATGTACTCGCGCATCCGCCTCTGTGATGAGGGCTGAGGGGTCTGCCCCCACGCGTAGCTCGCCTCTGGTCATATCGATGGCCTTGATGAATCCTGCTCCGGCAGTGAGCGAGTGTTGTGAGATATGCACTTGTCCCGCGATGTATCGGCAATCAGGGCTGCAGACGATATTGCCATCGAGTGCGGCTTCGAATGCGGCCAGTGGAGGTGTCCGATCTCTCAACGCGAGTCCCGACTCATTGTTGGCGTTCGAAATGCCCTTGGCTTCATCGAAAATTTGCCGAGGGGTTTTGTAGGCTGCCGGCATCACGATCACGCTGTAGCATGGAATAATCACTTCCAAGCCGTTGACGATCATCTTCGCACCGGTGAATGGTGCCGGCGTGGCCGCTGGACAGACCGTCGTATCCAGCGCGAATTGCTGGATATGGCCCAGGACCTGGAACGGTGTGATGGTCTGGGCGCTCGCAGGGAGGACCGCGCCGACGAGCCCAAGAACAGCGCAGAGTCCGGTGATGGTCCCCATTCGGTGCCTAGTCATGAGTCTTCTCCTCTATAGCGATCTGAATGGTTGCGCCTATTCGATTTCGTGAACATCGTTCAATCACTATCCAGGGAACTGCGCGGATGGTCATGTTGAGGAGGGTATAAGCAGTATCCTTGCCAACAGGAAAAATCGGTTATGTCTCGAGTTGATACGGTGAGTCTTGTGCTTTGTCTGTGCTACGTAATCGACGTAAGTTATTGGAAAGTGAGTGAACAACTTGCGATGTGTATAAAAATTCGTACGCCTGTCGCAAGCAAGACTATAAAAAAATGATTTGATCGGCAGGGTGCGGAGAAATGGAATCTTTATCCAAATGGATACGTAAGTGAAGGAAAGATACAGCAGTGTGGATCACCGACCTGCTGACGTGCAGCGCTCGTGAACTGAAGCGCGTCTTTCGTATCGGCGCGCAGTCGGTGATTCCGCCACGCAGTGAGTACCCGAATCAGGTCGAGCGCGTCTTCTGCCGATTCAGGCTGTTCAGGCGCTCCGCCGTATATGATGAGATGCGAGCGCACAAACTTATGCCGATGCTCAGCGTCACGGGGCGGTGAGCAATCGGTAGCGGAAGCCCGGCAGAATCTCAAGCGTCCCTGCAGTGCTGTTCTCGATTTTTCGACGAAGGAAACGAACCCGCTGATCAAGGTCTTCTTGGGAAATCGTCCGCTCTCCCCTCCCCAAAAAAGCGAGTACGTCTTCTGCTGTCAGCAATTTCCTTTCGTGGGCGACCATGCCACGGAGGAGCGCCAGTTCCGTGTTTGAAACCGTCAGTTGCCGCCCACGCAGTGACACCATGAAATATGGTCCCTCTACCAGGACCGGCGCACCGGAAAGAAGATTTGTTTCGGAGCCACTGTCTTGGCTGCGACGCAGAACGGCCTGGACCCGTGACACGATTTCACGCGGGCTGAAGGGTTTTGCGACATAGTCATCGGCTCCCATGTCGATCCCCGCGATGCGGTCTTCCTCGCTGCTCGATGCGGTCAGCATGATGATGGGAATATGTCTCGTGGACGGCGTGCGTCGCACCAACCTGCAGACTTCCCGACCGTTCATGCCGGGAAGCATAAGATCGAGCAGGATCAGCGACGGCAGGAGGCGTTGCACGGTCTGCCATCCGGTATGGCCGTCGGCGTCCAGCGCGGTGTTGAAATGGGCCTGGCGTAGCGCACGGTCGAGGAGCATGGCATGGAGTGGCTCGTCTTCTATGATTTGGATGATGGTGTCTGCCATAGGGAGCAAGCCTAGACGCGGTGTATTGCCGTTTCGTCAACACCTGATCGTATCCGTGTTAACTCGGCTGAAGAAGAGACGGAACCTGTCACGTCGCCGCTCAGAGAATTAACACGCCGTTAACACCGCAGTGAGGGCGGTGCAATGGCTCGGTCGTACGATGCAGCATGATTCTTGTCCATCTCATACATCCACGGAGGTCGTACATGCTGATGGCTTTCCCTCGCCGGATTTTCATGGGGATCACGCTGACGGTCTTAGGCCTCTTCATGATGACCACTCTCCGGAGTGCCGGTGCCGCTCAGTCCGCTGCGATCGTGGAACATGGCACAGGTGATGAGGAACTCAAACTCTATGCCAAAGTCAGCGGCGTGTCAGGCCCCATCAACAGCATCGGGTCCGATACCCTGAATAATCTGATCACGCTCTGGGCGGAAGGTTTCCGAAAGCAATATCCCAATGTGAAAATTCAGGTCGAGGGCAAGGGGTCCAGTACGGCGCCCCCTGCGCTCATTGAAAATACGGCTCAGCTTGGTCCCATGTCGCGGACGATGAAGTCGAGCGAGATCGACTCATTTGAGGCCAAGTTCGGCTACCCGCCCACTGCCTACCCTGTGGCGGTCGATGCCTTGGCGCTCTTCGTCAACAAAGACAATCCGATCAAAGGGCTGACCGTCGCCGAAGTAGATGCCTTGTTCTCGAAGTCTCGGCGGCAGGGTTATACCACCGACCTGAGCCGCTGGGGGCAAGTCGGCCATACCGCCGATTGGGCGAATGCGCCGATCAGTCTCTATGGTCGAAACTCGGCCTCAGGCACCTACGGGTTCTTCAAAGAACGAACCCTCAAGAACGGTGACTTCAAGGATCAGGTGAAGGAACAGCCTGGCTCGGCTTCGGTCGTTCAAGGCATCAGCGAAGACCGTTACGGTATCGGATACAGCGGGATCGGGTATACGACATCCGGGGTCAGAATGGTTCCGCTGGCGGCGAAGTCCGGGCAGCCATTCGTCGAACCGACGCGCGCGAACACGAAAAATGGAACGTACCCGCTGTGGCGCTACCTATACATCTATGTGAATCAGGCTCCCGGAAAACCCCTCTCCCCTATCGTGAAAGAGTTTCTCACCTACGTCTACAGCAAGGAGGGGCAGTCCGACGTGCTCAGAGACGGATATTTCCCTGTCGACGGAAACGTAGCTGAGAAGCAATTCAGCCGGATACGGCGATGATCTTGGAAGGTGTTCGACGTATGTCGAGGTCAGTACGCATGCGGCCGATGATCGACCGGCTCGCCAGAGCCGTGATTACGGTGGGCGGATTGGCGACCATCGTCAGTATTCTCGGGATTTTCTTCTTTCTCTTTCGTGACGTCACACCCTTGTTCACGGCGCCGAGTGCGAAGCTGACCCAGCGCTTGAGCGTCCCCGCTGCACTTGCGGCAGAAGGCCCGGCTCAGGTTGCCGTGGATGAGCACCGGGAAATTGCGCAGGTACTGACATCGGGTGCCATTCAGTTTATCGATCTGGCATCCGCCCAACCAGTTCCGATTGAGATGCCGAGCGGTTTCACGGCACGATCAATCACGGCGATGGCTCATGGCGGAGGACGCACGTCGCGCTATGCCGTGGGTACGGCCGATGGCGAGGTCCTCATATTGAAAGTCGGCACCCTGACGGATTTTTCCGATCAGGGCGAACGTCGGAAACGTCCGCACATCCACGCCGGCTACCCCATCCCACTGACGAAGAGCCCCATTGTCAGACTGGCCTTCCGAGCGAATGATCAGGGCAGTCTGCTGGCCCTCGTGTCGGAGGGAGGCCGGTTGCTCGTCGTGCGACTCGCGGCGGATGATGTGGAGGGCGACAACCCTCTCATTACGGAACTTCCGCAACCGAACGGTGCGGTGACGGCCCTCGCGCTGGACGCCTCGTTCGAAAATCTGTACGTCGGGACGACGGAAGGACAGGTGGTGCATGTCGGCCTGTACGAGACGGAGCCTCCAGAGGTGAGATCATCTTATACGGTCGCTGCACCCTCGACGGCAGTCACCAGGCTAGGGTTTTTGAGCGGCGATCGGAGCCTCGTCGTGATGACCGCGGACGGGGCGGTCTCGACATGGGGACTCGTACGACGTACCGATACACCTTCCGGGTGGAGACTGACCCACATGCATACGTTCCGCTCTCACCCTGCACCGGTCACTGCGTTCGCACCGTCGCAGCGAGTGAAGGGGTTCGTGACCGGCGACGCGAAGGGAAATCTGTTCCTCCACCATGCGACCTCCTCCCAAACGTTGCTGCGCCTGACGAGTGGAGAATTTCCGGTACGGACAGTGGCCTTCGCGCCGAAAGGCGACGGGTTGATCTCGCTTGATGAGGCCGGTCACCTCGCTCTCTATCAGGTGGACAACGCGTATCCCGAGGTGACCTTCGCGACGCTGTTCGGCAAGGTCTGGTACGAGGGATATGACGAGCCCGCCTATGTATGGCAATCGTCGTCAGGGTCGGATGATTTTGAACCCAAGCTCGGCCTGATGCCGCTGGCTTTCGGGACGCTCAAAGGAACGATGTATGCCCTGCTCCTCGCGGTGCCGGTTGCCATCTTGGCGGCCATGTGCACCTCACAGTTCATGCATCCGGATCTTCGAGCCAAGATCAAGCCCATCATTGAGGTGATGGCGGCCTTGCCCACGGTCGTATTGGGATTTCTCGCCGGCCTCTGGTTGGCGCCACTCCTGGAACGATATCTGCCGGCGATGGCCGGTATGGCCCTGACCCTCCCGCTGCTCGTCATCGCGAGTTCCCTCGTATGGTATCTCCTGCCCCCGACGTTCAGACGACGCCTGCGTCCCGGACAGGAGGCGCTTCTACTCATTCCCCTCCTGGCGATGGGCATGGGCATCTGTCTCTGGGCCAATTCATTTCTTGAAGCCTGGTGGTTCGGCGGAGACATCCATGCGTGGCTGTCGAACCGACTTGGAATTCAATACGATCAGCGCAATGCCTTGGTGGTCGGCCTCGTCATGGGGTTCGCCATTGTGCCCGTCATCTATAGCATCGCCGAAGAGGCGCTGGCGAACGTGCCGAAGACTCAAATCGCCGGCTCGCTTGCGCTGGGCGCCACCCGCTGGCAAACCGTCCTGCACCTGGTCTTGCTCTCGGCCAGCCCCGGAATTTTTTCAGCCGTCATGATCGGATTCGGTCGCGCGATCGGTGAAACCATGATCGTACTCATGGCGACGGGCAACACGCCCCTCATGGATTGGAACTGGGCCAATGGATTCAGGACTCTGTCGGCGAATATTGCGGTCGAAATTCCGGAAGCGCCGCACGGCGAGAGCCTCTATCGAGTCCTATTTCTTGCCGCGTTACTCCTATTCTTCGTCACCTTCGTAATCAATTCCCTCGCCGAAATCGTCCGGCAGCGGCTGCGGGAGAAATACAGCCATGGGTAAGCGGGCCGATTCCATGAAGGACTTCTGGCTGAGCGGAGAACTATTCGTGTGGATGACCGCGTCCGGCGTCGCCGTCAGCCTCTTGATGGTGGGCGCAATGCTCGCGTTGATCATGGTGAACGGATTGGGGCAGTTCTGGCCGGCCACCCTCCATCAGATCGTGTTGAAGACGCAGGAAACCCTCATCGGGCAGCTGGTGGGGCAGGAGGTGATTCCCAACTCGGTCACTTTGGACAGACCCGATGGACTCAACCGGTTTCGGTACCGGGTCGGCAATCGGGATGTCTTCGGCTCGGAGTATCGATGGGTCAATGGAGACGATATCATCTCGACCAGCCGCCCGGAAGACCTGACATTCGTCGAACGTCGCGAATGGGGCCCTGCGTTCGGCCGCCTCGGCATCGTGGGGAAGGACGGCAAGCCGGAGGCTTCGGACGGCCAGACCTGGTCGGCCATCGGAGCGCTCGTACAGGAATCCGCGGCACTGCGCCACCGTATTGAACATGTGGAGCGGGACGAGATCGGGGCCATCAACTATCGCCTCGAAAAAGTCAGGCGTGAACGTCGGGCGCTGATGCTCGACGGCCGGCTCAGCTCTCGCGAAGCCGACGTGGATCGCCGTCTCGTCGACCAGATCGCCACGCTGGAACGGGACTACCGAGCCAAGACGGTGACCTTGGAGCAGTTGCACCAAGAGGCCGGGCAGAAGTCACTGCTGTTGACGCTCGCGAACGGGCCGACGCTGCGATTGACGCTGGATCAGGTGGTCGCCGTCAGTAGGCCGAACGACATGACCTGGAGCGACAAGTCGGTCGCGTACCTTCACAACCTCTGGTTGTTTGTGTCCAGCGAGCCCCGTGAGGCGAATACCGAAGGCGGCATCTTCCCTGCAATTTTCGGCACCGTCTTGATGGTGTTTCTGATGACGATCGCCGTCATGCCGTTCGGCGTTATGGCTGCGGTCTATCTGCGGGAGTATGCTAGGCAAGGGGTGCTAGTCAGACTCGTACGGATTGCGGTCAACAACCTGGCCGGTGTGCCGTCGATCGTGTTCGGTGTCTTCGGATTGGCCTTCTTCGTGTATGCGTTAGGCGGGACGATCGACCAGTTGCTCTTCCCCGAATCGTTGCCCAATCCCACGTTCGGCACCGGCGGCATTCTCTGGGCGTCGCTGACCCTGGCCCTGCTGACCGTGCCGGTCGTGATCGTCGCGACCGAAGAGGGACTCTCAGCGGTCCCGCGTGATTTTCGGGAAGGGTCGGTCGGATTGGGCGCGACCAAGTTCGAAACGATCTGGCACGTCATTCTTCCCTGCGCGCTTCCGGGCATTTTGACAGGGCTCATTTTGGCCATGGCTCGTGCGGCCGGCGAAGTGGCGCCTCTCATGCTTACAGGTGTGGTGAAGTTGGCACCCGCCCTTCCGTTGGACGGCTACGAGCCCTTTCTTCACCTCGACCGGAAATTCATGCATCTGGGATTTCATATTTATGACGTGGGGTTTCAATCACCGAACGTCGAAGCCGCCAAACCGATGGTATACATGACCACGCTGATTTTGATCCTCATGGTGGTCCTGTTGAATTGGACGGCCGTGATGTTGCGAAACCGATTGCGCAAACGATTTGCGATGTCCCCCGTCTAATTTACTGAGAGGAGCCGCATGGAAGTCAGACCCTGTAGTCTATCGTCCACCCCGCCGACCGTCTCGTCTCGTCCCGTCATGCCGAGTGTTCCGCAGTCCCGCGTGCTTCGGGAGCAATCGCACATCGGACCATCGGTGGACGCGAAGATTCAGGTGCGTAACCTGGACTTTTATTATGGGGAGCGGCAAGCTCTCTTTCACGTGATGCTCACGGTCCGCACCAACTCCGTGACGGCGTTCATTGGGCCCTCCGGCTGCGGAAAGTCTACCTTGCTGCGTTGTCTGAACCGCATGAACGATCTGGTTGAGGGCGCCCGTGCCGTCGGTCGAGTGGAACTCGACGGCACCGACATTTATGACCTCGCCATCGATGTCACCGACCTCAGAAAACGCGTGGGCATGGTGTTCCAAAAGTCGAATCCCTTTCCCAAGTCAATCTATGACAATGTGGCCTATGGACCGCGATTGCATGGGACGAAAGACACGCGACGATTGGATGAACTGGTGCACCACAGTCTGGAAGGAGCGGGATTATGGGATGAGGTGAAGGACCGCCTGACGCAGAGCGCGCTGGGACTGTCGGGTGGACAGCAACAGCGTTTGTGCATTGCTCGCGCTTTGGCGGTGCAGCCGGAGGTCATTCTTATGGATGAACCCTGTTCGGCGCTCGATCCGATCGCCACCGGAAAAATCGAAGAACTCATCTTCAAATTGAAACATACCTATACGGTGGTCATCGTCACCCATAACATGCAGCAGGCCGCTCGGGTATCCAACCAGTGCGGATTTTTCTTGATGGGGGAACTGGTGGAATTCGGTGACACGAAAACCATTTTCACGACGCCGCACGACAAGCGGACAGAGGATTACATCACCGGACGGTTCGGATAAATCGCGGGGGGAGCCCGAGCATGCAACGACATTTCGATCAAGATCTCGCGCATCTGAAGGAGACGTTGCTCCGTATGGGCGGGCTCGTCGAATCGCAGATTCAACAGGCCTTGCAGGCCTTAGTGGAGCGGGATTCCGATCTCGCCGTGGAGGTGATCAAACAGGATCACGATGTCAACGCGTTGGACGTCGAGATCGACGAACTGTGCATCCAGTTGCTGGCGCTTCAGCAGCCGACGGCCCGCGATCTCCGCTTTGTGACGACGGGTATGAAGATTTCATCGGAACTGGAACGCATGGGGGATTTGGCCGACAACATCGCGCAGCGCGCATTGGAACTAAACGGCGAGCCGCAACTCAAACCCTATATCGATATCCCGCGCATGGCCAATTGGACCATGCGCATGGTTAAGGAATGTCTGGATGCCTTCGTCCATTCAGATCCGGTGCTGGCTCGGAAGGTTTGCACCGACGACGACTTTGTCGACGAGGTGAACGAGCAGTTGTTTCGAGAACTCCTCTCCTTTATGCTGGAAGATACACGGACCATTACCCGCGCGATCCGACTGACATTCGTCGCAAAGTCGCTCGAACGCATTGCCGACCATGCGACCAACATCGGCGAACTGGTGGTCTACATGGTCGAAGGGAAGAACATCCGACACATCGCCCCCTCCGCGAGTTACTAAATGCCCAAGCTGGCCGTCCTCGATATCGGTACCAATTCCATTCATATGGTCTTAGCGGAGGTCCAGCCGGACTATACCTATAAGATCCTCGACCGCTTCAAGGACATGACGCGTCTTGGCGACGGGGTGTTTACCTCACGCCGGCTCTCAGACCAAGCGATGATGCGCGGGTTGGAAGTGATCCGGACCCTCGTCACCCTTGCCAAGAACAAAGGGTATGAGCGGATCGAAGGCGTGGCCACCAGTGCGGTGCGGGAGGCGCGTAACGGCGGCGAGTTCCTGGATCATGTCGCACAGCAAACGGGGTTGACGGTGCGCGTCATCACCGGCACGGAAGAGGCGCGCTTGATCTTTCTCGGTGTGCAGAACAGTGTGGCCTTGCCCGAGCCGCCTACCCTCGTGATCGACATCGGGGGCGGTTCGGTGGAGGTGATCGTCGGGAACCGGGAGACGATCTACCAGGCGCGCAGCCTGAAGTTGGGAGCTATTCGGCTGAAAGATTTGTATCTGACGAAGACGCCCCCCTCCAAGTCGATGCTGCACGAATTGGAAGAGGCCGTGACCGGTCAACTCAAGCATGCGCTGGGGACGTATAAGACCAAACGCGTCGAGCAGATCATCGCGACCTCCGGGATGGCCGGCAACCTGGCCGAAGTCATTCACCTGCAACGCACGGGGCGCCCGCTCCAGCAATTGAATCTGACGAAGATTTCTGCCAAGGAAATTTCCGCCGTCGAAAAGCGTCTGGCGGACGCCACGCTCAAAACCAGGCTGGCCATGCCGGGACTCGACCCTAAACGCGTGGACACGCTGCTTCCGGCGACGATCGTATTTCGGATTCTGCTCGAACTCTTACGGAAAGATGAACTGACGATCTGCGATAAAGCGATTCGGGAAGGGATCATTTACGATTTTATCCATCGGCACCATGAGGGCATTCAGGCGGAACAGGATATTCCGGATGTCCGGAAAAGAAATATCTTAGCCCTGGCTCGCCGGTGTCATGTCTCCGAGACGCATGCGCTCCATGTCGCGAGTCTGGCATTGCGGTTGTTCGATCAAACCAAGCCCTTGCATGGATTCGGACAACGGGAGCGGGAATGGCTGGAGTTCGCGGCGATTCTGCACGATATCGGGTATATGATCAATTCGCGGCAGCACCACAAACATGCCTACTACCTGATCAAGCACAGCGACCTGTCCGGCTTCACAGCCGAGGAAATCGATCTGGTGGCGAATGTGGCGCGGTATCATCGCCGCGCGGTTCCCACTCGAAAACACAGTGAGTTTATCGCCTTGCCGGAGGGGAATCAGCGCGTCATCAAGGTTTTGTCGGCCCTGCTCCGTATTGCCGACGGGTTGGACCGGAGCCAGTTCTCCGTGGTGCGGAACCTCGACGTCAAGCTCGGCAAGTCCGTCGTCATTACGGTGCAGGTTTCGGGTGATGCCGAGCTGGAAATCTGGGCGGCACGAGGGCGCAGCGATCTGTTTCAGAAGGTGTTCAAGCGGCCGGCTCAGTTTGTCCTGGCGACTCAAGATGACGAAGGCACTTGAGGCCTCGGCCGATTGTGGGTTCCTGTCTGTGCCTGGCGCCTTCCCCCTGCCTGGTCCTCATACGCGATGCGGCATCTGTGTCCAAGATGAGGCCTGACGACATTCTCTCGCAAGCAAGGGGTCACGATGCCCGGCCGACGATCCGATCGTTGGTCGGCGACTGCGCGTTCTGAGCTGTGATCATGCGAGCGCGCGTAGTTGTGCGGCCGTCAGCCACCATTCGAGCCGTCCCGCGGCGGGCCGCACGGACTCTTCGACATGGATCAGGCAGGCGCCGGCCTTTTTGAGCGAAAGACCGCGGCAGGGATTTCCGGCGAGCAGAATTCCGGCCGCTATGCTGAGGTGCGGCTCGTGACCGATACACAGCACGACGGCGTCCGACGGGAAGGTATTGAGCAAGGCAAACAGGCTGCGTGGGGCCGCTGCAGGATCGAGTTCGGCAGCAATCAAGATTTTCGGCTTGGGTCGAATCAGGCGCTGAAGAATGGCGGCCGTGCCGCGTGCGCGCGCCAGGGGGCTTGAAAGCATATGCGTCGGTGTCATGCGCAAATTGAGCACCCCCCTGCCGGATTGTCGAGTGCGCGCGGATCCCTTCTCGGTCAGTGGGCGGTCCTCTTCCCGTCCGTCCCATGCCTGACGTTCGATGGCGATACCATGTCGAAAGAAGAGGCAGTACATCGGGCGTCCTTTATCCTGCTGAATGTGCGCGGCGAGGCGGTCTTGATGACTTCAACTCATACTGCACGTATGGCGATATCGCTGGGGCTGCCGTTTTCGTCCTTGCGTGTGAGGTGCGCATGACGAGGCCACGCACCCCTATTCATACCGCACCGCCTCGAGTCGCACAAGGATTGATCCACACGGCCGCCGCCTATCAGGCCACAGTCCTGCAGTTGATACGCCACGTGATGGCGGGTCAGGGTCATGACGATACGGTGCACTCGATTCGAACCCATTGCCGACGACTTCAAGCATTGCTCGAACTCTCAGGCCACAATGACCATGCTGCGGTGATGGCTCACAGCGTGCGGCGATTGAGTAAGCTGCGCGCGTGGCAGGTCTTCCGGCAATATTTGACCAAGATTGACGCCCCCGAGTCGGACATCGCGGCCGTCGATGTGTGGATCGGCCGGTGGAAACAAAAGCTGAATCGCACGCAGGCCTATCGCAAGATCGAGCAAGCCGTCTGGAAGCACGCGCTGCCAACAATCGCTCCCTCGAATCTTTCTCTGAAGAGCCGCCTGGAGGTGTTGCGCCATGAGCATGAGCAGGCGCTCTCACGGTTGATCGAGAAGGCGTCTGACAATCCCCGACGAAAACGCCTTCACGCCCTGCGTCTTACGCTGAAGACCATCCGATACCAGACCGAATGGCTGCCGGGACGACCTGCGTCCAAACAGGAGCTCGTGAAACGGATCAAACAGGTACAGGCCTCATTGGGCCGCTATGAGGAATTGGCGGATTTCAGACGGTGGGGCAAGAAGTTGAACCTGACCGTGCGGTCGCGGATTCAAAGAGATTGGAAACGGGCTCGCAGACGGGCCAGGGGGGTGCCTGAAAATTTGTCGTGGCTGCTGGATGCGCTGGCCTCAGACCGTCTTTGGATTGGTACGGATCTGAAAGGCAAATTATTGAGCCTGGATGATGTCCGACTCCTCTGACAATGGAGACCGCAGGCGAAAGCCCCCGGGAACTTTTTTGATGTGTTCTGTCGAAGGTGCCTCTCCTGACAATTTTTGATTCAGCTGTTCCATGCACCGATTCAACTCCCCGTCATGCAGCAGGGCGTCGTCTCCCCAGAGGAGCGTGCTGAGTTCCTCGCGAGGCACGACATTTCCGACCGTACT
>CABVRW010000076.1 GCA_902500785.1 uncultured Nitrospira sp.
GTTCACGTGGGGCTTTCGTCGCTCAAACTTCGCCTTCGCCATCCCCAATCCTCCCTAGTTCACAAAACCCGCTACCTTATTCGCCTCGATGCTTCGAAGTAATCGCTTCGGCAATTTGCCGAGGCACCTGGTCGTAGCGGTCAAACTCCATGCTATATGTGGCGCGACCTTGCGTCCGAGAACGCAAATCCGTTGCATACCCAAACATCTCCATCAGCGGAACAGTGGCCTCGATCGCCTGGGCGCCGGCACGCACCTTCATACCCTGAACCTTGCCACGGCGACCATTTAAGTTACCGATAACATCGCCCATGAAATCTTGAGGCACCAGGACCTCAACCTTCATGATCGGTTCAAGCAGAACAGGATCGGCCTTCTTGCATGCATCAGCAAACCCCATTGACGCGGCAATCTTGAAAGCCATTTCGTTGGAGTCAACGTCATGGTAGGACCCGTCAATCACGGTCACCTTGACATCACGCAAGGGGAATCCAGCCACCACACCCGTCTCCATCCGCTCCTTCACGCCCTTTTCGATTGCAGGAATATATTCTTTTGGAATTGATCCGCCGACGGTCTTATTCACAAACTCCAAACCTTTACCCTGCTCCGACGGCTCCACCGTCAACACGACGTGGCCATACTGACCACGACCACCAGTCTGCTTGATATACTTGGACTCAGCCTCAGCCTTGCGCCGGATAGTTTCACGAAACGCCACTTCAGGCTTTCCGACATTTGCCTCAACCTTAAATTCACGCATCAACCGGTCAACGATAATCTCGAGGTGCAACTCACCCATCCCGGCAATGATAGTTTGCGCGGTCTCCTCATCGGTCCGAACGCGGAACGAAGGATCCTCCTGCGCCAACTTCTGCAAGGCAAAACCCATCTTCTCTTGATCGGGCTTGGTCTTCGGCTCAATCGCCATCGCAATAACCGGCTCCGGAAACTTCATGATCTCCAGGAGGACAGGCTGCTTCTCATCAGCCAACGTATCTCCGGTCGTCGCATTCTTCAGACCAACGGCTGCCGCAATATCTCCCGCATATACGATATCGATCTCTTCACGTTTATTGGCATGCATCTTCAGAAGACGACCGACACGATCCTTCGTGCCTTTTGTCACATTAAGAACCGCCGTCCCAGTCTTTAACGTACCGGAATACACACGAAAGAATGTGAGCTGACCCGCGAACGGGTCGGTCATAATCTTGAATGCGAGAGCGGAAAACGGCTCAGAATCAGCGGGGCGCCGCTCGACCTCTTTGGCATTATTCGGATCCACTCCGATGACCGGAGGAATATCCACCGGAGATGGAAGAAAATCTACAACGCCGTCCAAAAGCTGCTGAACACCCTTATTCTTGAAGGCAGATCCGCACAAGACAGGCACCACCTTCATGGCGATGGTACCGGCGCGAACAACTCGACGAACCTCTTCCTCCGTTAACGACTGACCATTGATGTACTTCTCCATGACCTGATCGTCGAACTCAGCCACAGCATCCAGCATTTTCTGACGATACTCATTCGCCTGATCGACCATATCATCCGGAATCTCACCGATCTTATATTTCGCCCCTAGCGTTTCGTCGTCGTAGAAATACCCCTTCATCGATATCAGATCGATAGACCCCCGGAACTCCGCCTCCCGACCAATAGGAATTTGGATCGGCACTGGATTCGCACCCAATCGATCAATGATGGACTGAACACTGGCGTAGAAGTCCGCCCCAATTCGGTCCATTTTATTCATGAAAGCGATGCGAGGCACTTCGTATTTGTCAGCCTGACGCCAGACAGTTTCCGACTGAGGCTCAACACCCTGCACAGAGTCAAATGCCGCAACGGCGCCATCAAGCACACGCAAGGAGCGTTCGACTTCGATCGTAAAATCGACGTGACCAGGCGTATCAATGATGTTGATACGGTGATCCCGCCAGAAACAGGTAGTCGCCGCCGCGGTGATCGTAATTCCACGCTCGCGCTCCTGCTCCATCCAATCCATGGTTGCAGCGCCTTCGTGCACTTCACCCATCTTATGAGTCATTCCCGTATAGTAGAGAATGCGCTCGGTGGTCGTCGTCTTTCCGGCATCAATGTGCGCCATGATGCCGATATTTCTTGTGCGCTCTAACGGTGTCTGCCTAGCCACAACTCCCCCAGAAAAAACAAACGTGCCGCCATCCGAGCCGCTAACCTTCCACCGCAAGGCCGAAGCTTACTCGACGCTCTTGCAGACGGGCTCAACAGCAGCACGACACAACACTACCAACGATAATGAGCAAACGCCTTATTGGCCTCTGCCATCCGATGCACATCCTCGCGCTTCTTCACCGACGCACCCGTATTATTGGACGCATCGAGCAATTCAGCCGCTAGCCTGTCCTGCATACTCTTCCCACCACGAGAACGGGAATACTCAGTGATCCACCGCAAGGCCAAAGAAACACGACGAGAAGGGCGTATCTCGACAGGAACCTGATACGACGCGCCACCAACCCGGCGAGACTTAACCTCGACGACCGGCTTGACATTGTCGATGGCCGACTTGAAGACCTTCATCGGATCCCCGCCACTGGTCTTCTCCTGAATCAAGTCAAATGCCCCGTAACAGATCCGCTCGGCAGTACTCTTCTTCCCACCACCCATCAGGACGTTCAGAAACTTCCCGACCAGCTTGTCGCGATATTTGGAATCCGGCTGCGCCTCTCGATGACCGAAAAATTGTCCGCGTGGCATCGTTGTCCTATAAAATAAAATCGGTTTTCATTGCGCATCCACGCAATGATACAATCAATTACTACTTAGGCCGCTTCGCTCCATACTTCGACCGTGCCTGCTTCCGGTCAGCAACGCCAACCGCATCCAGCGAGCCACGAACAATGTGATAGCGCACACCAGGCAAGTCCTTGACTCGACCGCCACGAACCAACACGATCGAGTGCTCCTGAAGATTGTGCCCGACGCCAGGAATGTACGTCGTAACCTCCATCCCATTCGTCAACCGAACGCGAGCCACCTTGCGGAGCGCGGAGTTAGGCTTCTTGGGAGTCGTGGTATAGACACGGAGACACACCCCGCGCTTCTGGGGACAGCGCTTGAGCGCCGGACTCTTGGTCTTTGACTTGACGAGTTTCCGGCCTTTTCTCACTAGCTGATTAATCGTTGGCATGCACTATACTCTTTCTTGCAAAGCGGGCAGTTGCTCAAAAATGCTCATGAGCGAAGCCGTCGGATTATAGAGATGTGTACTACTTATGTCAAGAACGTTCTTGTTCTTTTCATCCATTATTCTCTGGTTCAGCCCCAGGAGAACCCGCAGGTAACTGCCCTACCGCTACTGGCTGAGGCATACCGCCCGATAACTCTCCAGGAGCCTTGGCACTGGCCACAAAGGTTTCGCGATACTCCTCAAAGCCACTACCCGCAGGGATGAGTCGTCCAACAATCACGTTTTCCTTCAGGCCGAGGAGATTATCTTCTCGACCGTTGATGGCGGCTTCAGTCAACACACGCGTCGTCTCTTGGAACGATGCCGCGGATATGAAGCTATCCGTGGTCAACGCAGCCTTGGTGATACCCAGCAAGACCGGTTTCCCAAGGGCCGGCTTCCCATCCTTCTCCAGAACTCGCTGATTCTCTATATCAAACAGCCCTTTACTCACCTGACTACCCGGCAGGAATGACGTGTCCCCAGGGTCCTCGATTCGGACCTTGCGGAGCATCTGCCGCACAATAATCTCGATATGCTTGTCGTTGATGGACACACCTTGCAGGCGATAGACATCCTGCACTTCGTCGACCAAGTATTTCTGCAACTCCTTCGGCCCCAACACATCCAAAATGTCGTGGGGGTTGGCCGAACCATCCATCAGAGGCTCACCGGCTCGAACCCAGTCGCCTTCATGGACATTGACGTGCTTACCCTTCGGGATGAAGTACTCTTTCACGTCGCCCATCTTATTGTCGACCAACACCTTTCGCATCCCCTTCACAAACCCGCCGTACGACACTTCGCCATCGATCTCGCTGATCACCGCCTGCTCCTTGGGCTTCCTGGCCTCGAACAGTTCGGCAACTCGCGGGAGACCTCCGGTGATGTCCTTGGTCTTCGTCGTTTCACGCGGAATCTTGGCCAAGACATCGCCGGGATGCACTGTGGCCCCCTTCTCAACGAAAATGTGGGCACCGACCGGCAACAGATATCTGGCGACCGGTGTTCCAGACCCAGAGACCTTGGCGGTCTTTCCGCTGTCATCCTTAATCGATACGCGCGGTCGAAGCGTCGCCCCGCTCTGCTCGATGATGACCTTCCGCGACAACCCGGTCACTTCGTCGAACTCTTCCTTCATGGTGACGCCTTCGAGAATGTCCCCGTAGGCAACCTTTCCGCCGGTCTCCGTAAGAATGGTCAACGAATAGGGGTCCCATTCGACCAACTTTTGAGCAACCTCAACCCGATCGCCATCCTTCACCTTGATTTTGGCGCCATAGACAACGGGGTATTTCTCGCGCTCTCGACCACTGTCGTCCACGATCGCGATTTTCGCGTTGCGGTTCATGACGACCCACTCGCCTTCTTTGTTACGCACCGCAATGCCCGCATTGTGCATATCCGCATTCTTCTTGGCATCCAAGCTCATATACTTCAGATGACCCGCATGCTTCGCCTCCAATACGGTCTGCTCGACGACCTTGCTGGCCGTACCACCGATATGGAATGTCCGCATCGTCAACTGCGTACCTGGCTCACCGATGGATTGCGCGGCAATAACTCCGACCGGCTCGCCCTTTTCGACCAGTCGCCCGCGCGAAAGATCGCGGCCGTAACACAGGCGGCACACGCCACGAGCAGACTGACAAGTGAGTACCGATCGAATCTTGACTCGATCGACGCCCGCCTCCACCACTGCTTTCGCCTGCTCTTCGTCGATTTCTTCATTGAAGGATACAATGATCTCCCCGGTCACTGGATCGCGAATATCCTCGCCGGCAAGACGTCCAAGAAGACGCTCCTCCAACGGCTGAATAATTTCTCCACCCTCCAGGAGCGCACTAACCAAGATACCGTCCGTGGTGCCGCAATCCTCTTCAGTCACGATGACGTCCTGAGCGATGTCCACCAATCGACGGGTCAGATAACCTGAATTCGCCGTCTTGAGCGCCGTATCCGCTAAACCTTTTCGCGCACCGTGCGTCGAGATGAAATACTGCAATACCGTCAACCCTTCACGGAAATTCGCCGTGATGGGGGTCTCGATGATTTCACCGGACGGTTTAGCCATCAATCCGCGCATACCCCCGAGCTGACGAATCTGCTGCGAACTGCCTCGCGCACCCGAGTCAGCCATCATGAAAATTGGATTGAACGATTCGACCTTCGCGGGATCGCCTCCGGCACCCAACTCCTTCATCATCTCATTCGCCACCTGCTCGGTGACATGCGCCCAAATGTCGATGACCTTGTTGTATCGCTCGCCGTTGGTGATCAGACCTTCCGAATACTGCTTTTCGATTTCATTGACCTCATGCTGCGCCTTCCCGATGAGGTCTTCCTTACGGGACGGAATGTGCATGTTATCGATGCAGATGGACATCCCGGCCCTGGTCGCGTAATGGAACCCAAGGTCCTTGATCTTGTCCAGGAATGTCACCGTCTCACGGTGCCCCGCTTGCCGATAGACCGCATCGATGAGCTTCGACATTTCCTTCTTGGTCATCAGTTTGTTGGCATCGGCGAACGGCATCATCGGAGGAAGAATCTCCGACAAGATGACGCGACCCGCGGTCGTCTGAACCATCGTTCCATTGCTTCGCACCTTGATACGGGCATGCTCATCAAGCGCACCCGCGTCGTACGCAATCCGCGCTTCTTCGGGTGATCCGAACAACTTGCCTTCGCCCTTCGCACCGACTCGTTCCTTGGTCAACCAATAACAACCGAGAACCATGTCTTGCGAAGGAACGGCAATCGGCTTGCCGTTGGCAGGAGACAAAATATTGTTGATCGACATCATGAGCACACGCGCTTCGACCTGCGCCTCCACGGACAACGGTACGTGCACCGCCATCTGGTCGCCGTCAAAATCGGCGTTGAACGCGGCGCAGACGAGCGGATGAAGCCGGATCGCCTTGCCTTCCACCAGCACCGGATCAAATGCTTGAATACCAAGTCGGTGCAAAGTCGGTGCACGATTGAGCAACACCGGGTGCTCCCGAATAACTTCGTCCAGCACGTCCCACACCTCAGGGCGTTCCTTTTCCACCAGCCGCTTGGCGCTCTTGATCGTCGTGGCCGCGCCCCGCTCTTCCAGCTTGTGGAAGATAAACGGCTTGAACAATTCCAGCGCCATTTTCTTGGGCAAGCCACACTGATGCAGGCGCAACTCCGGCCCGACGACAATCACGGTACGACCTGAATAATCGACGCGCTTTCCAAGCAAATTCTGGCGGAACCGACCCTGCTTACCCTTGAGCATGTCGCTCAACGACTTCAACGGACGCTTGTTCGGCCCACGAATCGCTCGGCCTCGACGGCCGTTATCAAAGAGCGCATCTACTGCTTCCTGCAACATCCGCATTTCATTGCGAATGATGACCCCCGGCGCCTTCAGCTCGATCAGCCGCTTCAAACGATTGTTCCGATTGATCACCCGACGATAGAGATCGTTAAGGTCCGACGTCGCAAAGCGACCTCCGTCCAGCGGCACGAGCGGTCGCAATTCCGGCGGCAAGACCGGGATGACATCCATAATCATCCACTCCGGCTTGTTGCCGGAACGGCGAAACGCTTCCAAGACCTTCAAACGCTTGGCATACTTCTTCTTGAGCGCAGCGGAGGCAGACGCCTTCGCCTTCACATGCAATTCATCCCACTGCGTGTTGATGTCGACCTTCCGGAGCAGCTCACGAATAGCCTCGGCTCCGATACCGATCTTGAACGCACCGCTCCCATACTCCGACTGTAAGGACCGCAACTGCTCTTCCGAAACTAATTCCTGCTCGCTCATGCTGGTCGAGCCAGGATCGACCATGACGTAGCTCTCGAAATAGAGAATCTTCTCGAGCTGTTTCAGACTCATATCCAGCAATGTTCCGATTCGACTCGGCACGCCTTTTAGAAACCAGATATGCGCGACAGGCGCTGCCAGCTCGATGTGCCCCATGCGCTCGCGACGCACCTTCGATTGAATGACCTCGACACCGCATTTGTCGCAGACGATCCCGCGGTGCTTCATTCGCTTATATTTGCCGCAATTGCACTCCCAGTCCTTGATCGGGCCGAAAATCTTCGCGCAGAACAAGCCATCCTTCTCAGGCTTGAACGATCGATAGTTGATCGTCTCGGGCTTCTTTACTTCGCCATAGGACCAAGACCGAATTTTTTCCGGCGAGGCAATGCGAATGCGCATCGAATCGAATGACACCGCGTCGCGCGGCTTCTCGAATAATGTGTATACACCTTCCAAGGTTGATCCCTCCTTAACGGTCGCCTGAGCGCAGTTCTGAGTGGTGAGCTAACCGATGTCCGCCCTCAAGACTCAGCACTAGAATCAGTCCTTTGATTTAACCAACTCGACATCAAGCCCAAGACTTTGCAGCTCTTTGACCAACACGTTGAACGATTCCGGCAATCCCGGCTCCAGGAACGGTTCACCCTTCACAATCGCCTCATACATACGCGACCGGCCCGGCACGTCGTCGGATTTCACGGTCAGGAATTCTTGGAGAATGGAGGCTGCCCCATAGGCCTGAAGCGCCCACACTTCCATCTCTCCCAAGCGCTGCCCGCCGAATTGCGCCTTGCCTCCCAGCGGTTGTTGCGTCACGAGAGAATATGGACCGATCGACCGGGCGTGAATCTTATCGTCCACCAGGTGGTGGAGCTTCAAGACATACATGTATCCGACCGTGACGGGACTACTGAACGATTCCCCCGTTCGCCCGTCCATCAAGAGCGTTTGACCACTTGGAGACAGCTTGGCCTTCTTCAGAAGTTCCTTGATCTCTTTCTCCGAGGCGCCGTCGAACACAGGGCTCGCAACCTTGATCCCCAGCGCCCGAGCGGCCCAGCCAAGATGGGTCTCCAAAATCTGACCGACATTCATACGAGATGGCACACCCAGCGGATTTAAGACGATTTCTACCGGAGTTCCGTCCGGCAAGTACGGCATATCCTCTTCCGGCAGAACACGCGACACAACACCCTTATTACCGTGCCGTCCGGCCATCTTATCGCCGACCTGAATCTTCCGCTTCATCGCGATATAGACCTTCACGAGCTTGATCACACCAGGCGGAAGTTCGTCGCCGCGGCGCAGTCGACCGACTTTTTCGTCGTACAGCGTCTGCAGGATTTCAATCTGCTCCTTGGCGCGGCGCTCAACATCCTCAAGCTCCTTCTGCTCATCAGGATCGCTGAGTATGATGTGGCGCACCATGTCGTCCGGCAACCGCTTCAGAATTTCGGCGGTGAGCTTGCCCTTCTTCTTCAGAATGACATCGCCTGTCTCAGGATCCATCAGATCGCGGCCGACCACCTTACCGAGCAGTAATTTACGAACCTTCTTCGTCTTTTCATCCTCAATAATCCGCAGCTCTTCCTGATGGTCGCGCTGCAGCTTCATGTGATCTTCGCTCTCGATACTCTTCGAGCGTTCATCCTTATCCAAACCCTTGCGGGAGAAGATCTTTACATCGACGACGATCCCTTCCACGCCAGGCGGAACCGTCAGGGATGTATCCTTGACGTCACCGGCCTTCTCACCGAAAATCGCACGCAGCAGCTTCTCTTCCGGTGTGAGCTGCGTTTCACCCTTGGGGGTCACCTTCCCGACGAGAATATCACCAGGCTTTACTTCCGCACCGATCCGGATAATTCCGCTCTCATCGAGATCCCGAAGCGCTTCTTCGCCGACATTCGGTATGTCGCGCGTAATATCTTCCTTGCCGAGTTTAGTATCGCGAGCTTCCACCTCGAACTCTTCGATATGAATCGAGGTGAAGGCATCTTCTCGCACCAATTTTTCGCTCAGAAGAATCGCGTCTTCGAAGTTATACCCTCCCCACGGCATGAACGCGACGAGCACATTCTTCCCCAGTGCAAGTTCTCCATGATCGATGGCGGGACCATCGGCCAGCACCTGCCCCCTCTTGACCGGTTCTCCGATCCGCACCACCGGGGTCTGAGTGATACAGGTATTCTGGTTCGACCGCTGAAACTTGATCATTTCGTACACATCAAGACCAGAATCGTTTCGTTTACGGCCTTCCTTGGCATCGGCCCGCACCACGATCCTGGTTGCATCGACGCTTTCCACCACACCTTCACGCTTGGCCTGCACGACATAACCGGAGTCTCTCGCGACCACCGCTTCCATGCCGGTTCCGACCAACGGCGATTCCGCCTTCAAAAGCGGCACCGCCTGACGCTGCATGTTTGATCCCATTAACGCGCGGTTCGCGTCATCGTGCTCAAGGAACGGCACCAACGCCGTGGCGACACTCACCACCTGTTTCGGGGAGACGTCCATGTACTCGATCTTATCGGGGGTCGCCGTAATAAAATCTCCACCCGAGCGAGCCGACACGGTTTCAGAGACCAGCCGTCCCGACGTATCGACCTTCGAATTCGCCTGAGCGATGATGTATTTGTCGCCCTCAATCGCCGAAAGATACTCCAATTCGTCACTGACCCGTCCCTTCAGCACCTTGCGGTAGGGCGCCTCGATGAATCCGAATTCGTTGATCCGCGCATAGGTGGCCAGGGAGGTGATTAATCCGATGTTCGGACCTTCCGGCGTCTCAATTGGACAAATGCGGCTGTAGTGCGAAGGATGCACGTCGCGCACTTCGAAGCCCGCGCGCTCGCGCGTCAAACCGCCAGGTCCAAGGGCCGAGAGCCGGCGCTTGTGCGTGATCTCGGCCAGCGGATTCGTTTGGTCCATGAACTGGGAGAGCTGACTGCTGCTGAAAAATTCCTTTACCGCCGCCACCACGGGCTTGGCGTTGATCAAGTCGTGCGGCAACACCGTCTCCATGTCCAGGAGATTCATGCGCTCTTTAATGCTTCGCTCCATGCGCACAAGGCCCAATCGGAACTGGTTCTCCAACAACTCGCCGACGGACCGCACACGACGGTTGCCCAAATGGTCGATGTCGTCGATCTCGCCACGACCGATCTTGAGGTTCACCAGATACCGCACCACTTCGACGATATCTTGCGCCGTGAGAGTCCGCTGTTCGAGCGCAAAATCGAGCCCCAGTTTTTTGTTGAGCTTGAGCCGCCCCACCGGGGATAAATCGTACCGCTTCGGGCTTAAAAACAAATTATCGAACAACGCCCGTGCCGTTTCGACCGACGGTGTCTCGCCCGGCCGGAGACGGCGATAAATCTCGACCATCGCTTCTTCCTTCGACCCAGTGCGTTCCATATCGAGCGTATCGAGGATGACCAGAGTAGCATTGGTCGTATCCAGATAAATGACCTTGAACTCCTCGATGTCGCTCTCGAGAATCTTCTCGAGGATTTCTTCGGTCAGACGCTGATTTTTCTCCGCCAGTGATTGCTTCTTGCCGCCGTCGACCAGCTCTGTCAGCACGGCACGCCCAACCAGCTCGGCCGGCGTGACAGGAATTTCCTTGATCCCCGCAGCCTTCAACTTGGCAATCAAGACCTTCGTCAGCTTCGCCCCTTCGCGCACGAGAGGGTCTTTGCCCCCCTTCTCCATCACCTCCGTCGTACACTTGAGTCCATGATGGATCTCTGCATCAAGCTTCCGAAAGAGCTTGCCCTTAGAGACACGGATCTCCTCCACCGGGTAATACATCCGCAACAGATCATCCGTGCTATAGCCGAAGGCCTTCAGCAGGATAGTCGCGGGCATCTTGCGACGGCGATCAATGCGGACGTACAGGATATCCCGCGCATCGAACTCAAAATCGAGCCAGGATCCGCGATAGGGGATGATCCGAGCGGAGTACAACACCTTCCCGCTCGCGTGAGTCCGCCCCTTATCGTGGGTGAACGACGCGCCTGGCGAGCGGTGCAACTGACTAACCACCACTCGCTCAGTCCCGTTGATGAGAAACGTACCGCGTTCGGTCATAAGCGGAAGTTCGCCGACATAGACCTCCTGCTCCCGAACGTCCAGCACCTTCTTCTTCGGCCCCTTATCCTCTTTATCGAAGACGATGAGCCGCACGCGCAACTTCAAGGGAACGGCATACGTCATCCCCTGCTCAAGACATTCCCGCTCATCATATTTCGGAGTCCCCAACGAATAATTGGAGAACTCCAGCGCCGCGGTGTTGTTGTAATCCGTAATGGGAAAGACGCTGGCCAATGCGGCTTGCAACCCTTGATCCTTGCGACGATCCGGCTCGACCTCCATTTGGAGGAATTCCTCGTAGGACCGTTTCTGGATTTCAATGAGATCGGGAATGTCGATGCTCGTACGAATCCGAGAAAAATCTTTACGTTCGACAAACTCCGAAAGAGTCGATTCCGACATTCGTTAGCCCTCCAAGCTCATAAGGAGATGACGGCCTCGCGCCACCCCACCGGACAACCCCGCGCACCGCAGATCACCGCACGATTACTTGATTTCGACTTTCGCGCCGCTCTCTTCGAGCTTCTTCTTCATGGTGTCGGACTCTTCCTTGGTCACACCAGCCTTGACAGGCTTCGGCGCGCCTTCGACCAAATCTTTGGCTTCTTTGAGTCCGAGGCTGGTAAGCTCGCGCACAACCTTGATGACCTGGATCTTCTTATCAGCCGGAGCACTGACCAAAATCACGTCAAAGGATGTCTTTTCCTCTGCCGGTGCGGCCGCCGCTCCACCGCCGGCCGGTGCCGCCATGGCCATCGGAGCCGCTGCCGTCACCCCAAAGCGCGTTTCTAATCCCTTGACCAAGTCGGCCAATTCCAACACGCTCATACCCTCGATTGCCTTGATCAATTCATCTTGTGACAACTTGGTTCCTGCTGCTGCTGACATGTCGCCCTCCCCTTTCTTTTTATCCTGAATGGCTGCAATGACTCGCACAAACTTGCTTAACACTCCGCTTAACGCATAGACCACGCCGCGAATCGGACCTTGCATGGCCGATAGCAGCATCGCAATCAGCACTTCCTTCTTGGGCAACTGTGCGATGGCTGCAAGATCGGCCGCTTGCACCAGTTTGCCCTCTAACACTCCGACCGTGACCTTGATTTTCTCCGCCCGCTTCTCAGCCTGAATAAAATCCCGCAAGATTTTCGCCGGAAGGACCGGATCGTCATACCCGATCACCAAACCGGTCGGTCCCTTGAAATGGGCTTTTGCATCCGCGAGGATCGTGCCGGACGAGGCGCGAACAGCCAGGGTATTCTTGATGACGCAGTACTCGGCCTTGGCACCGCGCAACTGCCTGCGCAACTCGGTCATTTGATTGACGGGCATCCCGGCGCACTCCGTCAGAATAGCCAAGCGGGCGCGACCGAACTTTTCCGTCAACTCCGCGATCGCTGTTGCCTTCTCTTCTTTCTTCATGCCTCTCCCCTTACTGAGAACCTGCCGGTTCTCAACTCCACAACTTCGACAACGCCACCGGATCCAGCTTCACCCCTGGACCCATGGTGCTCGACATCGTCACACTCTTGAGATACCGGCCCTTACAGGACGACGGCTTCGCTTTCACCACAGATTCCAACACTGCTTGCGCATTGTCGTACAGCTTCTCAGCATCAAACGACACTTTGCCGACAGGCACTTGCACGATCCCGGCTTTCTCAACCTTGAACTCCACACGACCCCTCCGAATCTCACCGACAGCCTTGCCGACCTCAAAGGTGACCGTACCGGTTTTCGGATTGGGCATCAAACCCCGAGGACCAAGCACCTTTCCCAACTTACCGACGGAGGCCATGAGATCAGGCGTGGAGATCGCGCAATCGAACTCCATCCACCCTCCCTTGATCTTCTCCATCAAATCATCCGATCCCACGAAATCGGCGCCGGCCTGCCTGGCCTCTTGCTCCTTCTCTCCCTTGGCAAACACAAGCACGCGAAGCTTCTTCCCGGTTCCGTGCGGCAACGCGGTCGTCCCGCGAACCATTTGATCTGATCGCTTAGGATCAATCCCCAATCGAATCGCCAAATCGACAGACTCATCATACTTGGCAAAAGCGGCCTGCTTCACGGCTTCGACCGCCTCTTTCAACCCATAAAACCTGGGCTCGATCTTTTCTTGAGCCGCGGTCATCTTCTTTCCCATACTGCTACTCCTTCATCTCCGCCGGAGGTTCGCTCTACAGAGACTTACTGGACGGTAATGCCCATGCTACGCGCGGTTCCTTGAATGATCTTGATGGCACCCTCAAGATCAGAGGCATTCAGGTCGGACAACTTCTTTTGCGCGATCTCGCGGACTTGGGCCTGGCTGACCTTGCCGACCTTGTCCTTATGCGGCACGCCCGACCCTTTAATGATCCCGGCGGCCTTCTTGAGCAAGTCCGAAGCCGGAGGCGTCTTCATGATGAAGGTAAAGCTCCGGTCCTTATAGACCGTAATGATCACCGGGATGATACTGTCCCCGTCCTTCTGCGTCTTAGCATTGAACTGCTTGCAGAACTCCATAATATTCACGCCGTGCTGGCCCAGCGAGGGACCAACAGGCGGAGCAGGATTGGCCTTACCGGCCGGAATCTGCAGTTTAATCTGTGCGGATACTTCCTTGGCCATGAGTTACTCCCTGAGAACTGCGGACTGAGCGCGAGGGCTGAGAATACCTCTCAGTCCACCATCTCCAATCCAGTGACCTCAAATACGTTCGACCTGCAAAAACCCGAGTTCGACCGGTGTCGACCGACCAAAAATACTGACGAAGACTTTGACGCGGCTATGATCGGCATCCACGTCATCGACGGCGCCGTTGAAGCCCAAGAAGGGACCGTCCACAATGCGCACATTGTCGCCTTTGATAAAGCGCACTTGCTCGCGTGGCCCGGCCGCACCGGCATCCACCTGCTTCAGCAAGGAATCGACTTCTTCCGACGAAAGCGGCGTCGGCTGAGCCCCTCCGCCAACAAAGCCCGTTACCTTGGGGGTCTCCTTGATCATCTGCAGGGTTTCATCGGCCAGCGGCGCCTCCAACTCTATCAGCACATAGCCCGGGAAAAACTTGCGCCGCGATGTCCGTCGCTTACCATCTTTAATCTCAATGACATCTTCCGTGGGAACCAGGACCTGTCCAAGTCGCTCGGTCAGCCCCATTTGATTTGCGCGCTCAAGAAGACTGGTCTTCACGCGACCCTCAAACCCCGCATAGGTATGGATGACGTACCAGTTCTTATTGCTCATCATCTCCTCTCAGCTGAACATCCAGCATCGTATCGTCCGGGCAACGCCGGACCTGTCCAGCCGCACCACGCAACTAAATGACCTTGCGCATCAGCCAGCCCAGCACGGAATCCATCATCGACAGGTAAAGTGACATGAGGATACAAAACACAATCACGACCGTGGTGGCGCCGATCGTTTCGGCTTTCGTCGGAAAAGAGACCTTCTTGAGTTCACCGCGGACACCATCGATAAATTCTCGAATAGACGCGATCAATCGCTGGAACACGGTTACAATCCTCTCTTAGAACTTCCCAGGCACTGCACTCGTCCTGAGCGAGCTGGCGCTTATCACCACACGTCGGTTCAGCGGCGATCGGCTTGGCAGGGGCACTAGGATTTGAACCTAGACTCTCGGTTTTGGAGACCGATGTGCTGCCGTTGACACCATGCCCCTCCCTCCGGAACATGAGCGCTGCCGAGCCAAGGACCATGCCCCACCCAGCACAGACACCCTTACTTCACTTCTTTGTGAGCGATGTGCTTCCGGCAGAACTTACAGAACTTATTTCGCTCCAAACGATCCGGATCGTTCTTTTTGTTCTTGCGGGTCGAATAATTTCGCTGCTTGCAGACCGTGCAGGCCAAGTCAATGATATCTCGCATGTCGTATCCGTGAAGCGTGCAACGTAACGCGGGAGAAGAGGATCACCTCCAGACCCGAAACGTGTTGACGCCCAACGCCTCCCCTACTACGCTAGAATTTCCGTGACGACGCCCGAGCCGACGGTCTTGCCGCCCTCTCG
>CABVRW010000077.1 GCA_902500785.1 uncultured Nitrospira sp.
CCGTCTCTGAGCAGCGCGAGATACAGGTTCACCGCTTGGGCGTAATAGGGAAGCAATGCCACCTCGTACCCCTGCGTCTGAAACTGCGGCAGCTGTTGAACAAAATTGAGCTTTGCACTGGTCCAATTCTGCGAGATGTTGATGGGATCGTTGGTGGTAATCGCATCCTGGTAATCTTGGATCGAGCCCCTGAGCCCTTGCAACGTTTGGGCTTCCAGATTCTCAACCAATTGCGTGAGGTCCTGCTGGACTAGCGCTTGCACCTGATCCTTGATCTCGTCCCAGACGTCTTCTTGATCACTCGGCCATAGGATATAGACCAGTCCGCTGAGTAGGGATCCTACTTCAGGTATCAAGCCCAAGGTGCTGGCGATGAGGTTCATCGCCGTGTTACTCCAATCGTTAATATCGGTTGGAGCAGGACCGATTTGCTGGGGAGGTTGAATCACGGTAGACATGCGGACCTCCTTTCGAGGTGATCGGCCGCGTGCCCACCGGAGGCATGCGCAGCCTCGCCGACGGTGATGGACATGTGGAAATGCCTAGGGCTTCTCCTGAGCGTGAGAACGGGAAGACGATAGGCCTCCTCGAATCAGCAATCAAACAGTATTTTGGCCGGATCCGTTAGGCCCCCTATTTAGTACGACACCTGCGTCAGTTCGCCACCGACAGCATGGCGGAGTGAAAGACCTCGCCTGCTTTCGCGGCTCTGACGCGACCGCACCACCCGTCATCCCGCGCTGATCCACCGCGCGTTTTGCTTCCCCCGCTCCGAGTGTGTATCCTCGGAAGGGCGATGCGATGCTTCAAATCTAGTCAACGCATTCCCCGCGTCTCTTCCTCCCATGCCGCCGTCGCAGGCGTCTGGTGTCCGGCCCTATGGCTCGCCTTTCTCCTTCTCGGATGGCCGCCGGCGACCGGCGCCGACCAGTCCGCACAATCCTCACCGGCTCAAACGCCTCCTCCCATCACCCTTCGTTTCGTCTCCTGGAAGCCCGATCACCCGCGCGTATGGGATGAGGCCATCGCCCTGTTCACCAAGGCCCATCCGCACATCTCGGTGGTCCGTGAACTCGCGCCCCATTCCTCGACGGCCTACCACGATCTCCTGACGCAGAAGCTGAAGAATCGCGATGCGACGGTCGATGTCTTTTTCATGGATGTGATCTGGGTTCCGGAGTTTGCCGCCGCCGGTTGGGCGCATCGGCTCGAAGACCGGTTTTCTCCGGCCATGCGCGAGGAGTTTCTCCCTGCCACGATCGAAGTCGGTCGATACACCGACCATCTGTACGGGATCCCGAGCCGTATTGATGCCGGGCTGCTCTATTACCGCGCGGACTTGCTGGCTCAGTATGGCTTCGCGCCGCCGACAACCTGGGACGAACTGGCCCGGCAGGCGGAAACGATTGTCGCCGGAGAGCAACGGAATAATCCGACCCTGCGCGGCTACTCAGCGCAATTCAAACAGTATGAAGGCCTCGTCTGTAACATGTTGGAGTTCATCGACGGCCACGGCGGGAGCCTGCTGACGGCGGATGGGACACGGTCCACTTTGGCCCGATCCGAAGCGCTGGCGGCTGTGCGATTCGTCCGTGATCGGGTAATCGGCCGGCTCGCCTCACGGGCTGCGTTGACCTATCAAGAACCGGAGTCCCTTTCCGTGTTTCTTCAAGGCCACGCGGTCTTTCACCGAAACTGGCCCTATGCCTGGGAACTTGTCAACAATCGGACTCGCTCGACGATCGTCGGTCAGGTCGGCGTGATGCCCCTCCCCGGGTTCACTCCGGGGCGAACCGCCGCGGCGCTCGGCGGCTGGCTGTACGGCATCAGCGCCTACTCGCAGCATGCCGACGAAGCCTGGGCACTCATCGAATTTCTCTCCACCCAGGTCATGCAAAAGAAGTTCGCACAGGAGGCCGGCATCGCCCCGTCTCGCTGGGCGCTGTTTTCCGACCCCGACCTGCTGGCGGCTGCGCCGCAACTCCGCAACCATTTGACCGTCCTCCGGTCTGCGACCCCTCGCCCTCGCTCGCCCGTGTATCCCGCCGTCTCGCATCTGCTGCAACGGTATTTCAGCCGCGCCCTCGCCATCGAGGACCTCGACCTCGCGCAGGAAGCGGCGGTCACTGACGCTCACATCGATCGGCTGCTCGCTCTCACGAGGACGGCGCCATGATCCGCATGTCACAGGTCAAGGGGCGGCGCGACAACCTGGCGGCGTGGACCATGGTCGCGCCGGCGCTGCTCGTGACCATGATCTTTGCGCTGTACCCGGTCCTGGATTCGCTCTGGCTCAGCCTGCACCATATATTCGTCGGCATTCCGAAGCTCGGCAGTCCGTTCGTCGGCCTGGACAATTATCTGACGCTGCTCCGAGATCCGGCGGCGCAGCAGGCACTGTTGGTCACCCTCGCGTTCGTCGTCCTCTCCACGTTGCTGGAGTTGGCCTGCGGACTGATCATTGCGCTGGTGATTCACGAGCGGTTTCGCGGGCGCGGTCTCGTCCGGGCGGCGATTCTGATTCCCTGGGCGATTCCTACGGTCGTCGCGTCACAACTGTGGCGCTATATCTTCAACGACCAATACGGGTTCGCAAACTTGTTGCTGTTCGGCAACCGCGTCACCGACTATATCCCCTGGCTGGCCTACCCGGGCATTGCCTTCGGCATCATCGTGCTGGCCGACGTCTGGAAGACTTCCTCCTTCGCAGCCTTGCTGATCCTGGCCGGCCTCCAGGTCATTCCCGATGACCTCTACGACGCCGCCCGGGTGGATGGCGCCACGATATGGCAACGGTTTTGGCACATCACGCTGCCGTTGCTGAAACCGGCCCTGTTGCTCGCGTTATTGTTCCGCACCATGGATGCGTTTCGTGTCTTCGATCTCGTCTTCGTGATGACACAAGGCGGCCCGGGCGACGCCACTCAGGTTCTGCAGTTCTACGGCTACCAAACCCTGTTCACGGAAGGTCGCATCGGGTATGGCTCCGCCATTTCCGTCGCCGTGTTCCTGATGATCCTGGCGCTCTCGTTGGTGTACCTTCGCGCCATCGGGTCGAGTCTCTTGGAGCGGAGGCACACATGACTCGACGCGTCCTCCTCGCGCTGAGCATCCTCGCCACGGTAGGCTTGAGTCTCCTGCCTTTCCTCTGGTTTGTCCTCACGTCGTTCAAGTCGCAAGGCGAGATCGAAGCCGCGCCGCCAGGCTGGTGGCCTTCAGGCAGCTTGGAATTCTACCGCGCAGCCCTCTTCGACCATCATCTCTTCGACTATGTGCTCAACAGTGTCGTGGTGGCCGGTTCAACGACCCTGCTTGCCCTCTTGTTCGCCATACCGGCCGCCTACGCACTGGCGCGGCTCACCATCCCCGGCAAGCAAAGCATTCTGGCCGTGCTGCTGTGCGTCTCGATGTTTCCTCAAATGGCCATCGCCGGGCCGGTCTGGCGGTTGCTCGATTCACTCGGCGGGCTCAATCAACGCTGGGGCGTCGTACTCCCCTATGTGGCCTTAACTCTGCCGTTGGCGATCTGGATTTTGGCCAGCTTCTTTAAGGAATTGCCGCCGGAGTTGGAAGATGCGGCGCGCGTGGATGGCTGCGGCCCTTGGGCAACCCTGTTTCGGATCACGCTCCCGCTGGCGACTCCGGGCATTTTTACCGCCGCGATTCTGATCCTGATCTATGCCTGGAACGAATTCTTCTTCGCCCTGTTGATTCTGACCCAACCGGAGCAACAGACACTTCCTGTAGGGATCGCGCTCTTCCAGGGCGAATTCACCATGCCCTGGGGCGAGTTGGCCGCAGCATCGGTAGTGGCGACGCTTCCATTGATCGTGGTCGTGCTCTTGTGCCAACGATGGATTGTCAGCGGGCTTTCCGCCGGGGCGGTAAAAGGCTAGTAGAATGTTGAAACAGGTCTGCCGGAGGCGTTCTCGTCGCACGCCTCCTTGCGACGTACCCGGAGGGGACGCCTCAGTCGCCGTGCTTCCTGCGGCCTTGCTGGACAGCCGTTTTGAACATTCTGTGCGCACTGTATCTGGTAGGGAGTCGCTGTGGCTGAACTAGAATTACGGGGCATCTCAAAATCGTTTCGTGACCAAGCCGTCCTACGCGACATCTCGTTGCAGGTCCCGGATGGAAGTTTTACGATTCTGCTCGGGCCTTCGGGCTGCGGCAAATCAACCCTCCTACGCATCATCGCCGGGCTCGATAACCAGACCTCGGGCCAGGTGTGCATCGACGGAACAGCGGTCGATCATCTCCCCCCGGCGGAGCGCGACATCGCCATGGTGTTTCAGCAATACGCGCTGTATCCGCACCTGTCCGTCCGCGAGAATCTCGCCTTTGCCCTCACCATACGACGAACCCCACGCCGGGTGATCGACGAGCGCATTGCCGAGGCCGCACAATTACTGGACATTCAGCCCCTCCTCGATCGCAAGCCTAAAGACCTCTCGGGAGGGCAGCGGCAGCGGGTCGCGATGGGCCGGGCCATTGTGCGCAAGCCCAAGCTGTTTCTCTTCGACGAGCCGCTCTCCAACCTGGACGCGCAGCTTCGCACGTCGATGCGAATCGAATTGAAAAAATTGCAGCAGCGCCTGCAGGCCACCATGATCTATGTTACCCACGATCAGGTTGAAGCCATGACGTTGGGGGACCGCATCGTCGTCATTGAGGGCGGCCGCATCCGGCAGATGGATGCGCCTCATCGCACGTATGCCGCGCCGGCGGACCCCTTCGTCGCCTCCTTCATCGGGACACCTCCGATGAACCTCTGGGAGGGCGTCCTCACGACTCGCGACGATAAAACCGTCTTTCGGAGCAATGGCTTGACCGTCCCACTGCCGGCCAGGTTGACCCCACCTCAAGCCAGGCAGGAATCCGCCGCCACCATCGGCATTCGTCCGGAAGACATCGCGCTTCGGGAGACGCCGGCAGCGGTCCAGGTGGATGGACTGCTGGAACTGGCCGAGGATCTCGGAGCGGATCTGCTCCTGCATTGCCGGGTCGGCGACCTCCGGCTGGTGGTGCGTGCCGCTCGACGCCACGATACGGTCCCAGATCAGACGGTGAGGCTCTTTTTCCCCGTCGACAAACTCCATCTGTTCATCGACAACCGTCGTGTTGACCCATCTCCGACCACGCCCACTTGACTGCCGCTCCGGCCCTCTTATCTCTGTACTAACGGCAGCGGCGGCGAAAGAGAAAAACCGCGAGTTCGCTTGCAATGCGTCCGGAGACCTCGTAAGCTCCGGAAAGGATTGCACTCTTCGCCTACGCACACCGGATTATTTTCCACGGACAGACCCTACATGGCCACAACTCAGCGCGGTTATTACGACATCCTCGGCATCCCCCGCGGCGCATCGGCAGACGACATTAAGAAGGCGTTCCGTCGGCGAGCCCGTGAAATCCATCCCGATCTCCATACCGGCACAAAAAAAACGGAGATGGAGAAGAAGTTCAAAGAATTGAACGAAGCGCACGAGGTGCTGTCGGATCCGGACAAGCGAAAAAAATACGATCAATACGGCTCGAACTGGGAACAGGCGGAAGCCTACGAGCAGGCGCGCCAACAGGCCGGCGCCCAAGCGGGACGAGGCGGACGACCCGGTGGTCCCAGCGGCGACTTCGGCGATATCTTCGAAACCTTCTTCGGCGGACGAACTCGCGGCGGAGGGGCTCCGGGATTTGCCGTCGATGGGGAAGACCTGGAAACCGACGTCCACCTCGGCATCCGCGACGTCTTGACCGGTATCACCCGGCGCATCGACCTCACCGAACGCGTCGCCTGCAAAGCCTGCGGCGGCAGTGCCATCGTGCGCGGCCGTCCCTGTGTCGTCTGCGGCGGTACCGGCGTGCAAGCTGAAAAACGCACCATCGAGGTACGCATTCCGGCGGGCGTGCAACATGATACCCGCGTCCGTCTGGCCGGCAAAGGACAACCGGGGATCAACGGTGGCAAGCCGGGGGATCTCTATCTCCGCGTCCACATCCAAGCCAACGGCATCTTCCGGCAAAAAGGATTCGACATTCAGGTCACGCTGCCGGTCTGGCCCTGGGAAGCGGCCCTGGGCGCCGACGTCATGGCTCCGACGCTGACGGAACCGGTGAAGGTAAAAATTCCGCCCGGCAGCAAAGCCGACAGCAAGCTGCGACTGAAGGGCAAGGGACTCCCGACCACGACCGGAGAGCAGGGAGATCTCTTCCTGAAGCTGAAAATCGTCATGCCCTCCTCCATCTCCGACGAGGAACGGGCGCTCTACGAACAGTTGGGCCACGCTCGCCACAGCGATCCCCGAGCCGAGATCATCGCCGCGTCGAGGCGCGGTTCATCCTGATCGGCACCGCCCTGAGGCCGGCCCCTGTCTATGACCATCGCCGAATACGCGCTGCTCGCGTTTAGTTCGCTCTTCGTGATCGTCGACCCCATCGCCGTCGTCCCGGCCTTCCTCGCCATGACACCGCGGGATTCCGTGGCACAGCGGCTTCGGACCGCGCGGGTCGCTTGCCTCGTCACGGTCGCGCTCCTGAGCGGATTCGCCCTGTTCGGACAGACCGTCTTCAAGTTGCTGGGCATCACCTTGCCCGCGGTTCAAATCGCCGGCGGACTGATCCTGTTACTCGTAGCATTGGACATGTTGCGCGCCCAACGGTCCACGGTGCAGGAAACGGCCGCGGAGACGGCCGCCGGAACCAGCAAAGACGATATTGCCGTGACACCGCTCGCCATCCCCATGCTCGCGGGACCAGCCGCAATCTCAACGGTCATTCTCCTGGAGACGCAGGCGACCACCTTCATATTGCACGTCGTATTGCTGGGATGCCTTGTACTCATCGGGTTGGCGAGTTACATTATATTAGCGATCGGCGCACGCAGCGCGAAGTGGCTCAATCCCATCGCCGAGAAGATCATCTCGCGCCTGATGGGCTTGTTGCTCGCCGCGCTGGCCGTTCAATTTATGGTGAACGCCCTCACCGGGGAGCAGGGATTGTTACGAGGGCTCACCGGACATTAATCGACGTAACCCGAGTTAACCCAAGGAGGAACGAATGACGACGAAACTGTTCACATTTGCCACTGCTTCAGCCATCGCCTGCGCGCTGACCATCTCCCCCGCCTGGGCGAATCCCGAAGGTGGATACGGCGGGCACGGCGGCGGCTACGAGAAGGGGCAACACGGCATGGGTGCGGCGATGATGGAAATGATGATGCATGGAGGCGCAGGCCACCTCATCCGCCACCTCATGAAACATGAGAAAGAGATCGGGCTGAGCGCCGACCAGGTGACCAAACTGAAGGAGTTGCAGCTCAATCTCGACAAGAATCGAATCAAGATGGAAGCCGATATCCAGGTCGCCGAACGGGAAGTGAAGGCGCTCAACGACGATGAGAAATCGGAGATTGGAGCCATCGAAGCGAAGCTCAAGCAAAGCGCAGAGGTGCAAGTCGCGCTCCGCGTCTTGTCGATCAAAACCAGACGGGAAGTCATGGCGCTGCTGACGCCGGAACAACGCGCGAAGCAACAGGTCGAGCATGACAAGATGATGCAGCAGCATAAAGGCGCAGGCCAGACGGCCCCCCACGGAAAGAATCCGCATGGCAGCAACCCGCACAGCGCCAACCCGCACGGTGAGGCCAAATCCCAATAACCTTCACCACACAGAAATCGGAGGTCCCCATGATCAAGCACATTGCAGTACCCGCCCTGATGGTCGCGGCGCTCTGTTTCGTGAGTACTCCCGCCTGGAGTGACAAGGGACACAAAGGCAAGGACGAGGAGGGTCATGTCGCCGAGTTGGTGAAGGATGCCACAGTGACCATCGACCAGGCGATCAAGACCGCGTTGGACGCGGCCCCCGGCACGGCGGTCGAAGCCGAGCTGGAAAAAAAGCACGACAAGACCGTCTGGGAAGTCGAAGTGCTGGGAGCCGACGGCCAGGTGACGGAAGTCCATGTCGACGCGGCAACCGGTACTGTCATCGATAAGGAAGCCAAACACGAAAAGCACGGGAAGAAAGACAAGAAAGAAAAGCACTGATTCCGCTACGGGAGGGCCGCGTCTTCGCATGTGGTCCTCCCGCACGTCCATCCTCCCCGATCATCTGTTCCCTCCCCCATCTCCTTCTCCGTCCCATCTGAACCCCGGCCGACGGGAAGACCGGCGGATTGACCCTTCGCGCCCATCTGTGCGAAAGTTTGCGGCCCACCAATGAGAGCGCGATGTGCTGAACGGCAGTCTTCCGATCCCGTAAATGAAGGAGTTCCCATGACGATCGACCCTCGACACAAAAGCCACAACTTGCTCGACGGACCAGGCCGCGCGCCGGCCCGCGCCATGCTCAAGGCCGTCGGCTTCACCGATGCCGACCTCGAACGCCCCTTGATCGGCGTCGCCAACACCTGGATTGAAGTGATGCCCTGCAATTTCCACCTCCGCCGTTTGTCCGAACGCGTGAAGGCCGGTATTCGCGCGGCCGGCGGCACCCCGATCGAATACAACACCATCGCGGTGTCGGACGGGATTTCCATGGGCACCGAGGGGATGAAGGCGTCGCTCATCAGCCGGGAAGTCATCGCCGACTCCATCGAGCTGGTCGCGCGCGGCCACCTGTTTGACGGAGTCATCGCCCTGTCGGGTTGCGACAAGACCATTCCCGGGACCGTCATGGCACTTTGCCGCTTGAACGTGCCGTCGCTCATGCTCTATGGCGGCTCCATCATGCCGGGGCAGTTCCAGGGGCATGACGTCACGATTCAAGACGTCTTCGAAGCTGTCGGCAAACATGCCGCCGGCACGATGACGAATGCGGAACTCAAGGATCTCGAAGACCACGCCTGTCCTGGTCCCGGCGCCTGCGGCGGCCAGTTCACGGCCAATACCATGGCCATCGCGTTTGAATTCCTCGGGATCTCACCGATGGGACGGAACGGCGTCCCGGCCATGGACCAACGCAAGGACGATGTGGCGTTCGAATGCGGCAAATTGGTCATGGACCTGCTCAAGAAAGACATCCGCCCCAAACAAATCATCACGCGCCGCTCCATCGAAAATGCGATCGCCGCCGTGGCGACGACCGGCGGGTCGACGAATGCCGTGCTGCACCTGCTGGCCGTGGCGCGCGAAATGGGCGTGCGGCTCACCATCGATGATTTCGACAAGATCAACCGAAAGGTGCCGTTGCTGGCCGATCTGAAGCCAGGCGGCCGCTTCACGGCGGCGGACCTCTATGCCGCCGGCGGCACGACTCTCGTAGCCAAACGGTTGATCGATGCGAAGATCCTGCACCCGGATCAAATCACCGTCAGCGGACGCACGATCGGTGAGGAGGCCAAGGCCGCCGTGGAGAAACCGGACCAGCAGGTCCTGCGACCCCTGTCCACCCCGATCAAGCCGACAGGAGGCTTGGTGATCCTCAAGGGCAACTTGGCGCCGGAAGGTTGCGTCGTGAAAGTCGCCGGACATTCTATTCTGCATTTCAGCGGACCGGCCAAGGTCTACGAGCGCGAGGAGGATGCCTTCAAGGCAGTGCAGTCCGGAAAAATCAAAGCCGGCGATGTGATCGTCATTCGGTACGAAGGGCCGTCGGGAGGCCCGGGCATGCGGGAGATGTTGGGGGTCACGGCCGCCATCGTCGGAGCAGGACTCGGCGATTCAGTGGCCCTGCTCACGGACGGGCGATTCTCCGGGGCCACCCACGGTCTGATGGCCGGGCATGTCGCGCCGGAAGCCGTCAAGGGCGGCCCGATCGCCGCGGTGAAGACCGGCGATATCATCACCTTCGACATCACCAAGCGACGACTGGACGTCAATGTGACACAAAAGGAACTGGCCTCGCGCTTGAAGAAGGTGAAACACCCGTCCCCTCGTTACCTATCCGGGGTGATGGGGAAATACGCCCGCCACGTCTCCTCCGCCTCGGAAGGCGCGGTGACGACCTAACCATGGCCATCCTGCTTCGATGGAGTCTCGCGGCGACGATGCTCGCCGTCGCCTGCTTCGTCGAGGCCGGCCACTCCGCTGTCGCTGCGGCGGGCGTCGAGGCTGCGTGTACCGATTGGCAGACCCGTCATCCGGAATGGCTCTGGTGCGACGATTTCGAGATCGATCGATTGAAGAGGTATTTCGAATACGACATTCGACATGGCCGTTTCGTCCGTGAGACCGGAGCGGGAGTCGACAAGACTACCGGCATGCGTACGGAATATATTCCCGGCGACCCGCACGGCGGTTCGCTCCACCTGGCATTCGGCAAGACTCCGAGCGCGTCTATGACGCCGGTCGATGCCGGGACTGCGACGTATCGAGACATCTATTGGCGATTCGATCTGCGACTTCAACCGGGGTGGACCGGCGGCGGCGCCGACAAACTCACCAGGGCCACCATTCTGTCCACCGACCGGTTTGCGCAGGCCGCCATCGGCCATCTGTGGAGCGGAGGACCGCCCGGTTCAGATCCCGAACGGCTCTATCTCGATCCGGCATCCGGCACGGATGAACTCGGTGCGTTGCGCACCACAACCTACAACGATTTCCCTCGCTTGCGATGGCTGGGAGCCGCCGGTGGTCGGACTCCGCTGTTCAGCCCCACCAACGTCGGCACATGGTTTTGCATCGAAGTCCACATGAAGCTGAACACCGGCGATGCCGACGACGGCGTCTTTGAATATTGGATCAACGATCAACTTGAGGCGCAACGGACCGGGATCAATTGGATCGGAACCTATAGCGAATACGGCATCAACGCGGTATATCTGGAGCACTATTGGACCTCGGTACCCTTCACCCGAATTCAACAGCGATATCTGGACAACTTCGTAGTCTCCACCGCCCGCATCGGATGCGCTCTGTGAGGTTCGCCGCGACGTGGGAGTCCGAACTGCAACACGAACAATTAACCGTATCTTGACCCACTAGCTTCCGACGGGTGGGGTAGACTGCCGGTCCACTGGTTATGTCATCGCAACATACAGCTTCAGACACACAACCCCGCGCTTCGACTCCGAAGGTGACCCGCCATCGGCCCGCTACGAGTGATCTCTCCAGACCGGAATGGTATCTCAATCGCGAGTTGAGCCTCCTGGAGTTCAACCGTCGCGTGCTCGATTTGTCAAAGGACCAGAAGGTGCCTTTGCTGGAACGATTAAAGTACCTCTGCATCGTGAGTTCCAATCTCGACGAGTTTTTCGAAGTCCGGGTCGCCGGACTGAAAGAGCAGGTCACCCATGGAGTCGAACAGCGGGGCGCCGACGGACTGACCCCGTCGGAACTCCTGGCCCGCATCGCCGCCCTCACGCACCAGTTGGTGCAGGAGCAATACGTCGTCCTGAATCAGTCGCTCATCCCTCAGCTGGCCGACCAGCGGATCCGGTTTCTCAAGCGCGCGGATTGGATGCCGTCGCACATTCGATGGATGCGCCGGTTTTTCTCACGGGAGCTCCTCCCGCTCCTGAGCCCGGTCAGCCTGGATCCCGCGCATCCCTTTCCCAAACTGCTCAACAAAAGTCTCAATTTTCTGGTGACTCTCGAGGGAACGGATGCCTTCGGCCGTCCCAACGGAACCGTGATCGTCCAAGTCCCGCGGTCGCTGCCGCGCGTAATCCGCCTCCCCGTGCGCAATACCGCTTGGCCGCACGATTTCGCCTTCCTCTCGTCGGTCATCCATGCGTTTGTCCACCAACTCTTTCCGGGTATGCGCGTCACTGGTTGTTACCAGTTCCGTGTCACGCGAAACAGCAATCTCTTTGTGGACGATGAAGACGTCGACGACCTCCGACGAGCGCTCGAGGGCCAGCTTCCGGACAGGCGATTCGGCGACGAAGTGCGGCTTGAGGTGGCGGACAACTGCCCGCCCGACCTGGTCTATTTCCTGCGGGAACAATTCCATCTCGATGCGCGGGATGTGTATCAGTGCCATGGGCCGGTCAATCTGCATCGACTGATGGCGGTACCCGATCTCGTCGAGCGGCCTGATCTGAAGTTCCAATCCTTTACTCCCAGCGTTCCCACCACCCCGGTGCCGAGCGAGGATTGGTTCGACGCCATCCGACAAGGCGATATCCTGCTGCATCATCCCTTCCAGTCATTCGCGCCGGTGACGGAATTCCTTCGGCAAGCGGCAACGGATCCGAACGTCCTCACGATCAAACAGACGTTGTATCGAACCGGGGCGGATTCAGCCATCGTGCAATCGCTGGTGGATGCCGCGCGAGGCGGAAAAGAAGTCACCGTGGTCATCGAATTGCGGGCCCGCTTCGACGAGGAAGCCAACATCGAACTGGCGCATGATTTAGAGGAGGCCGGCGCCCATGTGGTGTATGGCGTGGTCGGGTTGAAGACACACGCTAAAATGAGTCTCGTGCTCCGGCGTGAAGGCCGGCTGCTGCGGACGTACACCCATCTCGGAACCGGCAACTATCACGTCCGCAATGCCCGGCTCTATACTGATTTCGGGTTGCTGACTAGTGATGCCGCAATCGGTCGGGACGTCCGGACGGTCTTTCAGCAACTGACCTCCTTGGGTCGGCCAGGTCGCCTCAAACACCTCCTCCAATCGCCCTTTACATTGCATGCCACACTGCTGAAATGGATCGGTCGTGAAACGGACCGTGCCAAACAAGGGCGACCAGCGCATATCATCGCCAAGATGAACGCGCTGCTTGAACCCCAGATTATCCGAGCCCTCTATAAGGCTTCCCAGGCCGGTGTGAAAATCGACTTGATCGTCCGCGGCCCCTGTGCTTTACGGCCCGGCATCGCGGGACTCTCGGAACATATCCGCGTGCGTTCCATCATCGGACGCTTCCTGGAACACAGCCGAATCTTCTATTTCTTGAACGACGGCGACGACCGAGTCTTTCTCTCGAGCGCCGATTGGATGGACCGGAATTTCTTTCGACGCATCGAAGTCGCCTTTCCGGTGCTGGATCCAGCGTTGCGGCGCCGCGTGATCGACGAAGGCCTCCGCCCCTACCTGGAAGACAATACCCACGCCTGGATTCTCCATCGAGACGGGACCTACCGGCGGCATACGCCCGGACGACGAGCCGCACGTTCGTCCCAGCAATGGCTCATGAATAGACTCGTGACCTAATCTTCCTCGAGCCGCAAAGCACGCGTCACTATCAACCGCTCCTTAACCGGTCGCTTATCCGGCTGTCTGATCACATCATTTCAACAGGTAAATAGAATACGAACGATTGGGGACAGGGTAACCAGCGGCCGAAAAGGATCCGCCGGACTGCTGCGTCCGCACCCAGTTTCACGTGACCGACGTGAAATAGCCGCAGCCTGGATCCACCCACACGAGCCGGTTGTTCCGCCGCCTGCTAGAGCGCGTCAGCGGACAGGCATTCAAGACGTTCCTCAATACAGGCCCCGCAGAGCGTTGACTGCGGACTGCGCCTGAGTCGTGAGAACGGAATATCATTCCTGCATTCCCGACACAGGCCGTAGTTCGCCTCGAGCATATGGTACAACGCACGCTCGACTTGTCGAAGCGTAACCGAGGCCTGGTTCGTGAGGAGATCGTCGGCAACTCCCCCTCGCTCAGCGGCCGGGACGGCCTGCTCCGGTTGTGGAGCACCCCTCTTCGCATCGTGCAGCAATAACATGCGTCTGGTTCTCAGCAGTGCATGACGGAGAGATAAGACCTCTTGACGGCGTGGGTGGGACCGGTAGGTGCGTGAACCTTCTTTTATACGTCGCATAGTACCCCCCTGTGTTGATCAGTGAACCGATCGACAGCAGGCTACGAGGAGGAGATCACAGGCGCGTCCAGCTCAGGTAAATTTTTCGTTAACAGACGAGGATGGCAACGAGGGGAACCCGTTCTCATTGGACGGAGCCGCAGCCTCTGCGCGCCGAAGCTTCGACTCAGCACAGCGCATAGGTCGGAAAATGCGCGCCAGGAGAGACGCAACACCAACCATTCTGAAGACTGATCCTTACCTCGCCGCTGTTCGACGTCGCTCGATCACCGGTACCCAGGCCGGTGCGAGATCGCGCGCGGCGGCAGCCAGGAACTGCGCTTCGGTATCGGCATCCCGACTGGCCTGCTTCATGCTGACCGTATGCACGGGGAAATAAGCCGGCGTGCCGATCACTTGAAGATCGGCAATGACCCGCGCCAGCGGTTTACCCCAAAACGCTTCGAAGTAATGCTCCTGCACCTCATCGGCAGCCTTCTCCTGCAGCACCATCGTGGACGTGCCGACTTCATACTCCCCCATGAAGCTGATGCTCCCGGGAGCCACGGTCGTATCGCTTTGTTTCACCGCTGTCTTGGGCAACAGGAACAGCGTGACCTCGCGCACCTTGCCGAATCCCTTTTCCGATGTGCTGAACGCCACGGCGGCATACCGCCCAGCCGGGACATTCTGCACATAGACCGTCCCGCCTCCCCCGGATCCGGGAAGCGGAGTCACGATGCTTGTCGGAATAAGCTTTGAGCCTTCAAGCACGTCGCGGTCCTGTTCGACCTTCACCAGATACACCCGATCTTCCGTGTTGGGTACCCACGCAGCACTCTTGATGCTGATCCCGATCACCGCACTCTGCTGATCGACCGGCTTGGTGACATGGACCGGCGAGAC
>CABVRW010000078.1 GCA_902500785.1 uncultured Nitrospira sp.
GGGGCAACCAAATCAGTATTCTCGTGGGCGACTATCTCTATTCGCGCGCGATCTGCCAGATCGTCGACTTCCGCAATCAAGGGATCAATGAAGCACTCTCGGAGGCCTGCCGCAAGATGGCCGAGGGTGAGGTCCTGCAGCTGTATTACAACGGCAATCCGCTGATGCCGGAGCCGGAATATCTCCGCATCATCGAACATAAAACCGCCGGACTGATCGCCGCGTCCTGCAAGATCGGAGCGATCGTCGGTGGAGCCACGGAAGAGTTACAGGAGGCGCTGTTTCGGTTCGGACAGCGACTGGGCATTGCGTTCCAACTGGCGGACGATACGCTGGATTATACCGCCAACGGTGAACACCTGGGCAAAACACTCGGACAGGACCTGCGACAAGGGAAAGCGACGCTGCCGCTGCTGCACCTCTTGCAGCACTGCTCGGAGCCGGATCGGCAGCTGATCAAGGATCGCATGGAAACTCGCACCCTGACCGATGACGAACTCCGCCGCATCGTCGGCTTGATGCAGGAGTACGGGTCCATCGCCTACGCCATGGAGCGGGCACGCGCGTTTGTCGCCGCCGCCAAACGCGATCTCGACCTGTTCCACGACAACACCGCCAAGCGCGCCCTGTCCATCGCCGCCGATTACATGGTGACTCGCGACCGCTGAGTTGCCGCCGCCCGGCCTCACAATGCCCACGCTCTGCTGACAGCGCGCACTCGTTCAGCGACAGCCCCGGCCCACCGCCGGGCGAACAGGACCATACCCATGAGAGAAAAGGATAGGAACCCGCATGGCACACGTCATACCCTTTCACGGTACCCTCTATAATCCTGCGACCGTCGGCGACGTCCGCCAAGTGGTGGCGCCCCCCTATGACATTATCGACGCGACCTTACAGAAAACCTTGCATGATCGCCATCCAAACAACGTCATTCGCCTGGAACTCGGCTATGAACAACCGGGGGACAACCCCACCGCCAATAAATACACGCGGGCCGCAACGGCGCTCAAAGAGTGGATGACCGCGGGCGCCTTGCGCCGGGACTCCCAGCCGGCCATCTATTACCACACCATCGAATACCAGCCGCCCTATTCGGCGCCCGGCACCCCGACGAAGGTATTCAAAGGCTTCCTCTCGACGGTCGAGTTGGAAGAGTTTGGGTCCGGCAAGATCTACCCGCACGAGAATACGCGCGCCGCGGCCAAAACGGACCGGCTCAATCTTCTGGAAGCCTGCCGTGCAAACTTCAGTGCGATCATCTCGCTCTATTCTGATCCGCATAACGACGTGCTCACCCTGATCGAGCAGGCCATCGCGTCGGATAAACCACGCATCGATTTTCAGGATGATGAGGGCTTCCGGCAGCGGCTCTGGAGCGTCACTGATCCGGGCGTGCTCGCCAAGGTCGTCCAGATCATGCACACGAAACTCCTCTTTATCGCCGACGGACATCATCGCTATGAAACCGCGCTCAATTATCGTCGCGCGCGGCGGCAACAGGCCGGCGCCCCATCGGGTCCGCAACCCTACGATAACGTCCTGATGCTGTTCGCCAGCCTGGAGGACAAGGGGCTGACCGTCTTGCCGACGCATCGTGTCCTCACCACATCGATCCCGGCTCCGGCAGATCTGCTGCGCTCCCTCGATCCGGTATTTGAAGTGACGGCGCTCCCCTTCCAGCCCGGCACTGAGGCCCAGGTGCGGGGACAATTTCTCGACACGCTGCGCAGCCAAGGACAATCCGTGCCGATGTTCGGGCTGGCACTGCGGGATGATCCCCGGTATTACCTGCTGACCCTGCGGGCCACACACCGGCCTTCGGCCGCAACCTCGCCGCGCGACCGGCTCGATGTGTCGCTGCTACAGCAACATGTCGTCACGGCCCTCAGCCCGACGCAGCAGGAGCAGGAAGCGATGCGGTATTCGAAGGACGATCACGAAGCGTTGAATTGGGTGCGTCAAGGCACCGGCACCGCCGCATTGTTGTTGAACCCGACCAAGGTCGCTGAAGTCCAGGCCGTGGCATCCGCAGGCGAGCGCATGCCGCACAAGTCGACCTACTTCTTTCCCAAGCCGCTCACCGGGTTGGTCATGAATGTGATGGAAGGGTAACGGCAAAAAGCGAATGGCGCATGGCCTCTAGCTGATAGCAGGACCCATGAAGGCGAAGGTATTAATTGTCGATGACGATCAGGACATCGTCACGATGTTACAAGATCGTCTCGACGCAGGCGGATACAAAACGCTGACGGCCGCCGATGGTCTGCGCGGCATCGAGCTCATCGAGCAGGAATCCCCTAACTTGGTGCTCCTCGATCTCTACCTGCCCCGCCTCAAGGGCATGGATGTGCTGAAGCGCATGGCCCAAAACAAGCAGTTTGAAGACATTCCCGTCATCGTCATGACCGCTGCCGGCACCATCCCCGACGCCGTTGAAGCCATGCGGCACGGCGCCTACGACTTCCTGACGAAGCCGCTCGAAAAAGACCATCTCCTGATCGTGATTCAAAAAGCGCTGGAGCGGGACTCACTGAAGCGGCAGGTGGCCGCCCTCAAGTCGGATGTGCAAAACCGGTATGCCACCATCGTCGGCGATAGCCAGAAAATCAGAGGCATCATCGAATCCGCGCAACGTGCCGCCAACTCGGACGCCAGCATTCTTCTCCTCGGAGAAAGCGGAACCGGCAAAGAACTGTTCGCGCGTTCCATTCACCAATGGAGTCCGCGTCAGAGCATGCCCATGGTCGTCATCAATTGTGTGGCGCTCACGGAAACGCTGCTGGAAAATGAACTGTTCGGCCATGAACGCGGCGCCTTCACCAGCGCCGACCGGCTTCAAAAGGGCAAGCTCGAAATGGCGGAGGGCGGAACGGTCTTCCTCGACGAGATCGGCGACATGCCGTTGCCGTTGCAGGCCAAACTCCTCCGCGTACTGCAAGATAAGGAATTTCAACGTGTCGGTGGCACACGTTCGGTTTCCGTCAACATTCGCTTCGTGGCGGCCACCAACAAAGATCTCAAGCAGGCCGTGAAGGCAGGTCAGTTCAGGGAGGATTTGTTCTTCCGACTCAACGTCGTCAGTTTCACACTCCCGCCGTTACGAGAACGGAGCGAGGACATCGTGAGGCTCGCCGAGTTCTTTCTCACGCGACATGCCTATGAGGCGAAACGTCCGGGAGTCTCGCTGAGTCCGGCAGCGCGCGCCGCGCTGACCCACTATCCCTGGCCCGGCAACATCCGTGAACTCGACAATGTCCTCTCCCGCGCGGTGGTGCTCAGCCCCAGCGACATCATCGAGCCTGAATTCCTGGCCTTGTCTCCCGACGAAGTCGCCGGGAAAGGAGGCGCGGAACACACGCTTCCCTATATGAACCTCACCTACCATGAGTCCATGGAAGCGCACAGTGCCTATATCATCGAAAAGGCCCTGGAAAAGGCGGCGGGGAATCAGACGAAAGCAGCGGAGTTTCTGGACCTGCAGCGAACGTATCTCGCCCGTTTGATCAAGCAGCGGAAATCCACTCCCGACGAATAAAAGGGCCGGAGACTGAAAACGCCCCCCAGCTTCGTTCTCGCATCGCTACGGCCTCGCTGGATGGACTTTTTGAGCCTCCGGCTATGCGGAAGAATCGGCTTGGCGTGCCGACAAACTGAGCAGTCCTGCCGCGGCATCCCGTTCCACCTGCGCATACCGTTCGGGTGTGCCGACGTCGCTCCAATAACCGGTGAAATCGTACCCCAGGATCCGCTCTCTCTCCTGAATGCCCCGTACGTAGGCGTCGATGATCGAAGATTCCTTGCCCACCGGCAGGGCGCGCAACAGACGCGGATGCAGAATATGGATGCCGGCGAACATGCGGCCGGTCGTCGGCGTCGGCTCGGAACGGCCGCGCCCCGTGATCCGAACCACTTCGGCCTGATCCGTCACCTCGACCAACCCCCAGCGAGCGGCCTCTGGGTCTTGCCGCAACACCAGCGTCGCCGCAGCCTGGCGCTCACGGTGAAACGCCATCAAGGCGCCCAGGTCCAGTTCGAACAGCGTATCGCCGTTGAGAATCAGCACCGGCTCACCGTTAAAATGCGGTTCCGCCTGCTTGATCCCGCCCCCGGTGCCGAGAATCATGGGCTCATGCGAATAGATGATCCGCATTCCGAATGACGCGCCGTCCCCCAGCGCCTGCGGGATCATCGTGCCCAAATGGTGAAGGTTGACCACCACCTCGCGAATGCCATGACGCTTCAAGAGGAGCAGATTCCAGACAATCATCGGAGTACCGGCGACAGGGAGCAGCGGCTTCGGGGTCACATCGGTGAGGGGCCTCAAGCGAGTTCCGAGGCCCGCGGCGAGGATCATGGCTTTCATGTCGCCCAAACGTGACGCGCGACAATGCAGGATCGTTCAGTAACGGACCGTTTCACAGTCTACCTTGTGGTTTCACGGCTATTGCAGTTCGGCTACGTAGGGGGCCAAGTGCTGACGCAGTGGGGCCAGGTCTGGATAGTTGGACAGATTACGTTTCACATAGCCGAGGACACGCGGAATATCGGCGAGAAATTTGGGATTGTGTTTGACCCGATCGATATAGACAAACCGGCCGGCGGCTTTGAGATTTCGCTGGATACTGGTCAAGTCAAACAAGCGGCGGAACGCCGCCCGATCAGACCAACCCTGCCCAAGGGCGTCCAGGCCATCGAGAAAATGTTCGACCAGCCCATCCACCACCGCATCCTCCAACTCGATGTACGCATCCTTCAACAACGACGCCAGATCGTAGGTGGCCGGGCCCAGGAGGGCATCCTGAAAATCGATGATGCCGAGTCGCGATCCGTCGACCATCAGATTGCGTGAATGATAGTCGCGATGGACGAACACCTGTGGCTGTCCGGCGAGCAGTTCGGCGATGTGCTGGAACGCGGCACGGACTCCGGCTTCATCGGCCGGCTTCATCGGCTCACCCAAACGGGCAGTAATGCCATATTCCACAAAGTGGTCGAACTCCCACATCAACAGCGGCACATCGAAGCGCCGGTGAAAGGCGATACACCCCGGCGCGGGCGGCGTCGTTCCCTTGACTTGAAGCAAGATCAATTGATCGATCGCTTGGCGATAGAGCGCGGCCAATCGGGCGCGGTCCGCGTCGCGGCAGGCTTCCGCCAACGTCAGATCACCGAAATCCTCCAGGTACAGGAGGCCGGCCTCTCGATCATAGTAGTGCAACTGCGGGACGGTCACCCCGGTGCGCTGCAGATGCGCGAGGACATTGGTGAAGGGCAGCTCCGCAATCTGCGCGGAGGCTCCGCTGACGGCTTCTTCGGATTTCTTAAAACCTTCCGGATCGGCCAATTGCATGAGAATCACCGCGGAAGGCGTCCCCTTCAACGCGACCCGAAAGTATCGGCGATTCGATGCGTCACCGGCGAGCGGTGTCAACCCGGCGACATCGCCGCGAAACGGCATTTTGGTTGCGATGGTCTTGGCGATCCGTGCAGGATCCGGAGGCGCGAGGGGTGCCGCCGGAGCGGCTGGGTTGGTCGTCGTCATACGATCGGCATTATAGCCAAACCCTGCCGAACTGCCAGCAGAAAGTCACCTGCTGCATACGCCCTCACGCGCGATATCGATTGTCATCCCTCACCGTGGGCCGGTATCCTCTCTGTTCTATGGGAAGGAGCCTCACATGCACTACGTTCATCTCGGCCGTTCAGGAGTTCGCGTCAGCCGCCTTTGCCTTGGCACTATGAACTTCGGGCCGCAGACCTCCGAACCCGACAGCTTTGCCATCATGGACCACGCGCTGGAACTGGGCATCAATTTTTTCGACAGCGCCAACGTGTATGGGCGGAAAGTCGGCGAAGGGGTGACCGAACAAATTGTCGGCCGCTGGCTCGATCAGGGCGGCGGTCGACGCGAAAAGGTTGTTCTGGCCACGAAGGTCTATGGACGGATGGGCGACTGGCCCAACCAAGCGCGCCTCTCTGCCCTGCATATCAAACGCGCCTGCGAAGAAAGCCTCCGGCGCCTGCGGACAGACCATATCGATCTCTACCAGATGCATCATATCGATCGGGACTGCCCCTGGGAGGAAATCTGGCAAGCGATGGAACAACTCTGCCGCGAGGGCAAGGTCCTCTACGTGGGCAGCAGCAATTTCGCGGGCTGGCACCTTGCTCAGGCGCAAGAACTCGCAAAATCGCGACATTTTCTGGGACTCATCTCCGAACAAAGCCTCTACAATCTCCTTGAGCGAACCGTCGAACTGGAGGTTCTTCCAGCCTGCCGCGCCTATGGGATCGGCATCATTCCCTGGAGTCCTCTGGCGCGAGGTCTGCTCGGAGGGGCGCTGAGTCCGCAGACCAGCGGCCGGCGCGCGGACGAGGACGTCCGTAAAGACATCGAAACTCATCGTGCAACCCTAGAAGCGTATGAACAGTTCTGCAGAACACTGCATGCCACGCCGGCTACCGTCGCCCTCGCCTGGCTCCTGCACCAACCGGGAGTGACGGCGCCCATCATCGGTCCCCGCACCATGGAGCAACTGACATCCACACTGCCGAGTCTTGACCTGACGCTGACCCCGGAGACCCTCAAGGCGTTGGATACGATCTTCCCCGGCCCCGGCGGCGCCGCCCCGGAAGCGTACGCCTGGTAGGCACCGGACCCTCAAGGCGCGGTCCTGGCAACCGTCGCATGGCGACTCATCCAGCGAAAGATGCGACCAGCGATTTCGAGGGAAAACTGCAACAGGACCAAATGGAGGACAACTCTGCGCTACGCAAAGAGGTTACTGAGATGACGGCAGGCTGCGCCGTTCTAAAAAGCGCCAGCTCCAGGCTCCGAGCGTGGCACCCACGGAGTCGGCAACAAGATCCAACGGATCGCCCTGACGAAACGGCACGAACAATTGATGGATTTCATCACTCAATCCGTAGAGCGCGCAACCGGCCACCGCCACAATGACCGCATGTCGGGCCACCCACGCGCCAGCCGCATGCCGGCAAGCACGATATCCCAAGGCTCCAAGAAGGGCGTACTCGAAGAGGTGCACCACTTTGTCGGATACCTTCTCCAGCACCGACGACAAGGCTTCCGGCGGATTTGAGACCGACGACCCCAGAAAAATGAGTCCGGCATACAGGCAAACCGGTCCCCAATACCGCACGATCGAAACAGATGATACCAGCGGATCTGTCCGCATACCGGTCGAAACAATGTGATCAGATGCCATCACTCCCAGCTCCTGGCTTCGTACAGCCGCCGATTCCCATCCGCCTGATGACGCTCATTCCGGCGAGGAAAACCTCAGCCCGTTCCAATCCCGTCCTTTCGTTGCAACCCTCCTACCCCTATGACATACTGCCCCCGAGTCTGCAAGAAACTTCCCGATGAAAACCATTCAACTCTGCTTCCTCTGGCATATGCACCAGCCGTATTACACGGACCCCCTCACCGGGTCCGCGAGTATGCCCTGGGTCCGATTGCACGCCACCAAGGCCTACTACGACATGGCTTTCCTGCTGGAGCGTTTCCCGCACGCCCGCTCGACGTTTAACTTCACTCCGTCTCTGCTGCTGCAACTGGAAGAATTTTCAACCGGCCGCGTGCGCGATCTGTTCCTCGAATACGCCCAGCGCCCGGCCGCCGACCTCACCCCGACGGAAAAGGCGTTTCTCATTCGTCACTTTTTCTCCGCCAACTGGGCGACCATGGTGCGGCCCTTTCCCCGTTACCAGGAACTGCTGGTGAAGCGCGGCCTCGACGTCCAGGGGCAGGACTTGGATCGTCTGGCCAAACAGTTTTCGACGCAGGAATTCCTCGACCTCCAAGTGTGGCACAACCTGGCCTGGTTCGGATACGGCAGCCTGCAACGATTCCCGCGCCTGGCGGAGTTGCGCGCGAAGAATCGTGGATTCACGGAAGAAGACAAACAGGAAGTGCTGGCGCTGCAACAGACCGCCATCCGGCAAATTGTCCCGATGTATAAGACCCTGCAGGATCGTGAGCAGATCGAATTGACCACCACGCCGTTTTTTCACCCGATTCTGCCTCTGGTCATCGATTCGGAATTCACTCGCCGCGCCAGACCCGACTTGCCGCTCCCGGCTCGATTTCATGCTCCGGCCGATGCCGACGCCCAGGTTCGGCGGGCGATCGATTACCACACGCACACGTTCGGCCGGCCACCAGCCGGTCTCTGGCCGTCCGAAGGGTCGGTTTGTCCTGAGTTGTTGCCGATCTTGGGCAACGCCGGAATCCGCTGGCTGGCCACGGACGAAGGCATCCTATATCGTTCGCTCCAAATGACCGACCAGGCCTGGAATCGCCAGTACCATCTCTATCAGCCTTATGCGGTCGGCACGGCGGTCCAGCCCCTGACCATGCTGTTTCGAGATCGTGAGATCTCCGACGCATTCGGTTTCGTCTACCACAAGACCACTCCGGAATCCGCAGCCGACGACGTCCTGCGGCGAGTCCGCAGTCTCGCGTATGACATACCGCTGGAGAACGGCATCATCGCCGTGATCCTGGACGGCGAAAATCCCTGGGAGCATTACCACGACGGCGGCGAGCGGTTTCTCTCATTGCTGTTTCGCGCGTTTGAAGAGGACGGCCTTCACATCGGCCACGGCATCCGCGTCTGCATGGACACAGTCAGCCGGGCCTTGAAGGCGGTTCCACCGACCCAGCGCCTGGACCACCTGCATTCCGGTTCCTGGATCAACCAGGATTTCAAGATCTGGATCGGCCACCAGGAAGACAATCGCGGGTGGGACCTCCTGCAGCACACGCGGGCGCGGCTCGTCGAGCTCACGCCCTCATTGCCGCCGGACCGGGCACGCGCGGCCTGGGACGAGCTCTATGCCGCCGAAGGCAGCGATTGGTTCTGGTGGTATGGCGACGACTTCGACACCGACTACAAACAGGAATTCGACCGTCTCTTCCGCACCCATCTGCGCAATGTCTGGACCTATGCCGGAGTGACGCCGCCCGACATCCTGAATCAGCCGCTGGTGGAAGCCCGCACGCCACAGGGACTGGATCTGGTGCAACTCCCGCTGGCCCTCATCACGCCGACCCTCGACGGCCTCGTCTCGAACTTTTTCGAATGGCGCGGAGCCGGCACCATCAACCCGACTCCACCGCTCGGCGCCATGTGGAAGTCTGAGGGGTTCTTCACCGCCATTTTCTTCGGTTTCGATCGGGAGCACCTGTATCTCAGGCTAGATCTCGATGAACGATCCCAGCCACGCCAAGAGCACTGCACGGCCGATCTGTACATCGGATCGGGCATCCAACAGTATACGTTGTCGTTCGACCTCACACCGGCCGGAACGGACACCTTTCTGCTCGCTCGGGCCGACGAGTCCGGCACCTATCAAACCATGGGCTCGTACCGCACGATTTGCCGGCGAAAAGTTCTGGAATTGGGAATCCCGTTCAAGGATCTGGCCATCGACATCGGCACCGCGGTACGGTTGACGCTCACGGTGTCGGAACAGGGAATGGAAATCGCCCGGTATCCCCATCACAGTCCGGCCACCTTCAACCGGCCGGGAGACGACTTTGAAGCCGCCATGTGGCGAGTCTAGAGGAAAGTAGCATTTGGTGATGGAGTGATCCAGCGTATGTGTTGTTCGGTGTTCCTCCGCGTTATTCACGCTCACCTTCACCAGATCACCACGTCGCCACTTTGAACTTGAGGAGTCGAGATGCCTGAGTTACGCAGAGACCCCATCGTCGGCCGTTGGGTCATCATTTCAACCGAACGAAGCGGACGTCCTCAAGATGTGCGTATGCCGTCGACGCCGCTGCCTTCTGCTTCCATGTGTCCGTTTTGTCCGGGACAGGAGCGCCTGACGCCGAAGGAGATCCTCGCCTATCGCCCCCATGCCTCGGAGCCCGACAGCCCGAATTGGACCGTGCGGGTCATCCCCAATAAATTTCCCGCCCTGCACGTGGAAGGCGACATGGGACGAGAGGGCCTCGGCCTCTACGACCGCATGAACGGGATCGGCGCCCATGAAGTCATCATCGAAACCGCCAATCACAAAGAACACCTCGCCGACCTGCCGGCGAAGCGCGTCGAGGATGTGCTCTGGGCCTATCGCGACCGGATTCTCGACCTCAAGAACGATCTTCGGCTTCGGTATATTTTAATCTTCAAGAATCAAGGCGCAGCGGCAGGCGCGACCTTGGAGCACAGCCACTCCCAACTCATCGCCCTGCCGGTCGTGCCCACGAGCGTCCTCGAAGAAATCAACGGCTGCCGGCAACACTACGAGCAGAAAGAACGCTGTATTTATTGCGACATCATCCGGCAGGAATCGTCGGAAGGTGCCCGCGTGGTGCTGGAGAACCCGGAGTTTCTCTGTCTGACTCCCTACGCCCCACGCTTTCCATTTGAAATGTGGATCCTTCCCAAGCGCCACGCCGGCTATTTTGAAGAAAGCCAGCGCTCACAGTTCGAGTTTCTGGCGCCCATGCTGGGCGAAGCCTTGCGGCGCATGGATATGGTGCTCGCTCGACCGGCCTACAACTTCATCCTACACAGCTCGCCGCTGCACGAAAAAACCGGGGATTTTTATCATTGGCATATCGAGATCATTCCCAAACTGAGTCAGGTCGCGGGATTCGAATGGGGCACCGGCTTCTATATCAATCCGGTGTCACCCGAAGAGTCCGCCAAATGCTTGAGAGATGCCATCGTGTAAGGCGGCCGAGACGCCTATGCCTGCCGATCTGTGAGCCACCCCCCGCGAGAGATCCGGATTGCCGCCGATGCGCCGTGTGAGCCGCCCCAGACAGACCAGTTTGTCGCTGATCAGTCTCTGCATCGGCCTCACGCTGCCCCTGCTCAGCATGGAGATCGCCTTGCGGTTCCTGCCGGTCAACGAAGGCGCGCGGCCGCAGGCGGTCAATCAGGAATATCCGGTCCGTCGCCTGGAACCTCAGCGAACCTTTCTCTGGTCGAAGGGTTGGAACTTTCCCATCATCAATCAGGTTCGGACGAACAATGACGGCTTCGTCAATGACCAGACGTATGACCACCCTGGTGCCTCCCCGCTTCTGACCCTCATCGGAGACAGTTATGTCGAAGCGCTGATGGTTCCGTTTGCCGACAGCGTGGCAGGCCGGCTGGCCCGAGCGGTGGCTCCAACGGAACGGGTCTATTCATTCGGCACATCGAGTTCGGCGCTGAGCAGTTACTTAGGCTATGCGGCCTACGCGTCGAAAGCGTTTCGGCCTCAGGCCATGGCCTTCATCATCGTCGGCAACGATTTCGATGAAAGCCTGCTCAAGTATAAAAACGAACCGGGCCATCATTATTTCGTTGAGGATGCCGGCGGCAACCTCGCACTCACTAGACTCGACTATGACCCCAGTCTCTGGCGGACCATCATCAGGAGTTCAGCCCTGATACGCTATCAGACGCTCAACACCGGCATCCTGGACTCTGTGCTCAAATGGCAACACTTGCCGTTCGGTCGACCGTCGGATGGGTTCGGTTTTGCGGGAAATACCAGCGCCGCCGTAACTCCGCTTCGCATGACGGACTCACAACGAGCGGTCGATACCTTCCTCGCGTCGATTCCAGCCGCCTCGGGCCTGCAGCCTGATCGCATCTTGTTCGTGGTGGATGGTGTGCGCCCTCAATTGTACGACGCCTCACTGCTTCAGCTCGCCGCCGACTCGTACTTCGGTCGGATGCGCCGATATTTTATAGACCAAGCAACACAGCGGGGATTCGAAATCATCGACCTGCACACACATTTCTCTGAGCATTACCAGCCACACCATCAGCGGTTTGAATTTCCGACCGATAGCCATTGGAACTCGTTGGGCCATGAAGTGTGTTTCGAGGCCATCATCCGCTCACGCCTCTATGCGTGGTTTCGGACTCTCACTCCCATCAATTGAGAACGATCCGGAAGACTCTCCTTACTCCTCCGTACATTTTCCTTATCGAGCAAGATGTTAGACGATTCCTCCATCCTGCAGCCGCTACGATTTCCGCGACCTGGACAAATTCCTTCTAATACCTGGATTTTATCTAG
>CABVRW010000079.1 GCA_902500785.1 uncultured Nitrospira sp.
CTACCGATTCTTCTCCTGGCTCCGTCAGGGACTGCTCGCGGGTCTGTCCAATCAGGCTGCGGCAACCCCTTCCCTGACGAGCGGACATCTGGTGCTTCCGATCCGCCTGCGGGTGAACAGCGCCGCGCCCGTCGACGTCAACATCCAGCTCTACGGCCCCGGCGACATCACCGGCATCGATGCGCGCGAGGTGATCCGCACGGAACCGCATGCGCAGATGACCGATTTCGAACCGAACTATTTTCCCGCGATCGAGTTCGATCGACCGGATTTTCCCTGGCTCTTCACCCCCGCAAAGGCCGATGCCGCCAAGCGGCTCAGACCCTGGATCTGCCTGATCGTCGTGCGCAAGGAAGGCGCCACACTCAGCACCATTCCGCACCAACCCTTGCCGGTCATCACATGCGGGCGAGAGGAATTACCCGACCTCGACCAGGCCTGGGCCTGGGCCCATGCGCAGATCGTCTCCGGGCAGACCGTCGCGCCTGACCCCACGCTGCAACACATTCTCAAGGACCATCCGGAACGCACGCTCTCGCGGCTGCTCGGCGCGCGGCGTCTCGATCCCAACACCGCCTATTACGCTTGCCTGGTGCCGACCTACGATGTGGGACGCAAAGCCGGACTGGGCGAGCCGATCACGACGGCCGATGAGCAGGCCTTGAAGCCGGCTTGGTCGATGGTTCCCGACGCACCGACCGGCACGATCAGCCTGCCCGTCTATTTTCATTGGGAGTTTCGCACGGGACAGGCCGGAGACTTTGAGTCACTGGCGCGCCGGCTGGAGCCCAACCAGCTCCCGACGACCGTCGGACTGCGCCCCATGGATATCCGAACACCAGGCTGGGGCATGCCCGCGCTGCCGGCAAACGCACCAGGCGGTCTGTTGGACCTCGGCGGGGCCCTCCGTACACCGGAAACCAATCCACGCCCCTGGCCGGAATCGGCCCAAACCTCGTTCCAACAAGCACTCCGCGCCATACTCAACGAACCGGCGGCCCACGCATCGACGAACGACGAGCCCGCCGTACTCGGGCCCCCGTTATACGGACAATGGTATACCGACCAGCAGACGGTTCCCACGGCCGATCAACCCCCGCACTGGTTCCGTGAATTAAACCTGGATCCGCGTCATCGTGTGGCGGCCGGGGTCGGCACCCAGGTGATTCGGTACGAGCAGGAACAACTCATGGCCTCCGCCTGGGACCAGCTCGAAAAACAACGTCAGGACAATGCACGTCTCAAGCTGGCCCAGCTCGCGGAGACCGTCGGTGGCTCCCTGTTCAACAAACACCTGACGAGTCTGGACCCCGCTCGACTGTTACAACTGGCCGGACCAGCCCTGACGGCCGTGACCGGGTTTGCGGCCACGAGCGCTCCGGTAACCGACCCGGCTCGCGTGCTGTTCGCAAATCCCGCCGTCTCGGGAGCCTTCCGACGCATCACCCGTTCCCACGGCCCGCTTGCAGCGCGCGTAGGACGTCTCACCACCGCACAACCCATCGCTAGTACCGTCGCCGCGAATCCGCAGCAGCCCGGAAGGATGGCCCTGTTCACGGTCGCAACCGGCACAGTGCGAGCACCGACGGCGAACATGTGGTCGGCGATGAAAGCCGATGTGCTCACGCGCCTCAATCCGAAGCAGGCGGTGCTGGCGGCCATTCGAGAGACCCTGCCGGAAACCGAGAGCACGGACCTGATCCGTTTCGCACCGACCTTTCCTCAACCGATGTATGAACCGATGCGAGACTATTTCCCGGACATGCTGCTGCCGGGCATGGATCTCGTACCGGTCAATACCATTGCGCTGTTGAAGACGAGTCCGGAATTGATCGAGGCCTACATGGTCGGCTTGAATCACGAGATGAGCCGCGAGCTGCTCTGGCGGGGCTTTCCCACCGACCAACGCGGCACCTACTTCCGGCAATTCTGGGATGCCGGCGGCGAGCAGCCCCCGACGACTGAGGCGGAACGGGAGTCGCGGCGCGATATTACGTCGATCACATCATGGACGGCGGACAGCCAATTGGGTACCCATGGCGCGCGAGGCTCGGCGGTCGGACAGATGGTCCTCCTGGTCCGCGGTGATCTACTCCGTCGATACCCGCGTGCCATCGTCTATGCGCTCGAAAGCATCTGGTCGGCCGACGGGACCCGCCGCGAGTTGGGGACGATAGAGCGGTATCCCATCTTCCGGGCGACACAATCACCGGACGTCACAATGCTCGGTTTTCCGCTGACCGAGGACCAGGTCCGGGGAGCGGACACCTCAGCCAATGGAGGACATGCGGGCTGGTTTTTCGTGTTGCAGGAACAGCCGACCGAACCGCGTTTCGGCATGGATGTGGCCAAGACCTATGGCGGCACCCCTCAGCATTGGAGCGATCTGACCTGGGGCCACCTGGCGCCGGACGAAGCGGGACTCAAACAGATCGTCTACGTCCCGATCGACGGACTGCTCAAGAACGTGGTCGTCGACCAGATTCCGTGGGGGAAAAATTCGGCGCACATGGCATCCATCACGCGACAGCCGCCGTTTCGCGTGGCCGTACATGCCAGAACGTGGCTGCCGGGAACGCCACCATAACGCCGTCCGACGAAAAGAGAAGACAGCATGCTCTATTTGAAACAAGAAGCCACTCGACTGCAGAGCGAACTCCAGGCACTGGTTGCGCAGCAAGCTCCTCTGGATGCGCAACTCGCCACGCAACAGCAGGCGGTCACCGCTGACCAGGCCCAACGGACAAACGCCGTGAACGCCGTCGCGCAGGCGCAGGCGCGCATCCCTCCACTGCAAGCAGCCTCCACCGCGGCAGACGCTCACGTGGCGGATGTGGAACAGGAGATTCAGGACGTCTCCGAACCGCCTCAGGAAGGCCCTACCCCAGCGTGGAGAACGCGCCTCACGGCCCTGAAGCGCACGCTTGTTCAGGCCAAGGCTGCGGCGACCACGGCCCGCACCAGTCTGACCGAGGCGCAGCGGGCCGTGGCGCAGGCTCAGGCTCAGGTGCAGGCAGCAGAAAGTCAGGTTGCTGTGGCCGCCGCCGCGGTCCAAGCCACGCAAGCGGCCATCGGTTCACTCCAAACTCTTCGGCGCGACCTGCAACAACGACTCGCTGAACTTGATCGTTGGGAAGAGGAAATTACCCGCGACCCATTGGTCCGTCCGGCGCTCGAGCAGACGGCGGCCGAACTGTCTGCGCGGGTGGCCGGTCTGGAAGATGCGCATCTCACGACACGCTTCGAGTTGGAGGACGCGGAAGCACTGCTGGCAACCTTGATGTCCAGACGCGACGACCTGGTGACCCAGCTGAACGCCATCACGGCCCAGCTGCCGGATGCACAAGCACAAGCGGCTGCAGCGCAACAAGCCCTCGCGACCGCCGAAGCAGAGGTCACCGCGCACCTGCAAGACGGACCGTAACGAAATGAAAGGAACGTCCGTGTGAGACCGATCAATGAAGGACCGGAAATCCCGGAACGTGTCCCGCCCGCGGTGCTGCGGGCCTGGGCCAACCAGCTCCGCAGGCTGCAGGCGGAACATGACCGCGCGGTGGCGCGCGCGCAGGCGGCCCAACGGCGGGCGAATTCGTTGGCAGCCGAGCAGAGGCGACTCCAGACTGACCTCAACCAGCTTGGAACGCAGATTCCCGCCGCTCAGGCTGCGGTAACCCGCGCCACCGCAAACGTCGCCACACTCACCACCCAACTGGAGGAATACCGGAGCGCCCGCGACGCCGCCACCGCCCGACTCCTTGGGACCGACCGCGCCGACGGAACCGTCGCCACCGCGCATCCGCTGCTGTTGTTTCCCGTCCGATTGGAAACTCGATTTACGCCCCGCCGCACCGGAACGGGAACCGACCTGCTACTGCGTGTCTACCCCGATGACATCCATATCGATACCCATGAACCGGGCGTGACCACGGAAGAGGAACGCTGGGGCACCCAGTTCTGGGAACAGATCGCCGCCGTACCTCCGGGACCTGACCAGACGGAACGGAAACGGCAGGCCTGGCAGCAACTCACGGAACGATTCGGCACCACACGCGCGGCATGGATCGCCCACGCGCTGGATCCGGCACGCACCGGTCCCCTCCTCCGTAGAGACGACACCTGGACCCGAGCCCCCCATACGGAAGTGTTGCCAGATCGCTGGGTGGCCATCGGGTATCGCGGAGAAGCGCGACCTGTCACCGCATGGGGGAAGCTCATTCCCGAGACGTTGGCCGTGGGGCCCGACCCCAGCGGCACGCCGTTCAACGACGGCACCGGTCTCCCTCCCATCGATGAGGGCATGCGCTGGATGACGGACTTTGACGCGGCGGAAGCCGTCGGCATGGGTCTGCGGATCGCGCTGAGCGACGAGGACGCCCAGGCCGGCTTCGATCGCATCGTCGTGCTGGGCACCAAGGCCTCATGGGATGCGGTCACGACGGCGGCGCGGCTGGCCCAATTATTCGATGCCCATCACTTCACCGGTAGCCTGGCCTTCATCGGGCAGAATGTGCCGACCAACAACAGCGCGGAGGCTTCGTCCGGCTATCGCTCAACCGGGCGTGACGCAGAAGACACCCTGGAGATTGAGTTGGGCGCACCCCTGGTCCAGCCCGGGTCGGACGGCGACGTGACGGCCAATGCCTTGGGCCTGCCGTCTGCTCTCTTTGCGCATGTGCGCGGAGCGGACGGACCGGAGCAGCGCCAAGCCGCCGCCATGAACGCCGCCATCCTCTCCCTCTGTGACAGCGCCCTGCTGCGGCAAATCATTGGGGCGACCGGCGCGGATTTTCTGCGCGAACATTTCACCCGGTTCGTGCGCGCGCGCGGGCCCTTCCCCGCTCTCCGCATCGATACCCAACCCTATGGTCTGCTCCCGGTAGCGGCGCTCGACCGATGGATGTCGAAGACGGCTGCCGATCCGGAAGCGACATTGGCTGTGTGGTGGCGAACGCAACGCCACATCTGGCGTCACTATGCTCCACGCGCCTTGCACACCCTCACCGAATCGAATCCCGTCGTGTTGTTGGCACAGGAGGCCACCTCCTGCCGCTACACGCTGCGTGAACTCCCGGAAGCCGCCTCGACGCCACCGGTGCCTCGCCAATTGATCGCCTCTTCGCTTCGCACTCTGCTCCTGAACCACGCGTTAGCCGCGCCGCATGATCCGGCATTAGACGCACTCCTGACACTTCCCGAGTCGACCCGTCAGGCCCTCCTCGCAGAAGTCATGGACCTGGCCACATTCCGGTTCGATGCCTGGGGCACGTCCTTGGCCTCCAGACGACTGACTGCACTTCGTCAAGCCACTCCCACCGGCGTCCGCCTCGGGGGATACGGCTGGGTGGAACAAGTACGGCAGGCGGCGCCCCTTCAGGCCGTGCCGACACCCCCGCCGGGGGTCTCAACTCCTCTGTTTCATTCCGCGACCAACCAAGGCTATGTCCATACGCCTTCGCTGGCCCATGCCGCCGCGGCCGCGGTGCTCCGCAGCGGCTACCTCTCGCAAGCGCAGGACCATGCGCCGGGAGAGAAGCCGTTCGCCGTGGACCTGTCCTCCGAGCGCGTGCATCGGGCCAAGTGGTTGCTCGACGGCGTCCGCCAGGGACAATCACTGAGTGCCCTCCTTGGCTATCGATTCGAGCGAGGACTCCATGAACAGGGGCTGGACCGTTACATCCAACGTTTCCGGGCGCTGACCAGCCTCGAGGAACACAGCGGGCTCGCAGACATTCACGAGAAGCTCGGTCGCGCCGAGCAACTGGCTCAAGAGGTCACAGCACTCTATGCACAACGTGATCAGGCCGCAGGCCGTGCCGAGGATGCCCGCGCGCTGAAGGCCGAACGGGAAGGCCGCGTGCAGACCTATCGCACCGAGCTCGAAACCATTGCATTGGTCGCGCAGCAGGCGCAGGCCGCGGATGCGCAAGTGGCGCAGGCCGCGCAGGCGGTGACTCAACAACAGGCGGCCAAACCGCAGGGCACAGTGACCCAACCGGGAACCCGCCGCTTCGCCGTCCAACTGCTCGAAGCACGCGACTTAGATCTGTGGAGCGACCGGATAGACCAATTGACGCAGGCGCAGTCGTCGGCCTCGGCCGAGGCCGCCGCGGCGCATCAGGCTTTTAACGCAAAGACCACCGCCCGCGCCCTCGCGGAACGGGGTCAGGCCAAGCTGCTCAACACCAGCAACCCGGACTCGATACCTGCGGCGCAGGCCGTCCTGGCTCAGCAGGAAGCCATGGCCGCCGAGTTCGATCGCCAAGGCCTGGCGAAAGAAGGTGGTCAGCGTGGAAAAGCAGAAGCCGCCCTCGCCGCGGCGAGGGCGGAGTTGGCCACTCGCCTGTCACAGCAATGGAGTCAGGCCCTTGAATCGCTGCCGGCCACCAATGTCGTCGATGGGTTGGCTTTGCAGCGCCGCTGGAAAGCGAGTCAGCAACGGACGCCTCCCCATTCACCATGGGACGCCACGACCATCCCGTTCGGCAATGCGGCGCTGGGGTTTCCCGCGCCGGGCAGCAACGATTTCACCGCCTTGGTGGCGCAACTGCAGGCGCTGGACGACCTGGTGGATTCCGTGGGGGACAGCGTCGTGGCCGAGAGCGTCTATCAACTCGTCCAAGGGAATCCACTCCGTTCCGGAGCCACGTTGGATGCCATCGCCACGGGCGAAATGCCGCCGCCGGAATTGGAGGTCATCCGCACGCCGCGAACCGGCATCGGGCTGACGCATCGGCTCTGCGCATTGTTTCCGGCGACCGCCGGCACGAGACCGGCGACATGGCCGACGCAGGCGCCTTCGGCCCGCGCCCAGGCCGAACCGGTGCTCAATGCATGGGTAGCAACCCTCCTACCCAACCCCGCGCAAGTTCGCTGCAAGGCCGACTATGTGAATCCTCGCGACGGGCAGATCTACCAGACGGTCGAGACGGCACTCATTGTTCTCGAACTCTCTCCCCTCGACGCCCTGTACATGGCCGAGGCCACCGACCAGGCGCAGCGGGCTGAATTGGAACAGCGCTGGATCGCACATCTGCTCCGCACGAGGCCGGCCTCCGTCCCCGCCGAGGCTGCCGTTCGGCTACAGTTTGGGCGCGCGCTGGGCTGGCCGAACGATCTCGTGAGCATCGGAGAATTCTGTGAAGTGACAAGAACGGTCCGTCGGCTCTTGGGCAACGCCCGATCCCTCGATGGTCGAGACCTGTCGCTTCCGGAATCCCCCGCCGCGTCAGGTCTGGATACGGAGGAGTTCACCGGCCGGGTGACGCCAGCGCGGCAATCACTCGCCGACGCGCACCTTGCGCTGCAAAACCTGCTACCTCCTGACCCGTCCGCGGAAGACGGCACACAGCCGAATTTAGATGCCCTGCGCACCGCCCTGTTCCATCTCGCGGCGTTCGGCATGCCAAGCGCCGTTCCCATGGACATCGGCGGCACAGGGACGGAGGTACGATCGTTACTGCTGACACAAGCGCGATCCGTGGCCATCGAAGCCAGACGACGACTGGACCGTCTGGCGGAAGCCGACCGCTCCTTTGACGCCGCGCAGGCGGCGCCGGAAGAACGGCGAGACCACGACCTGGCCCAGCTGCGGATCATCTTCGGCACAGACTTTCTGGCGCTGCCACGCATGACCGCGAGCAACGCGGCGCAACTGAGCGAAGCCTTCGGTGCGAGTCTGTCGCTCCAGGCCGACGACCCCTTGGCCGCCACCACCTGGTTTCAACGGGTCGCCTATGTCCGACCGGGAGCCATGCGCATGAGTGCGGCGATGCTGTATGCGGAAACGATGGGGGATGGGGCCAGCCTGCAGCTGCAGGTGGGACAACTGCCCTATTCCGCGCAGGACCGGTGGGCAGCGTTACCCAATCCACCCGATCAGTCGATTCCCAGGGGACGGCTCTCGCTCGTCGCGCAAATGTCGATGTCGCAGCCACTGCGATTCGATCAATCGTTCACGGGACTGCTGATCGACGAATGGGTGGAAACGGTTCCCAGCCGACGCGAGACGACCGGCGTGACCTTTCACTTCGATCAACCGAACAGCGCTCCTCCGCAAGCACTGCTGCTCGCCGTCCCCGCGGATCAACGAACTGCGTGGGACGTAAACAGCCTGGAGACCATTCTGCAGGAGACGATGGAGCTCATCCGCTTACGCGCCGTCTCGCCGAGCAGTCGCGCCGAAACAGTGTGGGTGGAGGACAATCTGCCGGAGGGCGCGAGCCCGTTCGGCGACGGCGAAGGCTGGACTTGGGTCCGCTCTCAACCGGAACCGCTGTCGGGAAAACGGGCGCATCGCTCGATCCTGGCCGCAGGCATGCACCAGCATTATTTCCGAGGCGCCAAGACCCAGGTGCTGGTGAGTGTGGGCGACCGGCTGTTCGCGCATCTCTACCTCGATCCTGCGCACATGCCTCGCGAAGTCATGTTGCAATGGAACGATGGCACCTGGGAGCACCGTGCCTATTGGGGAGAGAATCTGATCGCCTGGGGAACGGACGGCACCGTAAGCCGGCGGTTCATGGGGCCATTGCCGCCGCCGGGACAGTGGGTGCGCCTGGAGGTCCCAGCCGCCTCGGTGGGGTTGGAAGGGCGCCTGATCAACGGCATGGCCTTTACCCTGTGGGACGGCACCGCCATCTGGGATCGCGCCGGAACACTGGCCACACAACCGGATGGAATGGCACACACCGACCTTTCGGCGCCCGCCCTCCTGTTCACCGGCGGAGCCCTCGACTTCACCAGCGTCCTCGAACCAGAGGCAGGAGGATAAGACGTGGCCTCTCAGATCAGACTGGAACTCAGTACCACCAATCCCGATCTAGAAGACGGGTTGCAGGCGCGCATGCATGATCCCCTCTGGCTGCTGGCCCGCCAGTGGCAATTCGGCGAGTTCAACGGCGCGGACGCCGGTTCCCCCGCCGCAGCGCAGGTCGTGGTGGACACAACGCTCCTGAGCCGGTATCAGCCGGGACCACAGTCGGCTGCCAATCCAGCACGCCCCTATACACCGGAGGCACTGGCGCTGGAAACCCTGGTCGAGGCCGAATCAATCGCCGGCGGCACCAGTCCCAACTGGAAGCTCACCGCGGAAGCGGGCGGCCATCTGCTCCGTCTGCTACAGAGCAACGGAGCCGGGCAGACCCGCGCGCTGTGGCTCGCCAGCGCCTATGCGCTCGCGTCCCCCACGGCAGAACAAGAACGGACCCTCGATGCCGCGAGCCTGCAGTTCATGCAGGTGATGAGCCGTCGCACGATCGACGGCCTTCGCCTCGCCGCACACCTGCGTCCGCTCCGGGCACGTGACGCACTGGCCGAATTCTTTCAAGAGTCCCCGTTTGAACAGATCACCGCGGCCGATCGTCCCAAGGTCCTTACGGCGCTGACGGCTTGGCTGGCCTGGTCTGACACTCTCTTCCAGCAAGGCACGACGCCCGCCGCCTGGATGCCGGAGCGCATGGAATACGCCTTTGCCGTCTCGGGAAAAACCACGGCGGGAGAAATCGTCTTGGCTGCGCCGGAATATCTGGAGGGTCGCTTGGATTGGTTTTCGTTTGTGGCGAGCCCCGAGCAGACATTGGGTGCCACCGAACACACCTCGTCGATCAGCACGGCGTTTCTCCCCACACCGGTCACGTTTCGCGGCATGCCCTCCGCCCGCTTTTGGGAGTTCGAAGACGGCGCCGTCAATTTTGCCAAGGTGGAAGCAGCCCCGCAGGACCTGGCCAGACTCCTCCTCGTCAAATTCGCGCTGGAATACAGCAACGACTGGTTTGTGCTCCCGCTCGAGCTCGACGTGGGCACGCTCTGCCGGATTCGCGCGCTCGTCGTCACCAACACCTTCGGCGAACGTCTGGTGATTCCCCACACGACTCAGGTCGATGGCGCCGACACAGCATGGCGGATGTTTGCCCTGTCAGGAGATACCCAACAGATCTATTTTCTTCCTCCTGTATTGGGCCCGAGTTTGGAAAGCACTCCGGTGGAAGAGGTGCTGTTCCTACGCGATGAAATGGCCAATGTGGGCTGGGGCGTGGAGAAGATCGTGGAAAGCGCGGCGGGCCGTCCCCTGGATCGGTACGAAGCCTATCAAGAGAGCCGCCGAAAACAGGAGGAGGCTACTCCGCCTCCGAACGCCGAGGGGGACCAGACCGCCCCGCTCCTGTATCAACTGGGCACCACCGTGCCGGACTACTGGATTCCCCTGTTACCAGTGGCGGACGGGCCGACACTCAAACTCAAGCGGGGCGCCATTCCTGATTTCACCGCCGGGGAAGCCCATCGCCTGATCGAGCCCCTCGGTCGGGTGCTCGAACCGGGGCGCAAGCTGCTGATACATGACGAGGAGGTGCCGCGCGAAGGGGCGCGGGTCACGCGTACGTATCAATATGCCAGGTGGATCGATGGCTCGACCCATCTCTGGATCGGGCGGCGCAAAGAACCGGGCCGGGGTGAAGGATCGAGTGGGTTGCAGTTCGATGTGGCGGAGAAGAGGGAGGAAGGGGATTAGCTGATCTGCTGGAATCAGCTATAAGGACTGCTCGTTCCAGTTTCAGACGACTTTCATTGTATATCTATTGCCAGATAGTAGCTTATAAGCTACACTTGAACTCGTGGAGGCCACCCCGAAAAATCTGCACATCTATGTCACGGCCGAGGGCCATAAGCCCTTTACCGAATGGCTGAATTCGCTGCAGGATCAGAGGGCACGAGCGAAGATTCGCGTCCGGTTGGATCGAGTGAGCTTAGGCAACTTCGGCGATTGCCATGGTGTGGGAGACGGGGTACAGGAACTCCGGATCGATTACGGCCCAGGCTTTCGAGTGTACTTCGGGCAAGAAGGGACGACGGTCGTGCTGCTCCTTTGTGGGGGTGATAAGAGTACCCAGGCCAGGGATATCCAAACGGCCCAGCATTATTGAAGGGAATACAGGAGGAAGCCATGAAAAAGAGCAGAGCGTATCAGCCGGATCTGATTGAGAGCCTGCGAGATTCGGGGGAGGCTGAAGAGTATTTAAACGCGGCGTTGGAGGAAGATGATCCCGAGCTGTTCTTGCTCGCACTGAGGAACGTCGCCGAAGCGCAAGGTGGGGTTGCACAACTTGCCGAGAAGGCGAAGCTGAACCGTGAAAGCCTCTATCGAATGCTGTCAGATCGCGGCAACCCGGAATTCAGAAGTCTCGATGCCCTCCTCCACGCCTTGGGATTCCGGCTCGCGGTCACGGCGAATCGCTAGTATTTATTGGGTAGGTTCGATAGAAGGTGGTTTCCCAAGCAGAGTACGGGCGGCGGGATCGTCTTCTTCCAACTCAATCCGAATGGCCCGGCTGGTATTCCTCGCTATGTATGGCCGCATAGCGGCCAGCATGTACGGCAAGACAAGGCGCAAATCATTACTCCCTCCGGTGCTCCTCGCACTTGTTTTCCATACTTGTCGCTGCCTCTTCTCGTTCCGATAAGCAAGGAGATCATAAGCAGCCACTTGGATGAATCGCGTATAGGTCGTGTATGAGCTCACTTCCGTGTAGTAACCAGTGATTCCGTAGGTGGGCGCATACGTGGTATTGCCCGAATAACTAGCCATCCCTCCACCAAGCGGCATGATCATGCCCATCGTCGTAGAAGAAGGTACGCCTGTCTGGCCATTAACCGGAATTGATTCTGAAACCTCGTGGGTTTGTGGTGTGCTGAAGGCTATAGGAGAGCAGAATGGCAAGGTCGGCTTCCTGTTCAGTGGGGGCTTTGGAAAACCCCAACGGAGTCAGTATTGTGTCGACGTATTTCGCATATTCCAGAAACTCTAATTCATCCGGGGCGATATTCTGATTGCCGGGGACCAAGAGGTACCGCTTACCAACCGGCTGATTAGCCAAGGCAATGGAGTCTACATCGGAAACAAACCGCAAGGACCGCGAGCATCCGGCCGTGAACAATACGAC
>CABVRW010000080.1 GCA_902500785.1 uncultured Nitrospira sp.
TTCATCGCCCAGAAGGCGGAGAAATATCTCCAGAGCACCAAGATCGGCGACACCTCCTATTGGGGACCGGAAGCCGAGTTTTTCATTTTCGATCATGCGCGGTACGACCAGACGAACCACAGCGCCTACTACCACATCGATTCCGACGAGGGCGTGTGGAACATGGGGCAGGAGGGGGTCAATCTAGGCGGCAAGATTCGTCACAAGGAAGGCTACTTCCCGGTTCCGCCGACCGATACGCAGCAGGACATTCGCACGGAAATGATCCTGGAGATGGAAAAGGCGGGCATCGCCACCGAGAAACATCACCACGAGGTGGCTACGGCGGGCCAGGCTGAAATCGATATCCGATTCGACAGCCTGCTGCGCACCGCGGATAAAATGATGATGTTCAAATACATCGTCAAGAACGTCGCGCGGCGGCACGGCAAGACCGTCACCTTCATGCCGAAGCCGATTTTCGGCGACAACGGATCGGGCATGCACACCCACCAGAGCATCTGGAAGGACGGCAAGCCGCTGTTCGCCGGGAAAGAATATGCCGGGGTGTCGCAGATGTGCCTCCACTACATCGGCGGGATTCTGAAGCATGCGCCGGCCTTGGCCGCCTTCACGAACCCCTCGACGAACTCGTACAAGCGATTGACACCGGGCTTCGAGGCACCGGTGTTGCTCGCCTACTCGAGCCGGAACCGGTCGGCCGGTATTCGAATTCCGATGTATTCCCCAAGCCCGAAGGCGAAACGGATCGAAGTGCGTTTCCCGGACCCGGCGGCCAACCCCTATCTGGCTTTTTCCGCCATGCTCATGGCTGGTTTGGACGGCATCGAAAACAAGATCAATCCGGGAGAGCCGGCCGAGAAGGACCTCTACGATCTCGAGGCGAAGGAAGCGGCCAAGATTCGAACCATGCCGGGGAGCCTGGACGAGGCCCTCAATCACCTGGAGAAAGACCATCAGTTCCTGCTCAAGGGCGGGGTGTTCAGCGAAGAACTCATTGAGGCCTGGATCGGGTACAAGCGTACCAAAGAAGTCGATACGATGCGGCTGCGGCCCCATCCGTATGAGTTCTTTCTGTATTACGACGTGTAGGTCGTGGCTCCTCGTCAAGGAAGTTCTTGACGAATTCAGGGTGCGATGGTATACATGCAAGGCGTGGGTGAGAGCAGGCAACGACGCCTGGTGTCACATCCGCACCCCATACAGTAAACGGACAAAGGCGTCCGTCATTCTTCCAAGAGTGGCGGACGCCTTTTTTATTTTTGTCGACGCTGAAGTCGGGAGACAGCACCAGGCCAGGTGATCGCGACCTCGCCAAGCAGGACAATGGCGTCCTCTTCCCCACTGCGGGATGAGGGCGTCTTTTTTTTGAGTTGTACGGACACAGTGACGACCGAAAGGAGAGCCTCATGCACACAGCAGATCACGAGCGGATCGCAGGGGTTGCGGTAAAGAAGTGGTCATATTTCGAACGATCGCCGGGAGGGTATCTCATCCTTTCGATCTTAGCCGGCGTATATCTCGGATTCGGAATCGCGTTGATCTTCAGCGTGGGGGGGCCGTTGGCGGCGGTTAGTTCCCCTGTGGTCAAACTGATCATGGGGGTATCGTTCGGAATTGCGTTGACGCTCGTGATCTTTGCAGGGTCTGAGTTGTTTACCGGCAACAATCTGATCGGCGCGATCGGGGGCTTGTCGAGAAGCCTCTCGTGGGCACAAGTCATTCAACTCAATGCCTGGTCCTGGCTCGGCAATCTAGCGGGATCGTTGGGGTTAGCATGGCTCATCATCCAATCCGGCGTGTTTGCGAAGGGACCGACGACGGATCTGATCGAAAAAGTGGCGGCGGTAAAAATGTCGTTGCCTGCCTGGGAGCTGTTCGTGCGAGGGATTCTTTGCAATTGGCTGATCTGTTTGGCGGTTTGGATGACGGGGCGAACGAGCAACGATACGGCGAAGATTCTCCTGATCTTCTGGTGTCTGTTCGCCTTTATCGGCACCGGGTTCGAGCATAGCATCGCGAATCAATCGTTGCTGGGCATGGCGCTATTTCTGCCGCATGACGCGGCCGTGAGCTGGACGGCCTTTTGGTACAACCAAGTGTTTGTGGTGCTGGGGAATCTTGTGGGTGGCGGGCTGTTTGTCGGCGGGCTGTATTGGATGGTGAGCCCCTATCGCGTGACCGAGGCGCCGGTCGCACCGGTGCCTCAATCAGTCACGTCGGCGGTGGTTGGATCATAAGGCTAAACAACGAGAGAAGTCATTCACGGGCGGATCATACGAAGGAGCACCCAATGGAAAAAGCAGCAGTACGCAAGGCAATTAAGGCGCAACGGTTGAGCAAAAAAGTGACGATCGCGGAAGTGGCCAAGACGGTCGGAAAGAATCCGACCTTCGTCGCCGCAGCATTGAATGGCAATCATCGCCTTTCGCCCGAGGAAGCGGGAAAGGTAGGGAAACTGTTGGACCTGGATAGCGAGCAAATCGGCGCTCTTAGTGCGTTCCCCGTTCGCGCGGATTTTCCGAATGCGACGGATCCATTTAAGTATCGTTTGCTGGAAGTCATCGGGGTCTACGGAGATTCCTTGCGGGAAATGGCGAACGAAATGTTCGGCGACGGGATCATGAGCGCCATCGACTTTACTTTGGATATGGAGAAAGTCACCGGCAGTCAGGGCGAGGCCCGCTGCAAGATCACGTTGAACGGCAAGTGGCTCGAGTACAAGACGTTTTGAGCGAAACCGATCTCTGATGCGTGGATGGCGATCAACCGAAAGGAGGACATCATGAGCACGAATGCAGAAACTGCGGTATTGACACTCCTGGAGCAACAGGCTCCCCAGACATTCGAGCAACTGATGACCCTCTCGGGGTTGAGCGCATCGCAGGTGTTGCTGGTCGTGGATCAGTTGAGTCGGGTAGGAGCGGTGGTGTTGAGAAAATCCGGACCGGACTACTCCGTCGCATTGGGAGGCACGTGATGAACAAGATCGAAGCGATCAAGTCGGAGCGAGATGGGTTGACGGTGCGCGACATGGTCGCCCACTATGCGGAAGCCGGATGGGAGAGCATTCCTGAAGACGACATTCAGCGGTTGAAATGGTATGGCTTGTTCTTGCGCAATCCGACACCGGGTCGCTTCATGTTGCGGGTACGCCTGCCGGGCGGGCGCACCACCTCGGCGCAACTCGAGGCGCTGGCGGACCTCGCGCTGCAATACGGCAACGGGGTGGTCGATGTTACGACCAGACAACAAGTTCAACTCCGGCATTTGACGATCGAGCATGTCCCGGCGGTGTTCGCCAAGCTGGAAGCCGTGGGCCTCACCTCGTTGCAAACCGGGATGGACTCGGTGCGCAATATCATGACCTGCCCGGTGGCGGGTTTGAATCCCAACGAACTGCTGGACGGCACGGACATTGTCCGCGCCATCAACGAGGAGATATTGGGCAATCCCGCCTACACAAATTTGCCGCGCAAGTGCAATATCGCCGTGACCGGCTGTCCCGACAATTGCCTCCATACGGAGACGCAGGACATTGCGCTGGTCCCGGCTTTCCACGACCTGGGGCATGACAAGTGCTACGGGTACAACGTGTTGGTGGGGGGAAAGCTGGGATCAGGCGGCTATCGGATTGCCGGCTCGTTGGATATGTTTGTGAACTCGGCGCAAGCCTTCGAGGTCTGCCGAACCTTGCTGCACCTCTATCGCGACCATGGACCGCGTGAGAATCGTACTCAAGCGCGTCTCGCATTTCTTGTGGAGGCCTGGGGGGAGGCACGCTTGCGGCGGGAGGTCGAGATCCGTGTCGGAAGAACCTTGCCGGCGGCGGGTGTGGATGCGAGGGGTGCGGCTGAGCGCGACCACATCGGTATCTTTCGCCAAAAACAACGCGGCATGAACTATATCGGGTTGAAACTGCTGGTCGGTCGTGTGAAGGCGGCCGACCTTCGGAACATTGCCGCACTGGCAGCTCGGTACGGCACAGGAGAAGTACGCCTCTCACCAGCGCAAGCCCTGATAATACCTCATGTCGGCGACCGACTGGTGGGCGCACTGGCAGAGGAGCCGCTCGTCAAGCAATTCGCCTACAACCCGTCGGCCCTGTACAAGGGACTGGTGAGCTGCGTAGGCAGTGACTACTGCAATTTGGCCGTCATTGAAACCAAAAGCCGGGCGGTCGAAACGGCGCGAGTCCTGGAGCGTAAGCTGGGTGACAATCTCAAACCGATCACCTTGCATTGGTCCGGTTGTCCGGCCGGGTGTGGAAACCATCTGGTCGCGGATATCGGGCTGTTGGGAAAGAAGGCGAAGGTGGGCGGCAAGGTCGTCGATGCCGTAGATGTATTTGTCGGTGGTCGTTCCGGGCCTGATCCCAAGCTCGCCACGAAGATCATGGAAGATGTGCCTTGCGACAGGCTTCCAGCCGTGTTGGAGACGCTCATGCCCTACCACACGCGGGAAAAAATGCATCGCGTCCGTGGAAGGGCAGTGCCCAAAGCGACGGGACAGACGCAGGCGCCGGCATCCGGGAACGGGACGACGGGTCACACGCCCCAACCTCTTCCTGCATAGACCGTCCTTGAAAGGCTTGTGTAGGGTTTCAAGATTGCGGAAGAAGGTGCCATGGAGCATGCGGATGAGCAGATTACAGGAGTGCTCTCGTGACGCTGTCGAAGCTACTGCCCTGAAACGTATGGATGGCAGCAGAGAGAGGGTGTCGCAGGATCCTCAAAGTATTGGTCCATCGAGGCGAGAACGTATGTTCCGGATATTTTCAGCATTCTGCCAGGCGCGAAAGCTTGAGCCGATGCAACAGTTACGTTATTCTCTTGGGCTTACCAAGGAGGCAGTATGGCCAAGAGAGTGAAATCGAGTCAGGAACCGGCGGATCTTCTCAGCCGGCATATCGAACAGATTCGCGAGACGTTGGTGGCGTTTCAGCCGTTCTTATCGCGACGCAAGGCGACCGCGTCGTTGGAGGGATTCGATGAGCAGGCTGAAGAGGTGCTTAGCGAAACCTTCGGCGGAGCCTCCGAGGAGCTCGAAGCCTATCAATACGCCAAACTCGGCGAAGCGGCGATCCTCCCGGAGGAGGCTCAAGAAGCCGGGACACACAACGTGGATCGCGAAAGCCTCCATCAACGCAAACAGGTGCTGGACAGTTGTCTCGCACGGCTGGAGCTCAAGAAGAGCGCCAGGACAGGTCGGGATTGGCGCCGGACGGTCGGTGAGCGGATCGATGGCCGGACGGTGGCGGAGTTCATGTCGGCGGAAGTGCGAAGCGTGCACAAAAGCGCCTCGATCAAGGAGGCCGGACGGTTGCTGCAGAAGTGGCGGATCGGGTCCCTGCTCGTCGACGACGGATCGCGATATATCGGCATCATCACGGATACGGATCTGAGTAGGAAGGCCGTGGCCAAGGGGTTGGACCCGAACACGACCGTGGTGCTCTCGTGCATGAGCAAATCCGTGGTGACGATTGAGGACAGTGAGCCGCTGATGGAAGCGCTCAGGTTGATGAAGAAAGAGGGCATCCGGCATTTGCCGGTCACGGAAGACGGCACGATCATCGGGGTGCTGTCCGTGGGCGATCTGCTCAGGGCCTATCAAAAGGTACTTGAACTGTAGCGGGAGGTTGATGAGCCAGCCGGCGTTGGTCTCGGGTCGTCCGGCGAGGCCGAGTGATGTAGAGCGCCGTCGGCGGACGTTTTCCGTACCCTGCGAGGCGCAGGTCGATAGGTCTCTTCTCTCAAGGAGAAGGTGCTTTGGGGTATAGCCGCACGGGATAGTGAAGGGTTCTGCCTGGCCGGACACGGCCTGGCGGCTGTCCTCTGCCTCGAACTTCGGCGGATCGAACGACCCTCCATGCTCCCATCTGACCGGAATACCACGTGTACTTCAGTGGCTGGATTTTCTTTGTCTGACAGTCATGCTCGGGGTCGACGGTCTTGCAGAGGAGGAAGCGAGACCTTCACCGTCGGTTTGGGACATTCTGTCGCCCAATAGGTCCGACCTTGCCGACCTTCGCTCAGTCACCGTGGGCGTGATGGCGGTACGCTCACCGTCCTCGTTGCCACTACCTCCGACCAGTCCTATGCAGTATAGCCGTCCGATGGAGATTGTGGCAGCATGGAGCCTCTTCACTTGGTGAGGAAGCGATTGGCGACGAGATACCATGGCCGCGGCGCTGTCTGTGCGGAGAGGAGCAGCATGAAGGATGTCGATAGCCGGAGATTCAAGGATATGGTCGGTCGCTCCATGGGAGGCAGATCACTGTACACGTGTGTAAGCGTTTCGGCCTTCGTCATTGGTTTGCTGTGGGGTTTGGGAGGAGCGCAGGCGGCCGCCGGTCTCACGCATTCACCCGTGACTCAGGGAGTGAAATGGCATCCAGGCCATTACGTGACGATCATGGGCTGGGGGAAAAATAGTCCGAAGTACCTGGCAGACGTGTATGCCGAACTCAAGGCCACGCCCGCTTTGCGTGGGGTGCAGATTCGGTACTTATGGGCGGAACTGGAGCCGGCAGAGGGCCGATACGATTTCACGTCTATCGACCAATGGCTGACGGAATTGGCCGCCCAGGGCAAGCGACTTGTGATTCAGGTGCAAACGAAATCATTCGACCCGAGTTGGACGCTCGTGCCGGATTATCTGAAAGTTTCTGAGTATGATGGTGGGGCCTTCGCCTTTGGCTCACAGAAGAAAAGGGAACGAGCCGCGCACAACGCCACGCCACGCGGGTACAATATTGCCCTGTGGAATCCCCGCGTGCGTGATCGTCTGATCGCTCTCTTTCAGGCGCTGGGGGAGCGCTACAACTCCCATCCTGCCTTCGAAGGGATCGGGATGATTGAAACTGCTTTCGGGGAACCGCTGGTCCCCCTCTCGGCCGACAAGATTGACGGCTTTTACACGAATCTCCTGCATGTGCACCAGCAGATGCGCGCGCAGTTTCCCAATACGATGACGATTCAAGAGGTGAATTATCCGCGTCCAATGCTCCAGTCCTTCGTCCGCAAACTCACAGAGATGGGGACGGCGCTGAGCAGCCCGGATATTTTCAGGGACGAGCCGGGATTGAGCATGAACACGCCCAATGCGCCGAGAGGGATCTACACCTACTACCCTGAACTCTCCGGCATCGTCCCCCTGGCGCCTCAGGTGATGAGGAGCAACTATCGAAACACGCGGGGAGACGGCACAGGGGCCGTGCCGACCGTGTCGGAAATTCTCGCGTTCGTGCGGGATGGACTGAAAGCCAACTATATTTTCTGGGCGAGGACTCCAGACGACTTTCCGCGAGTCCTGGAGATGCTGAAGAAGCCGACCCAAACCGGCGATCCATCCGGAGGATTGGCATCGGCTTGCCCGAAGGCCTACGTCTCCTGCGTCGAGTAGTGAGGTCGGTGTCATTTCCTCGTCACTTGATAGGATTCACTGGGGCGAGGGATGTCTGTGCTTGTGTGGTAAGCGAGAGCACGCTGCTGCTGGGGCCGGATCTGCGGAACAGGCCCCAGCAGCAGCGACTCTCGATCCCTTTGCCTTTGATTCTTTGCCTATGATTGGGGGCAATCGAACAGAGGTCACTGAGCGTCGAGCGGAGACAGCTACTACAATCCACGACTCAGGGCTCGCTGTGATGCGACGCACCAAGCGGAACGAGTGAATCACGGTCGCTGCCTATGGCAACCGCCTCGATCGCTCGTCCGAACTTGTTGGTGGTTCCGTGTCCTCTGATCACCACTGAATCCTCGACATGAAAAGAGCGGCGAAGTTCCACACTCGTATCGAGCGGCAAGCGTATCTGCGTCTCATCGGACAGGATCATGCCCTGAACCATGTCCTTGAAGGCATGGTAGAGCAAGACGCGAATCGTCCCCGCCGCATACATCTCCGTCACCGACACATGCGCTTCCTGCTCCTGCATCGGAAGATCCAGACGTATCGGCACAATGAAGGTAGTGTGCTGGCTTAGATTCTTGATCACATCCGGTTGAACCAATCCGTCGCTCGTCGTACGTCGGCCATAGACCCGCACGTGATCCCCGGGTGTGATGGCTCGAATCAGGTGCTCTTCCGCGCGCGAGGTCACATACATGTGAGAGCCATCTCTCAGCAGCAATCCTTCCACTTCCCCCCTCGGGTCCAAGAGATAGCGTTCGATGATCCCTTCTGCGACGGGGGCCTGATCCAACACATACTCCTCCGCTACATTCGGGGGCGACACCCTGTCGGTCGCTTCGACGAGGAAGGGATCGGCATCGTCCATCAAGGACAGGACAAAGACCGCCGAAACCGTGAATAGCACCCTACCGCTCATGCTGCATCCTCACGATTCAACAGGGCTGAATACGTGCTAACTCCGCTGACGATGTTCAGATGGGCTTTCGATGTGGGAAAACCCATAGGCCGAATCGACCAACGACACGTGAGAAAATGCCTGTGGGAAATTTCCGATCAGTCGTTTATTCTTCAGATCGTACTCTTCCGAGAGCAGTCCGACATCGTTACGCAGCCCAATCAAACGATCATACAACTCGCGGGCCTCATCTCGGCGTCCCGCTAAGACTAAATTGTCGACCAGCCAGAATGAACAGGGCAGAAACATGCCCTCGCCGCCGGGCAGCGAATCCATTTCTCCCGTCGGGCGGTACCGCATCACCAACCCGTCCTCGGTCAACTCGCGTTCGATGGCATGCAGGGTGCCGCGGACTCGCGGATCAGACGGGGGAAGGAACCCCACCAGGGGAATCATCAAGAGACTGCCGTCCAGCGACGTCGAACCATAATATTGCACGAATGTCCCGCGATCCGAATCATAGCCTTCGCGGCACACTTGGTCGTGAATCGTGGCGCGGAGCGCGCGCCATCGCTCGAGCGGCCCGTCGACGTGACAACGCTCCACGGCTTTGATGGCCCGATCTACCGCCACCCACGCCATTACCTTGGAATGGGTGAACTGCCGACGAGGCCCACGCACTTCCCAAATTCCCTCGTCCGGTCGATCCCATGCGGATTCGAGATATTCCATGAGGACATGTTGTACGCGCCAGGAATCCTCGCTCGCCGCCAATCCTAATTCTCTGGCTTGATGTAACGCATCCATGACCTCGCCATACACATCCAATTGGAATTGCTCCGAGGCGGCGTTGCCGATCCGCACCGGCGCGGATTGTTCGTACCCCGGCAACCACTTCAATTCCACTTCGGGCAACCGCCGCTCTCCGCCGATCCCGTACATGATCTGTAAGTCGGAGGGCTTTCCTGCCACGGCACGGAGCAACCATTCACGCCAGGCTTTGGCTTCGCTGTGGTACCCGGCCACGAGCAGGGAAAAAAGCGTGAACGTCGCATCTCGAATCCAGCAATACCGGTAGTCCCAGTTGCGCACTCCGCCGAGCAGCTCAGGGAGCGACGTGGTCGGGGCGGCCACAATGCCTCCGGTCGGAGCGTACGTCAACGCCTTCAACGTGATCAGAGAACGGACCACCGCATCTCGCCAGGGCCCCTCATAGGTACAGCGGGTCGACCATTCATTCCACCAGTACTCAGTTTCAGACAAGGCTCGTTTGGTCATCACGGGTGTCGGCGGAGAGGAGTGCGAGGCGCGCCATGTCAGGGTGAAGGGAATCTCTTGGCCCTCCGAAACGGTGAAATCCGCGACCGTGGTAAATCCCCTGCCCTCCAATTCGACGTGGGTGTCGAGATACACGGCATCCGGCCCCGCAACCGCTTTCAGTAGACGTTTGTCACGGCTGACCCACGGCACAATCGATCCATAGTCGAACCGAAGGGTCAGATCCATCTTCATCCGCACGGTTCCCTTGTTTCCAGAGACGATCCGCACCACATTGATGTCGCGGTCGCGTAGCGGCATAAAGTCGATGACCGTGGCCGTGCCCGTCGCTGTCACATACTCCGTCTCCAACACCAAGGTCTCTCCACGGTAGCGTCGACGGATCGTGGTGATCTCGCCGTGGGGAGTGATGAGCCACCGGCCATGGTCGGGCGTTCCCAGGAGTCCTGCGAAGCACGCCGGCGAATCAAACCGCGGGAGGCACAGCCAGTCAAGGGATCCCTCACGAGATATGAGTGCCGCCGTGTGCGTATCGCCGATAAGCGCATAGTCTTCGAGTCTGGATGGAAAACTCATGGATCGGTCACCGTGAGTGGGTGGAACTGCGTGTCGTCACAGAGCCTGCTCGTGCTACTCGATAAACTGTACCGTGGCGGTCGATCCCAAGCAACCCCCATCATCATGTGCCCGATCTCGCAGGCACGGATGTGTTCTGGTCTTCCGAGTGTTCAGCGACCTGCTTCTGTAAACGCCGCCGAAAAAGTGAGGCGGCAGTGTCTTGCGAGGAACTCGTTGACGAACTTTTTGCGCATCCTGTTAAACGGTTTTCTATAGGTCGTCTATGATGAAAAGGGAAGACTTCAGCTTCTCGAGTTCGGCTTCCGCCTACGCTTCGATGGTTTTGATCAAACTCGGTTTGCGTGATAATGAAAAATTCGGTCTTCGCGGGGAGCTTGTTATACTGCTGGCGAGTGGTCATCGGTGTCCATAAAACTCGATGCAGCTCAGACAGACCCTGCCCAACTTACTCATCCATAACCCATCTCGAATTTATCCTTGGCGAGAAGAGAGTGACCATAACTGCCTTGCTTTTTCATATATAGTCTTCGGACCGTGGCAACGGATTAATCGATGCTTTGTGGATCCGTCTGATTGCCAATATGCGACGCCCCGCAAGTATCGTTTTTCGTGCCAACGTATCTTCTTAGTTGACTCCGATATTGAAAGTTTGATCTCCCTGAGCCCACCTCCGCTGACGCCACCGAAGCTCGAGGGAACGCCCGGTAGTTTTAAATCAGCTCCGAGGTCGAAATAGTCAAAACCGTTGCGTTCATGTGTTTTCTGTATGAAAGAGAAGAACGCCTCCCCTTGAACGTGACTCTCAAGCGTTTTTGTCTCCGGATGGTCTTGAATCTCGCTCCACTCCCCGACCATGCCTGTTACTGCCCAAAGACCGTTCTCGACCGTTAGTGGG
>CABVRW010000081.1 GCA_902500785.1 uncultured Nitrospira sp.
CGCCTTGCCAAGGCGAGGGTCGCGGGTTCAAATCCCGTTTCCCGCTCCAATTTTCTCAAGCACTTGCGCAACACTCTCCGACGGTTCCACTCTCATTGTGATAGTTTTGTGATATCTGAGGGTGAACGCGCTCCAGAATCATCACTCCCTCTCTTAAACTCTCCGGCGAATGATGCGCGTAGCGCTGCGTCATAGCTGCTGTTTTGTGCCCCAACAGCCGTTGCACCTTGTACAAATCGACACCGGCTTGTGCGAGCCGAGTGGCAAAGGTGTGTCTCAAATCGTGAAAGCGGAAATCGCTCAACGCTGCCTTCGTCGCCGCGAGTCTAAATGCTCGCGTGAGGTTTCGAGCGTCGAATAGCGTCTCAGCTGAACTCGCAAACACGAACGAGCCTGCTGTCCGTTTTGACGCCTTTCGCTTCAGCAATTCCGTTAACCGACCGTTCAGTGGGACAGTACGCTTCTCTCCGTTCTTGCTTCGCATCACCACCAGGACCTGCCGATTGAGGTCGATGGCTTGCCACTGCAAGTTGAGAATCTCGCCTCGCCGCATGCCTGTGTTTAAGGCAAAGCCAATGATGTCCTGCAGCCACGGTGCCGAATGAGCCAGTAATCGGCTCTCTTCATCCGACGACAACCAGCGGTCTCGTTCGTTGCGCACTTTCTCCATGCAGACTCTCTGCATGGGATTGTCCCGACACCATTCCCACTCTCGGATGGCCACGTTGAAGCTATGCCGAACCAAGCCGAGTTCTTTATTGACCGTTGCTGGCTTGGCCGTCTCACGTCTCTTCGCCTTGTAGGCGGCAAGAAGTTTCGGTGTGACTTCTGAAAGATTCAACGAGCCAAACGCACTTCGTAAATGCGTGAGGCATTGTTCGTCCCGCAGTCGGCTTGCCGGGGCATTTGTGATTGATCGCTCTTTAACGTATCGATCCATCATGTCGTTGAACGTATGGTCTTTGGCTTCCAACGTGTCAAAGAATCGGCCCTCAACAATCTTCACCCGTACTTTCCCGAGAATCGCTTCCGCGAGGCGCTTGTCCGTTGTCCCTGTGGACCGCCGGACCTGCTGCCCCTGATGAATGAACGTCATCCACCATACTTTGTTCCTCTTAAACAGCCCCATCTGCATCCTCCTTCTGGATGAGGCTTGACTGAATGGTTTCCCCGTGGCGGGAAGTATAGACCTCGCGTTTTGAGGCTTCAATAAGCCGGTCAAGGTCGCGGGTATCGTGACGAGTCGGCAGCGAGAACGGTTTGGTTGAATTGGTCTCAAAGCCATTTAGCCAGGCTTGAATAGCCTCAGGTTCAAAGCGGACGAGGCCATGAATGCGACGGCAGGGAATCTTATTCTTGGAAACCCAGAGGTAGAGTGTGGATTCTTTGATGTTGAGCCAAGCTGAGAGTTCTCTGACGGTAAGCATGTGCAGATACACCGGGGGAGTCTCTCGGCACCCCCAGTCCCCCTAACATGGGTTGCCCGCGTGACCGCCGGCAGACCGGTGAAACCGATTGGGTTGCTTGAGCAAGTTCCGGTGTCGGTCTTTCCACCTGGAGATGCCCCTGACAATTTCTTCCAGTAGCCATTCTTCCCCTCCAGGGGTGGCACAAATGACCGCCAACATCGGCGTCAGGGTGTCACTCACCCATCGTTTCACGTTTTGCAGGGTCTGCACCTGCTTCTCCTGGGCCAATCGCCCCTTCTGAAATCCCTCCGTCAGGAGGGCGTACCACTCCAGCATCGGAGCCCGGTATCGTTCTTCATCCTCGGCATCTTTTGAAGTCAGCCGGAAATCCACATACGATCGCAGTAAGCCGACCACCAACTCCTTCCAATCGGCTTCGTCTAAGGAGGCCAGCGCACGAGCGCATTGTTCGGCGCGATCCTTCTTGAGTTCTAATTCCCATCGAGTCCCGTACTCCTGCCAGTTCTCTTGCCCTTTGCTCTGAAGTTCGAGCCGTTTGTCATAAATGCGCAACAAGGTCTGACTCTGCGGACTCCCAAAGTACATCGTCTCGCCGGTCGTTGCTCCGGTTCCGTGCGTGAGGTTCGAGACGATATGCCGAACCTGAGCCGCCCTTGTGACGCACTGGCCTGCTGAGACGGCTTCTCGGATGGTCGATACCGATACCGTTCCCGCTCGGTCATCCAAGGCGCAGTCGATACGCGTCACATGCCATTGCTGCTTATGCACCCATCGCAGGAGCCCTCGGATTTGATCCAGTGTCAGGGCGGAAGCGAGGCCGCCCGACAGATCCACATGGATTTCATTCGGACGACGAGGGGCATTCGTGCCCAGTTTGCCAACCCCGCGCAGGCCGTCAGCCCTCATCCAGGACAAGGGGTAGCCTCGGAACCCGCCCTTGGCCTTGCTCCAGTCTCCGCCCAATACCCGCATGGTCTCTTGCGGATTGCTCGCCAGGACCGTAAAAGCCAGCCAATCGATGGAGAGGGTGAAGCCAGAATCCATGGAACCTATCGAACTCCTGTAATGAGCGCTGTGGGTAGCGCCCCCGTGTTACCAAGACGGGGGCCATTCCGCTCCGCCCCGCAGCCTATCGGCATGCGGCGCGGACCGGCTTCGCCTCCCGATAGTGTGACCGATAGCACTCTTTTCAGCGTCCTTCCTGTGTGGGGCGAACAAGCTTTTGTCGGACGACGCCAAACGCCTTTTCTCCGACCTCTCTCGCTACAATCTTGATCGCCTCGGTTTTTCCATCCATCACCATGCTCATCAGGACTGCGCCGCGCACATACTTGGAAACGGTCGTCCCTTCCTCTGTCGCGCACTTCTCAATCAGTTTTCGTTCTTGTTCGGTGACCTTGAACTGCAGTGTTTCGGTCTTCGTGTCGTCGGATTTCATGTCGCCTCCATTCATGAAAGATAATATATACTATAATGTAACAAGAAGGTAAAGCACGAATGCGCTGTAATCATTCAGATGTGGAACACGGGTAGCGCCCCTATTTTACGAACACTTGGGTGCAGGCCCATAATGGGCCAGGAGGCCTGCTATGGGAGAGCGGCAGAAGTTTTCAGGGAAGGACAAGTGTGAGATAGTCACGATGGTTGTCTCTCTGGGTCGTCCTGGATTTATATTCTGGGATCGTGGTGGGGTATTCGAGAATGTCCGGCAGGTCCGCCAGCATGCGGGAGAGAGCGGGGACACGAGGGTCGCTCCTGAAACAGGAGTCTGCGGTCCGACCGTTGCTCAGTTCTCCGGATGCTGGAGGGCCTCGAATGCCGTGGCGACTCTCAGCTGATCCTCCCGTGATAGTTGATCCAGATCAACCTTCTTGCCATGTTTGGTCACCAATGAAGTGGAAGAAGTTTCGCCAAATCCCGCTGCCATCATGACGTGGTCCACTTCTTCTCCATCAATGAGGGGGAACAAGCGGGCAATGGTCGGAGGGATGTTGAAATTGGCATACACAATCAAAACCGAGACTTGGCTGGGAGTGAGCGTCACATTCGCGGTCGCAGTCGAAGAGGCAAAACTCCCACTTGAGGCGCCGCTCGTGACCGTCACCATGGGGCTGGAGGTTGTTGGTAAATGAACCTGCACTGTGAATAATGTCGGCACTGGGATATTGCTGGCGGTCAGGACGACCGGGACCAAACTGCCAGTTCCGACCGGGAGTGTCACATCCGGTGTTGTGGCGGCCCCGATCGGAACCGGCGGCATAGCCACGCCGGCGATCGAGGCAATCCGCAAGCTCGGCGCGCTGATCAGCGGGGGCACACTGGCCGCTGTCACCCCGGTCGGGGCGCCAGGCGAGAGACCGGGCGTACTCGTTCCGGTGAAAGACAATGTGTTGGCCTCGACCCTGATACGGCCACTGTTCGACAAATTGTAAAAACACGACGGCTGGATGCCAGGAGTGGCCTGCAGGGCCCCCGCACCGAGAATCTGTGGGGCCACTAATCGGATCGCCCCGCCGCTTCCACTTCCGGCAACCGTATTAAAAGAGCAATTAGCACCGAGCATTCCTCCTTTGCCGCCGTTTGCCGTCACCGCTCCGCTGATGGTGATTTGGGTTGACGACGCAATCACAATCGCGCCGCCCCCGCCGCCACCAGACCCACCGGCTATCGTCTGTCCCGACGTAGAATTTGCACGAGTTCCTCCTCCTCCGGACCCGCCGAAGAGTGGGACGAGCGACACAAAGGACAGATCGGCGCCATAGGTGCCATGTCCCTGTGGCGCATTGTTGCACGTGCTGGACGCACATCCCGGCCCCCCGCCTGGCCCTTGCCCAGTCGTTCCCGAGTCATTGGTCCCTCGCTGCCCTCCATTGCCCCCTGAAAATCCGCCAGGGCCACCGAGGCCTCCGACGTTCAAGGTGGGACCAGTGCTCGACTGGGGCACCCCATCGAACCCATTCACACTCACGGTTCCGGCAATCATGACATTGCCTGAGGCCAACAGGGTCACTGGCGTGTTGCTAACATTTGGAGTGAAGGTGATGGTGACACCGGTAGGAATGTTCACGGTCGTGTAATTCAAGACCCCGTCCGCCGGCAGGGCGATGGCCGTATTGGAGGTCGGGTTCAGCGCGCCCAACGCTCCCGTGCTGCCGCTGTTGAACGGTACTTGTGCCTGGACCGATGGACTTCCGGCCAATCCCCAGACAAGGCAAGATAGAGCAAGGGTGATACCGCGTAGACAGCCAGTCATAATCAACTCCTTGTGGTCAGTCACCTCAACACATGCCCAGCAACCCTGACGGGCTTCTCTCAGGGCAACAGTACGCTCCCTTTGGTCACACCGAATGACGGACCGGTACGGGGCCCGTCGAGGAGGACGCTCCCCAGGGTCACACTCGATGACGAACCGGTTGACGGCCCATGGCGAAATACGCTGCCTTTCGCCACCGCTAACGAGGACTGCGCGGGTGTGACGGTCACCGTCACGGCTCCACTGGTCGCCGTGCCACCGAGCGTGTCAACTGAGAAGGTATAGGCTTGCAGTGGCGCAGAAGCCGGGACCGTCACCGTCATCGTGATCTCCTGCGGATTATTCCCCTGCACCACCGTGGCCGTGAGAGTGGACGGGGCAAACGTGATGGCAGGGGTATTCCCCAAATTAAATCCCCCGACCACCAGCTGAACCGTACTCCCTTGCGGGACCATATCGGGCGTGACACTCACAATGACGGGTGGAATCAGCACGGTGAACGCCAACGAACTGGTGGCGGTCCCATTCGTATTGGTCACTGTGACAGGACCCGTAGAGGCGCCAACCGGCACATTCACGACCAGACTCGTCCCCGTTGCCGAAAGGACGGTGCCTGCGACACCGTTGAACGACACCTGATTGCTCGAAGGCGGAGTCGTAAAGCCGAAGCCGTGAATGGTCACCGCGGTGTGTACGCGTGCGCTGCCTGGCGCAAGGGCAAACATCCCCACACCGGCACCGCCCGTCGTGAATCGTTGAATGCCAAGGAGATTGCCGACCTCATCGTAGGTGTAGACCGCAACCTGTCCTTGCCCATCGATCACTCCCGCCAGCCGACCCAGCTCATCGTAGAAATATTGGGCGGTGTCGGCAGGTAAAGCCGTCGGCATCAAAAGACTCGCGCAGAGCAGAGTCATCAGGCCAAATCTCGCTACACTATATGAAGGGAACCTGTTCATTCGACAGACCTCAACACGCCCACCTTGGTCTTGATGATCTTCTGTTCCGTCGTCATGGTCCTCACTCCTTCCGTGAAGGCGAGGACTCTACCGGACTGTCAGATTAAGTTCTAGCTTTTACAGATTAAACACGAACAGAAACCATCCAGATGTCATTGCCGCTGCTAGCGTTGCTAAAATCACGATCAGCATTAGTTTGAAAAATCTCAGCTTCAACTCCTCAAGTTGTGTCCGGTCCGCTTGAGGGTCAAGTTCTCCAAGAGCTTCCTTCTTGGTTTCCGCATAGCGCAAGTAAATAACAACCAAGACCAGAGGGCCGGTCATGGTGACGTAGATAAATTTTTCGAGCGGGGATGCGCTATTCGCGCGAAGCACCAAGAGAATCGGCCCGAAAAATATGCTCAAGAGTGCAAGAAAGCCAATATAATTTGTTTTGGTTTCCATACAGACATCCCGACCTGCTCCCTTTTTGCAATTCTACTTATGGTCGTCCGATGTTTCCTCCAAGGGCAGAACCAATCGCCGGTAGACCCACTTGAGGGGCGAGACCCAAACCTGCTCCTATTGCGTTAGTGACCGCAATTGACAGTGTTTGGCCTGTTGCTGTTATAGCGCCAGCTAGTTGTGCCTGAATTGCAGTTTTAGCTGCTGCTCCCAATCCACCTCCCACGGCGGCGCCGACGACCGAGCCTATATTGATTGGCTTGCGCCCAGATAATGTTTGCCCGATGAGGTTACTGAGCCCTGAAGTAATCACCCCGAAAGCGGCAGGAGGCAAAGGATATCCGACACTGGCAGCAGCACCGGCTAAGATACCGTTAGCGATACCAAAAGTGGTGAGGGTAGCAAACTTCGCGGAGAAAACAGGAACCCCTTGAGCAATTGCACCTGTTGCAGCACCGACTCCACCAAATATTGCGCCAGCGATAAGAAAAGGAGGAACCTGCGCAATCTGACCCGATGGATCACGATAAGAAACAGGATCATTGAGCACGTAGGAGTATTGATTGAGAGTTTGAGAATTTGTTGGAATGGCTAACGCTGGGTCCTCCTGAATAAATCTGTGATGAAGCGAACTGAGGTATCGTGCCCGATAATAATACAAACCTGTGGCATCATTTTCCCGGCCTGTGAACTGAAAAGGATTTCCGAAGGAAGGATTCGTGGATTGAGTTTTGCCGAAGGGCTCGTAGGAGTACTGAACGCTAGGGGTTCCGGCCTGATTGGTAAACGCGAGTGAACTCCCTAAGCCGTCGTAGATCGAGAAGTAGACGCCATCCTGTCGCAGAATGCCGAACAGCTCATCGATATTCAGTGAGCGGAGATACATAGCTGTGACTGCGCCGTTCTGGATTTCTTGGATAATGTCGTTCCCGTCATATAGAAATGGTGTTGTCGCGCCTGCGATTGATTTACTCATCCGCCGCCCCAGCTCATCATAGCTAAAGCTGGCGGTCGCTCCCCCACTGATACCAATCAACCGATTCCTCGCATCCCAGGTATAGGTGTTCGTGCCATCGTTCGTGAGGTTGCCGTTTGGATCGTGGGTCAGCGTCACGCCTGCGAACGCGATCTGTTCGTTCGCGGCATCATAGGTGGACGACGCCACCTCCGGCGGCACGACACTCGCGGGGCCATTTGCTCGGGTCAGACTGGTGCGATTCCCGGCGGCATCGTAGGTATAGGCCACCGCCTCGATCAGCCCGTTGGGTCCATTGTGGGTGATGGCCGATACTCGCGACGCGAGATCGTAGGCATAGCTGGTGTTCGTGCCGTTGGGATAGGTCAGACTCGTACGCCGGTTCGCGGCGTCGTAGCCCAGCCCGACGACCACACTGCTTTGCGTTACCTGGGTCAGGCGTGACGCCGCGTCATAGCCGTAGGTCACTGGTTGCTGCCCGTTTGCCGTCAGCTGCGTCCGTCTGCCGAGCCCGTCATACTGATACGCGACGACGCCCTGCCCCGTGATTTCCCGTACCAGCCGATCCACCACGTCATAGGTAAACGCGATCGTCCCGACGCCGAGGGCGGTATCACGGGCGTTCACCAGCCTCCCCACCGCGTCATAGGTGAACGCGGTCGTCGCGTCGGGATAGGTCGCCTGCGTGCGGCGGTTCAGCGCATCGTATTGGAACGTCGTCTGTTGATTCTTGCGGTCGGTGAACTGACTGAGGTTCCCCGCTGGGTCGTAAGCATAGGTCTCGGTGCGACTCAGCGCATCGTTCCGCGTCTGCAGCCGATCCATGTGGTCGTAGGTGTATGTCGTGGTTTGCTTCTTGGCGTCCGTAACCGTGAGGAGATTGCCGTTGGGATCGTAGGTGAAGCGTGTGAGGCCTTGCCGGGCATCGGCGATGTCGGTCACGCGGTTCAGACGGTCATATCGGAACTGGGTGACGAGCCCGCGAGGATCGGTGAGGCTGAGCAGCCGACTGACGACATCGTAGGCAAAGGTCGTCGGTGGTTCGGTGGCGATGGGACCTTGGACCGAGATCCGCTGCCCAAACGTGTTGTAGCCGTTCGTCGTCACGTGACTGAAGGAGGTCTTTCTGGACGGTCGAACTGACTGCCAGCATTGTTCTCGCGTCCTGCGAACCCGTGACTTCCCGAACAGCGTTCGCCTCAGTCCCTTGCTCACTGCGGCTTCGCAGGACAACTGATCTGACCAGCCTTCGTACCAACGATTTGCACGAGTCGGTTTTTGGTAATCAGTGCTCAACATCGACACCCTTCCAAGTCTGGTCTCTGCCTGCGGCTCAGGCTCTTCTACCGGACATGTGAACAGGACATTCATTGAAGTCACCTCATCGGTTGACCAGCCTGCCCAGCCACCAGAAAAACGCACCTAACGCGGAATACACGCCAACATTCAAAGCAATAGACACTATCAATACCGCCGCCGCGAAAACTGGATTAGCTTTCTGAAGAGCCATCGTGACCACACTGCTAGGCCAGAGCATGATCTTGAGATGATCAGGAATCACATACGGACCTATTCGTAGCCAATGTGCCACCAGGATCACAAACGGAACGGCAAGTCCTGCAAGTGCCCAATAAAGTACGAATCGCTTCATCGCCTATGCTCTCTCAGTTTACGGTGGACGACCATATGCCTGTTTCAGATACCTCATGAGCTCGTTCGGGAATTTTGTATTCGGAACCTGTAGTCCTCCTAAGCTCAAAACATCTTCCACGAAAGTTGCACAATTCTTATTAAGAACGTTATACGGTCGAGGCGATCCCAAGGCATTGGAAATTGCGAACTGCATCATAAAGTCTTGTTGAGGACTGGTAGGAATCGTGAGGGTATCAAGAACTGGCGTATGGTCTGTTGCAATATAGCCTGGTACAGTAAATCCTAACGCAGCTAAGGGTGAGTCGGTAGTATGCCCAACGGTTCTCGTTGTATTGACTCCAATCCCTATGTGGTTAAACACGTTTCCGTTTTGCCCGACATAAAGGGTCACAGTGACGTCTAGCCCAAACGGATCAGTGAAGAGCAAGGGATTGTTCAGAACATATCGATACACGTTGAAGCCAGCAAGAAACTCCAGAGGGTCTTGACTACCAAAGCGATGCAGGCCAGGAAAGTAATACCGTAAGCGGTAGTAGTAGAGTCCTGTTCCGTCGTTTTCCCGGCCGGTGAACTGGATTGGATTTTGGAACGAAGGATTGGAGGTTTGGGTGTTACCGAATGGTTCGTAGGAGTACTGGACCACAGAGGAGGCGCTTGAGTTTGTTAGACTGAGCGTACTGCCTAAGCCATCGTAGATGGAGAAATAGGTACCGTCCTGTCGTAAGAATCCAAACATTTCATCGATGTTCAGGTTTCGAAGATAGGTCGTCCCCACCGCCGCACCATTGATCTCCTGCACAATGTCGTTTCCCTCGTAGAGAAACTGTGCGGTCGGTCCGCCAACGCTCTTACTGACCCGGCGACCTAACCCATCATAGCTAAAGCTCGCGGTGACTTCCCCGCTGATGCCGATCAACCGATTTCGTGCATCCCAGGTGTACGTGTTCGTACCATCGCCTGTCAGATTGCCGTTGCTGTCATAGGTCAGTGTCGCGCCGGCAAACTGCGTCTGCTCATTCGCGGCATCGTAGGTCGCACTGGCGACAGCAGCAGGCAGCAGCGACGCGGTGCCGTTCGCGCGAGTGAGACTCGTGCGATTGCCTGCCACATCATACATGTAGGTGAGTCCCTCGATGAGGCCACTCGGACCATTGTGCGTGATATTCGTCAGCCGCGACGCGACATCGTAGGCGTAACTGGTGTTCGTGCCGTTCGGGTACGTCAGCGAGGTTTTTCGATTGGCGTTGTCGTAACCGAGTCCGACTGTCAGTGAGCCTTGTGCAACCTGGGTTAACCGGCTGGCCGCGTCATAACCGTACATCACCGGTGCTTGGCCATTGGCCGTCATTTGAGTCCGCCGACCGATGACGTCGTATTGATAGTTCACGACTCCTTGGCCGGTAATTTCCTGGATCAGCCGATCGAGATTATCGTAGACAAAGTCGATGGTGCCGGCGCCGGGAGCCGTATCCGATGCGCGCATCAGTCGCCCCACTTCGTCATAGGTGAACGTCGTCGTGGTGGCCGGCGTATCGCCTTGATACGTCGCGGTGATGCGACGGTTCAAAGCGTCGTACGAAAAGGCAGCGATCTGGCTTTTACGATCTGTAAGCTGACTGAGGTTCCCCGCTGGGTCGTAAGCATAGGTCTCGGTGCGACTCAGCGCATCGTTCCGCGTCTGCAGCCGATCCATGTGGTCGTAGGTGTATGTCGTGGTTTGCTTCTTGGCGTCCGTAACCGTGAGGAGATTGCCGTTGGGATCGTAGGTGAAGCGTGTGAGGCCTTGCCGGGCATCGGCGATGTCGGTCACGCGGTTCAGACGGTCATATCGGAACTGGGTGACGAGCCCGCGAGGATCGGTGAGGCTGAGCAGCCGACTGACGACATCGTAGGTCCGCTGCGTCTCATTGCCCAACGGATCCGTCGTCGTAAGGAGATTGCCATGGACATCGTAGGCAAAGGTCGTCGGTGGTTCGGTGGCGACGGGACCTTGGACTGACGTGGGCTGGCCGACGTTGTTGTACCCGATCGTCGTCACC
>CABVRW010000082.1 GCA_902500785.1 uncultured Nitrospira sp.
TCTCGCCGCGCAATACATTCCAGAGCTGCGGCAGTTCATCCAGCTTATATCGCCTGAGCAGGACCCCAACGCGGGTCAGACGCGGGTCGCCGTTGGCGGTCGAGCTACCGCCCAGCCGTTCGGCGTCGGGTCGCATGGTTCGAAACTTGAGCATGCGGAAGGATCGGCCATATCTCCCGACTCGAACCCCGCGGTAGAACACCGGGCCCTTGCTGTCCAATTTGATCAACGCCGCCACAGTCACGTATACGAGCGCGAAGGTCATCAGCAACACGAATGCGACGACAATATCGAATCCTCTCTTATGCATCGGCGTCGATTAGGTCTTATCAAGCGGCATATTTTTGCGAGGCTTTGATAGTTCTATTACCACCTGCCACGCTTGCCATTGGATCATGGGCAGCCGGAGAAGCAGTGCGTCCAATGCCTCAAGACAACCTAACAGCGGGCTGAAGACGGGAGTCTTCCGAAAGGGAACGGCGGCCAGGGTGGCGAGGTGATAAAAATTGTAGTCCACGCGGGCAAACCATTTCTCAGCCATTTGAATCTGCTCCCGACGCAGAATGTGATCAACCTCCCACGGTGTTCGCAACTCGGGAGTTCGGTTTCTATACGCCCGTATCAGTGGGTTATGCGCAAGCGCCTCGGTGCAGATTGCGGCTCCATCAGGTTTGAGCACCCGGCGTATCTCGTTCATCGCCGCGGAAAAATCCAAGTGGTGGAGCACGCCATACTCAACCACGAGGTCAAACGAGTTGTCTTCGAACTGCAGCGACTCTGCATCCATCATCAGAAATTCGGTGCGGTCACCGACACCCGCTTCGAGCGCTTTTTGCTTACAATTGGCGATCGACACATCCGAAATATCAATTCCTACAACAAAGGCGCCATGCCGAGCGGCAACGATACTATCCTCGCCGTTCCCGCACCCGTAATCCAACAGACGCTTCCCACCGCAGCGAGCACGTATCCACTGATCAACATAGGCTCTGCTCTTGGTTTCAATCGAGTAATATTTGAAGTTTGACCATTGAGGATCACCCTCCGCCGTCTCTTCCACTTCAGCGGAATAGCGTTGAAACGGCATGTCCTCCCGAAGATGGCTATGAAACTCTGCTTCCTGTTTTTTCCGAGATTCCATAGAAACCAATGTGGTCGGTTGTACAACGTGCCCCTGCGTCCCCGTCGGACCCGTCAGGATGACTCACTCATGGGAACAAGGTCAAGCTGGGCCAATAGACTTTTGTATTCCTGAAAGAGCGCCTCCCATACGTGCTCCTGGGAAAAATTATCGGCCACATAGTCCCGCCCGGCAGCCCCATGGGTGCGTCTTAATTCCGGATCTGCAAAATAGGCCGTAATCGCGGAGGCGAGTGCGGTCACATCACCTGGGGCGACCAGGGTGCCGGTCGTTCCATCACAGACGGCATCCAGAATGCCGGGAATCTTTGTCCCTATAACGGGCACCTGCATGGCCGATGCTTCGAGCAAGACATAGCCGAGCCCCTCGTAAAAGGATGGCAGAACCAATACATCCATCGCGGCGTAATACGACGGCATGTCCTCAATATATCCTGTCAGGTGAATGAGCGGATCACTCTGGAGCCGTTCGACCACCTCGGGTGGCGCGGGAAGGCGTGAATCGACTGCTCCGACGACCAGCAGATGCGAGGCCCCGAATCGGGTCGATACCTCATCCCAGGCCGATATCAACTCAGCGACCCCCTTGACCCAAAATATCCGCCCGACGAAACCGACGACCAAGGCGTCGCGCGGAATCCCATGGCGTCGCCTGACCTCACCGCGGGCATCGTCCGTCACATTCATCGGGTTGAATCGAACGGCCGTATCGAGGCCATTGATGCTCCTGATGACCTTCGCCTTCCGTGGGGGACACAACCCCTCTTGCACCGCGGCATCCCGAACGGACTCGGCCACATAAATGACTTCATGAGCAAGAAGACAGGAGACGCGTTCGCACCACCATAGAAGCATTCGCCTCAGACCCTTCTCGGAGAGGAGGGCCATGCCATGGTTGTGATAAATCCGTATCGGGATGCGCGCGAGCCACCCGGCAAACATGCCCACGATCCCCGCCTTGCTCGTATGGGCCTCCACGATCGCCGGACGAATACGGCAGAGATGACGCCAAAGACAGAACAGGGAGCGGAGATCTTTCAGCGGGGTAATCGCCCGGGAAATGTGGACCGGGTGCACGACCACCCCCTCTTTGGCCGCGAACGTCTCCAAATACGCCCCAGGCGACGAGATGGCATGGAACTGAATGCCCCGGGCTTTCATAAAGGCGCCTTGCCCCACAAAAAACATCCACGAGAGGGCCTCTGTATTGATATGAACCAGGTCTATCGAGTCCTGAGCCATGCGTCTGTTCGTTCCTTTAGATAGGTATAGAATTCGACACGCCGCGCATGTAGGACGTCTTCTGCATACTCATGCGCCTTCTTGAAGTTTCGCGCCGACATCCGAACCATCCGGTCGGGCGAACTCAGCACCTCTTGAAGCTTACACACCAAGGCGTCGACATCGCCGGGCGAGACGAGGTCCTCGGAGGGAAGCAGTTCTGGAAACCCTCCTACGCGAGACCCGATCGCCGGTAACCCTCGCGCCATCGCCTCGATCATCGCGCGAGGCAATCCCTCCCCGCGTGAGGGCAACACGAACACATCGGCTTGGTCGAGATACGCGCGCAGGTCGTGGAGCGACACATGCCCCAGGAACGTCGTACGCGGCAACACCCCTAGGTCGTGAGCCAGATTCGTAAAAAACGACCGGTACCCACCGTCACCGGCCAAGAGTAATTGGATATCCAACCCCCGTCGCACACAGGTCGCCACAGCCGCGATCACGATGTCCTGAGCCTTGCGAACGTCCTCCATTGCGCCGACGGTCATAAGGGTGACGGTGTGTGCTCGCCCGAAATCGAGGCGCGGCCCATCGGCAAACCCAGCCGTCGGCAGCTCAACACTTGAATAGGACGTGGAGAAGGCTGTCGGTGATGGAGGGTATCTGCGCTGAAGCGCCCGTTCCGTAACAAATGCGGCGGCGCAGGCCCGGGCGCACTGCCGCTTAAGCTGCGTCGAGAATTTCCATCGAAAAAACGGCCGAAATGGATGCTTCGAGCCGGGAGCGAACACATCATAGGGATCAACCACGACCTCGACTCCGTAGGGACGGTTGCCTCTCTTCAGCAACGGAAACATGCATGCGGCGAGTTGCGAGTCGAGCCGCATGATCACGGCGTCGTCGGGATCGAGCGCTTGTCGAATGGCTTGGCGGACCTCCCATGCGTGCTTGAGATACTCCCACGGTCCAAGATAGTACGGGATTGCGAAAAATGAGACTCCTGGCCCATCCCCTCGCTGCCATCCGGGGGGAACAGCGGCCACCTCGCGAATCCTGGCCACGACACGAACGCGATCAAAGACCTCCACGTATCGAGTCCAAAACGTGTAGCCAAATTGGGGCGCCCACACCGATCCGTCAGGCAGTCGATCGTACCGCTGCTCAATGGAAACGGTCACCGCAGCCATGGATGTACAGCCGGCACCAACAAGTGGCAGTGCGTCATCACCAATCCTGGACGAGGCACCGCACTCTCCTCTTCGCCCAGTGAGCATCGCAGCACATCGAGTGTCACCATCATGGCATTCAACCGCCTTTAAGAGTGGCTGCCGCAACCGTTCGCCGATGGGCCAGCGCTCCACGCAGCATCTCTTGCCCCATGTGCAAGAGCAACATCGGCGCAAGGATGTGCTTGCTAAACTGAGCAATGAGATTTGAGAAATCCGCACGAATCACATAGATGATAAGCGGCATGCTGACGACATAGATCACAAACCAGGTGAGATTGTTCGCTCCCTTTCCGTACAAATACCTCACGAACACTCCGAGCAACAGGAACCACAGCGCAACGCCCCACGCGCCAAAGTTCATGTACCCTTCCCCGACGAGCGTAAAACCACGCCCGCCGCCCTGCTCGACAACCTCCGGAAAGAACGTCATATTGAAATACTTTTGGGGGTCAGGTCCCTCGGGGAAGAGCACGCCCGGCAGAAACGCCCGATTGAAGTCCCACAGGAGCGTCTCCCCAAAGTAAAACGGTTCAAACGCCGCATTCCTCAGATAGTACTGAAGGTTTTCGGATCCCGTCAGAAACTCATCGTTCAGCACCCGCAACGCCATGGAATTCACCATGATGGCCGTTTCCGACTCCCGCAGAAACGCGTTCTTGAGATCGCCTAAAATCGGCACGAGCATGATGACGCTCACCGCAATACCCGCCAGCATCCAGCGAGAAATGGGACGATACAGCCCATGAACTAAGAACACGGTGACCCAAAGAATTCTAAACACGAGATCTCTTTCCCCGCTGAGCAGAAAGGCTACGGTATTCCAACCCAACGAGAATACGATGAGCCCCCATGGGAATACTCGCTGTTGAAACGCGAGGGCGAGAAGTACCGTATACACCAACGCATACACGGAGAACGCGGGATCCAGTCGAGCCAGCACCGAGGGGGAGAGCGCAATTTCATACTTTGACGCCAAGTTATTCAGCCAAATGTGGCCCAGATACGCTGCAGACACTGCCATCGACGAGAGAAGCAGGATCCAGGCCATCACCCTGAGGCAAGGGACCTTTTGTGAGGGAAGCGCAATCGTTCTCGTGGTTGGTCCGACGGCAAGCAGAAACACCGCAAGGGCCAGCCACTCCAGGAACACGGTTTCATGGAGATCACCAATGTCTTTTTTAAGCTCCAGCCACACCAGGATCGGGACAGACGCAGAATAGAGAAAGAAGAAGGGGCTGTACCAGGTGAAGGGATGGAGAAGATCGAATTTCACCACCACCATCGAGACGCCGGTCAGCAGAGCCAGCCCGATGACCCATGCGGACAGCTCCGATGTCGACGCAACCAACACACCTGAGCTCGCAATTCCGAGCAGCATGACACACCAGCGTAATGCCGGATCGCTTGCGGTCAGATCGCGAAACGTTCCAGAAGCGGCTGAGAGCCGATGCCATCCTGTGTCGGTAGGTGTACCCATCGTGGTGTCCCTGCACTTACTCCGAGACCGACGTTCCGCGCGCCACAATGACCACGGCTGATGTGCCCGTGAAACCCATACGCGAGTGAACGGCCGTAGGAAGCCTCCGTTCAGCAGTCATAGACGAATTCACCCAGCTCATCCGCCTAGGTTCGGCGCCGGGCCGAGACCTCCCGGGGAATCCTGAGTACCCAGCAATAGGCCGCAATCCACACCCCCATGCCTGCGATCGCAGCAGCCACAGCGCCCTCCATGGCATGGTTCGGAACAAGCCACCACGCAGTGAACGCCGTGACCAACGAGACCACTGTCAACACGGGCACCTGCTGCACCAATCTTCTTGACGCGATGAGACCGATACCCAGAACCGAACAGAGTGATTCCGCCACCCCCAGCACCATGACCATCACAAGGATGTGCGAGTAGGGCGCAAATTCAGGTTGGTAGACCAGACTCAAGATGTCTGGCCCAAAAACCGTCGCGATGACGAGGCCCACCACCCCGATCAACAGCGCCACCCCCGCCAGTTTGGTCAAGAGACGCCAATAGTCTAGACTGAACTCTACATGATGCCTCGCCAACCTGGGAAGCGCCGCCTGACCAAAGGCCTCCGGGACAATCGTGCAGGCCACCGTAAAGCAGGTGATCGCGGAGTAGTACCCTAGAACCGTCTCGCCGTGATACATCTCCAAAAAGTACCGCGGCGCTGAGCTATTATAGGAGATCAGCATAGAAACGACTCCGAGTGGCAGTGCCTGTTGGGACAACCGACGCATGTGAGTGGCCCACAGTCCGGATGCGAGTCCAGGCCAGTTCAGCGAAAGTCGTGGAATCTCGGCAACTCTTCTCAGGTGTCGGACGTCGACAAGCACAAGCACGAGCAGCCAGACGACATTCACACCCACGACAGCGGCGGTCAGTGACTCCGTACCATAAAGAACTCCCCCCATCACCCCTATGGTGCCGACACCTCTGACCGCTTTGGAGAGACCGACCAAGTCCATTCGTTCGTGCTTCTGCATTACTCCATAAACGAGATCGGACCCACTCTCAATCGTCTTCGCCAGGCCTATCAGGAAGATGACCACCGCCTGCTCCGCTGTGAAATCGATCAAGAATACGACCAAGCCGATTACGACCAGGGATCCGATACTCGTGAGCACACGCACGCCTGCATAGACTGAAAATAGGAACGTCCCCTGCATATCGCTTGCAAGCACGGCGCGAAGTTGCAGATTGGAAAAGAGGATAATCGGTGCCGTGACCGCCAATCCCAGTGTATAGCGGCCCACGGCGCTGGGCCCACCGAGCTTCGCGAGAATGATGAGCAACGCCCACTGAGAAAGAACATAGAAGACGCTTCCATGGACGGCCCACGACAAATTCTTCCTCAACCCACGCCCTCCCAGCAAGGCAGGCCACTTTCAGCTGTTGACCTCTCATACCCTACCTTCTTATCATCTGACCCCACGCGTGAAAGTTGCCTCCTACCATCTGCCTTGCACACTGCGTCCATTGAGAGCGTATCTTCTTCTATTCCTCACAATACTCCCGATCTACTCATTTCAGGCTGATGCCGAGGAGGCAGCCCCCTCAGCCTCGCCTCACCTGCTCGACATGCGCTTCTCCGTGTCCACCTTCGTGCTCAATCTGGAAAAACAGGGGTTGGAAGACAACACCTTCACCAACGGGTTGGGTCGGGACACGACGCTGATCGGCAACCTGGTCAACACTTCAATCTCCAAGCGACTGCTCCCCACGCTGGAAGCCGAACTCGGCGTCTTCGCCAACATGCCCTTCGGCCATGACCGCGAGATCTCACAAGTCCGTCCTATCGTCCGCCTGACCTACAGGCCGACCGATCAGATCACTAGCCTGTTCGGGACCCTCCACGTGCCCCATCAGGATTTCCACAACGCCGTGTTTTACCGTGGCAATCGCTTCCTACGCCCGATCGAGCAAGGGGCTCAAATGCTAGTGGATTCCGAGTTCTATCGGCAAGATCTGTTTATCAACTGGGAACAAGCGTTTCGTGGTTCAGCGCCCAACCGATTTGACGTCGGATACGCCGGGCAATTGAAATTCGGCCCCCTCCGCTTCAATGGTCAGGCTCACTGGGTGCGCAATGGACAGGCCCTCTTCAAACTCGACCGCTCCTTCACCACACGCGATAATCTGGTCGTCGCCGCCGGCCCTGAACTCGTCCTGGAACCGAACCGATTCTTCCGATCCTTCGATTGGTGGCGCCAAATCGGCATCCGCTTGACCTATTTGACGAGCTACAACCAGGCCGATGACGGCGCTGACGCCTCACGCGGACGCGGCTATGAACTCCAGGCCTGGCTCGACCTGGCCGGCTGGCGCCCCTATCTCTCTTTCTGGAAAGGCCGAAACTTTCTCAGCCAGCAGGGGGATCCGGAGTTTAGAGCCAGCAACTTTCCGGAACTCGGTCTCTCCAAGACGGTCCGGCTAGGCGATCGGGCCTCGATTGAATTTGGCGCCCAAGCCCGCCGCATCCGCGCTTTTTTTACCGAGGACGGGCTCAACTATATGACCAGAGATACCTTTAAGTGGGTGAACCAGGAGTATTTGGTCTTCAACTGGAACTGGGATACCAATCACGCGGACCTGGTTGGTGACATCTGGGCCTCTCTCTCACACCCGTTCGGCGACCGGCCAGAGCCCCAATCAGAACGCCGGTTCACGGCGAAACTCGACGCGTTGACCTATGTGTACAATATCGCCTATTCCGGCCTGCGACAGATCAACGGATTGCCGGTCTCGGATCAGACGTTTGCCGGCCAATACCTTTCCCCCGTGCTCCAGTATAGAGTCAGCCCGGAGCTGATGCTGAGTGCCGGTTTTTTCGCCGGCCTGCCGGTGGGAGACACCCAACATTTTCATACGGTGCAACCGATTCTTTCCGCCGAATACGAGATGATCCCCGGCATGCGCCTGGTAGCCGGCACGCTGCGCCGCAACCATCCCCTGGTGGATGCACTCTTCAATGATGCGATCTTATTCGCTCGTCCGATCGAACAGGGGTTCCAGTTGCTCGTGAACCGGGAACACTATCAGCAGGATCTCTTCTTGAACTGGAACCAACTCGAAACCTTCCAGAAGCCGGAGCGGTTCGATGTCGGGTATGCAGGCCGCGCCTCTGCCGGCCATTTTTCGTTCAACGGCCAAGTCTACTGGTCCCATTCCGGCGGCGCGCAATATTCTGAGGCTCGAACCTTCCTCGGAACCGGACTTCCTCGCGATCGGCCCGCCGGAAACAATTTCCTGACCGCCTTCGGTCCCCAATTCACCTTTCAACCTCGACAGTATTGGTCACAGCTGGCCTGGTTTCGAGAAATTGATGTGATGGCGCTGTATTTGACCAGTCAGAACGAACCGACACAGAGCGGCTCCCCCATTGTGCGTGGTCGAGGCTACCAATTGACAGCCGGCGTGAACCTCGACGGATGGCGTCCCTATGTCACCCTGTGGCGCGGCGAGCATTTCGTGACGGAACGCGGCGATCCGGCCTATTTTGCCGGCGACTTCACGGAATTCGGGCTATTGAGGGATTTCCTCCTGCCTGCCGGCTTCTCCCTGCGTGTCGGCGGTTTCGGCCGAATGCTCGAACAGCGCGTGACCCATACTGAATACGCCCTGCTGAATTGGTCTTGGGACCAGTCGCCCTGGCGCGGATTCTGTCAGCGCCCCACCCTATTGCACCAAAACGACCCCCCCTGTGCCCAATTCTGAGATACACTTCTCTCTTGCCACCTCACCTGAAGCCCGTTAGAGTAGCAACCTGAGCGAGCCTTGAGCCGTCCGTTGTCTCTACGAGGAGGGGTAATGCGCCGTTGGTCGATCAGTCTTCTGTTGCTGGCCCTGCTGTGCGTGCCTGCCCTTGTTTCGGCCGAAACATACATCGCTGGAGGAGTCGGCGTGAACGCTCCCAGCTTTGACACCACCGATGCCGGGAAAGTCGCCCTTAAGAAAGATCTTTTTTACGGCGGAAAAATCGGCCATTATTTCAACGACCGTGGCTACAATTGGTTCGGTCTCGAAGTCGACGCCTATCGCTCTACACCCGGCATCGAACAACAAACGCTCCCGACCTCCACCAATCCACGACTCTCCGGAAAAATTCCAGGAGCCGATCTGCAGGTGCATTCTCTGGCCTTTAACGCCTTGGTACGGGTGACGGGATATCAGTACAAAGTAGAGCCCTATGCCGGGCTGGGTATCGGTCTCAATGTGGGCAATATTTCCAGTGGCAATTTCAGGCCGGAAGCCTCGTTCGCCCCGAGTTTTAATGTCCTCGCCGGCATCCGCTATTACATGACCGAGTCGATCGCCCCATTCATCGAATACAAGTACAACTTCGCCCAGTTCACCTTTAGTCGCGATAACATCACCGCCGACTATCGAGCCAATCTCTTCATGTTCGGAATCGCCTACCATTTCGGGCGGTAACACGCTGCTTCTTCACCCGGAATTCCCCCGCTGACAATCGGTTTCGTCTCCGGAGATGGGCCTCACTCGCCGCCTTTGCTTTCACGGAACAAAAGGCGTAAGGTGATAATTGGCTATTCCTCCCTCCTCCATTCTCATTGGCCTGCGGCCTGCCACCGCCGTCAACGCTTGAAAGGCGGCCTTCCGTGCTGACGCTCCCACTGGACATCAGGGTTCGCTTACGCGCCACAGCGGTTCTCTTCTCACGTTCGAGACTCGATCCTCCGTTGCATCGAGTCTGTCCTTAGAGCGAGCGGCAATCGGAGCCGTCCTACGGACAGCCTGAACCATCCCGCATTCTTTCAGATCACACGTCTGGCCTCGCCTCGCGAATAGCAGAGAGCACAGACAGGCTGACTCGCAACGACCCGACAGATTCGATCACACAGAGCACACATTTTGACCTGGTTGCTACCCGAGAGGTATTCCATGAATTCACGTCTGTTCACACAACGCTCACTCTGGGTCCTTTTCGCCGCAGGCCTCTGGGGCTGTGCCGGAGGCCCGGGGTTGGCTGTCACATTACCGAGCAGTGCTTTTTTTGATACGGACTCGAACGAACGAGAGGCCTTGCAGGTCGTGAGCCGCACCCAAGAATCCAGGAGGGCGAGCTGCCAACAGAACGCCACCTGCGAGGAGGTGACTTACACCAGGGCATTGGTCGCGTTATTCGAGAATCGCGAGGATGCGATCAACGCCTTTCGAGAGTTGCGGACCACCGTACCAAACGGCCGGTATGCCGCCTCAAGCACCCGCTGGCTCACCTTGCTGCAAGGCGGCCAAAAGACCTCTGTCAGGCGAGATCCGCTGTTCATCCAACTGAGACAGGAAATTCTCCATGGCCTCCTGGATCCTGACACCCTTGCCGCGAGTCGCAAATCGAAAGAACAGGAGCGGCGGATTGCAGAAGTAGCGAATTAGAAACCCTGTCACAGGTAGCGCGGGCTGGAGTGACAGGCGGAAGATGACGGAACAACAGAAGTCGCGTATCCCGTCGCCGAGAACAAAGACACAGACTTGGGTCGAGCAAGAATCTGAGACCACTGGAGGGGTTTTTCCGACGGCGACAATTGGGAGAGGCTTCGCCTGAAGAGCCGTCGGTACGCACGAAGTGCGGTTTGGAGGCGCCGGGCGGGTTCGAACCGCCGCATCGCAGTTTTGCAGA
>CABVRW010000083.1 GCA_902500785.1 uncultured Nitrospira sp.
CTCGTCCTGCTGGTCGGACCGATCCTCTATATGGCGAGCCAGAGTTTCAGCGAGGGGCTGACGGCATTCTGGACTGAAATTTCCAGGCCGGAAGCCGTACATGGCTTTACCCTCACGGCCGAAATTACCCTGATCGTGCTGGTGCTGAACCTGATCTTCGGCACCATGACGGCGTTGGTGCTGGCGCGCCAGCAGTTCTGGGGCCGCAGCCTGATCAGCGGCGTCATCGATCTGCCGTTTGCGGTCTCGCCCGTGATCGCCGGCTTCATGCTGATTTTGCTGTTCGGCCCGGACACAGTGCTGGGCGCGTTCTTCGGCAAGGCACAAATCAAGGTGCTGTTTGCCTTGCCGGCCATGATTCTGGCGACCCTGTTCGTGACGTTTCCATTCATGGTGCGTGAGCTCACGCCGCTGCTGCAAACCTTAGGCACTGAAGAAGAGGAAGCGGCGAGGACCTTGGGAGCCGGCGAATGGCAGGTGTTTCTGAAAGTCACGCTGCCGGCCCTTCGTTGGGGCTTAGTCTATGGCGCAACCCTCACCGTGGCGCGCGCGATCGGCGAATTCGGAGCCGTCCTCGTGGTCTCGGGAAATATTCTGTTGCTGACACAGACGGCCACCTTGCACATCTATCAGAGCTATGTCGATTTTAACTACGTGGCGGCGAATGCCGTGTCGCTGACTCTGCTCGCCGTGTCCTTCGCGATTCTCACGGTGCTGGAGATCGCCAAAGCCCGAGCCGAAACGACCGTAGCGGAAGCGGGAGCGCATTAAGCCAGTGAAGATTGAAGTACGCGGCCTCACGAAGCAGTTCGGTTCGGCCACGGCAGTGGGCGGCGTCTCGTTCGTCGTCAACGAAGGGGAGCTGCTCGGTCTCCTCGGCCCGAGCGGCAGTGGAAAAACAACGGTGCTCCGTTTGATCGCCGGTCTGGAAGTCCCGACCGCCGGCGACATCTTCATCGACGGCAAGCGGGTGAACGACCTCCCCGTGCAGGAACGCAATATCGGCTTCGTCTTCCAACACTACGCCCTCTTCAAACATCTGACCGTCTATGACAACATCGCGTTCGGACTCAAGATCAAAAAGTGGAATCGCCGTGACATCGAGCAGCGCGTCCTTGAACTCCTCGGGCTCATGAGCCTGGAAGGACTAGGCGGTCGCTACCCGCACCAACTCTCCGGTGGACAGCGACAGCGTGTCGCCATTGCCCGCGCTCTGGCCCCACGCCCATCGGTGTTGTTGATGGATGAACCATTCGGCGCCGTCGATGCGAAGGTGCGACAGGAGTTGCGCGAGTGGCTGATCCGCCTGCATACGGATTTGAATGTGACCAGCCTGTTCGTGACGCATGATCAGGAAGAAGCGATGGAAGTGTCCGGGCGTATCATTGTCTTCTCGAAAGGCAAGCTGGAGCAGGCCGGGTCTCCCGCCGATGTGTATGAGGAGCCGGCCACGGAGTTCGTGGCCCGGTTCATCGGCTCGATGAATATCGTGGAGGGCATCGTGCAGCGCGAACAGGTGCAGGTCGGCTCGCTCGAATTTCCAGCGGCAGGCTTCTCCGACGGCCAGACACTGCAAGTAGGATTTCGTCCCTACTATGTGAAGGTCGCGGAAGATCCCGCGCGCTATCGTCAGCCGGCGAAACTGCGGCACATCTACTTCCTCGGCGTGGCCTACCGGCTCGAAATTGAAACCCCGGATGGACTTATCCTCCGCTCCCGTATGAACAAGGAAGAATTCCGACGCTGCCGTTTCACCGTGGGACAAGCCGTCTCCTTCGCCGTCACCCATTTCCGGATCCTTCCGCAAGAAGCCCCGGCGCCGTCCATCGGCTCAGAACCGGGGAAACCCGTCACGGGCCCACTGACGCCATAACAGAGAGCAGCGGTTTCGCGGCGGCAGAGGGACACCAGGGCGCCCGAGCAAGACACATGCGCTGGGGTTAGTAGTACGTGATGCTGCGCGATCGAACAGAGGAGTGCGTGAGCGTCTCGCGGCCGCCGTTCAGATTCCACCAGTCGAGCGTTTCCTTGGTCCAGTTTCCGATGGCATCGTATTCGTACCGATAGGCCTTGTGCTCGATGGCGTGCCCATCCGCGTCGAAGATCCGCTCTTCGATCTGATTGCCCTGCTCGTCGTAGCGAAACTCGGATCGGCCTTGTCGTTGCCCTCGAAGGTCGGACACCACCTTCTCACGAACATGCCCACGCTCGTCATAGGTGCTGGCCACCTCGTAGCCCGTCTCAAACCGATCGGTCATCACGATCTGATTCCCCGCTGCGTCGTAGCGATAGTTGCGCTCAAAACGCTCGCGCACCAGACGTCCCGCGTCGTCATAGACAAACAGGTTTCGATTGATCACTCGGACGGCGTTATAGTGCAGGCTTCGCGTGCGCCGGTGCGCCTCATCGTATTCGTACAGGGAGGCATTCTCAAAGGTACCGTCACCCCAGGCCGCCAGCTCGGCGGACCGATTCCCGCGGTCATCATAGACCGAGCGCGTTTCTTTCACGAGGTCGTTTCGCGCATCGTGCACCGCCTCGGCGATCCGCCTGCCCGCCCGATCATAGGTATATACGAATCGCAGCGGCCACAGACCCTGAGAGATCTCTCGGCCGCCCTGAATGCGTTCGATCAGGCGACCGCGCGGATCATACCGATCGGTTTGCACCAACAGGCTTTCTCTGGTCTCGACGGACCGGACGGCGCCCACCAATCCCGCTTCTTCTCGATCGGAGAGCTCCGCAAGGCCGCCAGGGATGGCCGGACCGATATTGAGCAGGGTAAGCAATAGGAGGAGGAGAACGGACACAAGAGTGGCTTGGCTGCGCCACGACATCACGTCGGCCCGATCAGGCAACACACGCAAAAATGATCATGTGAGCGAAACCCCTGGCCGCCTAGTCAACGGAGGCCAACGACCCGAGAATGTGATATCCCCCATCGACGTAGATCACCTCCCCGGTGATGCCGCGGCCCAACGGACTCACCAAGAACAATGCCGTATCACCGACTTCGCCCTGCTCGGTCGCCCGCCGAAGCGGAGCGACGGCACGATGATGATCGACCATTTTGCTGATGCCGGAGACGCCGCGCGCGGCCAATGTCTTGATTGGCCCGGCGGAGACGGCATTCACCCGGATGTTCTTCGGTCCCAGATCGTGGGCGAGATAGCGCACCGTCGCTTCAAGCGCCGCCTTGGCCACACCCATCACATTGTAGTGCGGCACCACCCGTTCGCTGCCGAGGTAGGTCAATGTCACGACCGATCCACCGTCCGTCATCAACGGCATCGCCGCCCGCGTGACGGCGACGAGGGAATAGGCGCTGACGTCGAGGGCCGTTGCAAATCCCTGGCGGGTGGTGTTCACGAATTCTCCCGTGAGTTCTTCCCGCGGAGCAAAGGCCAGTGAATGCACCAGAAAGTCCAGCCGCCCCAGTTTCTCGGCGGCCTGCTTCATCATCGCATCGATCTGGCTGTCGTCGCCGACATCACACACACAGGCCGACGCGCCGGGCAGGGTCTGCACCAACTCCTCGACATTTTCGCGCAACCGCTCGTTCTGATAGCTGAACAGCATCTGTGCGCCTTCTCGCGCAGCCGCCTGCGCGATGGCCCAGGCGATGCTGTGCTTGTTGGCCACACCGATGACGAGTCCCTTCTTCCCTTCTAACAACATACCGGCTCCTGCTCCTTCAATGAGATGACGCCCTGATGGGCGCTGACCATACCATGATTTGATCCCGGAGTGAATCGTCCCTTGTCAGCACGACGACGCCTCGCTTTGAACCGCGCGCCCTTCTTCCCGTCTCACCCTAGACCGCACCGAACCACACCCGATGCCCAGGCGATGAACGCCTGAACCCGCGCATAACACGAGCAAGAACGGGATCGCCGGCGCTGTCACAACTTCTTCCTCACTTCTTTCCATGCCTTCGCCGCCTTGGCCTTGCGCGGCAACTCCCCCTTGGGCAATTCCGGAATCACCACCACCTCCATCCGATGCTGCAAGAGGATTTCCGCAAAGATCCGCGTGCGACCAATGCCGGTTTTCATGGTCGTCCACCCGTCTTCCGTAAAGGTTTCGATCGTGGCGCTGACCCCGCCGGGTGGCGGCATCACCACAAGGCCGGTCGGGAATTCATGCAACGCTAGCCAACGGCGTTCGTCTCCGATAGACGCCGACTCGGATTTCGAGTGCTCGCCTCCGGATACATAGACCACGTTGTAGTAGTATCGAGTCAGCAGCGATAATTCGTTCGCCGCGTCAGGCACGGGCTGTGCCGACAGCCCCTTCGTCCCTGCCGCGGACGACGCGGGAGGAGCCGATGCGGACGGAGCGGGCTGCATGAGGGCGTCCATCTCCACCAACAGAATTGGCCGTCGGCGCTCCCACACGCACAACGTTGCCTGGGTCTTTTCCGCCGAGACCGCAGCCGTGTCATCAACAGACACCGTGATCACGTACATGCCACGCATCTTCGGCAGATACTCGAAGGAGGCCCGCCCGCCCTCATTGGTCTTCGCCGTCGCAACCGGCTTGCCGTCGATCTGGAGCTGCAGCGCGACGCCGCTCCATGGAGACCCTGCGGCTGAAGTCTTCCCAGCAAGATGGGCCTCGATTCGAACCGAACGGTTGGGCAACGTCAACGCATCCCGTACCGTCAGGATGCCCGAGACCTTCTCGGCAGCCGCGCCGGTGCCCATCAGAGTCCAGCAGAGCAACAACAGCAGCGGGAGGGGGCGCGACCCGAGACGAAGCCATTCTGCCATGATATGGTCCAATCTTCCTTTCGGAGCGCAACCGGCCTGGCTAGGCGAGGAGTCCACGATCGCGGATGACGGTGAGATAAGTATCGCCCACACAAAACAGCACCAGCCCGATCAACGGCACGAGGGCAAGGGCAAACACTGACATCCAGAGGACAATCAGGAGTATCCCGGCCAAGAGCAGGGGGCCACCGCGCTTCTCCCCGATATAGAGATGTCCGAGTCCTGGCAGCAAGGACAATGCAGCGGCACGGCAGGCATGCGAGGTTTTTTCCAGGGGATCCATGTTATTCAGCGAAGGGGTCGAGCGGCATCCAGGCCGCAGCGCTATCCCTTGAGTGCGGCCAAGACTTCGTCTACATGCCCAGGCACCTTCACCTTCCGGAACAAGGCCTTGAGCCGCCCCGTGGGGTCGATCACAAACGTACTCCGCTCAATCCCCATATACTTACGGCCGTACATGCTCTTTTCTTTGTAGACTCCGTAAGCCTTACAGACCACCGTCTCCCCGTCGCTCAACAAGGCAAACGGCAAGCCGTACTTGGCGATAAACTTCTGGTGCGAGGCCGTCCCATCCTTGCTGACCCCGAGCACGACCGCCCCGGCCTTCTTGATCGGCGCGAAGGAGTCCCGAAAGTCACAGGCCTCTTTCGTACAGCCCGAGGTATCATCCTTGGGATAAAAATACAGCACCACCTGCTTGCCCTTGAGACTCTTGAGCGTGACGGTGCTTCCGTGTTGATCCGGCAAGGAAAAATCCGGCGCCTTGGCTCCCACCTCTAGTTCGTCGGCCATGTCTTCATCTTCTCCAGTCAACCTCTGCATGCCACTAGCGCGGCCCGCTGCCGATGACCGGGCGCTGGGTCCCATACGGATGTTCCCTAGATGGGCCCTTCTGGGCTTGAGGGCTTCCGAAGGGACGCAAGGCCGGAGAATCCCAGATGATCTTATCACCAGGAGCGAGATTGGCTGCTTCGATAAACTCTTGGCGGGCCTGGTCTGTCTGTCCCAATGCGTTCAGGGCGAGGGCAAAATTGTAATGGGCCTGTCCTGAATCCGGCGCAGCCTTAATGGCCTGCCCGAAGTAGGTCTTGGCCTCCGAAAGCTGACCGGTCAAATAGGCCTGTGTCCCTTGATTGTTCAGCGCGATGGCATCGGCCTTGGCTCCGTAGGCTAATTCCAAAGGAACCAGCGGTTTCGGTTTGGAATGGGTGCAGGCTGGAAACGACAGTACCATCACACAGAGGGTCATCCATAACGCCACTCTCATCGTATAACCTCTTCGGAATATTTCGCCAGGCACGACTAGGGCTTGGCGCGTTTTTTTTGTTCTTCTTCAGATGTTTTCCGATACATCACATCCCATTCCGGACTCCCCTCCACGATTTGTCTGGAGTAAGAGGCCAGTTTGGCTCGCACTTTCTTATCAACCTCCGCGTCCAGGACCAATTCCGCTGCAACGACCCGCTTGATCTCGCGCAAGACCTTGCCATCATCCTCAGTCAATCGGCAATGCGGGCTCTTCTTCAACGCTCCAAGCGCGAGATGGGCAAGATGGCTGGCTTTGTCGTCACTGATCATGGGTTAGGCTCCGGTTCCCCGCGGTGACGTTGGGGAGCCATGGCACGAACGTTCATGCATGACTCAGACCTTATAAAACGATGCCTCGTTCACGCACGAGCTTCTGTTTGATCATCGTGAACATCTTCTGGTAATCGACTTGCCCCTGCTCAATCTGCCGCTCATACGGCTGCATCATCCGACGCACCTCGGCATTGAGTCGATCCTCGACGCCAAGCTCTTCCGTCATCGTCTGCTCCAACGATTCCCGAAGCGCCTTCCGATCTCCGGTGACTTCGAGATAACCCAGCTCGTGTAGCCGCGCGATCATCGACTCTGCCATATGATGGACCCGCTCTTTTGCCAACCTCATCGTGTGAGACTCCCAGCCGACGATCCGGTGTGGTGCACCACACCGATGCCCATAAGCCTACCCAACCGCCGGCCCCGGTTCAATCCGTTCGACACGAATCGTGCTCGCAGTCATCGCCTGCCGCAGGGTCGCCGCGTCTCCCAGGACGCGTCCCACCACATTGACCCGGTCGGCCGGAACCGGGTCGGCGCCCATGCTCATCGGCGTGCGCCCGAAGAAAATCGCCAACACCTGGCCGGCGCCCCAAAACGCGACATCGCCGACTTTCACCTGCGTGGTCGCTGTTTCACGATGGTCCTTCACACCGGGAATCTTAAAATAGAACTCTTCGCCCCATACATTCAACGGTCCTTCGGCGGGCAGCGCCCGGTAGAGTTCTTCCGCCGTCCTCGTGCCTTTCAACTCTGCCTCCAACTGAATCCCGCCGACTCTGATTCGAATACGTTTCACCGGTCCGTTCGTGGTCATGATCCCTCATCTGCCGCGTGATACACTGCGCAACTCAAGAGTACGAAACTCCGCACCAGTCGCGGACTCTAACTTGTTTATCCCCTGAAATCAAGGCTACAATCCAGCGGGGAGTGCGATCGCGACAAAGCTATGCTGACCTCAACATTCGTTCACCTGAAAGGCATCGGCCCCTCCACGGAGCGGCGGCTTTGGGAGGAAGGCATCGCCGATTGGACGGCCTTTCGCCGAGAGTCTCACCTCTCAGGCATCTCACCCTCGCGCAAGATCTTGTACGATGCCGACCTCGCTTCGGCGCAGGAGCAGCTCGACCTCCGCAATGCGCGGTACTTTGCCGACTGTCTGCATACCCGCGACCATTGGCGGCTGTTCAGAACCTTCGGCGCACGAGCACTCTATCTGGATATCGAGACGACCGGACTCTCCGCTCACGAAGGGCAGGTCACTATCGCCGGCCTCTATCGCCAGGGTCGCCTGCGCACGCTAATCCAGGGCGACGACCTGACCCAGGACACGCTTCAAGAAGAACTCGATCAAGCCGATCTGCTGATCACGTTTTTCGGGAGCGTGTTTGATATCCCCTACTTACAAACTTGCTTCAAAGGCCTGCGGGTTTCGATTCCTCACTTCGATCTCTGCTTTGCCGCCAGACGCGTGGGCTTGCGGGGAGGGCTCAAACCTATCGAGCGCGAATTGGATATTGCACGGGATTCCGATCTACTGACACTCGATGGCATGGAAGCCGTTCGGTTATGGCATCACTATCGTGCGGGCGACGAGGCGGCCCTGGATCAGCTCATCCGGTACAACGCCGCCGACACCAAAAATCTTGAGCCGCTCGCGGAGTGGCTGTATGACCGACTCGCCCTGCGCGACGGTCCGTCATCTCTGCCTCCGATCAGATAGAGGGAGCACGCACCAAGGCATGTGGGAATCGACGGGGTATGGGCAGACGAATCGCGGCTTGGTCCGTCCTACGAATCAAGACACGCTCCTGGTCGATAACCGTCATCGCTTGTGGGCGGTCGCCGACGGGATGGGAGGCCACGCGGGAGGAGATGTGGCCAGCCGGCTCGTGATGGAATCTCTTGCCGAGTTTGCACTCACCCTCGCCCAAACCCCATCTGCGCCAAACGCCGACGAAGAAGAGCGCCTCACCTTCATCCTGACGACCATGGCGCAGCAGGCCCATGCATCCATTCTTGCCCACGCCGATCGCCACCCGCCACTGTGCGGCATGGGAACCACGCTCGTGATGGCGCATCTCCTGCCCCTGCCTACACCTCGCCTCCTCGTTCTGAACGTCGGCGACAGCCGGGCCTATCTGCTGAGAGCGGAGACCCTCACACAATTGACGCGGGACCATACCCTTATTGAAGAACAGGTCCGTGACGGGCGCCTCACCCCTGCCCAGGCCGCACGCCATCCAGACCGTCATGTGCTCACCCGTGCCATGGGGCTTGGCGCTCACGTGGAGAGCGATCTCTTTTCCTTCGACCTCCTTCCAGGAGACCTCCTGTTGCTTTGCTCCGACGGACTCACGAAGATGTTGACCGACGAGCGCATCTTGCACACGGTCCTACCCCATCGGAACGACCCTCCACTCGCCACGCAAACTCTCATTGAAACGGCTCTTGATGCGGGAGGAATCGACAACGTGACCGCGGTCGTCTGCACCATTACGGAGATACCCGACTCAGGCAAATATCCATTGACAGCACCTCCTGGCACCAGGTAGCCTTCGTAAATTGTCTCCTCGTAGAATCACGAGGCCTTGGACCACTTATCCCTCTGACATCTATGCACCCTGACGCTATTGAACCTCGATCTGTCCGCATTCCATTGCGCCACCGGTTCTTTATCTGCTCCGTCGCCGTTCTGCTGTGTAGTTCCCTCGCAGTGGCCAAAGAACCACTCGATCCGGAAGCCACTCTGCGCCTCATCGTGCAAGCAAACGCAAACCGCGATCTGCCCACGATGTCGAAATACATGTCACATGATGCCGATGCAGTAGGGTATACGATCGACGGACACAAATATGTGGGGTGGACGACCCTGGCTGCCGAGATGCGCACCGAATTCGACTCGGTCGCCAAACTGGAGCTTCCCATCACCTACCTGCAATTCTGGCGCAAGGGTGATGTCGCCTGGTTCGCGATGGAATTGGACTATATCCGATATCTCGACCCCGTCGATCCCACCCAACGCATGGTGCTCCCGCTGCGTGAAACAGGGGTCATGGAACGGCGGGATGGCAACTGGATCCTCGTGGCCTGGCACGAATCCACCAGGCAGCCTGACACCGGAATGGGCATCGCCCTGGCAGAACCCACCACCTTGATGCATCGTATCGCGGACAATCAGGCGCCTGGGCCGAACGGTGTCGATTTGAGCGGCGAATGGGAAGTGACCGAAATCGAAGACAATAAGAAGTACGTCGCCACGCTCGATGCACACGGCAACGGTTCCTACACCTGGCAAGGGGGGCAATTTTCCACCACCAGCTTCAACGATCGGCGCTGGCAGGGCACCTGGAAACAGACCGGGAATGACCGCGAAGGCGCGTTTGAAGTCGTGATCTCCGAGGACGGCACCGAAGCCAAGGGAATCTGGTGGTACGTCCGCGTCGGTACCAGAGACAATATCCCGCCCCGACAACATGGCGGCAGCTACCTGTGGAAACGACTCACCCCGCCCCCCGCAACTCCCTAGTGGGCGGCGGATTTATTACCCGACATTGCCAGAAACACATTCACGGGCGGCCGGTCTGTCACAACGAGGAGGGGCTATGAATCGTGCGTTATTATCTATGGTCATGCTGCTGATGGTCACCAGTCCGGTCTATGCCGACGGTGGCCATGACCACCATGCCATTCCCACCATGCCGAGTTTAGGTGATACGAAGATTACCATCGACGACCATACGGTGACCCTCACCTTCGGTCCCATTGATCTCCCGACTGGTCACGACGGCGATCTGGCATCCAGCATGCCGAAAAAAGTATTTCAATTGCCGGACGACACCTACATGATCGGCTATAAGTCCGAAGTGTTCACGAAGGAGGGCAAGCCGCTCCCGAAAAACTACCTGCATCACATCCTCATGCTGAACAACGACAAACCCAGCGTCTCGTGCGACGGAGAGCCGTTGTTTTTCGCCGGCGCCGGCTTGGAAATGACGGAGGCTCGTTTTCCAGACGGATACGGGGTAAAGCTGGGGAAAGGGGAAAATCTCATGTCGGTTGTCGCGTTCTACCACAAAGCCCCTCCGACGAAAGATGTGATGGCCCGTTTCACGATGTATGTGGCGCCGAAAGGCACGAAGGTGCAGGAAATGGATGTCTACCAGGTGGGGGTCAACA
>CABVRW010000084.1 GCA_902500785.1 uncultured Nitrospira sp.
TCAAAGATTCAAAAATTTTGCGCACGTTAGCATAGGGGTCCTCGAACTGTCAAAAGCCACAGTTGCCTGAGCGAGTGGCTGTGCGATCGGTTGGTGCGCCTGGCGCGCCAACCGACGGGCCGCTTACCCACCTACGCTTCCGACCGGTCCTCCGGCCTGGGTCATGCGCCACGGATCGAGCAGTTGAGTCAGTCGCTTTTCCGGCAACACGTTCTGGTCGCGAGCCACCTCTCGGACGGTCTTGCCGGACTTGTACGCATCTTTGGCGAGTTTCGCGGCAGCCTCGTAGCCGATTACGGGCGCGAGTGCCGTACACATGGCGAGACTTTCTTCGATGAGGCTCTTGCAACGTGCTTCGTTGGCCTTAATCCCCTCGATACATTTCGCTGCAAAGTTCGCTGAGGCGGTCGCCAGCAGCTCGATAGATTGCAGCAGGTTGTGGGCCATCACCGGCAGCATGACGATCAGTTCGAAATTAGCCGCCTGGCCTCCGATCGTGACCGTGACATCGTTGCCGATCACCTGAGCGCAGACCATGGTGACGGATTCCGCAATGACCGGATTGACCTTCCCGGGCATGATCGACGATCCTGGCTGGGTTTCCGGAAGGTTGATCTCGCCGAGTCCGCAGCGCGGACCAGATCCGAGCCAGCGTATGTCATTGGCGATCTTCATCATGCTGACCGCCAGGGTGCGCAATTCCCCGCTGGCTTCGACCAATGAGTCTTGGGCTGACTGTCCTTCGAAGTGGTTGATCGCTTCTCGAAAAGCGCATCCGGTTTCCTTCGAAATCATGGCCATGACCTTGGTCGCAAATTTCGGGTGACAATTGAGTCCGGTCCCGACGGCGGTGCCGCCGAGCGCCACTTCGCTGAGCGCCGCCTGAGCCCGCTTCATTCGCGCGATCCCCAGCTCGATTTGTCTGGCATACCCACCGAATTCCTGTCCCAACCGAACCGGTGTGGCGTCCTGCAAATGGGTGCGACCGATCTTGACGATCTTGTCGAACTCGCGGCTTTTTCGGTGCAACGCCTTGTGGAGTTGAGTCAAGGCAGGGATCAGTTGCCGTTGGATCGTTTCCGATGCCGCGATGTGGATGGCGGTCGGAACAACGTCGTTGCTCGATTGCCCCAGATTCACATGGTCGTTTGGATGCACCAGTTTGCTGCCCCTGGCGCCGCCGAGCAGTTCCGTGGCCCGGTTCGAAATCACTTCGTTGGTGTTCATATTGGTCGAGGTGCCGGAGCCGGTTTGAAAAATGTCCACGGGAAATTCGGCGTCGAGACGTCCGTCGACCACTTCGGTGGCAGCGCGAATGATGGCATCGGCCGATTTCTTGTCCAACAGTTTCAATGAATGGTTGACCGATGCGGCGGCGCGTTTGATCAATCCCATGGCTCGGATCATCGCGCGAGGGACGCGAAGCGAACTGATCGGGAAGTTTTCGATCGCGCGGGCCGTCTGAACACCGTAATACGCGGTAGAAGGAACCGGCAATTCTCCCATGGTGTCCCGCTCCATGCGCATGGCGGCGGGTATCAACTTCGGGGTGCGACCGGTTCGGCGTGACGCATTCTTCATCGTCGGGTCTCCTCGGAAAGCTGGCAGTTGACGTGCTGGAGCCGCGCATCTTAAACGGTCCCGCTACGGAAGCACAAGCATGGTTGCGCGCATGGGTTGAAATTCCGGTCACGCATCGGGAATCAGCGGGTCGGTTTCAGATATGACGCGTGTATGAAGACGGCAGGCAGGATTGCGGGAAAAGAAAAGGCCCGCCGGAGGCGGGCCTTCCTTCGTGTGGCACGGAAGTCTCCTTACCCGATCTTGACGTCGATCTGTTTCGGTTTCGCCTTCTCCGATTTCGGGAGATGCAGGTGCAGAACGCCGTCCGCATATTCTGCCTTTACCTTGCTCTCGTCCACCGAATCGGGAAGCGTGAAACTTCGGACAAATCGACCGTACGACCGTTCGATACGGTGGTACTTCTTGCCCTTTTCTTCCTTTTCCTGTTTCCGTTCACCTTGAATGGTCAGGACGGCATCTTCGACCGTGACCTTCACGTCTTCCTTCTTCACCTCCGGAAGCTCGGCCTTAATGGCATACTCGGCTTCCGTCTCGCTGATGTCGACGGTCGGGGTCCAGTCGGCAACCGTCATGACTTCTTTCCCCTGCCCGACGGTTTGGCCGGCGGCCGGTCGCGAAATCATTCGATTCAACCGGTCGGACATCTCTTCCAATTCCCTGAACGGATCCCATCGTACGATCGCCATTGTGGAGCCTCCTTGTGTGGATGTGTTGACGGTGTTCACTTGGGACATCCTACGTACTAGAAAGGAGGTAATCTTCACTCCACCGAAGTCAAGCCCTGGGCCGGAAGAGTTAAAGTCGGTGACGGGGTCTTGACATTGAGACCCCCGGCATTATTTAGTAGCCCCCTTCACGGGGGAGGCGACGACTATGTTGGAACTCATGTCCTATGCAGTACTCGGCGGCTTCATGTTAGTGACATCGGTCGTGTTGTGGTGGTTCGTCGGTCGAACCGAATGATCGGCTAGCGCCGGTCGATCGGCACGTAGTGCCGGTCATGTTCGCCGGAGTAGATCTGGTCCGGCCGATAGAGTTTGTTCTCCCGCAGTTGCTCCAGCCAATGCGCCAGCCACCCGCTCACTCTCGCCATGGCGAACAGCGGCGTAAACAGATCCACCTCGATGCCCATCTTGTCGTAAATGATGCCCGAGTAAAAGTCCACGTTCGGGTAAATCTCCTTGTCCTTCAACCGCTCGCCGGCGAGTTGTTCAACGGCCACCGCCACTTCATATAACGGGGACGTGCCGCAGACATTGAAGAGCCGCATGCAGAGCTCTTGCAACACGGTCGCGCGCGGATCTTTGACCTTGTAGACCCGGTGCCCGAATCCCATGAGTTTGTGTTTTCCTTCTAGTCTGGCTTCCACAGCCGCGCGAGCGTGAGTCGTGGTGCCGATTTCTCTCAGCATCATGACGACTTCTTCGTTCGCGCCTCCGTGCAACGGTCCCTTCAGCGCACCGATCGATGAAGCCACCACGGTGTAGGGGTCGGCCAGTGTCGAAGCCGTCACCATGCCGGCGAAGGTCGAGGCATTCATCGTGTGCTCCGCGTGCAGAATCAGGCAGTCGTCGAACACCTCGCTCCACAGCGGATGCGGAACGGTTTCCGTCAGCATATACAGAAAGTTGTCGGCAAAGGGGAGGTCATCCCGCGGGGGGATGTACTCGTCTCCGCGCCTCAGGCGCGCCCAGGCCGCCACGATGGTCGGCAGTTTGGCGATGAGGCGCACCGTCGACCAGTAGTTATTGGCGACGTCCTTCACGTTTCGGCCGGGGTAGAACATGCCGAGTGCCGCGACGGCCGCTTGCAACGCGTCCATGGGGTGCCCATGTTCGGGCATCACCTTCAGCAGGTCCACGATGCGGAACTTAATTCGCCGATGGTGGGTCACATCATTCACCCACTGCGCGAGTTCGGGCGCGGTCGGCAGCCGGCCGAATAATAGCAGGTAGCTGGTTTCGAGGAAGGACGACTGCTGACACAATTCCTCGACGCGGATGCCGCGATATTCGAGCACTCCTCGCGTTCCGTCGACATCGCTGATCGCTGATTTTGCGGCGGGAACACCGGCAAGCCCCGGCATGAAGTCGTGCGGCATAGATTCGTTCTCCTCTTCTCGACAATACGAATGAAGACGCGCCACGGACGCTTGCGGCTTCAGACGGTGTCTTCCCGCGCCCGCGCTCGGTCTTCGCTGTTTGCACCCGCGACACGCTCAGCTTACCATGATCCAGGGTCTCGACCCAGCCCTCACCTTGAATTGACGCGGCTCGCTTGGCATACTCAGTTTACGACCGTCGACTATGAGGCAATGTGTGACGGGATTGACGCGGATCCTTGTGCTGCTTGGGCTGTTGGTGTTGGGTGTGGCCCTGTTCGTAATGGCCCGTAGTGAGCGGCCGGAGCTCTCAGAACGGCCGATACCTTCTTCAGGAAAACCGGTCGGACGCAGCACGTTGAGTCATGGCGGGCCTGGCGCCGGCTCCCTGCCGGTCGCGCCTGCGCGGGCTCCGTCGTCGGATGATCGGGTTCCTTCCAATTAGACTTCAGATGCAATGACGAGGTGGGGCATGAGCCGGTTTCGCTTGCGAGCGGTAGGAATATTGACGCTGGTGTCGCTGGGGCTGGTCGTCTCGGCCTTAGCGGATGGCGATGCGACGGTGTTTGCGGTCGTCAGCGACATACCTAAAGATAAGACGCGCATTTCGACTAAGGCGCTTGTAGACGGTGGCGTCACGGATTTGAAACTCCTGCCGGGAGAATTAATCGTCGGCAATCCGGTCTGGCGCACGCTGGAGATCTGCCATGCCCTGAAGGTGGAAGGCAGCAGGACGGGAGACGGGTTCAAGGTCACCTCGGCACGGGTCCTTGATGCCAGCATGCTGCCGATGGCGCTGCAAGGCTATGCCGGCGATTGCTTGATCAAGAAAGCCTTGGAGATTGCGCCGATGGCGGATTAGCGCAGGGAAATTTTCAATGAATCTGCTCCAAGAGTCCGCCCCCTGAACCAAACAGATTCATTGAAGATTGAAACCCGAGCATGGCTCATCCGACGCATTCAGGACAGATGGTCGGTTCCTCGTCCGCATCGCATTCGTCGGCCGTGAGGGGGAAAAATTGCTCACACTGCCTGCAGGTGCGGATTTCGAAATACGCCACCCCCTGATCGTCGATCTCGGTCGGCAGCAGGAGTTCAAGCGGATCGTAGCCCAGCTTGACGTCGTCCTCGAATCGAATGATGGCCAGACGGTCGTTGAAGACCTCAAAGGCGGCTTCCTTGCCTCTCCGTTCCAACCGGTGTCCCATGACAAACACCGGTTGCCCCTTGCGTTTGGTGCGCAGATCTTTCAAGGTACGTTGCGTCGGAGTCGCACACGAAAACTTGCCGGTCTGGTCGCTGGTGTCGGTTCCGAAAATTGGCATAGGTAAACGGTATCGTGGTGAAGTGATGTGTCCTGTGTCCATGTAACACAGGTGAAAAATTTGCGTCAAGAGACGCGTGGGAAAAGAGGAAAGGTTGCAGGCATGGACGAGATCATAATCTATCAAAAACCGACGTGTTCCACGTGTCGTGAGGCCGTCCGCCTTGTGCGCGAGAGCGGGCAACCGTTCAAGGCGATCAATTATTATGAACAACCCTTCACGAAGAACCGGCTCAAGGCGTTGCTGAAAAAGGCGGGACTGACGGCGCGCGAGGTCGTGCGTACCAAAGAAGATCTCTACAAGTCTTTGAAGCTTTCCGATGCGACTCTGACCGAAGACCAGGTGCTCGACCAGATGCTCCTACACCCGGACTTGATCCAGCGTCCCCTCGTAGAGAAGGGCGACAAAGCCCTGTTGGCGCGTCCGGCCGAGACGATCACGAAGTTGCTCTAGGTCACGCGAGTGCCAGTACCGCCACGCATGGTGCCTGCCGGCGACAACAGGCATGACGGAGGACGGCCCATGTCTGTATTCAGTTCCGTTGGACGCATGTCGTTGCTGGGACGGATTCTGCAACGACTCAATTTGCGTTTTCCGTCCCTCTTTGTGCTGTTCGCCCTGCTTACTCTCGCGGACATCGTCATTCCGGACGTGATTCCGCTCGCCGACGAAATCGGCCTGGCACTGCTGACGTTGTTGTTGGGTATGTGGAAGGAACGTCGAAACCCGAGCCAGGGCAAGACTGTTCACGGTCCTACGCAGTGAACGGTCGATACTACGGGTGATCAAGATGTCCGAAGCGGAGTTTCCCGAGTTCCGGGTCGATCCACACTTTCAGATCGCCGGATAAAACGCTGAGCAGTGTTTCCCCCACCAGTTGACGGCGCCACCCTCGCAGGACCGGAATATCGACTTCTTCCAGGGGCGAGGTGCGTTCCACCAAGGCTTGTAAATCGCCGGTGGTCGCGATCAGGGTCGGTGCGATATTCTCCATGGAGGCGCGGGACTTCAGCACGGCCTGCAGGAGCTCCAACACTCCGGTGGACTCAGGATCCGGCTTGCGATCGCGCGGTACCTCGGGCCATTCGGATTCCGGTCGCGCCAGCGCCTGCTGCATCGTAGCGAGGAGCGCCTGCCCGTTGCGTTCGACCTCAGAAGAATACATGCCGCGCATGCCGCGCAATTGATCCAGCGTACGCGGGGTTTGCCGCGCCAGCTGCACCAGGACTTCGTCGCGCATCACGCGTCCTCTCGGAACATTGCGACGTCGGGCTTCCCCTTCCCGCCAGGCCGCGAGATCGCGCAGGATGCCGGCGGCGCGCGGCTTGAGACTATCCCAGCCGCGAATTCGCTGATAGCGCTCCTGTGGGTCCCGCGCCTGCGCTCCAAGCGAGACCTCCAGGCGGGAGAACTCCTCATCTACCCACTGCAATCGTCCCATCACGGTCAATTTTTGCCGGAGGTGCCGATGCACAGGGAGCAGAAAGGTCACGTCGTCTAAGGCATAGACCAGTTGCTCTTGACTGAGTGGACGCTGGCTCCAATTGGTAAACGTATGGGCCTTGTCGAGTTTCACGCCCTGGACCCGCTGGACCAGATTGGCATAGGCGGTCTGTGCGCCGTACCCGACCATGGCGGCGGCAATCTGGGTATCGAAGAATGGTTTCGGTAACCGTCCGGCATGATGCGCAAACAGCTCCAGGTCCTGTCGTCCGGCATGCAAGACCTTTTCAATGCCGGTATTACAGACGATCTCCCAGAATCGGGCCACCGACGCGCTGTCCTGCACGGCAGGAAAGTCGATCACCGCCGCCACCCCTTCCGCCGCCACTTGGATGAGTTCCAAGCGTGGGATAAAGTGGTCCTCCCCCATGAACTCGGTATCGATGGCAATGACCGAGCTCTCCGTGAGACGATCGCAGAGGATGTCGAGTCCGTCGTCGGATGTAATGAAACTCTGATCTGGTTGCGGTGTGGCCATGGGTTACTCGGTGGGACGATATTCAGCCCCGCGTGAAATCGGAGGTTCGGTGTTACTGAGGCTCAAGTGTTCTTTGAGAAATTGATAGGCTTCAAGAATGCGCCGGAGTTCAGGTTCGGAACTGCGGTCTCCATTGTTCGCATCCGGATGTAAGGCCTTGGCGCGTTGACGGAAGGCCGTCGTGACATCCGCGAGCGACGTGCCGAATTCCAGCCCCAGTAACTGATAGGCGTCGTACGCGTTGGTGACTTCGTTGGTCACGCCCGCCGGACTCCCCTCCCCTCCCGCCGCTTTGAGAAAGTCAGCGAGGTTGATTTTGCGTCGCCGTCGGCGCGGGCGCTCGCGCACTTCGCTGTCGAGCTCGTCCCAGCGGTCTTCGACGAACTCCAATCGAGACTCCAATCGAATGGCGCCCGAAACATCCTTGACCAAATCCAATTCTTCTTCGATTTGCAGCAGGGATCGTTCGACTTCTTCAAGCCCCGGTTCGATGCGGAAATAGCTGTCGACTCGTTCCTGCATCATGAAGTCGATGGCAAACTCCATGCTGTCGACGTTCTTGGCGCGCAGCATGCCGATTCGTCGCCGCATGCCTCGTTGATATTTAAATAGGCGATTGGTTGAAAAGGCCACGGATCCTCGTTGGGCGTGACCTCGCAGGATTCCGGCAAGGTCGATCGCATCTTAGCACAACCTCCAACCATACGATAAGGGCGCAGCCATGGCAATGGAGCCACGCACGGGAGCGGGAGTTCGTCACTCGAGGACAGAAGTCGCACCTTACAGAAATCGAAACGCCAAAACCGCCACGACGGTCGGCGGCAAGGCGGCGAGCACCAACCTTATCGGACTGATGGTCTCATCTTCAAAGTGGTTACGTAGGATCGCCACGCTGGCGGGATTCGGGGCGTTCGCGATGACGGTCAAGCCGCCGCCTGTGACGGCTCCCGCGACCAGGGCGTACTTGAATTCGTCGGACAGCCCCTCGACGAGGGAGCCAAGATAGGTCAGCGCCGCGTTATCCGTGAAGGCCGTCAGAAAGGCGGTGCCGAAGAACACCTGATCGCTTTTCATACTCAAGAGGACCGGCTGCAACCACCATTGTTGTTGCCCACCTAAGACTTCCAACCCAGCCAAAAAAAACGCGACGAGCAAGCCTTCGCGCAAAATCAACCGATCTTGATACCGCTCGTAGGCATGAGCCACGCCCAGAAAGAAGAGGAACAGCCCCATGAAGATGGCGGGATGGTGGGTGAATACGACGACCATCGCGAGAAATGCCAGATGAATCACCACCAGGACGAAGGGCACGGTCTCCTTCCCCATATCGCGACTGCCCACCGGGAGCGCGCAGAGTTCCCTGCGGAACAGCATCGTCACGACCAACGCATTGACCACCACCGCGACGGCCGCTTTCCAGCCGAACGTGAGCATCATGAATCCGATGCCCCAGTTCCAGGTGCCGGCCACCATCAAGACCGGCGGCGCGGCGAACGGAGTGAGCGTGCCGCCGATGGAGATATTCACGAACAGCACTCCCAACGTCGCATACTTCAAACGTGTGGAGAGTCCGTTCCGATAGAAATGATCGCGCAGGATCAGGGCCGCCAAGGTCATCGCTGCGGCTTCCGTGATGAATGAGCCCAATAGCGGGACCAACGCCAGGATCGTGAAATAAAACCCCATTGTCTCTGGGATCGGAATGGCTCGGCTCACGAATCGCACCCCCAGCAGCGCGGTATAGATGATCGGGCGTGACCCGGCAATGACCATGATGGCAAACACGAACATCGGTTCGATGAAGGGGTAGGAGTCGATGTAGTCGATGGCGGCGGACGCGCCGTCGGTCATGAACATGACAGCGACGAGCACCGAGGCCCAGAACCCGAAGACCACTTCAACCTCACCTAACAAATGCCACAGGCCCGCGTGCGCCGGGCGTGTATGCGCCAGGTGTTCGAAGAACGAAGTCGAGAAGGTATGCAGGATCGCGACGGCAAAGAGTGCGGTCCCGATGAATTGAATGGTAGTTGGCGTCACGTCGACCTCCCGAGCACGGTCAAGGTGAGACCCCGTATGCGATCCCGCACGGTCCAGGGTGTTTCACCAGGGTTGGAGCGTACTGTATACATGGGTTACGAGGATGACGCCAAGCAGGAAGAGCACAGGCGGGAGGAGAATCGTCGCCGAGTCAGCGAGGATCGTCGTCGATCAGGATGCGGCGTCGAGCCAGGCCGGTGGTGCGTGCGGCAGCGGCCACAGCCTTCGCTACGCGCGGCACGACGTCGCGATCGAAGACGCTCGGAATAATGTAATCTTCCGACAAGGCTTCGGCCGGAACGCATTCCGCGATGGCCTGGGCTGCCGCGAGTTTCATCGTTTCGTTGATCTCGCTGGCTTGGACATCGAGGGCCCCCCGGAAAATTCCCGGAAACGAGAGGGCGTTATTGATCTGGTTGGGGAAGTCCGAACGGCCGGTCGCGAAGATGCGTGAGGCCTCATCGCCGATCTTCGGATCGATCTCCGGATCAGGGTTGGCCATCGCAAAGACGATCCGATGTTGATCCATTCGTTCAAGATCCTCTCGATTCAACACATTCCCTACCGAGAGGCCGATAAACACGTCGGCGCCTTTCAAGGCTTCGTGCAGCGTCCCCCGCGGCTGATCGCGCCGAATGCAGGCCTGAAGATCGGTGCGGCAGGCCCGCAGTTCGTCCGCATCACCCATCAGCACGATGCCTTCTTTGTCGCATCCGATGAGATGGGACGCCCCGGCGGCGAGCAAAATTCGACAACAGGCGGTGCCGGCGGCGCCCAGGCCGTTCACCACGATCCGGACATCCTCGATTCGTTTGCCGACGACTTTGAGCGCATTCGTGAGGGCCGCCAGCAGGACGACGGCGGTACCGTGTTGGTCATCGTGCATGACGGGAATGTCGAGCGACGTTTTGAGCGCGCGTTCAATGTCAAAGCAGCGCGGGGCGCTGATGTCTTCCAAGTTGATGCCCCCGAAACCGGGAGCGATGCCGCGCACGATGCGAATGATTTCGTCCGGGTCCTGTGTGCCGACACAAATCGGCCAGGCATCGATGCCGGCCAATTCCTTGAACAGCATGACCTTGCCTTCCATGACCGGCAGCGCGGCGGCGGGGCCGAGGTTGCCCAATCCCAGTACCGCGGAACCATCGGTTACGACGGCGACGCTATTGCTCTTGATCGTGAAGGCATAGGCCTTGGCCTGGTCTTTGGCGATGGCGCGGCACACGCGTCCCACACCGGGCGTGTAGATCATCGAGAGTACGTTGCGGGTCGTGACCGGGACTTTGCTCTGAACTCTGATTTTTCCGCCCAGGTGGAGGAGAAAAATCCTGTCGGATGCCGAGAGGACATTCACCTCGGGCAGCGCTTCCAGCCGTTCGAGGACGCGCTCCCCATGGGCCTCATTCTGGACGTCGAAGGTAATATCTCGAATCATGCGTTCGGCATTGGCCGAGACGATGTCCACCGCTCCGAGGTTGGCCCCCTCCTCTGCCAGCAGGGC
>CABVRW010000085.1 GCA_902500785.1 uncultured Nitrospira sp.
AACTCCTGCTGTAGCCGGTAGTCGCGACAGGCGTGCCGAAACCGCCGACTCTGGAAAATCAGCCCATTGTCACTGCGGAGGACCGGCGCCCCCCCCGGGCGCAGCGTCCCGAACCGGGCCAGGCAGGCGGCTTCCACCGCGCGCTCGGCCTCCTTCGCCCGACTCCGGAGCGCGAACTCGTACCCAATGACTTCCCGATCATGACAATCGATCACCGCCGCCAGATGCACCCAGCCGTCTTGGCCGCACGGAATATGCGTCACATCCATGGCCCAGCGTTCATTGCTTCGACTCGCCCGACTGATCCAGCCCTGCACACGAGGACGTGGGGTGGCGACGCGTTGATGGACGACCCCCCCTTCTGTTTCAGCACCCGATAGACCGCGGTGCGCTTCACGATGCTCCCGTCCTGGCATCGCAGCAACACCCGCCGTCGGCGATATCCAAACGTGGGATGCTGCTGGATCAGCCGGTGGAGCCGCTCGGTCCAGGGCGGACCGGTTCGCCGGCGGTGTCTTCTCGCGGCTGCGGGCCGATGCAGGCGGGCCCGGCTGACGCCGAGCACCTGGCCACTCCGTCGTTCTGAGACATCCGGCCGGACCGCTCTCACACGTCGGAGGTCTTCCGGTCTCAAGGGTACGGTTTCAAGGCCTCCCGCAGGATATCGTTATCGAGCACCAGCTCGCCGAGCTTCTGTTTGAGCGTCTTGATCTGCGCGTCCTTCACGGCCTCTTCGTCTCGTGGCCGACTCCGCAGCGCGTTCTCCGCACCGAGCAGAAACTTCTCCCGCCAGTCGTCCACCTCGGCCACGGTCAGCCCATGCGTCCGAGCCGCTTCGGCTACGGAGGTCTCGCCCTGTAGAATGCGTACGACCAGCGCGGCACGTCGTTTGGCCGTCCACCGCTCAATCGGTTCGAGTGCGTCTGCTGCCATCTTGCCACCTCCTCGGTCCCCTGAGGACCATGTCTTGAAGGTGGTCGCAATTTCAAGGGGTGCAGGATAGTCTCGCTGTCCACACCTTGCCGCTTGGACTCCAACCCACGACGCTCCCCGCTCCGCACTCATCCCTCCGATCTGTTTCCCAGGCGGAGGGGGTCTCGCCAAGGCCTGATCCCCCTCCGCCTACGCAGCATGATTCAGTTCCCCGGACGAACAGAGATGCCGTATTTTCCGGTCCCCGTGGGTTTGTAATGACGGACGCGAGCGTAATACGTTCCCGGATCCAATTTCGTCGCAATCTTGGCGTTATAATTCCTGCCGCTATCGTCGTCTTCAGCAACCATGGCCGTCTTGTTGTTTGGACCGAGAAGCACCATGACTACATCGGTAGAGCCCTTCGTCTCCAGGATGTAGGGGCCCTTTGCGCCCACGGTGAAGCTGAAGAAATCCTCTTCTCCATGCTTCCCGATCGATGCTTCAACCGGGGCGGCACCGACCGCAATGGACATGACGTCGGGAGCCAGCGCTTTCGGATACATCGTGCCGATAAATTCCTTGTCCGTGGCCGAGAGATCGCGGTTCCATCCAACCTCGAAATCACCAAGCGTCAAGTCATTTGAAACGGGATAATGCATGATCGAGAATTTGTCGTATTGGGAAAAGTTTGTGAGGTCTTGGGCATACTTCTCGAACAGGTTGTGGTCCACATCTTCTTTGCTCCAGTTGTTCGGCGGTCCCATGAAGTATCGATACACGGCGTCCTTATCCCAAGGAACGCCCGCCTCCGGGTGTTGATGTTCATGAATACACCCCAGCGCATGACCGAACTCATGAAGCACCACCCGTCGATATTCATCATCCGTGCTCGCCGGGGTGAGCCAGCCATAGTTCATCGTCGGCGCGGGGCGAGGAATCCCCAGTGCGTCGGTCCCGAGATAGGACCACGATCCTTCCTGCAGAAATGAAATTCGAATCTCCGCGGAGGGATCGTAGGCGAAATCGAATGCGATGTCTGCGAACTGGCTCCATTGCTTGGCATAGTGCTGCACTTTCGCCTGCACGTCTTGATGGCCGTCGAGGAAATGTACCTTCAGAGTACGGCCCTTCTGCCACTTCTTCCCCGTTACGATCGCCATCCGCGTGCGATCGCCAGGATCGACGCCAAACAGCGGGAAATCACGCATCATCGGAGCGTTGGCTGCGTTCTCCTCCACGGCGCGGCGACTGGTCTCCATCAACAGTTCACGCGGAACGATCCGATCGATGCACATCTTAATCTGCTTTCTCGGCATGACACACCTCGCAGGTTAGGGGTTCGCATGAGAAAGACTCAGGTCCCAGCAGTGAGACCCTTTCACCATCGCCAGATCGGTGCATACGACATGCCGTCAGCAGTCAGCGCGACGCAGTAGAATGAGTGCATTCTTAAGCCTCCAATGTTCTGAAGAAATTCCTATTCGAAGAAGAGCTGTGGATTACTCGGTGAGTAGTGCAGTGGCGGCAGACACCTAAAAAGATACAGAGGGTGTATCTCACCAGTGAGATGTGCGAGGCACCGATATGGTTGCTGGCCTGATCCGAATTCAAACAGACCTATGCGATGGAGCCAGAAACAAGACAGCATGGCGGATGAAGCAGACCTTCCTCGGAACGACAGAACCAGGTTTTGAAATCTCTCAGCCCGCAGCAACCCGGTCTCGGCCCCTTCTCACCCTCACCGCTCCCCCAACGCCTCCGGAGCGATGGATACGCCGCCACCTTTGCAGTAGACTGACTCGCCCCAGCGTCGCTGTGTCCGAGTAATTCGGCTAGCAAACTCTCCCATTCGACACATCTGACGTTCGATTCAGGGAAGGTATAGGAGAACACAACATGGCAAAGCCCATGGCGCGGAAGTCGTGATTGGCGATCTGCTCGATCTCGAGTCGATGCATCGGGTGATCGGCTGCGAGACCCTGGCCGCGACGGTCAATGTAGCGGCGGTGGCGAAACACCACTGCATGAAGGCATTCATCAATATGTCGCAGATGAGAAGCATCGAAACTACCGCGAGCCCGCAGCACAAGCTGCATTGGTTCGCCGAGCAGGCGCTGTACTGGTCCGGTCTGCCGGTCGTGCATCTGCGGCCGACCGCGTTTCTCGATGGCTTCTTCCTGCTGTTCACATCGAATTCGGTCAGGCAATCACATCAGATCCGACTTCCTTTCGGCGAAGGCAAGACATCCCCGTTCGCAGCGAATGACGTTGCACGGGTGGTCGCCGCGCTGCTCGCCCATCCGCAGCCACACATCAGCCAGATCTATCACCTGACCGGTCCGCAATCCGAGAACATGCAATTCTATGCGCAGGAGTATTCGAAGGCGCTTGGCCGCACAATCACCTTTCAGGAGATTCCGATCGAGCCGTGGCGGGAGGGGCTCCTCAAGCGGGGCTTGCCGGGTCACCCGGTGAACCACCTCGCCACGATGGCCGATCTGCATCGCGCAGGACGCTACGACCGGATGTCGGACGACGTGCTCACGCTTACGGGGCAAAAAACTCTGAGCCTGCAGGAGTTTGTCAGGAAACATGCAGCGACATTCACCGCGTCGGCAAAGAAAGAGAATTAGTCAGATCTGCTACCATCCGCAACCACGTAGGAAACAATATCTGGGCATGGCGCAGCCGGCTCGCATTCTGTTTCACATGCGGCACAGGGAATAACCGGAGTAACAGCTCGTGGGTGACAATACCTTGGATAAGACAACCATCGGGACGCCCCATACCGGCATGATCGCAACGTGGCAACACCTCCCGCTGTATGGACGCATCGTGATCGGCGTGATATTCGGCGTCGTCGCGGGGCTGATGCTGGGAAGCCAAGCAGCCGTCCTCGCGATGCCGGGAAAGCTGGTGCTGCGCCTTTTAGGTGCGCTTGCACCGCCACTGATCCTCGCAGCGATCGTGCACACGTTCATGACGACACGCCTCGGCGGTCCGCTTGCCGCACGGCTTGGATGGCTCTTGTTGTTGAACACGCTGGTTGCCATCACCGTGGGATTGACCGTCGCCAACGTGATTCAACCGGGGCAAGGTGCGGGACTGACGCCATCGTCATTGTCCACCGAGACCACGCAGAGGACGAATCCACTCGGCGTCTTTCTCGAGAACGTGCCCAAAAGCCTGCTTGGACCGCTGGGCGATGATGGAAAAGTGATTGGTGTCATCTTCGTCGCTGTGGCGTTTGGGGTGGCCCTACGCCACGAACGTCACCGTCCCATCGGCACGGTTGAGCACGTGGTCGAGCTCTTTCTGGACTCCCTGATAAAGATTCTGCATTGGATCATCGCTCTTGTGCCGCTTGCCGTCTTCGGCATCGTTGCCAGCATCGTGGGAACGGAAGGCTTCGTGCAGTTCCAGGCGCTGGGGATCTTTGTGCTGAGTGTGCTGCTGGCGCTCGTGATCCAGGCGGTGTATTACCTCGTGCGCATCCGATTCGGATCCTGGGTACGTCCAGGTCAGTTGATTCGCGGAGGACGGGACGCGCTGGTCATGGCCTTCTCTACCGCGAGTTCAACGGCCACGATGCCGGTGACCTACGTCGCCCTGAAAGATCGTGTGGGCGTGCGCGAGCAGTCCGCCAGAATGGGAGCGTTGGTCGGCGCGAATTTCAACAACGACGGCACCGCACTCTATGAGGCCATGGCGGCATTATTTATCGCCCAAATGATCGGGATGGACCTGAGCGTCTATCAGCAAGTGATGGTGGTGCTGACCAGCGTCATTGCCTCAGTTGGCGCCGCCGGAATCCCGGAAGCGGGTCTCGTCACGATGACCATGGTCTTTACTGCCGTTGGACTCCCCGTGCCCTACATTCCCGTCCTGCTCACCGTCGATTGGTTTCTCGATCGTTGCCGGACAGCCATCAATGTCATGTGGGATATGAATGTGAGTTGTCTCCTGGATGGAAAGCAGAAGGGATGAAGATCGCTTAACATATTCAGAGTACGTCGCGCCTGCCCCATGGACCACAATTTCTGAATCCACGCCTCCTTCCGAGAGAAAAGTGATTCTCAGGGAGCGGCATTCCGTGTATAACTTTTTCCCGGCAACATCGCACATGTGCTTCGTTCACCCCTCTAACCGGAGGAAACTCGCATGCCTGAAAACGATCCCGGCAGCGCTCCACTGCCACCCCCCCACGTACAACTGATCCAGATGGCCATGGCCCACTGGATATCTCGCATGGTGTACGTCGCCGCCAAACTGGGCTTGGCCGACCACCTTGGGAACGGGCCGAAGGGCGCCGAGGAACTGGCCGGGCCGACAGGAACCCATGCCCCCTCTCTCTATCGCCTGATGCGGACACTCACGAACCTCAATATCCTCAGTGAGGACACGACCCACCGCTTTGCCTTGACGCCGCTCGGGGAGGCACTCAAGACCGACGCGCCGGGTTCCGCGCGTCCTTCGATCCTGACGCTGGCGAGCGACTGGATGTCGCGGGGCTGGGAGCACTTGCTCTATTCGGTGCAGACCGGAGGCTGCGGATTTGAGCAGTCGCTGGGGATGCCCCTGTTCGACTGGCTGGCCAAGCACCCCGAAGAGGCGTCGTTGTTCAGCGAAACGATGGTGGGTTTTCATGGTGCGGAACCAGCAGCCATCACTGCCGCATACGATTTTTCCGGCTTATCGACCCTGATCGACGTGGGCGGGGCAACGGGGAATCTCCTGACGACCATTCTCGCCGATAATCCCACATCACGCGGCATCCTCTACGATCTCCCTCATGTGGTTCGCGATGCGCCGGCGCTGATTCAGGCGCGCGGCCTGACGGATCGCGTCACGATCGAGGCCGGTAGTTTTTTTGACCATGTGCCAGGCGGCGGCGATGCCTATCTGCTGTCGCACATCATCCACGATTGGACCGAGGCCCAGTGCCTTACCATCCTCGGCCACTGCCGCCGGGCGATGACACCCGGCAGCCGCTTGCTGATCGTTGAGATGGTGCTGCCCTCCGGCAACGCTCCGCATCCAGGCAAGATGCTCGACATGATGATGCTCGTGGGCCCTGGCGGACAGGAACGGACCGAGCCTGAGTACCGTGCGCTCCTCGATAAGGCAGGACTCCGCCTCACGCGGCTTGTGCCGACAGAATCAGCCGTGAGCGTCGTCGAAGCGGTTCTCGCATAAACTCACCTCTGACGTGAGCGAAGAGTACAGCGGCAGACAGAGCTATCGCCGTATTCTTCGCTTTTTCTATATTCAGGCAGTTCCCAGCCACCTCACTCGATGACCCGGCTTGCCCGCAAATCGCCTGGCTGATTCGGCAGCAGCATGATGCAGTTGGGATTCAACCCCTGCGCCTTCAGGGTATCGATGCTCCCCAAGACCTTATCCGCCTTCAGGTCAATCACCGTGATGGACCCATCACTCATGCCGTCCAGATTGAGGAAGCTGTTCTGGACGAACAGGTAGCGCTCGTCCGGCGACAGCACGCTATGGTGCGCGCCGGCCGCGGCTGCGATCGTCTTGAGAAACTTCGGTTGCTGCGGATTGCTGTTGTCGTACAGATTGACGAATCCCGGTTTGGCCGTCGTGACGAACAGGCGGTCTCCCTTGGCGTTATAGAGCATTTCGAGCGGCATGCCCTGCTGCCGTGAGCCAAAGTCATCGACTTGATGGAACGAAAAGGCCTTGCTGGCAGGATCCCACAGGCCGGCCCACAACGTCCCTTCGAGCATATTGGTGATGTGCACCGCGGGAGGATTCGAATGGGGACTGAACATGACTTCAACGGGGGCGGCTTTAGCCGGAGACGGTTTGGATGACACCTTGTGGGTAGAAAGTACTCTGCCGCTGCCGGCCTCCATCACGGTGATGGAGTCTCCCGCATCGGACATATCCGGCTTGACGGTACTGGTGACAAGGACGCGATCGATGCCGTTGTGAATCGCAATCCCGTGCGGATACTGAATCGTCGCCATGGATGGCTCCGCGGCGCTGACTGTTTTGATCGCCTTATCGAGGATCGCGTCCCCCATGATGACGTTGTCCGAGCCCATGCAGGTGAGGTACCAGGTTCGGTTATCCTCCGACACGGCGAGATCCTCCCCCATCTGACAGTCCGGCACGTCGATCACCTGCAGCCGGTAAGGAAACGTCCTGAGATTCACGACGTGCAGAATACTTTTTCCCAACGCCGTGACATAGGCTTTACTCCGGTCGCGATTGAAGAAAATATGGTGCGCCACGAGGTCGGACGGCAACGGAATCTCCATCAAAATCTTCCCGAAGTTCCGGGACTCGGGATCGATGTCCATGATGGCGATGCCTTCCCGTCTCACTGGTTGGTTCGGCTTGCTCTCATAGTTGAGCAAAGCCAGGATTTCCGCGGAGGCGTTCGTGGAACTTGCAAGCATCAGCCCAAGGGTCAACGCAAATAGTCGATATAGTTTCATGGCAGTCTCCTCTTCGATTGTAGAAAGCGGACTACCTATGTCTTTCTCGAACGTCAGTAGTGAGCGACATCGGTGTCCGTGTCATGGACCTTGTCCGGTGCATGGCGGGCCGACAATGTCGGCCCGCCGGCCGCTTCATATTCACTTCATCGCATGGGTGCCGTGCGTGATCGCCCCGCCGGCGCGCAAGGCCGCCGCCACGAGCACCGATTCAGCGATCTCCGGGTCCGACGCGCCCTGCTCTCTGGCCTTGTTCGCATGCAGTTCGATGCAGTAGGGACACTGCGTCGTGAAGGCCACGGCCAGGGCCATCAACTCCTTGTACTTCACCGGAATCGCGCCGCCCTCCAGCGCAGCCTTATCGAAGGCCACGAACGCCTTCATCGCCTCGGGGGCATGTGTCCCCAGAGTCTTCATCTTGTCCAGATTCGTGATGTCATACAGGCTCGTCTTCTGATCGATCTCGGTTGTCGTCGCGTTCGTCATGGTGAGTCTCCTTTGTGTGGGTAATCGGGTCTTACGTCCGAATGCCGATGACTTCCAGATATTCGCCGTGCACGGTCGTACAATCCGGACCCGCCTGATTGTGCGCCGTCCAGAGCGCTTCCAGATCCCGGCGCAAGTGCGCCTGCCCGGCGGCGTCGAGGGACGCAAAGGCCCGGTTGATCGGGCCATAGTAGAGCCGGAAGAAGTCCACGACCTCTGAAGGAGGAAACGGATAGCTGAAGAGATACTGCCGCTTGGTCAGGCTGAGCGTGGACAATCCGTGACCAAGGCGTTCCTGAACCGTAGCCTCGTCGCCCCACAGCACCGGCGACGGCATCTCGGACGGACCGATGAATTTCGCGACGTTCTTGAACATCTGGCCGACGAACCCCTCCGCCGTCCAGTTGGCCATGGCGAGGGTCCCTCCGGGGACGCACACCCGCAACAGTTCCTTCGCCACCAGATCAGGCCGCGGGGCAAACATCGCGCCGATCAAGGTCGCCACGGCATCGAAACTGGTCGCTTCAAACGGAAGCGCTTCGGCATCAGCGACTTCAAATCGGGCGGCCACCCCTTCCGCACGAGCGCGGGTTCGCGCCCGCTCCACCCAATTGGCGGCAATGTCCACTCCCGTCACCTCCACGCCATCCTTCGCGGCGATCAACGCGAGTTGGCCGGAGCCGCACCCCACATCCAACAGTCGGCATCCCGGTGCGAGCTGGAGACGCTCATAAAACTCCCGTGCGCCGCCTTCCATGTACCGCGAGAATCGATCGTAGTCCCCTGCCGTCCAAATGGTGTTGAGGCGGGTCTTCAGTCCTTCCATGTCCGGCACCATCGTGTTCGTCGTCATGGTCTCTCCCTTGTTTGAGTGTGGTTTTTCCGAGCTCCCGGTGCTGCGTCCTCTCTGGACGCACTATAGGGCAGAGGCCGTTCCGAGTCTTATCAGCGCGTCTGGCTCTCTTATCCAAAGAATGCTAAGCTGCAGTCCGCTTATCCGATCGTCCCGAATTCTTTGCGGACCGTACCGACTCGCCAAGGCAACCCGTATGGATGTCCTGTCTGAAGTGCTCAAGGCTGTGAAACTCGACGGCGCGGTGTTCTTCCACGGTGAATTTGCCGCGCCCTGGTGTGCTCGAGAGCCCGACGCTGGTACCTTGGCGTCGTATCTGCCATCCCAACCCGGACACATCATCATTTTCCATCTGCTTCTCGAAGGACGGGGCTATGTCCGCCTCGATCAGGAGGACCGCCCAGTGCCGCTCACGGCGGGGGACATCATCATTCTCACGCATGGGGATGCGCACCTCATGGGAAACGGCCCTCCCGTCCCACCGGTGGACACCTCACAGCAAATCCGACAGATCATCGCGGACGGACGCATGTTGTCCCAACTCGCCGGAGGCGGTGAACTCACCAAGCTGATCTGCGGATACTTGATCTGCGACGCGCAACTCTGCCGGGTCTTCTTGGCCGGGCTACCGGCGATGCTCAAGGTCAATATTCGAGATACCCCGTCGGGACAGTGGTTGGAAAATACGCTGCGCTATTCCGTCGATCACGCAGAGGCGTCCGGCCCCGGAGGCGCCGCGGTCATCGCCAAGTTATCCGAGGCGTTGTTCGTGGAAACGTTGCGCCGCTACATTACGCAGTTACCGCACACTCAGACCGGATGGCTTGCCGGTGTTCGCGATCCGGACGTGGGCAAAGCTCTGGCGCTCCTGCATCAACAGCCGGCTCGACCATGGACCATCGCCACGCTCGCCGCCGAGGTCGGAGTCTCTCGCTCCGTGCTCGCCGAACGGTTCCAGCACTACCTCACGGACACACCGATCAGTTACCTCACCCGCTGGCGGCTACACCTCGCGGCGCGACTCTTGACCTCCACATCCAAGAGCGTGGCCGAAGTCGCGGGCGATATCGGGTATGAGTCCGAGCCCTCCTTCAACCGGGCTTTCAAACGCGAGTTCGATCTGCCGCCCGCCCGCTTCCGCAGCCAGGCCAAATCGACCACACACCCGTCAGTCGGTCGCGTCTCCACGAACGCTCAGCTAAACACCACCCAATCCAAATGACCCATAGTCATCAGCCCTCTTCCGACTCGCCACAGGGCCTCTTTCCATTGAAACATCCCTCCGCCCGGTGATAACAAGACCGATACCCCTGAGCAAAGGAGTACGGAACACATGGACTGGAATGAGTGTTATCAAAGAGGCGAGACCGCATGGGATACAGGTGCGCCGGCGCCGGCGATGAAGCAGTATCTGGCGCGTCATGCAGTGCGCGGTCGCGCGCTGGTGCCAGGCTGCGGCCGTGGGCATGAAGTGGCACTGGCGGTGGAGCATGGACTGGATGCGACGGGGTTGGACATCGCACCGACGGGTGGCGGAGGCGCGCGCGAAATATCCGCATCTGGCGGAGCGCTTCGTGACGGGGAATTTATTTGATCCGCCGAAAGAGATGCGCGACGCCTTTGATGTGGTGCTGGAGCACACCTGCATGAGCGGGTTACCTCTGACGTTGCGCGCGGAGTACCGGCGTGGCATCGACCTCACGCTGCGGCGTGGGGGCTTGCT
>CABVRW010000086.1 GCA_902500785.1 uncultured Nitrospira sp.
GTGGCCGCGGCATATTCCGGATCCATCATGCGCAGCACCGGCTTGCCGTCCAACATGGTGGCCTTGCTGTACGGCTGGCCTTTCGGATGGCGTGTGTCGGCAAAAATTCTCAATACTTCCGATTCAAAATCATCCGGCCGGTTGCCGGGAAACCGGTAGTCCGTGCCGGTCAACTTCACACGAATTCCAGTCTTGCGGTAGAAGCGCTCACCTGACTTGCGAGCGAAGACGGCGGGGATCATCCCTTTGAAGCCCACTCCCTGCTTGTTGATGACGGGCTGCGCCTCATCGATCACTTCTTTTTCCGACTCCACCATGGCGAGAAAGAGCGGCGCTTGCGGAACGGCGCTCGGACGGCTCAGATCGATCTTGGTGGCCTTCCGGAAACGCTCGATGACCTGATTGGACATCACGTCACCGGTAAACCCCTTGTCACCCTTGCTGGAATCGTTAATCGTGGCCTGGTGGTCTGAAATGACCGCACGACCGACCTGTAACAACTTGATCAGCAACTCAGCCGTTTCCACCTCGGTACTGGCCGACGCAGGAACCGCCACGCCCACACAGGAGACCGTCAGTGCCACCGCTACGATTTTTTTGATGAAATGATTCGCCATCCCCCCTCCTCCTACCCATGGCTGATGACTCCGAGGAAACTTCGCCACCGATCCAGCCAATCCTCTGTTAAAGATAGCGCAAAATTCGCAGCTGACAATTTCATGCACGGACGGAATCGCGCAAAGGCCCTGCAGCCTCGGCTTCGCTAATGCACGATTGGTGCCAAACAAAACAATTACTTAGGATCTAGGAGCGGAGTGAGCTGGAATGAATGAAGTCGGCGATCTTGCGTATGATTATGTGTGGACGGTCTATTATATCCACTATGATCAGGTAGGCTCAGGTGGGTACTCCATTGTTCAAGATTTCGAGAGGAGCGCCAAAGTTTGGTCGTTTTTCAAGCGAAGTGTCAAAGTCGCTGCAGTCCGCCGAGGAGGTCGAACCAGAAAGCCCCGCCCAGCGAAAGGATTCGACCGCGCCACAGGTATTCGCGAAAGTCCGAGCTAGACAGTCCCGCCCTGACGAAGCAGGGCCCAGATCACGGCGAGATCAAGATGTTGTTCGACGTGATCGGCCCAGCGATCCAGGGCACCAAGTCGCTGGTGGCTCACCCGTTGAGAGCAGGTAACATCGACGGCTGGAAGCCCCTTTCTCGTGCGTACTCGGTTCAGCCACGTGCGGCGGCACAGGGGCTCATCGAACAGGCCATGGATGTAGGTGCCCCAGACCAAACCGTCATCACTCACCGCGCCATCGAACCGTGCGTCATCCCGCCCAGTTGCGTCGCCCGGTCCGTCAGGCGATGGCTCCGCTCGTTGAAGCTCGAAACAGGGTCGATGGGCATGACGATGCGTTCGCCCCACGTGAATCAGGTAGCCTCGCACCGGTAACGCAGTCGATCCTCCGAAGTGCAGCGCAGAGGCCTCAACCTGCTCAGTAATTTTATCGCGCATCAAGACCGTCGTGACCTGCAGCAGTCCAAAGCCCTCGCCCCTACCACCGGATTCGACCCCTTCAGGATCGGCGATGTATCGCCCTAACATTTGATACCCGCCGCAGATACCGACCAGCTCTCCCCCACCATCAACATGCGCGTGCAGGAGCGGTTCAAACCCTTTGCCACGAAGGTAGGCAAGATCCATCAGCGTCGACTTGGAGCCGGGAAGCAGGATCACATCCGCTCCGGCCGCCTCGTCAGGCGTCGCTGCATATCGCAATGCTACATCCGGCTCTTCGGCCAGCGCGTTGAAGTCGGTGAAGTTGCTCATGTGAGGCAGGAGCAGCACGGCAAGGTTGATACGGTCCGGCTGAAACGCAATCTGTCGACGGATGTCCACATCAAGACTGTCCTCTTGATCGAGCGCCAGGTCGCGGAGAAACGGCAGGACGCCCAGCACAGGAATTTCTGTTCGCTCCGTCAGGAAACGAACTCCGTCGGCAAAGAGCGTCGCGTCCCCCCGAAACTTGTTGATCACGATTCCGCACACCCGATCGCGCTCCTCCCTGGTGATGAGGTCGAGCGTTCCGATGATTTGTGCAAACACCCCGCCGCGATCGATGTCCCCCACCAGCACCACTCCGGCATCAGCCATGGTGACAACCGGCCAGTTCACCAGATCGCGATCTCGAAGATTGACCTCCGCGGCGCTGCCGGCGCCTTCAATCACGATGACATCATACTGCGAGGCCAGCCGATCATAACTTTCCCTCACCGCACGCATTAATTCCGCATCCCGAGTATGCGCAAAATAGGCCTTGGCCTCCCGCGTGGCAAAGACTCTCCCTTGCACGATGACCTGCGACCTGGAATCGGATTCCGGTTTGAGCAGAATGGGGTTCATATCCACATGGGGAGGAATCCCGCAGGCCTCGGCTTGCAAGGCCTGCGCACGACCGATCTCACCGCCTTCCGGCGTGACATAGGAGTTCAGCGACATATTCTGTGCCTTGAATGGTGCCACCCGGATACCGGCTCGATGCAAGATCCGGCAGAGCGCGGACGTGATCATGCTTTTTCCGACGTCCGAGCCGGTACCCAAAATCGCGAGAGCTTTGGCACGAGCAGAATGGGGCATAGGAATGACCGGTTACCTGGGATGTGTGGCAGCCCACGCGGTCGCGAGCGCCAGACCTTGTGTGATGCAGTCGGCAACGACCCGTCCGATCATGGAACCGATCGTGGTATGGGTTCCGACATAATCAGCCCAGGGACCGTCTCCCCGCAGGGCGCAGGCGATCACCACCGCGTCTGTTCCTGTACCGGTCGCACCGGGATGACCGGTCCAGCTGGGCACGGCATGGTCCCGCAACACCCCGGTTTTGCTCTCCGTCGCCACCTGCACGGCACAGACCAGAGCCGACGCTGCGAGGCAGGCATTCGTCACCAGCATGAGATTGATGGTGCCCGCTCGGTGGCCATCGGTCTGATCCGCTTCTCGCCTGGTCGACTCACCTGCCCGCACGGCGTTGGTCACCCCAACCGTGGCAAAACACTCGACCCAAATGCCATCCTGCGCAGCACGAACCGTCACGACCTGCTTCATCGGCACCGCCGTCATCAACCCGACGCAATCAGCGTCCACGCCTAGGTCCTCGGCAATTCGTCTTAGGTACCGGGCGGGATGTTCCCACTTCGACTGCGCACCCTGCCGCCCTGAGACCTCCTCCTGAACAGGATCGGCAGGCACCTGATGATTCAGGATGTAGCGGGTGGTTCGAAGACCTCCCCCTTTCGGGGCGGACGACAGCACACGCATGCGAGTCCCGAGATCGATGATGAGCGTGTCCTCGGCAATCCAATAGCGGGTCCTGACAACATCCGAGCGTGACGTCGTCACCTCCCAGTCCCTTGGATGGCCACGGACAGCGCCTGGAGGAGGCGATCATTGTCTGCCCGCGTTCGAACTGCGACTCGCATGGAACGATCATTTAGTCCGGGCACCTGCGAACAATCCCGAATCAAGAGCCCCTGCCGACGGAGGGCGGTCACCACCACCCTCGCCTGCCGTCCGACCGGCAATTCGATCAAGAGAAAATTAGCGGCAGAGGGAAAGACCGTACAATCAGGCAGCCGCATCAAGGCCTTCTGGAAACGGGCTCGCTCCCGCGCCATGAACCGAAGGCTTCGCCCCGCATGCCGAACATCCTGCAGCGCGGCGACGGCGGCGCGCTGAGCCAACATGTTCACGGACCAGGGCGGCTGCTGCGCCGCCATTCGTGAGATGACACCGGCCTTCGCCACCGCATATCCCACACGGAGTCCAGGCAACCCATAAAATTTGGTAAAGCTGCGCAGCACGATCGTTCGCGCGGGAAGAGCTCGTGACAGAATCGACGTGCCGACACAGTACTCGGCAAATGTTTCATCGACGATACACCATAAGCGTCGACGAGCCGCCAGACTCGCCAGTGTGCCCACAGTCTCTGCCTCGCAGGCATGACCGGTCGGACTATTCGGATTGCACAGAAGGACCGCATCCATGGCAGGCTGCCCTCTGCCCGCCTGGGCAGTCCGCTGCATGGCAGCCATCACCTGTCCGACCGGCGGGCGATACCCGTCGGCACGCTCACCCATCACCATGCTCACCCGTCCTCCGGATCGGCCCATTGCCGTCGCATACTCTGAAAACGTGGGCCCGACGATCAAGAGATGTCGAATCTGCAGCGCCTGCGGCAGGAGATGAATCAATTCGGTGGAACCGTTTCCAATAAGAAATGCATCGGCCGGCTGGTCCCAATGCGAGGCCAAGGCCTGCCGAAGGTCCCAACAAGCCGGGTCTGGATAGTGACTGAGCAGCGCTTCGGCATATTGAATCGTCCGCAATGCCGCGGGCGAAGGTCCTAGGGGATTGATACTGGCGCTGAAATCCAGAAGACGATGAACCCCGCGCCCCAGTTCACGCGCCGCGGCATACACGTCGCCGCCGTGACCGATGTACCTCATGACTGCCACAGGGACAGCAGGGCGAAGAACAGGCCGAGTCCCCAGGTGACCACCATGATGTCCCTCGCTTCAGCGATGTGATTGATGGTCAAGAGAGAGGTGCCCTCGCCGATCGGCGGGCGATCCTCCCAAACCCCGTCGTAATAATTCCTACCGCCGAGCTGCACGCCTAAAGCCCCTGCCATGGCGGCTTCCGGCCTGCCGCTGTTCGGACTGGCATGCTTGTCCCCGTCCCGATGCAGGATATGCCAACTGGATCGGACTCTCTCCCACTGCCAGGTTGCCAGTCCGGCCGCCAATGCGATGAAGGTCCCGGTCAACCGGGCGGGAATCCAGTTTGCCGCATCATCGAGCCGGGCTGAAGCCCAGCCAAAATACTCATACCGAGCATCGCGATGACCGACCATGGAGTCGAGCGTATTGATCGCCTTGTATGCCAATGCCAGCGGCGGACCGCCGAGAGTCAGATACACGATCGGTGCGATAATGCCGTCCGACGTGCTTTCCGCGATCGTTTCGACCGTCGCGCGCACGATCTCAGGCTCATCCAAGGTGTTGGTATCGCGTCCGACGATCATGGCCACCGCCTGTCGCGCCTCGGACAGATTGCCACGAGCCAACTCAAGACCGACCACCCGGACATGGTCCAACAGGTCGCGACCGGCGAGCGTCGTATAGGCCAATATAATTCCGATGGCGTGCCCCAACCACGGAGCAAACGCCGCGGCCTCCGCGATCACGAAGGCCGCAGCCATATATACTGCGACCGGTAAGCCTATCGCGAGAACCGCCCCCGCGATCCGTAATGCTTCATCAGTCCGGCACAGCGCACGAATCCGGTGGTCATACCAGGCAATCACCGCCCCCATTCCACGGACCGGATGGGGGAGCCAACGAGGATCCCCCGCCACCGCATCCAAGGCCGTCGCCAGAAGGAGATCGACGCCGGTCATCGCGCCATCACCAACACCGGGATCAATAGGAGGAAGAGAATCTCTATCACCTCGTTTGTCGCGCCGAGCAGATCTCCCGTCACTCCTCCGAACCAGGCCCGGCAACCTTGTCGCACGACGACTACTACCACTGCTCCCACGACCATCGTCGCCAACGCGACAGGTCCTCCCAATCCTGCCATCAGCGCGCAGACCAGGACAAGACTGGAGAGCAGCACCTGTCGCCAGGATAAATGTGTCAGAAAAGCCGCGGCCAATCCACCGTCGCTCCTTGCAGAGGGAGAGGACCAGGCGACGGCCACCATGGCCCAGCGGCCGACTGCGGGCATACAGACCAGCGCGGGAAGCCGCAACTGGTGAGGAAGTGCAAGCAGTCCTGCATAGCGGAGCATCAGGGAGAGAAACAGCCCTGTCGCACCGAGCGCCCCGATGCTCGGATCGCGCATGATGCGCAACCGGTCGATCGCCGTGCGTCCGCCGGCCAATCCATCCACCGTGTCCGCCAGCCCATCTTGATGCAACCCACGCGTCATGAGCACCAACAAGAGAATCAACAGCACATTCACCACCTCGGCCGTGAGACACCAACGCAAGCCGAGATCGGCCATCGCGAGGAATCCGCCGATCATGAGCCCGACCGTGGAGTACCAGCCCATCGACGCAGCCAACTCGCCGGCTGTCGGTTCATGGTGCGTCCGACTGATCGGAATCGCCGTCAGGAAATGCCAGGCCAGGATGAATGGACGGAAGACGGAGAACGGAACCTGCGGCGCATGAGAATCATCGCAACTCTTGTGCGGCATGCGGAGTTCGGATGCTGCTGGATGAGAAGGCGCCGGGTCCACGGTTTCTCCGTTCGGCATCTCACGTTTCACCGTTCACGCCTCACGATTCGATACTCCCGCTTCCTCGAACGTCGCCATCTCCGTGAGAATCTTAATCGAGGCCTGCACGAGGCTCATTCCGAGACAAGCCCCCGTCCCTTCTCCGAGCCGCAACTCAAGATCCAGCAACGGTTTCAAGCCGAGATCCTCCAGAATCGCCTGGTGTCCACGCTCAACCGAGCGATGCGAAGCAATCAAATAGTCTCGGCACAGCGGCTGCATCCCGACTGCAATCAAGGCCGCCGCGCCGGCAATGAAACCATCCAAGACCACCGGTGTCCGTTCTGCCGCCGCGCCAAGGATGAGCCCGGTGAGGCCGGCTATTTCTAAACCGCCCACCTGGGTCAGCACCTCGAGTGGGTCGGACCGGTTCGGACGATGCCGTTCGAGCGCCTGTTGTATGACGGCAACTTTGTGGGCATGGCCCGCGTCATCGATCCCGGTTCCACGGCCCGTCACTTCAGCCACAGACCGGCCGGTCATCACCGCTGTCATCGCCGCGCTCGGCGTCGTGTTCCCGATCCCCATCTCGCCGGTTCCAATCAGGCCGATGCCTTCGCGTCCGGCCTCCACCGCCAAATCGATCCCGACCTGCAGGGCCTCCATGGCCTGCTCACGGCTCATCGCCGGTTCAACCAGGAGATTGTTCGTACCCGGCATGACCTTCTTCTGAATGAGGCCAGGCGCCGAACCAAAGTCGTAGGCGACCCCGATATCCACCACGCGCACCTCGACCCCGACATGCCTCGCCAACACATTCACCCCCGCGCCGCCGCGGAGAAAATTCAGCACCATTTGCGGCGTGACTTCCCGCGGGTAGGCGCTCACCCCCTCGGCTGCCACTCCATGGTCGGCGGCGAAGGTGAAGACGACTCCGCGCGGTACGTTGGGTTTCAACTGACCCGTGATCGAGGCATACCATCGGGCAGTGTCTTCCAATCGCCCTAGGCTCCCGAGGGGTTTGGTCAATCGGTCCAGACGGGCTTGCGTCTGCGCGGCGATCGCCAGATCGACCGGCTGAATACGTGCCAACACCTCATCGAGCGTCATTGAGTCTTCCCCCGTTTCATTTGAGCCTGAGCGACTGTCCGCTGATGACCATATACACCTCGTCGGCCGCATGAGCGATCTGCTGATTCACCCGCCCGGCGACATCACGAAAGACCCGCGCGCTGCGGACGGCCGGAACCAGGCCGAATCCTAACTCATTGCTCACCAGCACCACCTTCGCCGGGATGGCTCGAATGGCTTGCAGCAAGTCGTCCACCAGGCCGGTCACATCGGTCTGGGCGATACGCCGGCCACCGACATTGCTGAGCCAGAGTGTCAGACAATCCACCACGATCGTGCGATAGGCGTGGCCATCCGATCGAAACCAGCCGGCCAATTCACGCGGCACTTCGGCGGTGATCCAGTCTGGGGAACGAGTCTCTCGGTGCCGGGCGATACGCGCCTTCATTTCGCCGTCCAGGGCCTGCCCTGTCGCAACAAAAGCCTTCGGGCCGGTTCGTCCCGCCCGATCCAGCGCCGCTTGACTCTTTCCTGATGCGGCGCCGCCCAGAATCAGAATGAGACGGGACCGTTTGGCCGTGGGCGTTTTCATCGGCTCACCCAGTCGGCGTGCTGGATTCGCGTTGCCATAAAAACTCCGGCTCCCCCTGCGTCTTCGACACCCATCGAGCCAGGACGAACAGGGCATCACTCAACCGGTTCAGGTACTTGTTGAGCTCCGCCGCGACCGATTCCTCACGGCTCAAATGGATGCAGATCCGTTCTGCGCGGCGGCAGATCGTTCTCGCCTGATGAAGTGTGGCCGAGACCTTCCCGCCGCCGGGCAGAATAAATTCTTTCAACGGAGCAAGCTCCTCTTGGCATCGATCGATCATCGTTTCGAGCTTCGTCACATCCTGGGCCGTGACCTCCGGCATGTTGGGAAAGGTTTGGCCCGGCACCGTGGCTAAAATGCTCCCGACATCAAAGAGCTTGTTCTGCACCCAGCGCAGATCTTCTTCCAACTGCGTCGAGGCCGCGGACTTCGTCGCCGCCTCGGCGTTCATCGCCCGCGCCAAGCCCACGGACGCGTTCAATTCATCGACCGTCCCGTAGGCTTCAACCCGCAGACAGTCTTTCCACACCTCCTGGCCCCCGGCCAGCCTCGTTTTGCCCGCATCACCGGTTCTGGTATACACCTTGGTAATTCGCATGGTCGTTCCTTTCCCTCCCTCAGTTGTAAGTCCATTTTGTCATGGAACAGGAGGGGCTTCTTCGGCTACGGACAGAGCGTCGGGCTTTCAATCTGGAACCTCCGGTCCCAGTGCCCCCTCCGCCACAAGCTGCAGGCAAGTCGGGCACAAGCAATCCTGAAACCGTGCGGCGATCCAGTCCATCTGCGCTTCGGTAATGCCGACCTTCCCGCACCAGCATTGATACCCGACACACTCGAATGGCTGCCGGCAATGCTCACAGGTCTTGGTGACCGATCCCCTCAAAACTCCACCCCCGGTTGCGCCTTCACGCCCTTGCGAAAGGGATGCTTCACCTGTTTCATCTCGGTCACCAGATCGGCGGCCTCCATCAATTCGGGCGGGGCTCCCCGACCCGTGATGACGATATGTTGCATGGGTGGGCGTGTGGTCAACCGTGGCAGGACCTCGTCGACGGAAACGTATCCATGCTGGAGGGCGATGTTGAACTCATCCAGGATCACCATCGCATAGGACGGATCGCCCATGAACTCGCAG
>CABVRW010000087.1:0-2726 GCA_902500785.1 uncultured Nitrospira sp.
CGCCTCCATCGCACCGTTCCTGGAGAGGAGTGGATGATCCGGGAACCGACTCGATCGAGACGTGGCACGCGACGCCGCTAGGGCAGCGACACGGAAAACGTCACCTCGGTGCCGCGTTCATTGTAGCTCAGATCGGGGAAGAAAGCCTTGGCGAGAAAGACGCCGCGCCCATTCGGGTCGCGACTGTCGCACGGCCGATCCGATCGCGTCAGGAAGCGGTTCCACGTGAAGCCGTTCCCTTCGTCCGTGATCGCATAACGGATACGGCGATGGAACTTGTCATGCAAGGCTTGGACGATGACGCGACGCGTGGCGAACCGTGGATTACGACGGCGTTCGGCGATCAGGAGGTCGAATCGGTCGGCACTCAAGGCCTCATGCTTTTCTTCGTAGAAGATTTCGAGACTGCCATGCTCCACTGCGTTGACGATGAGCTCAAGCAAGGTCGCGTGAAGGTGCAAGCGCTGGGTTTCGGGGAGCCTCATGGCGGTACTCTCGATCAGCCAGGCGACACAGGACTCGACCTCGTTCGGATCGGTTCCGATGACCAGGCGATAGTCCACTTGTTCGATGCCTGGGATATCTTCAATGGTGCGAGGGACATTCTGAAGCGCTCGATCCAGCGCCATGCCGAGCTCCTCGGCAAGAACCGGCTTGTGCAAATAATCCCCTGCTCCGGCGCGGACGGCTTCCAGAATTACGCGCTCATTCGTTGCCTCTGCCGTCGCAATGACCGTCGTCCTCGAGCAGCGTCGACGGGCCTCACGGATCAGAGCGAGCCCGGTCATGTCCGGCAGAAAGAGGTCGGTCAGCAACACATCGGGCAAGGCCATCTCTATCATCGCGATGGCCACATGGGGATCAGGCGCCGTCATGACCGAAAAGCCACGGGTCTTCGCCTGTTCCAAGGCGAGGGTCAGCGTCTCGGAGCAAGGTTCGACGACCAAAAGTGTGTTCGATGCGAGAGGAGACGTCATGACGGGAAGCCCTTCTCGATGATCGTTCGCAGGGCAGCCGTCAATCGCTGAAGCTCGGCATGAACCCGCGCACCGAGCGCGGCCACCTCGTGCGCGGCCGACTGCCGGGCTGATTCCTCAAGTTGTGCGGCGGCGTCCACGGTTGCGCGGGCACAAAACTCCAAGGCCGATCCCTTCAATTTGTGGGCTTCCTTGGCCAACATCGGCAAATCCTGCTCAGCGAGGGCCGTCTGGAGGGCTGCGAGTGCCTCCGCTGAACGCTCGACGAACAGGCCGGCCAGAGTCAGAAATAACTCTTGGTCGCCGTCGAAACGTTCCAGCGCGGCAGCGAGGTCGATGGCAGGATACGACTCCATTACGACATCTCCTTCTCCGAAGCCAGGTCGTCCAGCACTTCGACGCCGAGAAGCGCCACATCGTCGGGGAAAATCTCGCCGCTCAGCCAAGACCTCGCCGCCGCCATGGTCTCGCTGATGCAGTGGGCCAGGGTGTGGTTGTAATTGCCTTCCAGCGTGGCTTGCAGGCGATCCCGGCCCCAGAGTTCCCCTGTCGGCGACGGAGCTTCATAAATACCGTCGCTCAGCAGGTAGACGCGATCCCGCAGGCGCAATCGGACGCTGGCGCTTTCAAAGGTGATATTCGGATCGAAGCCCAGGGGAAGGCTGGCCGAGGACAACCATTGAGATTCACGATCGGCGGCGTGCAGGAACGCGCCGCTGTGTCCGGCGGTCGCATAGAGGAGCGTGCGCGACGGGAGGTGCAGACGGCCGACCCACAGGGTGAAATATTCACCGTCCTGAGTCAGCGGGAAACGACGGTTGGCTTCAGTAATAATGGCCCCCGGATCGAAACTGCCGACCGCCTTCGCCAGATTCTCCTCGCGTAGAAAACTCATCAACTCGACGGCGCGCAAGGCGGCGGCGACCCCGTGGCCTGACGCGTCGAGAATGTACAAGCCCAGTGTCTCCGACCCCCAGGGGCTCGCCTGAAACAGGTCGCCCCCTAACGCAAGAGATGGCTGATAAGCCCACTGCATGGTGAGGCCCGGCGCCGGCATGCCGGGGAGAGGGAGCTGCGCGCGCACGAAGTCCGAGGCCGATTGCAGTTCACTCTCCAATTCGGCTTGCTTGGCGGAGAGCAGGCGATGGGAACGATCGAGGTCGTCGCGCGTGCGTTCGATCTCACGAACCAGCGCACTGGACCGGAGGCTGGCTTGCACGCGCGCCAGGACCTCCTGCTTGCTCGCCGCTTTGCTCAGAAAATCATCGGCGCCGCGAGAGAGGCCCTCGGCAATTTGCTCGGGTCGGTCGTGCGCGGTCATGAGCACGACCTGACTAGACTTCAACTCAGGATCCGCACGTATGGCTTCGCACACAGTGGGACCGTCCATCCCCGGCATCATCCAATCGAGAATCACCAGATCCGGACGCTGCGCGCGGATGGCGTTCAATCCGGCGACACCATCGCCGGCTTCGATGACGCGATAGCCCAAGCGTTTCAGCCTTCCGGCCATGCTGAGACGGGTAATCTCATCGTCATCGACAAGAAGGATGACCGGCGCAGGCTTGGTTGCCTTGTCGGCAGTCGATTGCTCAATGATGTGGTGCGCGGGCTGAGCCACGTCTGCTGCTCCTGATACCGGCCCTATCCCGTGACCGGAAGACGGCGACCCCCTGCCAGCGCCTCCTGCTCTGAATCGTAGATCGGGAGGATCTGATGGAGGTTGGCCAGGGTGATGATTTCTTTGAC
>CABVRW010000087.1:2826-8869 GCA_902500785.1 uncultured Nitrospira sp.
CGACACTTCCGACTCGATCATCGGAATCGTCTTGTGCAGGTTCGCCAGTTCGATGATCTGGCGCACCGTCGGCTGAGGATAGGCCAGCGAGAGCGTGCGCTTTTCAGCTTGCAATTGGCGATGGGTGATCATCAACAACCCCAGGGCCGCGCTGTCGAGAAAGGCCACCTGGGACAGGTCGATCATGATCTCCGCTATGCCATCGGTGCTGACGGCCTTCAACATCTCCTGAAACGACTTACGCTGTGTATATGTAAAGTTTCCCTCGAGCTTCAGCGTGACTTTCTTGTCGTGGACTTCATGGGTAATTTTCATGATGACTCCTCTCTACGCAAAAGTTAACACTCAGGTACGGATGACATGACTCAGAATGGCCGCCGCAATGGCGTTGAGCGACCGGACAACCTCGGCAGCGTGGAGATTGAGGCGTCTTTTATTCACAACCTCCGTCGCCCCAGCGAGACCGTTTGTGTCAGACAGCAGGGGCGCATCCGCTCTTATTCCTGTTTGCTAATGGCCTGGGCCATGGGGCTAGCTCCGGTACCAGACAAAGAGCATGAGGTAGACGAGATAGGCCGTCAGCATGGTGCCGCTGAACGTCCAGACCAGCGCATTGCCCATCCGGCGATGTGTCGTCATTCCTGCGACCATGGCGCCGACGCTGCCGTAACGTAGGCGATGGAGACCCATGTAGAGATTGTAGGCGCCCAATCCAATGGTGGTGATTGCCAGGAGCATGTGCGCGACAAACACCGGGAGATACACCGACCAGTATTGACTCTCAGGACCGTTGAAGGTTTCGCGTCCGAAGATCGTTTGTTTGAGTACGTAGGCCACCAGCCAAATACCGATGATCGTGAAGCCCACAATCATGCGATGCGAATGGTGCGACACATCGTGCGACTTGGCGGCCCGCACCCCCGCCAACACCACGAGATAGGCGACGGTGAGGCTGGAGAGAACCAGGTACCAAAGAATTGTCTTGAGGTCCATGATCCATCCCTGGGCGAGAAATGGAATCAACCGGAACAATCCAGTCGGATTCAGTCTGAACACACTCACACGTTCATGTATCGGTCGTTAGGATCGGTTTCTTGAGAGAGAATGTCTGAGAGGAGGAAGGGGGTCGCAATGCCGTCGCGCCGAAGGCGAGGCTACCGCAGGAATGGGCAAGATTTGCCCACTCCTGCGCCTAGGGCCGTGAAGGCCGCTCTTTCGATGCTTATCTGGCTGCCATCGATCCGCAGCCTGAACGTCTCAGCACAAATGGGCGTCTTGGAAAGCACAGCTGTACGCGGTCCGGCGCAGGTGTGGGAACGACTGTACGTGATCAGAGCGGTTGTCTAGGAGGACCGATCCCCGGCAGCATCGAATCGAGCGTTTCTTCCGCGAGGTTCTTTTCCAGCACGATGATTTCGACTCGCCGGTTCTTCGTCCGTCCTTCAGGCGTATCATTGGTTGCGACCGGTTTGGAGTCGGCGAATCCCGTCGCTGAGAGATGCGAAATGGGCACCTCGTACAGTTCGGAGAAAATTCTCACGACCATCACGGCACGTACGGCAGAGAGTTCCCAATTCGAGGGGAATTGGGCCGTTCGGATCGGCACGTTGTCCGTGTGGCCAAGGATACGGACATGGCGATCCATTTCGATCAGAATTTCAGCCAAGGACTTCAAAAACGGGAGGGCTTCCGGACGCACCCGCGCTTCCCCGCTGCCGAAGAGGATCGATTCCGGCAGGGAAATCATGATCGTTCCATTGCCGGTTTCCACAATTCTGATATCCGGCATTTCCAACGCCAAGGTCGGGTGAATCTTTTTCAAGATCTCCTTCATGCGCCGAATGACAGGTTCGTTGACACTGGACATGTCGGTGTTGATCATCTTCGGTTTCGCGTCCCCGACGGCGAAGGGTAAACGGCTGGAGGGTGTACTGTTCACCGGATTCAACGCGGCTTTGATAGAATCGCTCACCGTTCGATATTTGCCCTCGTTGACGGAGGATACGGAATACATCACGACAAAAAAGGCGAACAGGAGCGTGATGAAGTCCGCGTAGGACACCAACCACCGTTCGTGATTCTCGTGCTCTTCGTGCTTTTTCTTCGCCATCGGATGATCGTGAATCGTCTCTCGTGAACTGTGGAGCGATCGAATCGCGACAACACATACGCGTCATGAATGACGTGCGACGTTATTTTTTATCGTCCTTCGTCCGTTCATGCGGAGGCAGATAACTTTCAAGCTTCTCCTGCAGTAGCCGGGGGTTTTCCCCCTGAGCCAATCCTACGAGTCCCATAATCACCATTGTCCTGAGGCCGGCCTCTTCCTTCAGTTTGAACTTCATTTTGTTGCCGATCGGCAGGAAGAACAGGTTGGCTGCGCCGACGCCGTACACCGTCGCGACGAAGGCCACGGCAATACCGCCGCCGAGCTTGGACGGATCGGCCAGATTCTCCATCACGTGGATCAACCCCAGCACAGCGCCCAAAATTCCGACCGTCGGCGCATATCCGCCGGCCGCTTCCCACACCTTGGCGGCATGCACCCCTTCTTCTTCATGGTGCTCGACTTCGATTTCCAAAATCTCTTGGAGGAGCTTCGGATCGGTTCCATCGACGATCAACTGGATACCTTTTTTGAAGAATGGATCGTGCAAGTCCTTGATCTTCCCTTCTAACGCAAGCAAACCTTGTTTGCGTGAGACATTGGCCAAGTCCAAGATCTGGGTGATCGTCCCCTTGACGTCATGGGGAGGATTGGTCAGCGCCAATGAGACCAAACTGATGGATTTCAGGACCACAGAGAGAGGGTTTTGAACGCAGCAGGCCCCGATGGTTCCACCCATGACGATGATAAACGCTGTCAGTTGGAGTACCGATCCGATATGTCCGCCCTCGAGCGCTTGGCCTCCGAGGATGGATCCGATGGCAATGACGACGCCCAGGATGGTGGCTATATCCACGGTACTTGCACCTCATGGCTCATGACCCCGTCCCCCGTATGTACTCTTTATATGTTCCGACCCGACGCGCGATAACGGAGCCCGTCAAGCATGCTCCCCAGGATCGTACCGGTCAGCACCGACTGTTGGTGAGCCGTGATGGCTATTGCGGCACGTAGCCGGATATCGTGGGCGTCAGAGCCGCTCACGTTCTTTCCAGCCCGTCCACTCCTCTCCCTGAGGGAACGTTCAGTTTTGTTGGGTTCGGTTGTGCATCCATTCGTGGATGTCGCGTCGGAGAAACCGCCAATGCTTTCCGATTTTTGACGCCGGCAGTTGTCCGAGGCGCGCGAGCTTATATACCGTGGACTTCGGCACGCGTAGAAAGCGGGCCACATCGGGCACGGTCAGAATTTCGCTCTCCGAAAGTGATGCACCATCGAGGTTCATTTTGGTAGTTGCTGCGATGGCATCATTCATGACGGATATGGTATCGGTGGGCGCCGTCTTAAACTTTAGTTGCCCGTTCTTGAGGGATGGGGTTAAATAGGGAGGTACGGCGATTCGGCGGCGGCCGAGGGGAGTCGTGACTGTCTCACCTATTTCCGCTCATGTTTTTCTCCCGACAGGCCGAAAGAAGGCATGGCCAATACACACAACGCTGAGAGACCAGTTCGGATGGCAACGATTGTTTCGGTCGGATCAGGCAAGGGCGGTGTGGGCAAAAGCGTCATTGCCGCCAACTTATCCATGTTATTGGCCAAACAGGGCAAGCGTGTCGTCTTAGCCGATCTGGATGTGGGAGGCGCGGACGCCCATATCCTGTTCGGCATGTTGAACCCTCCCCTCACGTTGACGGATTTCATTGAACGTCGGGTCGAGCGGTTGGAAGACGTGCTCCAGCAGGTCTCGGCGCATCCCTTTCTTCAGTTGATCCCCGGCACAGGCGATACCCTGGCGACGGCCAATCTTCCCTATGCCAAGAAGAAACGCCTGATTCGCCACTTCCGGCAATTGCAAGCCGATGTCATCATCGTCGATATCGGCGCGGGCACCAGTTATCATGCGCTGGATTTTTTCCTGATGGCGGACCATTATCTGGCGGTGGCCACCCCGGATCCGACCTCCGTGCTCGACTTGTACCGGTTTATCAAGTTGGCGGCCATTCGCCGTGTCCTGTCGGCCTTCTTGTCGCGCGATGTCGTCAGTGAGACCCTCTCCGAACGGGATTTCTCCAGTATCGATGAGGTGATCCAGGCGGTCGAAGAAACGGATCCCAACGCCAGGGAGACGGCCAGCCGGACCCTGCAGGGGTTTCAACCGTACCTCATCGTCAATCGTGTTTCCGGGAAGTCTCGTGTAAATGTGCTGCAGTTGAAGAAACTCTTGAAGGAGTATGTCGGCGGAGATCTGATGATGCTGGGTGAGATTCCGGATGATCCGGCGATGACACGCGCGGTGCGCAGTTATCTCCCGGTCGTCGAATTCGAGCCTACGGCGCCCGCCGCCCTCGCTCTCGAACGGGCCGCTCAGACTCTGCTCACCGTAGTGGCTCGCCCGGCATCGATCCCCGCCGAAACCGCCCCGCCGCCTGAACAGGCCGCATAACTCCTGGCCTCCGTCGGCGGCCAGCCCACCGCCAGGCTGTACGATTCAGCCGCTCAGTGCGCCGCTTTCCTCGCCCGCAGGCGTTCGGCTTGAACCTGAAGAATGTGCCGGATAATGAGTTCCTGATCGTCACCGCCCAACTCGACAAACTGTGTGGCAACGTGAAATCCGCTGGCTCCTTTTTCAGCCGGGCTGACGCGAATGATGCGCGCCGTGGCCTCGATCATGCTGAACGGCGGCAGGATGACTTTCACCACCAACAGGTCGTCGGACTCAAACTGTCGGGGAGTATCGAACCCCACCCCGCCGGCGCTGATATCCACATCGGTGAGTCGTGCGATGGCGACGCTGCCGGGATGACTCTTGACCAGCGATTTGAGAATCGTCTCGAGCATCCAATCGATTTTCGACACCCAGGGTAACAACGGAGAGCCCGCGAAGGTCTCCCCCGCCCGAACCAGCAAATCAAGGGTCGGTTTCGAGACCGCGGTGGCAATCGTATCCTCTGTCGCCGGTGGCAGATGGGCGTTCATGGCCTCCGCCGGCTCGTCGGCCCGTCGATACTCGAGCAACAACCGATCCTCAATGCGCAACCATTCGCGCCGCTCCTCATTGTTGATATCGGTGTGGGGCGCGACGGGGAATCGGTCATGTGAAGGAGTCATACCGAACCTCTGGAGTGGAAGCGAACCAATCACCCACGTGGCCTGCGATCGAGAATCTCAGGCTTCACGATGCATCGTGACACGTTCCGAGGCAAGTTGTCCGCTACTTTCACGTAATTGACGCAGATGTCGCCTGACCTGTGCGGCATCGGCCAGCAGACCGGATATCCCCGCTTGCGCCACTTTAATAGCCGAACGCACCTGTTCATCCATGGTCAGGAGCTCTTGGGCGAAAATGCGATCGACACGACAAGCGGCGAGACTGATTCCACGCGCGGTGTAGCAAGCGTCTACCCGATCCCAGTCACCGGCGCGGGCGGCCTCAAGGGCTTGGATGGTGAGCCGCTCGATGGATTGACGATCGTGGGAAGAGGCTGACTCGAACGGATTAGCTGCCGACATGAGCCACCGGTTCTTGCCTTGCGACAACCTGCCACCCTTCTCGCAAGGTGGTCAGGCAACGAATCGGTCCGTCAAGGTGCTTTCCGTTGTGCCGAAGATTCGCCTGGATGCACTGCTGCACCATATAGTCGTACAACCGGTGCAACGAGACGGCGATCTCCCCGCCTCGATCGAAATCCAGGACGCTGGACAATTCCCCGACAATCGCCATACTGCGGTCGAGAAAACGGGCCTTGTCCTTGTAGTGGTTGGTGAGAATGGCTTCCCGAGCCAGCTCCATCGATTGAATGGCGGAATCGTAGAGCAGGACGATCAATTGCACCCGGTTGGCTGTCATCACTTGCGTCTGTTGATAGGCATTGGCCCCAGTAGCAATCATAGTGACCTTATTGGTTATCTCAGCGCCTGAAGAGAGCTGGATTGTCC
>CABVRW010000088.1:0-4878 GCA_902500785.1 uncultured Nitrospira sp.
CCACGCCCGGCGCGGCAATCGCCAGCCCTAAGCCGGTCGGGGGCTTGAAGCCGAGATCAAGGTCGGCTACGCCCAGGTTGCCGCCTGTTTCGGGAAAGCGAAGCGCCGCCATGATGCCGACGCTTTCGAGCTGAATGGCAACGGGGCCGATGCTGAGGCCAGGATCGAACGACGCATGCGCCGTAATCCGGTCGTCTTTCGTGGCGATGCCGATCCGGAGCGCGCCCAACGTGAGTGGCCCAATGGATGCGGCGAGTGGCCAATACGCTTCGAGTCCCGCCTGCCCACTGATATGGAGGCCAGTCTGACTGGACCAGCCGATGGTGAAATCAAATTCCGTGGAAAGCCCCTTCGCCGGCAGCACGCTGGACAGGAAGCCGTCTCCATCTGAACCGGCGAGAGCCAGCTGCATCTGCTTGACGATCAGTGTGAGTGAGGCTTGTCGAGCCGCCGTTCTCACATGGAGGTCACCCTCAATGCGCACCTTACCGAAGGTGATGCCGGTCCCGCTCGAGCCGCCCAGTGTGGGCTGCGGCCTGTCGATGTCTGTCGATGGTTCGGCGGCGAGCGAGAGGCTCCAGTCATTGTCGCCGGAAGTCTCCACGTGATCGGCACCGACGAGCAGTCCGCGGATCGAGCCACTGCTCGTCGCCTGAAGAATCCACTCATTGACCTCTCTCTGGAGGCTGATCGCACCGAACGGCCGAACGAGGAGTCCGCGTCGTCCGCGGTCCGTGGAGGAAAAGGCGAGCGTCAGACCATACAGGTCTCCATCATGCGGGGCCATGTATAACGACAACATGTGGGCGAGGCGGTCAACCGCCTCCGCTCCGCCTGTGACCGGACCCGCCGGGTTGAATCCGTAGCGTGCGCTGATGCCGAGAAACTGGCCGAGCCGTGCGAGTCGCGGGAAAAGTTTGTCGGCGACCCGGTGTGCGCCCGCGACGGTGGCCAGGGCGTCTCCGCTGAAGTATTCCTGCTCCAACGCATGCACAGGATCACGAAGTAATGGTCCGATACGATCGAAGCGCAGCTCGCCCCGGCGATGTTCCTCACGGATGAGTGTGGCTCCGTCACGGATGGCGGGGAGGAGCGGTCCGTCTGCCGGTGCGACCACCAGGCCCAGCAATTCGGCGATGACGAAGCTGGTCGGTGAGAGCTGGAACCAGTGCGCGATGACCAGGGCTTCGAGCAGCGCTTTCGCAAAATCATCGAGGTGAGCGGAATCGGCGCCGCCGAGTATCCGGCCAAGGCTACGGATGGCCGTAAAGGTTCGGCGAGTGTTCTCCAGGGCGGTGACGTATTCAGAGAGGGTCGACGGGGGCTGGCCCACATACTGAGAGATGGTTTCGATACCCTCGGAGATCACCCGGAGGTCGGCCGCGGCTGTTGCCGCGTCGAAACCCACCACTTCGTCCAGGTCCCATCCGACCGCAGCGGCCAGGTTTCGCAGATACCCTTCGTGTTCCCCGGCTAATCGGAGGGGCGTCAGAAGCAAGAGCAGACGATCGAGTATGGAGGCGGATTTAGCCATGGCTACGTAGGGAGCGACGGCGGTGTGGCCTGAGGTTCCATCGACACGACAAAACGATTGACGGTCCAATTGGGGTCCACCGTCGGCCGACCCCTCCACCACACATTCTGAACGACCGCTTTCTTGCCAGCCGCCCACTCGAAGGTCACGTCCCCGATGTTATTCGCTTTGATGATGTGGGATTGTTCAAGACTCCAGAGCGTCTCAGGGGCCACCAACTTCATTTCATCGAGTTGGTCTTCCAATGTCGGATTGAGACGGTCCGGTATCTGGAAGGGCGCATGGCCGACCGGTGGATCAGGGGGCACGGGTTCGAGGGCGTACCGCCATTCGGGGGCCGGATTCATCTTGGGCTCACTCGCTCCAGGCTGGTATTCCATCATCCAGGGGCTTTGCTTAAAGCGCCATGGCGAACTGTTCGGTTCGGACGTCCAGGTGAGCGTCGGTTTCTCCTTCCATCCGGCCCAGTGGCGGACCCGCGTGTCCTTTAATGGCACGACGGTCGGATTGACCCATTTGCACGGGCTGCTGACGAGTTGTGCGACGACCCCTTCGACGGGATCTGCCGTGACGCCGAACGGGGTCCGGCTCCAGTACTGCATGCGCATGCAGAAACTGCGATGAACGTCTCCCGACAGAATCACGACCCGGGCCTGGCGCTTTCCGCCGCCGACGTGCGGCGCACGGTGAGTGGCGCGAGCCATCAAGAGTTCGAACCCTTTTGTCTGAGGTTCGTACTTGGCGCCGTGTTCCGGACCATAGTCCTGCAGCCGAAGAAATGCGAACAAGGAGGGGATCTGGACCTGAAACAGGGTGAACAGCTTGATGCTCAGGCGCAGGAGTTGGAGAACGAGAAAGATCGGATGCAGCCACAGAATGAGTCGGACCGCGCTGGAGTGCCATTCGCTGGCCACCAACTCTCCCGTGCTGATGCCGGGCAGTTCGAGGGCGACGTTTGACACCACGATCAGCGAGCACTCGGTTGCAGGATAGGGCGCCTGATCGATCTGTTCGCGAAGGCCGCCTTCCGAGAGGATGCTGGCGTTCCTGAACTTGTCCGGGTAGGCGCGCCACATGTAGGTGTCGAGCACGACAATGCTGAGGCCGGGGCAGGGAACAGTGTAGTCCCATCGTATGACCTCCGGACCGTGAAAGCGGGCCCAGTCGCGGCCGTTCTTGAAGTCGTCTTCGCTGGGAAGGCCGAGGTGCCGGGTGAGGCGGGCGATCGGATCTGTCGGGGAGACGGTCCCTGTCCGTTCGGCTTGCGACCAGTCTGTGACGGCGTTGAGGAGGCCTTGGCCGGGTCCGGTTTCGTACCGTTCCGGCGTGTTGCCCCATCCCTGGCAGAGGGCATAGGCAGTCAATGCATCCTGATAGACCCGCCGCCCCATCGGTTTGGCGAGCACCGATTCCACCCACTCGGCGGTGATATTCCAGCTGTTGGAAAATTCGTGATCGTCGAAGATCATATACGTAGCCACATTGGCGAACGCCCGACGGACGGCAGGGAGAGTCCCTCGAAAGTCGAACGCCTTGCGCTGGTAGTCGAGATCCTCGGGCCAGAGATTGTCGGCGAACGTCAGGAGATGCAGGGCCAGGGATTCTCCCATGCCGAAGAGATGCCGGAGTGCAGGCCAGGGGCCGGTATTGCTGAGCCCGGCATCATCGAGCGCATATTCCCAGCGTACCCCGGACATGGCACTGACTTTCTTGTCGACGCCCGGCATGGTCTCGTCCCAGCCGAGTAGTGTCGGGGCGGCATCCAGGATCACCTCGAAGCAGTCGCGTTCACAGCCGTCGTTATAGATGTTGTCGCCGGTCAGGAACAGCATGTGGGGGCGACCGCCATTACCTCGAAATGCTGCTCGGAGAATGTGGTCGGCCGCTTCCAGGGCGTCGCTGTGTTCTCCGGCGATCTTGCGGCATGACCCGTGGAGGAGCCGCAGGTCGCCGAGCGTGGTCGGAGGCAAGACGAAGCTTGGCCGTGTGGGGCCGCCTTCGCCGGCATAGGTCAGCTTGGTTCGGGCCTCGCCGTTCGTGGCGGCGACGATTCGCGGCGAGAAAAGATCGCCGCTCGGGATGTCGTCGCTGCCGGCGCTCTGATCGAATGTGAGGTTGTATTGATAGGTTTTCCCCGCGGCGAACGGAGTGCCGGGTTTCGCCGTAATGCAGGCGATGTGAATGTTGGCGCCGACCGCCAGCGTCTCCCGCTCACCACTTGCGACCACCAGACTGCCCTGGCCCTCACCGTCATAGACCTCCAGTCTGATGCGTCGGCTTCGTCGCACTGCCACCCAGACCGTCGCGCTAGAGGGCTCGATCCGTCGAACGATCGGCCCAGCCAAGACCAACGGGAGTCCATTCAGTCGGTCCTTGAGTGGGGTAAAGCTCATCGGACCACGTACTCATAGGATTCGACCGTGGGATGTTGAATTTCTCCACGCGCGAAGTCTTGCTGTGGTTGGACGGGGATTATCGTGGAGCGACGCTGACGAGAGTGGGCAGGCGATCGTGGCATCGTGGAAACCTACGCCGCTGGGTCAAATGTGTCAACTGTCTAAGGAAGCTGAAATACGTGTATTTATACGTGCCGGAGTGAAACCGATGGCACGGTTCGGGGAGGCGTCAGCTGGGTAGAATAGGCGTCAAGTGACTCATCGATCTGCGGGCGCCTGCATGCCATACCCGCGTGCCCAGGCTATCTCGACGACTCGTTCGCTGGATTGCGCCGGTGAGATCTGCTCACTAAAAAGATCAGGATACGCATTTCTCATGCTGTCCTGAAAGTCCGTCCAATGGTCGACCGATACGCCGGTCAGGGTCGCCAGCGACGCAAGATATTCTCCCTGGCCGCGGGCGATATCCGTGCGGAGGTTTTCGTGGGTATGCATTGCGAAGGCGGTAGCCTTTTGTTTCGCTCTGAGCAGACGGCCTTCTGCTAACGAGCCCGGTGTGGTACTCGACGTAAATTCGGTCGTCGGATCAAGAAACTCTTTGGTGGCTCCGGATGTGCCGTCAGTGAGTTGGGTGGTTGCGTCAAAGGGCGCTTTCGTCAACTCGACGGTGGCGTCGGTCATACAGCCGCCGAGGGTGAGGAGCAATCCGGGGATGAGGGCAAAGCGTGTAGTCATCATAAAGGCCTCCTGGATTCGCCCGCTGTGTACAAGTATGGATTACCACATCGAGGGTCAGGGCCGACCCTAGGAGGAGCCCTAGTTGTGGAGCTGCTCCGTGGATTGGTGGGCTATTGCTCGGAAACCGATGTCGAACGTAATGGAAAATGCTCGGAGAAGGGGACGGTCTACGGCCGATCAATGGAAGCGTTGGCAATGATGGGAATGATG
>CABVRW010000088.1:4978-8242 GCA_902500785.1 uncultured Nitrospira sp.
TGTCTTTTGGAAAACGGATCTGACCCACTCCCTGAATGTTGCTGAACTCTTCGCAGCCTTCCTCGAGTAAGACGATGGCCTTTGTGAAACCGAGTCTGCCCTGAAAGAGACCAACTTCATGAATCACGTTCATGCGTGCCTGGATTTTACCGTCACCTCGCTCGTCCTCAGCAGTCATAATAATGAAGGCACATGCTGCGGCATCAAGCATTTCAGAAAGACGGGCAATGTTGGCAATGCCGGCGACGGGGAGACGATTGAACTCATCATAAGGCAAACCAAGTCGGTCTCGGATGAAGTCTTTGAGGTCTTTCCATACAGGAGAGTGCCCGTGGCCGATGAAGATGTTTCTCCCGACCCGAGCGTCCCGCACTCGTTTTCGCTTGGTGCGCGCGAAGTGTGCGGCAAGTTGTTCAAGTCGTCCTGCTAACTCCCGGCAGTGTAGCGCAGGTTGATGCGCTGCTGAGATGTGCGCCAGCACGTGAACGTGTGGAGGCGTCCGCGTGCCTTGCTGTATAGCTCGCATGTCGCCCGTGATCAACTGTCGCCTCGGCCCCATTTCATTAGCGATGGCTGCCGCATCCAGCACCTCGATCTTCTCGATCTCTTCAGCTATACGGCGAACGAACGGGTCATCATGATCTCCAATGTAGACCGTGAGTACGGAAGACACATCCATTTTGGTTCTGCTCAGCAGTAAACGACCGTTCTCTGATAATTTATCGGCGACCGCGAGAGCTTCCTTTCCAGCCGGGTCTAGTAGAAGGTTAGAGACTTCTTGATTTGTGCGCTCAATCCAATCTGGGTCCGATTCAGAAAAGTACGACCCACCAGTCCCATGTTGAATGTCGAAGGATTCCCCGGCTGGCGGCGCACTGAAGCCCTTGTAGTATACATTGGCCTGATATCCTAGCCACGATCCACTCGCGCTCTTTCCAAGTTCTTGCGCACGGTGCCATAGCTCGTTAAGGACAGAGGTTGCTGGAGCGGCATCGTACTGCTCGGCAAAATCGAGTAGGCGCTTACACACTTCAAGTAGCTCATTTTCCGGTTCACTCGCCATTAACTTCCCTCATCGTTGGTTGAGTAGTGTCAGTGATGTCATTTCATTCCCGCGCAGAGCGTTCTTGTGTCGCCTCACGGAAAGATCAGCCTGCCCTGAAGATTTTGGAGAGTGAGCGTGCGAGGATGTCATCAAGGAAAATGAGCCACCGTTCACTTGGAACTTCAAGGTTCGATGAGGCTATAGTCACATATCCCGCACCGCCGGATAGCATGAACATGTTTCCCGTTGGGGGACTTCGCTTCTCCGACTCTGTGAAGGGTCTGGTTACGACAGTTAGGACATTTATTCCCTTTGCCCTTTCCGACTTCTCTCACGGCTTTCTGCCAAGACCAACCTACTGCATGACAAGAACTGCATATGCTTAGGCTACCTTGGTCGTGAAATGTTGACCCTTTACGATTCGGACACCATGCTCCTTTGGCCAGACGCGCAAGTGGTGAAAGAAAAGGGGTCGGGAATCATTGTTTGACGAGCGCTACATGCAACCGGATCCTGCAATGACGAGGTTGCCGGTCCAGAATTCAAAGGCCGTCCGGCTCAGGCCGTGGTACGCAGATCCGCCAGTCGTATCTTAATTGCCGAGCGTGAATAGTTGCAGAGTGCTATAGTGATGGCCGTACCTGGAGGGATGGGGATGGACTGGAAACCCTACATTTCGACTGACCCGCAAATCATGCATGGCGCTGTCTGCTTTCGAGGCACGCGCATACCGGTCTCGGTGGTGTTGGACAATCTCGCTGCAGGCGAAACGCTTGAGCGTATTCTCGATCAATACCCCTCGCTTCGGCCTGAGCATATTCCCGCAGCGCTCGGCTATGCAGCGGACTTGGCGAGAGAGCGTATCGTTCCCATCCCCGCTTAAGCGCGTAGGATGCTCATCCGATTTAAACTCGACGAGAATCTTCCTCGCAATGTTGAGGTCTTGCTTCGGCAGGTCGGTCATGATGTCCATACCGAACTTGCCGAGCAACTGGGAGGGAACCCCGATTCACGAGTGTTTATCGTCTCCCAGGCAGAGGAAAGAATTCTCGTCACGTTCGATCTCGATTTCTCCGATATCCGCGTATATCCCCCCGCAAGTCACCATGGGATATGGGTATTGCGTCCACGCACGCAAAGTATCGAAAACACACTGACGTTGCTGCGATCCGCGTTGCGAGTTCTTGAAGATGAGCCTCCACAGGGGCGGTTGTGGATCATCGAACCTGAACGGATTCGGATTCATGGGGCGATTTAAAGGGTCAGACCCACTGCTGTCCAAGACCGAAATTAATCTGCGCCTTCTCGCCTCTGACCAGTTGAAATCCATAGTGACGGATTCTGGTTGTGAATCGAGGTCTCCTGGGCCCGCAGATGCTGTCCAAGATCCACCCCTCGCAAGAGTTATTTGGCCAAGAGTGGGGACGATCTCTCGATTTCGATCCAGCTTGTTCGAGATCGGGCAGGCGCTGGGCTTGCACTATTCAAACCTCAGCTGGATCGTCAATCGGCAGGACAGCGACAATGCACGGAACAAGACCTGACCACATATCACCCCTCCTCCGACTCCTCCCTATCCGTGAAAAAGTTTCCGGCACTCCATGAGGAGATAGACCGGACGGGTGTGTTTTTCCTTCTTATCGGGCACGTGGCCGATGGCGGCGCCGGTCACCACCATCCCCGGAGGACAGTTCCACTTTTGCGTGCCCGATATGCCCCCCAGTCCGAACGCATCCGGCACTCTGGGACTGACCTGGATGGATTGCGGATCTTTCCCCTTCGACCCGTTCTCGTGGATATCGTCCGCAGTGGCATGTTCCAGCCCCACCTGCAGGAGACTCTCCCGGAGTTGCAGCTTGTTGTAGAGCTCGTATAGGCCGATGGAAAGGCGGTTTGTCGGGACCGTGGTCTCGAACAAGTCGCCCTCTTTTTCGTAATTGAAGAGGAACGGGCTCTTCTCCCAACGGGACCCGACCGTGCCGTCGGCCTGCAATTCGCGGCAGGAGAACCGGAACGATTCCCACGTGCGGTTGTTCACCTCTTTGATGAACAGCCCTTGCAGCACGCCGCCCGGAAACATCTCCAGGCAGGAGACGAACCGGCTTTCGACTACCTTGTCCTTCGCGTAATCCAGATCGTTACAGGCGACCCACACGGAACCGACGGGCCCCTTAATCGGCAGATGCTTCGGCACGCAGCCGGCGATGACGTAGGTGCGA
>CABVRW010000089.1 GCA_902500785.1 uncultured Nitrospira sp.
CCTATGAGCCTGAGCATGCTGGTCTCAGCCCCTAGCGGGCGCTCCCTTGGTTGTCTTTTCTGGACAACACGTGGATGAGGCTTCCTGCCGAAGCGATGCGAACTGTTGGATCCGAATCTTGCAAACCAGTCTTGAGCGGAGAGATCAGCGACTTCAGTTGTGATTTGCCCAATGCGCGGGCGGCCATGAGTCGTGGAAGTGGTTGCTGATCTCGGAGTAACTTTTCGAGGATTGTCAGGGCATTGGGAGTTGTTGCGGCTGCCAGAGCATAGGCAGCACCTGCGCGTACTGATGGATCGGGATGTCGGGCGAGGTCGGTTGCATTCAAAATGGCACTGGGATCACCCAGCCGGAGCAGGGCTTCCACCGCGCTGATGCGCACGTGCTCGTCAGGGTCCCGCAAGAGCGGCTGAACGACGCTACGACCTTCTGCCGCGCCCAAGCGGCCGAGGCTGGCGGCGGCGACGCTACGAACGCGCGGATTCTCGTCATTCAGCGCGTGCGTCAGTGCAGCGATGCCTTCAGTGCTGCCGAATTCTCCCAACGCACCGGCTGCGAAGGCCCGAACGGAAGGATGAGGGTCATACACGGCTTGGCTCAGGATCGATAGGCTGGCAGGACGACGTAAGCGTCCTAACGTGCCCAATGCCGCCATGCGTACTTCAGGATCGGGCAGGGTCACGGCATTGGAGATATCGGTCAGGACATCCGTTCGTCCAAGTTTATACAATCCCGCGAGGGCAAAAATGGATTCCGGACCTTCATCGATACGAGCGATTTCAGTGAGTTGATCCAATATGTCGGTGACTTTGGCATCGCTGAGCGCATTGATCGCAGCAATACGAACACCGGGTGCTTCATCGCGTAACGCCCGTTTGAGAGCCGAGGAGCGGCCAGCCATCCCGCTGCGGCCGATGGCTTCGGCCGCGCGAGCGCGGACGAGTGCTGATGAATCCAGAAGGCCGTCCTCAAGGATCGGTAACGTATCGCTCGCGCCCATATCAGCCAGCGCCGTATAGGCGGCGATACGGATATGTTCCTGTGAGTCGCGGACGCGAGTGACAATAAAATTTCGTGCGACTTCTCGTAACAATTCCGGCTCGTCAGGACGATTGTTCGCGACGAGTTTGATGTATAACTTCCAGGCTTCGTCAGGTTTGCCAAGCTTGAGGTGACTCCGGATGCCATAACGAATCACTTTCGGACCAGGCTCTTGGCCGGAAGGTATGCGTTGCAGGATCTCGATCACGCCGCTGTACTCGGCTGCCTGATAGAGGGTCATCGCCTGTCGTTCGAGTGGGGTGACCGTGGGCTTGGGCGTCGATGAGGCTGCGGTTGTTGGATGAGGGACAGTCCAAGCGAGCAGCACAAGTCCAGTGGGTAGTACCCAGGGAGAACATCGGCGGCCTCGCACGAGACTGGGCCAGGGCCCAGTCTCGTTACCACTTGTTCGGGGTTCGCGCGGTGGCCGGTGCATACAGTTGCCTCATGTATTCCTTGACCATCCGTTTGGTGCAGAAGCGGGGTGCAACGGTCCTAATGCTTTCTTTGACAATGTGAAGCCAGCCGCGTGGAATGCCATCAAGGTCGCGTTGATAAAACAAGGGCACGACCTCCTGTTCTAATAAGCGAAACAACTGTTCGGCATCGTGAGCGTCCTGCGCCTGGGTATCCGAGCCCTCAGGCAACGGTTGAATCCCCCATCCGTTAGCGCCGTTGTAGCCTTCTTGCCACCACCCGTCGAGGACACTGAGATTTATCACCCCATTGAGTGCGGCTTTTTGACCACTGGTGCCGCTTGCTTCGAGGGGGGCTCTAGGAGTATTGAGCCAAATATCGACGCCCTGAACCAGATACTTTGCCATATGCATGTCGTAGTCTTCCAGGAAGGCGACATGTCCGCCGAGTTTGTGATCGTTACAAAAGCTCAGGACTTCGTGGATGAAGTATCGTCCCGGTTCGTCGGCCGGATGAGCTTTGCCGGCAAACACGAGTTGGACCGGTCGCCACCGATTGTGGAGCAATTGTTTGAGTCGATCGAGGTCACGGAAGAGCAGGGTGGCGCGTTTGTAGGTTGCGAACCGCCTGGCGAATCCTATGGTAAGGGCTTCGGGGTCCAGGAGTATTCCTCTGGCGATGGCTTGCATGGGCTGGAGATGGCCGCGAATCCATCCATCGCGCGCGCGTTCACGAATAAACCGCATCAGTTTACGTCTGGTCGTTTGCCGAACGTCCCACAGGGCGTCATCGGGCAGGTCTGAGACTCGTTGCCAGATGGTCGGGTCGTCGATTCGTTCCGCCCAATCGGGGCTGAGGTACTTGGCGTAGAGGGAATCCGACTCAGGGGAAATCCAGGTGGGGGCGTGAATACCGTTGGTGAGGCTGCGGATGGGGACGAGATCCTGTGCCAGACCCGGCCATAAGTGTTGCCACATTTGTCGTGAGACGCGTCCATGCTCGCGACTCACGCCATTTACGTGGGCGGATAGCCGCATCGCGAGGGCCGTCATGTTGAAGCCGTGTCCCGTGCTCTCGGGCGTTTCGCCAAGGCGGAGGAATTCTTCCCGGGAGAGTCCGAGTTGGTCCCAATAGTTGCTGAAGTAGCGATCCATCAGATGAAACGGGAAGATATCGTGGCCGGCTGGAACGGGTGTATGCGTCGTGAAGACGGTGCTCTGGCGGACCAGGTCACTGGCTTCAGCGTGGCTGTGCCCGGTGGTGACGAATTCGCGGATTCGCTCCACGGTCAGGAAGGCAGAATGGCCTTCATTACAATGCCACACGGCGGGATTGATGCCGAGGGCGCGGAGGATTCGTACCCCGCCGATCCCGAGCAGAAACTCCTGGCAGAGCCTGGTTTCCTGGTCTCCACCATAGAGCCGCGCGGAGAGCGCCCGATCTTCCGGGGTGTTTTCGGGTACATCGGTGTCGATCAGATAGAGGGACATTCGTCCGGCACGGACTTGCCACACGAGCACCGTGACCTGACGGTGGCCGATTTCGACTTTGATGGAGCAGGGGATGCCGCTCGGCGTCATGGCCTGGTGGATCGGTGAATCGTGCCGGTTAAACGGTGCATAGGTGGCTTCTTGCCACCCCTCCGGGTTGATACGCTGCTTGAAGTACCCTTGCGGGTACATGAAACCGATACCCACGAGGGGAATGCCCAGATCGCTGGCTTCCTTGCAATGGTCCCCGGCCAGAATGCCGAGCCCTCCGCTGTAAATTGGAATCGAGATGTGGAGTCCGAACTCGGCCGAAAAGTAGGCAATCGGAGAATTCTGGAGCGCGGGAAATTCCGTGGCGGCCCAGGTGTTCTTATGGCTCATATATTCGTCGAAGGTGCGCAGCACGGCGGCGTATTGACGCACGAAATTTGGATCACCGGCCAGGGTAGTCAAACGTTCGGGTTTTACGCCGGAGAGCAACTGGACCGGATTGTGATGAGTGAGAAACCAGAGGGTCGGGTCAATAGACTCAAACAGTTGACGTGCTGTCTGGTTCCAGCTCCACCATAGATTGCGTGCCAGCTCGCCGAGTCGATGCAGGCTTTGCGGAACCGTATCTTGAGGGGGTTGTATGTGATCGGGTGCTTGCACGACGCCTCCGTGGAATGAAATCGATGGGTGAGGAAGCTGACCGTGAGTCATGCTTCCGGAATGCTCTGTCAGGCGTGTCCGGCTTTGTGCCAGGATGCCCACTGGTCAGAAAAGGCGACGGTGGCGTACCGCTCTCCGAGGATCTTGGCGACTCGATTCATGGTCGTCGTCAGTTGTTTCGCCTCCTCTTGTGTCAGGTCCTGGCGGAAACGCGGATGGAGCCCCCATCGTGTCTCGACTTCCTCGCCTTTGATGCTCGACATCACACTCACCAGCTTAATGTCGACGCCAGTAGTTCCTCGAGACGCACTGCTTCCTTCAGCCCTCACTTGGCTTGTCGTTGCGTCCGCGACAACCGGCGGCGTCTGACCTTCGAAGATTCCAATAAGGGCTGGAATGACGGCACTGACACAGAGCGTGGCGGCTGCGGCCACGCCTGCATTGCCAGGAGCCCCGACCGCACGGGCGATGCGATCGCTGAAGTCCTGGTACAGGTCGTTCTTGGCAGGGCTGTCTTCCGTGACCAGAAATCGATAGCGCTCATAGGTCTGACGACTTTCGGCCACGGCCGTTCCGATCGTTAGGACGATTTCCGTTTGGTCGCTGCCGGTCCCAAAGGCCGGCTCTAGGGCTTTTTTGAGCTGGTCGATGACCGTGTCGGTCAACTCGTCCATGAATTGCGGTTGCTCCTTGAGCGGGATGTGGAGCGCTGACACGCGATCGGTCAGGTTGAACATCACGCGCAAGAATTCGAGATAAATGGTCCATTCATCCTGGCGTTTGAGCTTCAAAGCCTGTTCCGGGGCTGCGCGTTTGATGACGGATACGGACTCTCCCGCCACCGCGAGCATGAGCTCCGCCACGGTTTGCAACTGTTGAGCGAACGAATACGGTCGTGTCGTCATAGAGTTCCCCTGCTGGTCCGGCATTATATACAACATATACAACCCGATTTGAAGGTCCAAGTGCTGATCTCGATTGACGCGATCATCGATGCCGCCCCACACGCGCTGTCGTTGCAAGGTGTTCGGTGGTATGTTATACAGCGCGTCCGCTCCCGTCATGTGCTTCACCGCCACCTCGGATGCCAAGATGGATCGAGACAGTAAGCCGTACATCCTGAAACGGACACCGGATCACGACATCGTCCGAAAGCTCTCCTTGGACTATGCCAAGGAGCTGAATGCACAGCAGTATGCGGCGGTGACGGCGGCAGACGGTCCGGCACTAGTGATCGCCGGCGCCGGCAGCGGCAAAACGCGGACGCTTGTGCACCGCGTCGCCTATCTGATCGATTCCGGTGTGGATCCTTCCCGCATTCTGCTCCTGACATTTACCAGGAAATCTTCTGAGGAGATGCTGGAGCGTGTCGGCGCCTTAATCGGGTCGCGCAGCCAACGGGTCTGCGGCGGCACGTTCCATTCGGTCGCCAATATGCTGCTGCGGCGTCATGGCCGAGTGCTCGGGATCGACCCGGGCTTCACGATCATGGATCGCGGCGATGCCGAAGACCTCATCGCCTTATTGCGCGCGCAATTAGGCCTCAATGAAAAAGATAAGCGGTTCCCTCGCAAGGGAACGATCGCGGAGATCTACAGTAAGTGTGAGAATACGCTGCGTGGGCTGGAAGAAATTGTGCTTGATGAATTCTCGCACTTCGCAGACCATCTCGATGCACTTGGAAAACTGCAACGTGCCTATCAGGCCGCGAAGCGCCAGCGCCAGCTGCTTGATTATGACGATCTTCTCGTGTTGTTGCGGGACTTGCTGACCAAGGATGAGCCCACGCAACGAACGATCTCACAGCAATTCCGTTATATCTTGGTAGACGAGTATCAGGATACCAATCGGCTGCAGGCGGAACTGATCCGGAAGCTGGCCGCCACGCACGACAATGTCATGGTCGTGGGTGACGATTCGCAGTCCATTTATGCGTTCCGCGGCGCGACGTTCCGCAACATCATGGAATTCCCCTCCTGGTTCCCCGGTGCTACGATCTACAAGCTGGAGGAGAACTATCGCAGTACGCAGCCGATTCTCAGCGTGGCCAACGAGATTATTCAAGAAGCGCCGGAGAAATATACGAAACATTTGTTCACGCGTAAGTTGGATGGGCCGTTGCCGGCGCTCGTAGAGGCGGCGGGGGAGAACGCGCAATCTCGATTTGTGGCGCAAAAAATTCTCGAACTGCGCGAAGAAGGCGTCCCGCTGAATGAGATAGCGGTGCTGTTTCGCTCGAGTTTTCATTCCTTCGATCTGGAGATCGAGCTGTCGCGTTGCGGGTTGCCGTTTGTGAAGCGAGGCGGGATCAAGTTTATTGAGGCCGCGCATGTGAAGGATCTTCTCGCCCATTTGCGCGTGGTGGTGAACCCTCAGGATGCGGTCAGTTGGCATCGCGTGCTCATGCTGGTTGAAGGCGTCGGTCCCAAAAAAGCGCAGGATTTGGTGGCGGCTATGGTGCGGGTGAACGATCCGTACCAAGTGCTTCGAGACAGCAGCGGCCGCTCGGGAAAGGCGTTACAGGAGCTGGGCCTGGTTCTGGAAAACCTCTCCAAAAGTGACGATTTGAGTCCGACCGAACAGGTGAACCGCGTCTATGAATATTATCTGCCGATTCTCAAAGATCACCATGACGACTATCCGAAACGGATCCGGGATCTCGACCATCTGCATACTATTGCAGAGAGCTACCCCGGTCTAACCGAGTTCCTGGCTGACTTGGCGCTCGCGCCGCCAGACGGGAGTGCCGTTGGGGTGGAGCCTATGGGACGGGACGATGAGCAGGTCGTGCTGTCGACGATTCACTCGGCCAAGGGATTGGAGTGGCAGTGTGTGTTTCTTCTGTGGGTCGTAGATGGGAAATTCCCCTCGGTCTTCTCATTCAACACCGATGAAGAGCTAGAAGAGGAACGGCGGCTATTGTACGTCGCGGTGACGCGGGCGAAGCGTTACCTGTTCTTGACCTATCCGATCAATGTGTATGATCGAAGTTCGGGCATGTTGCTATCCAAGCCATCGCGATTCCTGGACCACGTGTCCCCTCGTCTCTTTGAAACGTTGGCTCTGGTCGAGGAAGGCTCTGCGCATGACTGGGGTCATGAGCATGATCGGTATGTCTAAGTCGAGCGCTCTCGCCGTCTAACCCTGGCTAGGTGTTCCACTGTCCTTTCTTCGCTGCAGGATAACCATGCGTCTGATGTTTTCATATCACGGTTGGCTGCGAGGAGTGCTTCCCGTGATGGCGGCGGGGATGTTGCTGGGACTGGTCCTGTCCGGCCAGGCTAGGGAGGAAACGGGTGCGGCTCCTTCGGATTCCTCGCGACTCTGGGGGACATTGTTGGCGGAAGCAAAAAATCTCAATCTCCCAACTCAGTTTCTTGAGCAAATTCCTGCGCAGTTTGTGGCGTTTGAGTTTGAAGATCTCCGCGCGTTTGCTGCGGAGTATCATCCGGCAGAGCATCGAATGGTGTTGGACCGATCGCTGTCCCTGAATTTGGCGGGGAGGACCCTGCGTCCATTGGGGAGGTTGACGCACAAGGAGCTAGAGACGCTCTATCACGAGCTGTTTCATGCCTACATGGATTTTGTCGAGCAGGCCCGTCAGCCCTCGGCGGTGCAGGCCTCGCTGATGGCGTTCGCTCGCGAGCAGCAACAGTGTCGCTATCAGCACGTGCTCATTACACCAGTGCTCCAAAAGAAAGACTTGAAGGAAGAACGGTTTCTTAGCGAGACGGAGTCGTGGGAAGCGCTCAATGAAACATGGGCGGTGTTTGTGGGATGGGCGATATGGACTCAGCTGGAAGTGGAGAAAAAAGGAGCAGGTGAACCTCGGTCGTCCGGGCGGCCGCTCAATGTATCCGGTTGGATCACCCGGCTCATTCAGGCGGAGCAGCGCGCAATTTTGAGCGGATATTATGAGCCAGAGGATCCGAATGAAAAGATGATGGCGCGCAAGCGATTTTTGGCGCCAGATTTTCGTCTTTCATCCCCAGAACTGTTGCTGCTCATGAAGACCGTGTTAGGGAGTTCGGCGGACATGATTCGCCAGGCCGAACTCGCCCTCGAGGGTGCCGGGTCGGTTCCTGCTGCACGTGGAGCCTGCGCTGCTCCCCCCAATGCTGTAGAATTGTTCCTGCATAGAACATACCCCCTTGACAATGGCGCGCGTCGCAAATAAAATCGGCTGCTTTCGAAGCCAGGTCAATCTTCACTTCAACAGCACTCCAGCCCTGTCGTTTTGCTGGGGCGCTGTGCGTGGTGAGGCTTACTTTGATTCTCCGCTCTAAAGAATGAAATGGCGCTGGTTCGGGAATTACTTGAAACGAAATAGTCTTTGCTTGCGTTTGGGAACGTGTGCCTAGCGGGCAGGTACCCAAGTGGACAAAGGGGGCAGACTGTAAATCTGCTGCCTGATGGCTTCCAAGGTTCGAATCCTTGCCTGCCCACCAAACCGAGCCTGTACAGCCGGATCACACATGAGAGGTGTTTCCGGCCGCGACGATAATGACGGCCATGTGACGATGCGCAGGCTTGTTTGGGGTAGCATGTGGCCGATGGATCGTGAAGTGTTGGTAGGTTCACCGTGGGCGGGCGTAGCTCAGTGGTAGAGTTCCAGCCTTCCAAGCTGGCTGT
>CABVRW010000090.1 GCA_902500785.1 uncultured Nitrospira sp.
TTTCAAAACCGCCGTAACGGGTCATCATGCCCCCAACCTTTGAGGGGACAGCCCGGGCCGCTGTGTGATTTACGGCGTACGGGTCTTCGAGTGAGAATCCGCCTCTCAACAAGGAGGCACATGTGGCCCTACATACCTGTCGAGAGTTCATCGCGGGCTCGGTCCTCGGAACGAGGCAATGTGAAAGGAGGGGGGAGATTGGTCGTGGAATACCAAAGAGACGGTCGGCGCTGACGCTGGGGTCGACGGTCGTCTTTTTATTCGTTTCCAGCCTGTCCTCGGCTGCCCCGTATCACTTCCCGTCCAGCAGTGAGGTTGCTCCTGACCATCGGGGTAAGGTAACGGCCAAAGCGCCGGCCGATCACTCAGACGTATTGGCGGCTGGGTTTGGATTTCAAGCGGCTGGATCTTCGATGATTACGATTCGGACGTATGACGCGCCGACTGGCGCCATCTTGTCGGAGGATTCGTTCGATGTGAATGTCAAGGAAGAGGGCGCGGCTGTACATGATGAGAATAAGGGTCGCATTTTCGCCGGTGGAATTGGAACCGACTCCGCGGGGAAATCAACATTCATGTTAAGAGTATACGACGCGGAAACGGGCAGGTTTCTCTGGGAGGGACAATTGAATTTGCTCAAGGTTGGTGAAGGACGGACGACGGGGGTCTGCGCCACAATCATTCCGAGTCGTCCATCGGCGTCTCAGGTCTCGGCGTCCAATCCCAAGCCTCTCCAAACTCTCTTCTCCGTCCGAGCCGTAAATCCCGCTACGGGAGGGCTTGTCTGGCAGGATCAGTTTGCCCCAGGGGTTCGAAAGCGGGCACGGTTGGAAGGTGTGTCGCTCGGTGGCCCATTCGTCAGGCTGGTCAGCGACCCCATCGGACATATTTTCGATTTGGTTGTGCGGACGTACGATCCCACCTCAGGAGCGCTCCTCTGGGAGGATTCGTTCGAGCAACTCGATCGTATTGAGGAGCCTTCAACCGAGCCGGAGACCAACGCCTATCCCCATGCCATTCCATCCTGGAATTCCACCGAGGTCCTGGACGCCGATGTCTTTCAGACGACGTTGCGATAGCGATTAGGACTTAGGCTGAGCCGCTATGGATACCAGGCTGTCTGCCCATTGTTGTTGGAAGTGGTCGTAGGACAGCAGGAGTCGGTCTTGCATTGCCGCGGCGATCGTCTGGCGGGCTTTCAGATGGATCAGTACCTCGTGAACTTTATGCATGCCGAACCGTTCGATCAGATAGTGTGTTGCGGCATTGGCTTCCATGTAGGCGAGGCTCACCTTCTCCGCCGGCAGACTTTCCCAGCTACCCTCAAGTGCTGTCAATGGAACCAGGCTGTGTTCTCCGGGCGTAACGCGTGTGATATCTTGCCATGGATCACCTGCTAGCTGCATTGCCAAACCTTCGTTGAGCCAGGTTGGAATGGTTCCGCCGGTGGCTCCCAATTCTTCGTGAATCAGCGCATGAACAAATTCGTGACGGAGCACTCGAGTCAGCCATGCTCGATCCGTTGCTGCACCCTGAGTGGGGATTTGAATGCGTCCGAGCAGGGGATCGAACAGGCCATCCGCCCAGCTAGGGCTTCCGGTGGCGCCTTGAAACTGATTCTTGGTGTGCAAAACGACCATGATCGGTTTTAATGGGAAGAAATTGAACTTCTGCCCGATTTCCCGATAGGCTTCTTCGAGAATATCCAGCACGGTAGTCCATGTGTCCGGGTCCTCGTTGCCGTCGTACTTGACGGTAAAATGGACGCTATGGTGGGTCGAAAATTTGTCCTCGATCCTTTCGGCGCGATACACCTTCGCCGTGACCGTCTTGAGGTAGGACTGCAGACCGGGGTCTTTCTTAATCCGCTCTTTCGCTTGCGCCAGATGTTTGCCCGCCTCTGTGAGGTGGTCCTTCTCCTGTAGCAGATCCGCCAATGCAATGTGAGGGAACGGCTCATCCGGGGACAATACCACCACTCTCCCGAGAAACTCTTCCGTGAGTGCCGGGTCACGCAATCCCCAATAGGCATGGGCAAGATTAAGGTGGGCAATGGGGTTCTGGGGGTCGAGGGCGACGGACTTTTTAAATGCCTTCACCGAGACTTCGGTTCCACCGCTCTTTTCTTGGAGGATTCCGAGGTTGTTCCATAGGATAGCGACGTGACGTTTAGTGGCAGATTCCGTCAGGATCGATGCCGAGAGCTCTTCGAGTTTCGTCTCTGCCAAGGCGACATTGCGCTTCTCAAGCTCTTCGTGAATGGCTCCAAGCAACTCAGAATGCCTCGGAACCGGAATGCTGACGGGATCGATAGTCCTGGACCGCTTCAGCTCGGGAGTGGCAGAGTCATGCGGCGGCGCCACAGGGGCGGTGGACGCAGGAGCGGTTTCCTCGACAATGACCGGCGGGGGTGGTGTCTCATGAAAATAGTGAGGCTTGAGCCAGGTTTGATAGAAAATAAAGATGCCGAGCAGAACGGCCAGAGGCCCAAGAATATGTTTGATATTGCGCCGATACATGGGTGTCCTTCCGTGAATCCTACGCAAAATCACTCTAACACCGAGCCGGGAGGGGGCCAAGGAAAGTTGAAAAAGCAGCGGGGGGCCTGTCCTGTCGGCTGCCTGTTCCATGAAGCCCCCTCGTTGAGCCGACGACATGGCTGTGGTACGATCCCGCCCTAGGATGCCACGTCCTGATTCCCCTGATTTTCATGATCCTTTTCAAGCCTTCCTGTCTCGTGTGACCAGACCGATTGAATTTGCCTGCCGTGATGCCTATGCCCATCTCTCAATGGTTAGAAATCTCGACCATTTCGTATCGGAACAGGTGATCGGTGCCCTTGGTGAGCGAGTCTATCCTCAACCGCTCGAGACCGAACTGTTGTCGCTCCGCAATCTTTTTGTTGACTTCCACACGCGCCTCACACCCGTTGAACAACAGGATCGGCTCAGGCAGGCGCTGGTGCTGCTCACCCGTCTACGAGGAGGAGTGCAGGTCATCGATCGGTCTATGCCTGCTTCGAAGGAGAGCCCCGCCACGCCGTCCCCCCTTCGCTCCGGTCTCGCGCGACCGCTGTGGGAGTTGCCGATTCAGTTCGCAAAAGGAGTTGGCCCCAAACGAGCTCTCTTGCTGGAACGCCTAGGAGTCCACACCATTGAGCAGGCCATGTGGGCCCTGCCCTGGCGGTATGACGACCGTTCAGTAGTCACGCCAGTGGCCGAACTGGTGCCGGGAACGATGCACAGCGTCTGCGGGGTGATCACTCACACGGAGGCGACGCGCGCGCGGTTTCGCCGGCTGTCGATCCTCGATGTCGCACTTCAGGACGCAACGGGGACCGTGCACGCGGTGTTTTTCAATCAGCCCTACTTGGAAGACGTGTTGAAAGAAGGAGTGCGGGTGATGATGTCGGGACGCGCGGTCGCCGGGCGGCGCGGATGGACAGATATGCGGTTGGAAGCGACGCAATTTGAAGTGCTGAGTGGAGGTGAGGATGAGTTGCTCCATGTCGGCCGAATCGTACCGATTTATCATGAGACCAAAGGCTGGACATCACGCCAGATGCGGGTATTGATGCAAGGGTTGCTGGCTGAGTATGGGGCAGACATGGTGGAGGTGCTGCCCCTGTCGGTGCGCGTACGCCACCGGTTTCCACCGATCTGCGAGGCGATGCAGCAGGTGCATTTTCCTCCGCAGAAGACGGATCTGGCTGCGCTCGACCATGGAGCGACGTCTGCGCACCGCCGATTGGTATTTGAAGAACTTTTTTTGTTGCAGGCGGCCATGGTGCTTCGCCAACGGGAGACGAAAGAGGAACTCAAAGCATTTCGGTTCAATCCGCACGTGGCGCAGCTGAAGCAACTCGCGCAGATCCTGCCGTTCACGCTGACCCCCGCGCAGGAACGTGTATTCCGTGAGATCGAGGCCGATATGGTCAGTTCACGGCCGATGAATCGCCTGGTGCAGGGTGATGTCGGGTCCGGAAAGACGATGGTGGCGCTGCATGCCCTGGTGATGGCCTGTGGATCGGGCTACCAAACGGCGCTGATGGTCCCAACCGAAATTCTGGCCGAGCAGCACTACCTGAATCTCACACCACTATTGGAAGCGGTGGGCTTGAAGGCGGTATTGTTGACGAGCGGCGATAAGGTGAAGAAGCGGAACGAAACGCTGAAGCACTTGGCGTCCGGCGCGGCGCACGTGGCGATCGGTACGCACGCGTTGATCCAGAAAACGGTGCGGTTCGCCAAGCTCGGACTGGTGATTGTCGATGAACAGCACAAATTCGGCGTTCTGCAGCGAAAGTCGTTGCTCGAGAAGGGCTATCGGCCGGACGTGCTGGTGATGACGGCGACGCCGATTCCGCGCACCTTGGCGATGACCGTCTACGGAGATTTGGATGTGTCGGTCATCGACATGCTGCCGCCGGGCCGGAAACCAGTGCGGACGCTGCTGTACACGGAAGGGCAACGACAGAAAGCCTGGCAATTGGTGGGCGACGAATTGAAGGCCGGACGTCAGGCATATATCGTTTACCCACTCGTCGAGGAATCTGAAAAAATCGATCTCAAGGCGGCGATCCAGGGAGCGGAACAGCTGCAACGCGAGATCTTCCCTCAGGCGCGAGTCGGATTGCTGCATGGTAGGCTGTCGAGCGCAGAAAAAGAACGCACCATGGCGGCGTTCAAGACCGGGACGATTCAGATACTCGTCGCGACCACGGTGATCGAGGTCGGGGTAGACGTGTCGAATGCGACGGTCATGGTCATCGAACATGCCGAACGATTCGGGTTGGCACAGTTACATCAACTCCGAGGACGCGTCGGCCGGGGGGCGCATCAATCGCTCTGTCTCTTGATGGCCACGTACCTTGCGCGAGAGGCCCGAGCGCGGGTCAGTCGTGACGGCGGGCCGGAGCAGACTGCCTCCCATGCGCAACAACGGTTGGCTGCCTTGGTGAACTCAAACGATGGATTCGTCATTGCCGAAGAGGACCTCCGGATCAGGGGACCTGGTGAGTTTCTGGGGCTGCGGCAGTGGGGGGTGTCGGATTTTCGGGCCGCGAATCTGGTGCGAGACGCCCAAGTGTTGGAGGAGGCCAGGCAGGAAGCCGTGACCTTGCTGGACAAGGATCCGAAACTGACGCTGCCTCAGCATCAGGCCTTCAAGGCCGCCATGTTCCGGCGCTGGCGCGGCAAGCTGGCGTTAGGAGATGTGAGCTAGGCAGTTTGGAGGCTGTCCGTTCGGTGAGGAGTGATCGATGGGAATGTTGCAGCGCTTGAGTCACGATTTGCGTGCCGGCTGGGTGACCTTACGGCATGGAACGGCCAAGGCCGCCACGCGTGCTTTGGAAGAGGGAGAACTGCTTCGCTATCGGCTGGAATTGCGCAAACTCGATCAGCAGCTCGACGACGTGCATAGTGACATCGGCGAACGAACGATCGAGTTGCACGAGCGTGGGGAGGCGGCGGATCGCATTCTGTCTGATTCGGAAGTCACCCGCCTGATGCAACAGGTGCGCGCGCTGCAGGATGACCGCACCAAACTGCTGCTGGAAATGAACGACATCACCGTCGACGGGCCCTGAGGACCCTCTCATGACCGTCCCACCCATTGCGTCTCCACGTATGCTTGCCGGCATCGATATCGGCACCTTAACCTGTCGCTTGCTCATTGCCGACGTTACCCCGTCCGGAGGATTACGAGAACTGCGGTCCGATCGGCGCATCCTTCACTTGGGGCAGGGAGTCGATCGGGATCGCGTGCTGCAGCTCGACGCTATGGAGCGGGTCGTGGACACACTAAAGGAATGGCGTCAGGTGATCGACGGGTATCAGGTTGAGGCGGCAACGGCCGTGGCCACGAGCGCGGTGCGGGATGCGAGCAATCGCGAGGAGTTTGTGGGAATGGTGCGGCGGGAAGCCGGGTTCCAGGTCGAGATCATCTCCGGTGACGAAGAAGCGCGGAGGACCATGCTCGGCATCCGTTCCGGCCTTCCCGCCGGCGTGACTGATCTGTTGGCGCTGGATATCGGCGGAGGGAGCACAGAGTTTATTCTGGACCGGCCAGGTCAGCAGCCTCTTGTGCGGTCGCTCGACATCGGGGTGGTCCGCCTCTGCGAACGTCTGCTCCATCACGATCCTCCGACGAGGGAAGAAATTGAGCAGGCGCGTGAATGGGTGCGAAACGAGACGGCAACTGCTGTAGCGGACATGCCGTTGCCGACCGGTCTCACGTTTGTCGGCACGGCGGGAACGATCACCTCACTCGCTGCGATGGCCCAGCAATTGCCGGCCTATGAATCGGCGAGGATTCATAACTACATCCTAAAGCTGGAGACGATCACACAGTTGGAGCAGCAGCTGCTGAGTCGTTCGAAGGCTCAGCGAGAAGGCATGCCGGGCCTCGAACGAGGCCGGGAGGAAGTCATTGCCGCCGGTGTCATCATTCTGCGAACCGTTATGGAAACACTGGGAATGTCTGAGTGCCTGGTCAGTGATCTGGGGTTAAGGGAGGGAGTGCTGATCGATCTGGCGACGCGGTCACGGTGAGTGCGAGGAATGTGTGATTGCAAAACTTGACTCTCAACATAGGTGCTGTGGACTGAAAAACGAAAGAACTAGCTGCTTGGACATGGACAATGCCCGGCTTCGATAACCTATGCAATCCATTTAGTCGTATTTAGCGTATGGCGAAATTTAAACCGAATGCCCCCTGTTATTGCGGAAGCGGAAAGAAATTCAAGAAATGTCATTCCCTCAAAAGCGCCGCGGTGCCTCAGCCTGTCTTTCAAATGAATAACGAATTCGACGGCAGGAAAACCACGATCAATTTCTTTGAGCTACCGGATGTTTACTGTGACACGAACATCTGGCGAAGCATGACAGCCATGGAATTGGGTCGCCTTTTTGAACTGCAGGCAGTTATTCGCCTGCAGTACTGGTTTTCAATTGTTAACTACATAGAACTGATTTCCCATCTAGGCTCCACAGAGTTCCATATAGTTCGCTCCTGGTTCCAGCGAGTGCACAGATTATGTAATGGCAATATCCTACCGTCGCCTGAATGGGAATTCATGGCAAGCATAGGCATGGAAAAGTATATTCATCCGTGCTGGATCGTAAATAGGGACGCTCTAGCAGTACGCATTCAGACGATTGCAATGGCTTCCAGCCTTGATGAAATTCCAGAGTGGAAAACTGAAGTTGAGCATTATCAAAAATTGCGGGCTATAGATGAGAAATCATTCTCTGATGCGATAGCCAGAATTAGGTCAAAGGTAGGGGATGGGAAAGATAATATCAGAGCATCCCTAGACTACGTATCGAACTGGTTTCTCGGATGCCTTGCTCCATTTTTTCTGCTCACTAGACCCTCTCAAGGCAAAATGCGGCTTAACCTATTGCCGGAAAGCGAGCAGGACCGCTTCTGTCGAGCCTTTCTTGAGGGCATAGGGCAACTATTTCACGCACATTGCGCAGCTGTACTCGTAAGCTTCCCCCAATCTGAGACAGGTTCAATGGAGAATCTTCTGGCAC
>CABVRW010000091.1 GCA_902500785.1 uncultured Nitrospira sp.
GAAATTTCTTCCTCAAGGCTGGTGATGTCATTGTTGTGCCGTGACCAGTGCTTGAAGATATCTCGGTTTAGTTTGGGGGTTCTGGCCCTGGTATTGTGGTGGAGCATACCTGACTCTGCAGCCCAACAGATACGCGTGGTACCGTCGTTGTCGGTTACCGAGCAGTACGATAGTAACGTGTTTTTCACTCCAAAGTCGCAGTTGTCAGCAGGTGCTAAAGCAGATGATCTGATCACGATAATCACTCCTCAGTTAAACTTTCTTCAGGGCAATTCGCTCGTGAAGGCAAATCTCTCGATTGGAGCCGTGGTTCAGAAGTTTGTGAATAATTCAGCTCTTGATAACGTGGGATTCAATGCCACTGCCGGAGTAGATCTCTCGCAAGCCGTGAATAGGGTTTTGCCACGCATGCGTGGGTTCCGAGTCTTCGGAACCTATCAGTATATGCCTTCGGCTCCGGCATTTGGTGCTGGAAGCCTTGGAGGGGGGATTGGAGGCGGATTTGGCGGAGGTTTCGGCACTGGAGGGGTTGGGATCGCAGGGCCCGTTGACTCTGGACTTCTGACGCAACGAATCAGGACCACCATGTTTACTGCTGGGTTTGCCGATTCTTACTCGCTATCACCTACGACTGATTTTCAAACCACGTATACCTATTCGCAGCTTAGTTTCGGTGCCGCGCTCGCGCCGTCCTCGACCACTTCTGGACAACCAGCAAATACTGTATTTGATACTACAACCCACTCTATCTCGGCCGGCCCAACGTCAAGAATTTCCGCTGTGGATACATTAAACGTGAAATATACGTTCACGCAAATGTCTCAAGCGCAATTTGGCGACTATGCGACGCATGGCGGCACGCTCGGTTGGGGAAGAAGTTGGACTAAGGAGTGGAACTCATCGGTCAATGGAGGGCTAACACTTGTCGAGCCGATTCCGGCATCGTCGGCCAGCGGAGGGCAGCGAAGAATCCCAGCAACGATGTTTCCGACGGGAGGCTTTAGCGTAAGTTATGCTTCGGGCTCATCTTTTCTTAGAAAATTAGGCAGTGAAATTCAAGAGACAATGGGAGCCAGTAGAGCAAGTGCAGCAAGTGGTGGAGGGTTCCTCCCCCTTCTTTCTGGGATGAATATGCCAGGAGGGATCGCAGCACCCGGATCTTATCGTGTCACCTTCATTTACAATCTCGGGGTGTTTCCAAGCTTTGTTCAATCTGCAGGGCCCATTTATACGCATACAGTCTTATTGGGAGGCACTGCCGGAATTACTGATAAGTTGAGTGCTCAGGCGCTTTTTAATTATGCACGGAGTACCTTTACCTCAGATACCATTGGTACGACCTTCAGCACTTACGGCACGACGGTATCTCTCAACTATCTCATCACGCCGATGTTGGCAGCCAGACTGAGCCACCAATGGTTGATGTTTGAGAATCAACAAACAAGTGGTTTCAGTGCTGCGGATCTCGGATTTTCGAAACAAATGGTTCTATTGGGATTTACGTACGCGTATTCACCACGTGGAGATTTTTTCCGAGCTGGTGCCTTCTGGGAAGGTCCTTCCGGTGCCTCTTCGTCTGCTGAGTCAGGAATTGGTAAATCTGGATCAGGAGGAGTGGATACAAAGAAATGAACACGCGCACGTTATCTCCAGAGGATTATTGGCGAGCGGTTGCGAGCAGGAAGTGGCTCGTTATTTCTGCAATCTTGGTCTCGCTCAGCCTCGCCGGTGTGGTTTGCGCGGTTATGCCAAAAATCTATCAGTCAGCCACCAAAATGTGGTTTGAGGGTGCGAAGATAGAAGAGTCCATTGTGAGCGGACCCAATCCAACTGGTGGCGTGTATACACCCACACTCGACGATCGAGTTATGGAAGTGCGCCAGTTTGTGATGGGGCGAAAAACGCTTGGACAGATAGCCGGAGAATTTGGGCTGTTCGGTTACGAGAAGGATCGTCCGGATGCCTCAGAATCAGAGAATGCCATCAGAGCCATGCGTGGGGCTGTCAAGGTTGAGCCCACCAAAGATAAGTTGTTCATCACTCTTTCATTTTCTAATGAAGATCCGATCATCGCGAGAGATGTAACGTCAAGACTTAGTGATTTGTTCATTGAGGAGACGTTGAAGGACCGAGAACGAGGGGTAGAGGCGGCCGAGGATTTTCTTGGGCTAGAGTTAAAGCATGCGAAAGCCGAGCTTGAGGTGAAAGAGAAGATTATTTCGGAGTTCAAACAGCAACATCTCGGGGAGCTTCCGCAGCAAATAGACGCCAATCTTCGCAAGCTGGACAGGCTTCAGGACGATATGCGGTCGCAAAGCGAGCAGACTCAAAATTTGGCTAATCGTATGGCCCAGATTGACAAGTCAATTAAGGATTATGAGGAGACAGGAGAGATCGGCAGTGATTCTCCCGTCGGAGGCTCTAGCAGGCGTAATAAGGATCCGCGCCTGGGAAGAATCAAGGAATTGGAGCGACGGTTGGTCGAGCTCTCTTCCATGTATAAGGAAACCTATCCTGATCTTGTTCAGGTTAGGGAGGAAATTAAGAAGCTCCGAGAGATGACCTCCGCTCAGTATCGTGATTTGTTGCCGGATAGCGAAGGCTCTGAAGAGTCGATAGTTGGGAAAAAATCCAAGCGTAAGGCGCTTGATCCGTATCATGCTGAACTTCTGAGGCAGAGAGAGGAGATTGCCCTTGAGTTGGATGCAGTGAAGCGCCACCAGGCCCATATTTCCGTGGAAATTTCTCAATATGAGCGAAGGGTGGAGCATACGCCTGAACGAGAGCAAAAATTAAAGACGCTTGAGCGAGACTATGAAAACCTTCAAAAGAATTATCAGTCGCTCTTGGACAAGAAGCTCAGTGCAGGGATGCAGAAGAGTTTAGCCCAGGGCCGTAAGGGAGCCAAGTTCAGCATCGTAGACCCAGCCTACACCCCCATTGTTCCAGTTGTTCCAAACATTCCGCTGATTATGGTGGCTGGGCTTGCGCTGGGATGTGCCTTAGGTTTTGGAGGCGCCGTTGGCCTCGAACTCATGGGGAGAGGATTCCGGTCTGCCGAGGAAGTCGAAATTACTTTAGGCCTTCCCGTCATTGCATCTATTCCGCTCTATGAAAGTGCATTTGGTGGATCAATGCAAACCGTGCGGGCACTCTCTGGAAAAAACCGCACCTCCGCATTGTTGCTGCCTGGTCATGGAAAGCACGATGACAATCTTCAGGCTTCTGGAGGTCTTCCTTCCACGTCTATTGGTAAGCACAGAGGCCCCAATGGACAACTAAATAACCCAACCCCGGGCCTAGAGTTGGTTTCGATGTGGCGCCCGCTCTCATTTGTGGCGGAACAATATCGTGTTGCGGCTACCAGACTTGAATTAATGACCGGTGATCGAAAGAGTACGGCAGTTGTTGTGACGAGTGCCGTAATGGGAGAGGGAAAATCATCGACTGCTCTCAACTTGGGTTATGTCCTGTCAAAAGACCTTGATCGTAGGACTGTAGTGATTGACTGTGATCTCAAGAGGCCGATGCAGCATATCTATGCGGGAGTATGGCAGCAGCCAGGCCTAGCCGAAGTACTTCGTGGTACGAAAGTGGTTGAGGATTGTTTGCAAAGACTGGGCGAGTCTGGCCCATGGATTTTAACCGCAGGGGGGGTTGGAGATAATCCGTTGGCCTTATCGAAGATGCATCAGTTGGCCGATTTGATCACTGAGCTAAAAGAAGAGTTTGATTATGTGATTATCGATGCTCCACCAGTGTTACCGCTTGCTGACATGCAAGTGTTGGCAAGTATGGGTGATCTTCTTGCGTACGTGGTGAAAGCAAGCATGACCGGACGCGATGTTGTGCAGAAAGCATTGAGGGTCATCGGTGATACCACCAATGTCGGTATTATATTGAATGGCTTGGACGCTCATACCACCCCATATTATATGCAGCAGGAGTATTACCGCGAAGCTCATCATGAACAGCTCAAGTAAGTCCGAACAGGAGATGAGACTAGAGCCCGTGGTCACTCAACAACCACTGGTTTCAGTGTCGGTTAGTTTTCCTAAATTCACGCGAAGAATCTTGATTCTTGGCGTTGGACCTCTTGCTCGAGATCTGTGTCAGACCCTGCTGTCTAAAAGGACAGGTTTTACTGAAGTAGTGGGGTTTCTTGATAAGGATGCTAGTAGGGTTGGCGAACGTTTGGTGAACCCGAGCATTATTGGAACCTACGATCAACTGTTTGAAATTGCCGAACGATACCAAGTCCATACAGTGGCAGTGTGTCTAGAAGATCGTCGAGCGGTTTTGCCTGTTCAAACTCTCCTGGACATGAAGGCGATGGGACGGGATGTGGTCGATGGCCACTACCTGTATGAGGAGGAATCTGGTCGACTTTCAATTGACCATCTCAAGCCGAGTGCTCTCATTTTTTCGACTGGATTTCGTCGTCGATTAATCACAATGCTCTTGAAGCGTTTTCTTGATGTCTTAGTCGCAATGGCAGGAATGGTGGCACTAGTGCCGCTGGTATTCGTCCTATCGATTCTGATCAAGCTGGATTCATCCGGTCCTGTTTTCTATAGGCAAATGCGAGTCGGATTGCGCGGCCGACCCTATATGATCTGGAAGTTCCGGTCTATGCGACAGGATGCTGAGCAAAGCGGGGCAAGATGGGCCACAAGCGAAGACCCGCGAGTATCCAGGGTCGGTCGATGGATTCGAAAGTGGAGATTAGATGAACTCCCTCAGTTGATCAATGTGATGAAAGGCGAAATGAGTTTGGTCGGTCCCAGGCCGGAACGACCTGTCTTTGTGCAGGAACTAAGAAATACCATACCCTACTATGATTTGAGGCATACTGTTCGCCCAGGAATCACCGGTTGGGCGCAAACCCGTTTTCGATATGGTGCGTCAAAGGAAGACTCACACGTCAAGCTTCAATATGATCTCTTCTATGTGAAAAATTTGTCGTTGGTGTTGGACTTAAGAATTGTTATATACACGGTGAAGGTTATGCTGATGGGTGAGGGGGCACGGTAGAAGAAGCATATGCCTGAGGCAATTCCCAGACACTGCTTGTCATTCGACATCGAGGAGCATTTTCAGGTTTCGGCATTTGAATCCCCTATGCGGCGGAGGCATTGGGAACAATTCGAGAGTCGAGTCGAGGTCAATACTGAAAGATTGCTGAGTTTGCTGGCCAAGAGAGGCGTTCGAGCGACATTTTTTGTTCTTGGGTGGGTTGCAGAGCGGTATCCATCATTGGTCCGTCGCATTGCATCATGTGGACATGAAGTGGCTTCACATGGGTACGCTCATGAGCTCATTACAGGTCAGACTCCCATTGCCTTTCGCGAAGACATTCGGAAGGCGAAAAGTATTTTAGAGAGTATTCTCTCGCAGCCGGTGCTTGGCTATCGAGCACCAAGCTTTTCCATTACCAAAGATACGATGTGGGCAACTCAGATCCTGGTTGAAGAGGGCTATATATACGATTCCAGTATTTTCCCGGTACTACATGATCGTTACGGCGTGCCCTCTGCAAATCCAGAAGCGCATCAACTGCTGACCGTATCGGGTGTTTTATGGGAAGTGCCACCTTCGACTGTTAAATATCTTGGAGTACGATTGCCCGTTGCCGGCGGAGGGTATTTTCGGCTGTACCCGTATTCAGTTTTGCGGACTCTCCTTCGCAAGCTGGAAGGCGAGGGGGCCTCGCTGGTAATGTATATGCACCCATGGGAATTCGACCCAGATCAACCAAGAATGGAGGGTTCCCTGGTATCGCGAATGCGACATTATTTGAATCTCGATAAGACGGAAAGCCGAATGCGGGACCTCCTGAAAGATTTCTCATTCGCGCCTATCCGGCAAGTGTTTCCTCAGATTGAACAGATGCATGCAGCGCGGCAGGTTTCTCAAGCTGATGCGGTGTAGGGGCCTCCCACCAAAAGTGACTCATTGGGCGTATTTTGTTAGAGCGTATCCAGGGTCAGTCGCTGAAGTGTATAATTCCACAATCTCATGATTGATGGTAGTTTCCAGCATGGTAACTGCTGCTTTGCCGACAGCAAACGAAATAAAGTGATGCCCTGGACACACATCGAACCTGGGTTTCACGAGATGTGGTAGAACGCCATCCTGCCTGGTTGGAGGCGTTTACGGAGTCCTATCAACGACTCTCGTTCCAAGCTGTCTCTCCCATGCAAAACGTAGGCATTGGTTTCATTCAGGAGATGGGTTTCGGTCTGTCGAGAAAGCTATTATTTGCCTGCCAAACCTCAATAGGTACCGCACCTGGACCATAAGCGTTCATTCTGTTTAGACTCAAATCCTTTCCAACCGGCTGTGCTATTCTTGTGGAGTGGACATAGTTAGTATCCCTCGACGAGCTTCACACCAGATGATTCATTAAATGAATAGTGCTGCGGCGAATAGAGTAAGGCGAGAAAGGGATTGTGTGTGTCAGAACTCCTAGGTGGCATGATGCCGTTCGATAGTTAGGTGGCACACAGAGGAACAGATCATTGTAGTACTCAAGGATGCCCACGCGGGTATTGAAGTCCCAGAACTCTGTCGCAAGCGCGAGATCTCGGACGCCAAGTTCTGTAAATGGCGGAAGAAATATGTGGGCCAGCGACGTCACCCCCTGATTGAGTAGCGCGGCGATTTAGAGTCCAATCCCTTAACTGGAAGGAGATTGGATATGAAGCAGCGGTTTTCAGAGGTACAGATTATCGGGTTTTTGCGAGAGGCGGAGACGGGGGTGGCCGTGAAGGATCTGTGTCGGTGGCATGGATTCTCAGAGGCGAGTTACTACCTCTGGCGGAACAAGTTCGGTGGCCTGGAGGTGTCCGACGCCAAGCGACTGAAGGCGTTGGAACTGGAGAATGCGCGGCTGAAGCGGTTGCTGGCGGAGGCACTGCTGGAGCAGGCCGTGACTCGAGAGGTGCTCCGAAAAAAGTGGTAGGCGCACCAGCTCGTCGGGAGGTGGTGCG
>CABVRW010000092.1 GCA_902500785.1 uncultured Nitrospira sp.
CACTCCCTCCATGGATGGTTCGGACATTCGATTTGCCGGGGGCCGGGGTGCTGACTCCGAAGGGCACACTGATTCTGGAGCCGTACTTGCAATATGCGCATCTCAGCAGTAATCGAGTGACGCTGACTGGGTTTACCATTGTCCCGGCCCTCACGATCGGTCTCATCAACATCCAAGGAGTGAGTCGGGACATCTATACCGCAGCATTGGTAGGACGCTACGGATTGACGAATCGACTGGAGCTCGAAGTAAGAGTGCCCTATCTCTATCGGGAAGACTCGATTACGCAACGACCCCTTGCCACGCCTTCTACGGCCGATACCGTGTCAACCGCCAACGGTTCTGGTCTCGGAGACATTGAAGCGACGGGCCGGTATCAAATAAACAACGCTGGGCCCGACGAACCATATTTCGTGGCGTTCACGCGATTCAAAAGCACTACCGGGAAAGGTCCATTCGAAGTACCTACAGACCCGATCACGGGGTTCCAAACAGAATTACCGACGGGGTCCGGTTTTTACATTCTCCAACCGGGCTTCACCGCCCTGTTTCCCAGCGATCCCGTCGTGCTCTTCGGCAGCATAAGTTACATCTGGAATAAGTCCCGTGATATAGGCGGCCAGATCGGGCGCATCGATCCTGGAAGTGGCGGCAACGTTAATTTGGGTCTCGGCATTTCGCTGAATGAAAAGCTGTCTTTGACTCTGGGGTACGACCATACCGTCTTTGAGAGACCTACTGCTGCATCAAACCTACTCCTCACGACCACGCCGCAGATCACTCAAATTGGGGTACTGCTCATTGGGGGCGCGTATCGATTGAGCGATCGCAGTTTTGCGAATTTCGTGGTCGGGATCGGCGCGACACGGGAGGCGCCGGATCTCCAAGTAACGGTACGGATCCCGACTGCATACTTTTCGGGGAAATAGGGTTGGAATTTGAGTCGGCCGATCGTCATGACGCGAGCAGGATTTCAGTTGGGGCTCGAGGGAGTGACCCTGCCGGGAAATCGACAGCTCCAGCTTCGCCTGACAACCGTGACGAATCGCCAAACAGACGATGGTCTTGGATTCAGCAGGCATCGTGCGGAGCCTAATGATCGAGATTCAAGCGGTAGATGGGCGCACCATGCTGCTCAGAAGCCTACGCTGGTCTGTAGACAGCGTAGGCTCGAAATGAAGCATCATTAATCGACGGTTGGAAGTCAGCCGTAGACGTTCCTCAATCCGTAGGCGATCATCACCGCGCGTTTATGCGTACGCACACCACCTTCAAAGCTCGAAACGTGACAAACAGGGCCGCAGTCGGCAACCAGATCCATTTTGCCTCACTGGCCAAAACATACAGCCCCTGCTCGTTGAAGAATTCACGGATGCCGATGGGAGACACCGCGACGGGCCGGACCGGAAAGAAGTATCGGGTCGTATCAAACGGGGAGAAAAACGCGACCCCCAACCCTCCATCGGTCAGCGCATCGAGAATCCCATGTGAAGCGGCACAGAGGAACAGGTACAGCCCCATGCCTGCCCTCACCGCGCCGGACTCTCGTCGGTAACACACCGCCACCAGACCCGCGCTCAGCAGAACGGCGAAGACCAACGAATGCGTCAGTCCGCGATGCCCCCACAGGTCGCCGTACTGAATGCCATAACCGAATCCAATGACATCGATATCCGGCAGGACCGCGCATAAGACCCCCAACCCCAGGGCGCGAAGATCCATGACGGGATGACCGGAAACCTTGCCCATGGCCAGCGCCACGAGCGCATGTGAAAAGGCAGAGGCCATGCCACGTCAGGATGGAGTGACGGCACATTGTTTAGACATTGAATCGGAAATGCATGACATCGCCATTCTGAACCACGTATTCCTTCCCCTCCAGTCGCATCTTCCCTTTTTCTTTCGCGCCCACTTCTCCCTTACACGCGATATAGTCGTCATACCCGATGACTTCCGCGCGGATGAAACCTTTTTCGAAATCACCGTGAATGACGCCGGCCGCCTGCGGAGCGGTGTCACCGATGTGAATCGTCCAGGCGCGGACTTCCTTGACCCCTGCCGTAAAATACGTCTGCAATCCCAAGAGCTGGTAGGCCGCACGAATCAGGCGGTTGAGCCCCGGTTCGGTCATACCGATGTCGACGAGAAATTCCCGTTTCTCTTCGTCCGAAAGCACCGCAATCTCTGATTCTAGGGCCGCGCAAATGGCGACGACGGGCGCGCCCTCGCGCGCCGCATATTCTTCCACACGCGTCAGCAACGGATTGTCGTGAAAGCCCTTCTCAGCCACATTGGCCACATACATCACGGGTTTCATCGTGAGCAGGCACAGGGGTCTCAGTAAGACGCGTTGCGCGGCGTCGAGCTTCATCGTGCGCGCCGGCTTGCCCTCGTTCAAACAGGCTGCGACCTGCACCAGCAACTCGCCTAGCTTTGCGGCGTCTTTATCGCCGGAACGAATGACTTTCATGTTCCGCTCTTGAGCCTTTTCCACCGTCGTGAGGTCCGCCAGCGCCAGCTCCGTGACAATCGTCCCGATGTCTGAAATGGGATCGACCTTGCCCGCCACGTGAACCACATTGTCGTCTTCAAAACAGCGCACCACATTCACAATGCCGTCGGTTTCGCGAATATTGGCCAGGAATTGGTTCCCCAGGCCTTCGCCCTTCGAGGCACCGGCCACGAGCCCGGCGATGTCCACGAACTCAGTCGTGGCATACTGCACCCGCTGCGGTTTGACGATATCGGCCAGGGCCTGAATCCTCGCATCGGGCACCTCTACGATGCCGATATTCGGTTCGATGGTACAGAACGGATAATTCTCCGCCGCAATCCCCGACTTGGTCAGCGCATTAAACAGGGTGGACTTGCCCACATTCGGGAGCCCGACGATTCCACATTTCACACTCATGACGATCCCTTCCTGGTGCTCACAGTCTTGTTTCAGCCCGACCGTGTCCAACACCCACACTGTCGAAGCGGGTGAGAACCGCGGACGGGCATTCTACGTGTTCGGAGCCGGTTCGGTCCACTCCTGAGTGCGGGGATGCGGGAACTCAACGCGCACCTTAAGTTTGATTCCTCATCCACCGACATGGAGAGGAGGGAATCCGGTGTCGCGAGGGAACGGAATGGGTCCCCGAGGAGGTTCCATGCGGATCGAGCACGTGGTGGCAAGTTATGGGCGGTGCTGTGTATGTCCGGAGTTTTTCGATCGATTTTATACCATTTTTCTGGGAAGTCACCCGAGCATTAAGCCGATGTTTGCGCACACCAGGTTTACAAAGCAGAAAGCGCTGCTGCGTGAAGGCGTGGCGATGATGCTCTTGCATCTGGAGGGCAAATCGATAGGCACCCAATGTCTGAATCGGCTCGCCGAAACACACAGCCCGCATCGCATGAATATCACGCCACAGCTCTATGAATACTGGATCAACAGTTTGATCGCCACCATCAAGGAATACGATACCGACTATACGCCGGATCTAGAAATCGAGTGGCGGAAAGCCTTGCATGCAGGAGTGCATTACATCGTCATGCAAGGGGCAAGGGCCGATTCGAGCGCACAGGGGTAGGATCCTTTTTCAGGCTTAGAATCATCGGCGATTCGGACCGTGCCCATGGAGTGATCATCGGTGGAATTTGTTGGAGAACACACGTCCCCCACTTATGATCCCACATTCGCTGAACGGTCATTCGGCTTCTGGCGCGAGACAATAGCCTCGAAGATTTCTCCCGGCTCGATCTTCTCGTTGTCGGTCATGACTCGATCGTATAAGTCGTCCGGCAACACGCGCAACACAGTCATGAGCCCATGCGGCCCTTCATGCCACATCTTCCTCATGCCTTTTGCTTCCCGACGACCGGTGATCTTCCGGAGCTGTTCTGCTGTCCATTCCATGCCCTGCATTTTTTGCGGATAGCCGGGCGTGTGCCAGGCTGAATTCTCGAAATCCGGCGCGACCGGCGGCCGATCGGGGATGAGTTCTTGAAATTGCGTTTCGCGAGACTCGGATCGAATCCGAGGCCCCACCTGCTGGACCATATGATTCATCATGTGATGCACCATATGGCAGTGGAAGATCCAGTCGCCGGGATTGAACGCAATGAACTCGAAATCCTGCACCATCGCCACGCCGACCAGAGTGGTATTCCTGGGACTCCATGCGCTCGCGGGAATACGTCCGGCTTCGGTTCCGGTGAGCCAGAAGGTGTGTCCATGAAAATGAATGGGGTGGTGCTGGATGGGACTGAAGTCCAACAGCCGGACCCGTACCCTTTCTCCATGCTTGCAGAGCAAGGGGGTGGCATAAGGACCGCTCCGACCGTTGATCGTGTGCCAGTTCCAGTCAGTCCGCATGGAATCCGGCGTTTCCGTGTTGGGCGAGATCCAGAAGTTCTGAAAGATCAAACAAAAGTCTCGATCCACGGGAGGGTCATAGGCCACAGGCGGATGGATGATCAAGAAGCCCACCATCCCGAAGGCTTCTTGCATCGCAATGTGCGAGTGATAGAAGAAAGAACCGGCCTGATGGAGATCGTATTCATAGACGTAGGTCCCACCGGATGGGATCACGTCTTGCGTCAGACCGGGCACCCCATCGAACTGCGCCGGCAGCTCCACCCCATGCCAGTGCACGGTGGTGGGCTCCGGCAATTCGTTATGGACGACAAATCGGACCCGATCGCCTTGGAATGCCTCAATGATAGGTCCCGGCATGCTCCCATTGAACCCCCACACATTCATCCAGCGGTCCGGCAAGAACTCCCGCCGAACGGCGGTCAAACGAAGGACAAACTCCTTGACCCCATTGACCATCTTCCAGGGGACTTTTTCAAGGTCCGGGGCCTCCACCAACACTGGCTCCAGTCCGGACGGGCGCAATCCCGGCACCAGCTTACCGAGATACTGTGCGCTATCTGGCCCTCCCCCGAAGCTGGGATGAAAGCGGGAGTAGTCAGAGAACGGCGACGCCGCGGCAGCTGCCGCCTCATCATGGAGGCGGGTCGGCTGCATGTCTGTCTCATGAGTATTCGCTCTTGGGTCTGTCCCATTCGATGAGGCCCGCGCGGCGACGCCTGGCACCAACAAGGATGACGCGGCTGCGAGTCCGGTCGTCAGGACCTGTCGTCTCGTCACATCTTTCTTCGGCATAAGACCTCCAGGAGAATTCTCCATCCGTTCACAGGACCTCGTCCTCAGCGTCTACCTCGGTTTCGGCGTCGCATCGATATGCCCACGTGGCGTGACACCGCCAGGCGCGGTCAATCCATCGACCAACAGTAATCCTTCAATGGCCACCTGAGCTGCGCGCCAGGCCATCAGATGGTCGACGTAGATTAACCGTCGATTGGACAATTCCCGCTGCGCCTCCAATACGTCCTGCCAATGGAGCCGGTCTTCGTGATAACTTTTGAGTTGGGCCGCATACCCTGCCTCCGCCTGCGGAAGGACCGTCGTTTGATAGGCCCGTACATGTTGGAGCGCCGTCAGGTACGTCTGGAATTGCTCGGCCAGGGACCGCCGTAACTGCAGCTCGACCAATTGCACCTGATGTTCCTGGCGCCTCATGTCGGCTTTGGCCTGCAGCACCGTGCCTTGATTCCAGTCAAAGATGGGCACTTCGATCCAGGCCCGAATCCCGCCGACGGTTTGGGATTCCGTATAGTTTCGTCCTACATCGGCGCGCACGAACAGGTTGGGAATGGGCTCGACCAGTTCCCGCTGCACCTTGATCTGATCCGACTTGAGCAACGCTTTCGCCTCTGCCAACTGGGGGCTATGGGTCAGAATATGTTGCAAGGCGTCATCAAATGTAAGCCGGTGAAGATCCCCTTCCAACTCGCCGATGAGCTGACCGGACGGCAGCGGCAATCCGATCACCGTCGCCAGTTGCTCCCACTGCAAGCGGAGCTTGTTGTCGGCCATTTGAGTAGACAGCTCCTGGTCCTCCAGAACAACCCGCGCATGATGGAGATCCGCGCGGTTTGCCTGTCCGATGTTGAACATTTCCTGCGCGGTCACCAGATTATCTTCGGCGGTCTTGAGGAGCTCTCGCTGAATCGCCGCGCGTCGCTGCATGCCCAACGTCCGGTAGTAGTGGATCCGCACCCCATTCAGCACAAGATGGATTTGTGCCGCGGCCTGAGCTTCCGACGCGGATACGCGGGCCTGATACTTTTCCTGGCTCAATCGCAACTTCCCTCCGGTCACGAATTTCTGTTGAATGAACCCGCCCTGAAACTCGCCCGCAGTCCCTTTTTGGCCCAGTTGGTCGGCTAAATATCCGAGTAACGGGTTGGGCCAGAGACCGGCTTGGAGGGCTTTACCCTTTTCGCCTTCGATCAGTGCCACGGCTTGCATCAACGTCGGATTGTGCTGCCGGGCCAAATGCTCAATGGTCTTCAGGGATAAGGGCCCGAAAAGCGCTTGATTCAAATCCTCGTCAGAAGAAGTCGTCAACGCGTTCGCCTCATCCGGAGGAGAGAGTGGACGGATCTCCTGATTGGACGACAGGATCGTGGGCCTGTGCGTTCGATTAGCACTGTCCGACTGGCCCAGTGAAGTGCAGCCTCCTAGGACAAGCGCGGCAGGTAGGATCGCCGCTCGAAGACCTGCCGATAGGTCATCTCCGATAAGGGCCGCTGTGGTAACTCGCGCGCCATGTGTCAGCATACCTGGGATTCGAGATGAACGTTTGCTAGAACCCTGTCGTGGCATATGACGGTGCCTCCCCTTTGCAGTATGCCTCATGACGATTCGCGTCAGTCCCTATGCTTCTCGATCCGGTCGAACGGCATCCTCGAGAACAGCCTGTAGAGAAGAGGGTC
>CABVRW010000093.1:0-2534 GCA_902500785.1 uncultured Nitrospira sp.
GACCGCGCTGCTCTCACCCCTCAATTCTGCCAGTGTAACCGTCTGATTCTCGAAGTCGGCCGAAAGGGATCGTGCGGCCTGTTCGGGATCTCGTTCGTTCACGATGTGACGTTGGTCCCTTTCTGAGACAGTTCTTAACCAGAACAGGCGAGTTTTTCGGCGCTCCTTGTGGCTTGATACTGGATGACAAACTCGTTCGGCGTCAGGTGGCCGAGTGAGCTGTGAGGCCGACGCTGATTGTCGTCTACGCGCCTGTCTATGTCAGAGAGACGGCCACCTGGCAGTAGTCCGGTAACACGCCCGCACTCGGGCGCGTCGAGCCGATGAATCGCCCACAACTCCAGATCCTGGACTGACGTCCCGCGTATTTGACTGCCCACAGGTCCATTTCGTACTCTTGCTCTCTCAAAAATGATCTTTGATGTCTTATACGTCGCGACTGACAGCTAGCAGGGGTAGTTGTATCTTTCCGCTCAAAAAAAGAGGTCTATTTAAAATGCGTATGCGCCCACGACAACGTAGCGCCTGGACATGGAAGCTGCTCCCAGGGGTGATGATGCTTGCGACCGTGCTTGGCGGGCAAGCTCACGCCGCACAGGCCAGTTTCCCGCCGTTTCCGGGCGATCAGAATGTCTGCTATCAGTACCTCAGTTCTAACATCAGCACTTCGCCGGGCACATATGGCATGGACCTCCGCAGCCACTACGACGAACTGACTGATTCCGGCATTATTTCGACCCTGCAAGGTAACTTGCGCGCCTTGTCGCCTCCGCCGACGTGCATTGCTGCCAACTGGACCCCGGTCGTAGAACAAATCAGGACCGAGCTGAGCTATGTCCAAACCGCCAATGATTGGCTACTGGGTCCCACGGGCAGCCAGACACTTCTTACGCAAATCTTTGCAGAGACTGATTTCGATGTCGATTCGGTCTCCGCAAAATTGCAGAACGTGGACCCTTCCGACCAAATAGCCGCAAATCTGACGCAGTTGTTCCTAGGGGTCGGATTGGCCATCGGTGGGGCGGTCGCCGGTCTCCCGCCAGTGTTTTCAAACGTCTTTAACCAAGTCTCGAATTATATTGGTAAGCACGGTGGCTTTCCTGCGGACCCGAACCTGGCGGTCGGCGAAGTGAAAGGCAAGCTCGCGATCATGTATAACACGGCGCTGAACGGCAACAATGATACTCATGACCGGGTCGTCACCGATTGGTCACAACTGAAAGCGTTTGCCGCGTCCATCGTGGGCACTGCGCCGACTGATGAGCAGCAGAAGGCGATGCGTACCGCCGGAGAGATAAGCTACGCGGTTTGGTTGTGGCAGACCCTATCTCAGACGCGATGGCATATCGTCGTTCCGGTGATAAGGAACGACCTTGAGGGCTGCTATTTCCAAATGGTTTCGGGTTATCCCAACCCTGCCATCAAATATCCTGTAAGCAATAATTTAGGTTGTGGCCCCGCCTGGATTGGGGACAAATGCTATAGTACCCAATGTAACAGTCCATCGACGGAGGCGTTTGACTTCCTATTCAAAGAGTGCCCGCCGGGGCAAGCGGAGTGCCCCGACCCTGCGAATGGACCTCTAAAGATAAATCCCGCAGACGTGTTCCTCGGTAGGAACGGTTGGAGCCTTCCGTGCGTCGGTACATGCCCATTGCAATGAAGGCTGCACTAGCGCAGCTGGCTGATGCCAAAGAGGCCGGTGCCAAGTTCATCTCCGCTTCTCAACTGACAGACCCCATCACCCTTGTAGAGACTCGTTTCTTACGTGCACGGCAGCGAGAATTAGGACTGATGACCCTCCCGGCACCTCAACTTATCAAGAACGACAGCGCAGAAACGCTCCGCGAACAATTAGGCGCTGACTCTGTCATCGACTTTAAAACAGAGAGATGGAGTATTGGCACGATTATTTCTGGAGGATTCTCGCTTGAGCCGATTGCCTACCGCATTGCTTACACCGGACGAGCCAGATTGGTTCGTCTTAACGACGAGAAAATTGTCTGGGAAGGTACCTGCACATATGAAAAGGATGATTCTGTAACCCCCAAGCTGATTCCTTACGACATGACGGGTAGTGATCAGGGCGTAGCCGTAAACGCATCCATACAGGCTCTGGCAGACACGTGTGCAGACTATCTCTGGAGGCAGTTCTTTGGACGAGAGTCAGGTCCTGACTTCCTTGTCACGCCAGTGACCGAGGTGACAAATAGGTAACAAGCAAACCCCGGATGGAGGAGTCTTCGAGACCCCCATACCCCCTTCGAGGACACCCCCGCTTCAGCAAGCGCCGTCGCAATCCTTCAGGAGCTTGTACAAATCGGCGCCGACTCGGAATCTCTGATAACCCATCGTGTTGAGGCATCCTCAAACCCGCTTCCAGCCGTACATGCCTGTTTCCTCCATCCATTCAGTGCGACGACAGCAGCGGCCGACGCAACGCCTCCTGCCGCATGAGACTGTATATTTTCCGTTCAACATCCTTCGCCCTTCGATCCAGCACGAACTCATGCTTTTCCGTTGGCACCGTCACA
>CABVRW010000093.1:2634-6686 GCA_902500785.1 uncultured Nitrospira sp.
ACTGGAGCACTGCCAGATGACCCAGGCTGATCAGAGCGGTCGCAGTGTCACTCCCCACTCCTGGAAAATTCGTGGCCTGTCTGATAGGCGTCTACGACTCCTGAGCCCAACCAGTCTATTGCACGCGAACCATTGAAGGCCGTGGTCCCCTGCTGTACACTTTCATGCTTGGACCAAGCCCGGTCATTTGCTAATTTCCCTCGAATTGCCCTGCGTGCGGCAAAAGTGCATAGTCCATACATTATTCGGACTTGCGGAGGTACGGAGTGGACATTCGGACGTTGACGAAACTGATCATTGCTATTGTGGGATTGGCAGCCATCGTCGGGGCCGGGGAGCCTGTCCAGGCTGAACCTCTCATAGTCGGAGCTCCTCCAAGCTTACGACCGGCTTTCAGTGACATCCTGCCGATGTTCGAGCGAGAATATAATGCGGCGGTCAATGTCCTCTACACGCCGTCGAAAATTCTGCTTCAGCAAATCGAAAAGGGAACTCCGATCGATGTGTTTCTGTCGGCGGGCATGGAAGAAGTCGAGTACCTGCACAAGAAAGGACTGACGCTCAACGGCTCCCCTAGGATCTACGCGCAGACGTCACTTGTCCTCGTGATGTCGGCGGACTCCCAGGCCATGTTGGTTTCTTTTCAGGACGCGTTGTCGAACTGGTCCATACGCATTGCCCTCGGTGATCCCCATACGTCCTCATTGGGAGAGGTCACCGCTCGGGCGTTGACTAAATTCTATCCGACCTATAAAAGCCGTTCCCACATTCTTTATGCGGCACATAGCGAGGACATCATCAACCTGATTCGCATGGGCAAAGCCGATGTGGGTCTGGTCTATCGCGTCGATTCGATCTCCAGTGGGCAGATACGCATCACCGATGAAACCCCAATCGAGACGTATGTGCCGATCCAATTCGGACAAGCCGTTGTGTGGACCTGTCGAGACTCATTGCGTTCTGTTGCAGAACAGTTTTCTAATTTCCTCATGACGCCTCGCATACAAAAGCTCTTGGCGAAATACGGATTTGACTCTATCCCGATGCCTATGGGCCTCACTCCCATCGAAAGGAAAGAGAGGGTATCATGACCAGCAAAGCCATGACCTGGGTCGCGGTCATTGTCACGATCACGGCGCTGGCGGTCCCGAACCTCTTCGCCATCGACACAAAATCAAGTGCCCGGGAGGGTATTCCTCCTAGAACCGTCGCCGACTATTTACGTGCCGTCATCATGGCCCACCGACACTTCTATACCACCTACATTGTCAACCGACTCCAACAAGAGCGTATTGTCGATGCGGTGGAAAATTGGCAGACCACGCATTCATTGCCCTTACCTGTGCAACTCCTGCAGGAGACAAGCGAGATTGCGGAATTGACCGGCCCAAATGTCCGGTATCACCTGATCAGTCAGTGGCCGATCAATAAAGCCAATGTGCCGGCCAATGAATTTGAGCGGATGGCTCTTAAAGAACTTCAAGTCTATCCCAATAGACCGTATTCCAGTACCATCAGGAGCGGTGAGGGACAGTTGTTCGAAGCGGTCTATGCCGACCTGGCCGTGACAACGGCGTGCGTCCAATGTCACAATTCCCATCCCAGCAGCCCGAAATCTGATTTCAAAGTCGGTGATGTCATGGGAGGACTCGTGATCAGCTTTCCACTGAGCGATCGGTGAGGGGCAAGCTGGTTAGGCAGAAGAACAGCATCAGATAGTGCGTGCCGACTGCTTCGAAAGTCAGTTGCTGTTTGGATCAATCCCTGCTCGACGGCATCCCCCCTCGCCGGCTCAAAAATTCTTGGTTCCTAGGTCGCTGTTGACGCAACCGACGTACGTGCTGACATTGTGCGAACGGTGGTAGCCTCCTCTTTCGAAATCTTCGTTCCGCTCCGTAAATTCTCGGATCCTGGTGGGGCCCTCGTCGCTCTGGTCTGTTCACTGCTGCCTGTGCCGATCGTCTTCCTATTGGTCGCACTTCGTCCAAGGATGTAGTGCGGCGCCCACTCCGGCTCCGACCATGGCGAAGGGCATCGCCACGACGAAGAGCGGCAGCCCAATCCCGTACCCGACCCACTGCAGTGCGACACTGTCGCGTTGCTCGCCGGCCTCCACGATGCGCTTCGCAGGGTACAAGGGGAGTGTGCCGTATGCGGTGCCGATGCTGGCGCTTTCACCTACCGTCCGGCAGCGCGCTTCACTGAGTGTAGGCAACAGAACCAGTGCCAGTGTGAGTACCAGTGCAGGCATGTTCATTCCTGACCTCCCGTACGTATCGCTCGTATGCGAGCCTGACGATCGACCACTCTTACAGCCGCAATCGACGCAAGATGCACGCCACGTCTTCGATCACCAATCACATGGTTCTGAAGCCACAATCAATCGGTCCCTCATGCTTGTTCTTCGCTTTCCGGACGTGTATGCGTTCTCTGATGCCTCGACCTGTGATGCAACATGAGGGTTCCCCTTCATGCAAGACGAGCGATTCTGCACTGTGCGATCACTTTTTTTCGCTCATCCAACGGTGTTTCCGCAACCAGGCGGTGCCGGCGTCACCTCGAAGCTGCGGGCTCACGCCTGACGAGCGAGGACGGTTGAGCGTCGCTCAGCAGTTTCGAACCGCGGTTCTACCTATCTTTGCCGTCGGCGACGTCATCGGCTATCTGAGCTTGGGGTCGAATTCGTTCAGGCAGGGAAGGTGTGCAAACAGTCGCGTCTTGGGTGTGGAAGACAGGACCGATGCTCGAGCACCTTTCCATCGACATCTATGCGATGCTGGAAATGTCGGTGATCGGCCCACTAGAGCATGAGTTAACGCGCAAGAAGATTCCTTGCGAACCCAGCATCGACCGATCTCGTGAGATTGTACGCGAACATATGTATGGGGATGACAGCGGGTTTCTCATATCGGCGACCACGAAGAGGTTTGATTTCGACGGCTGCAGATTCTCGATCCGGCAAAAACTCTTCTTGGGTGTGGGAACGATGCGCGTGTGACCAAATCTCGTCCCTCGTTGTTTTCGTAAGTACGTCCTCATGGCGTTTGGAAGCGCGGCGGTCGAGATCCCGGCTCAATGTCCCTGCGCCGTCCCTGGGTTTCGTACCCTCGTAAGATGAAATGCCGCCGCGCATGAGATACACGGCCTGAAGCGCCACTTCCCCAATGCATAGATTGATGGCAAGGAGGAGTAGGGTGACGGTGCCGGAGGCGATGATTATGGCAGGCCGCTTGGACAGATGAGCGCCTCGTCGTTCGTGAAGCGTCCACATATGCGATCCCCCAAGGGATAATCGGCGTCACGGCCGGTCGCATCGCGTTTCATCGAGCACCCACTCAGGGTCGATGCGCGCGCATGTGAAGCGATGAGTTTCTGATTCCGATCAGTTCGGTGACGAGAATGGTCATGACTGCAAGCAAGAGAATGGCAGATGCCACAGCCAGTTTTTTATATCGGTGATTTTTCAGGTTCAGTTCGCTGAAGGTTCTGTAAGAAGCCATGAGGCATGTATCTCGATGACTTGTCCGCCAGTGGCTCCGTCTAGCGCAGGCCTGGCCGCGCATCACGCATCGTAGCTCCTCGCATCCGACGCCAAAGCGCGAAGTTGTCGGAAGGCTTGGTCAAGAATTTGAAAACTATCGGTGACCTGCTGTTCACACGACGGAGCATCCGGAAGCCCAGCCTGTTTCCCGAGTTCGCAGAGACTCAGGGTGATCAGCGGGAGGGCGTGTTTGATCTCCTCATGCAAATCACGGGTGATTGCGCAGCGCTCAAATTCACGGACCTCCAGGAGCCTGTTGGACAAGACTCGTAATCGCTGGTTGGCCTTGTGCAGTATGGAGGTGGACGTCATCGTAGGCTGCTCCAATTCTATCTGTGCGGCCTTCGGTGCTTCCCGAGGCGGCAGTTGTTCGGTGCGTTCCCTGCTGGTCGTCTCATATTGTCCGCAGAGATGGTGCCATAAAGGATCCTGCCCAAGGAATCAGGGATACCCTGGGAAACGACCCTATTTCACCTGAGGGAGAGTGGGCGACTGGCGATCGGCGAACTAG
>CABVRW010000094.1 GCA_902500785.1 uncultured Nitrospira sp.
ATGGGGCGGGGTGAGCCGGGCCGGCTGAATGACTCACCCGCCATGAGCCGTAAGCCATCGCTCTGCCCATACCGTGACCCTGGCTGTCACGCGGGCGTGGTAGTCTCGCGCAGATTACCCCGCCGATCCGATCAACCAATTCAACGTCAACAATCTTTTTAACCCATTACCCATGAGTTCTTGATCAAGCGACGTTTCACCGTTCACGTTTGCCGTGTCACGCCCCTCCCGGCCCCTAGGTATCACCTGCCGCTGTTGCCCGTAAAAACGCGAGTGATTAAAGGCTAGGAAACGGGTATTCTGCGGGCGGCCTGCTCCAGAATAATACAAGCCTGAGCTGATCGATGCCGACGCCGGAAGAAAAAGCCCGCCAGAAAATCGACGCGATGCTGGGCCATGTGGGATGGATCGTCCAGGATTACAAGCAGGCGAATCTCCATGCAGGCCGGGGCATCGTCTTGCGAAACTTTCCCCTCGCCAGCGGCCATGGGTTCGCCGATTATCTGCTCTACGTCGACGGCAGGGCCGCCGGAGTAGTTGAAGCCAAGAAAGAGGGTTTCACCCTGACGGGTGTGGAGGTGCAATCAGAGAAATATAGCAAGGGCCTCCCGCATGACCTTCCGGTCGCCACGCGCCCCCTGCCGTTTCTCTATCAAAGCACCGGCGTGGAAACGAGGTTCACGAACGGCCTCGACCCGCAGCCGCGAAGCCGATCAGTATTCAGCTTCCATCGGCCGGAGACCCTGGCAGAGTGGACCTCGACCATCGTGGAGAAACCGCGTGATCTCGGCGGGGCATCTTTGGCGGCGGAAGCCGCGACGACGCTTCGGGGTCGCCTTCAGTCCCTCCCGGCGCTCGTCACCACGGGTCTCTGGCCCGCGCAGGTCATCGCGATCACCAATCTCGAACGGTCGCTGGCCCAAGACCGGCCTCGCGCCTTGATCCAGATGGCCACCGGCAGCGGCAAGACCTTCACCGCCATCAACTTCATCTATCGCTTGATCAAGTTCGGCGGGGCCAAACGGATTCTTTTTCTCGTGGATCGCGGCAACCTCGGCGATCAAACCTTGAAGGAATTCCAGCAGTACGTCTCCCCCTACAACAACTACAAGTTCACGGAAGAGTACATCGTGCAGCGCCTGGCGGGGAACACCCTCGACAAGTCGGCGCGGGTCTGCATCAGCACCATCCAGCGCATGTACTCGATGCTGAAGGGGCGCGACTTATCGGAGGAAGACGACGAAGTCTCCGTGGGTGGCCTCGAACGGCTCTTCAAGAAGCCGGAGCCGTTGGAATACAACCCGGCTATTCCCATCGAGACGTTCGATATCATCGTCACCGACGAGTGCCACCGGTCCATCTACAATCTCTGGGCACAGGTGCTGGAATATTTCGACGCCCACCTCATCGGTCTCACGGCCACGCCCAACAAACAAACCTTCGGCTTCTTCAAGCAGAACCTGGTCATGGAATACAACCACGAGCAGGCCGTGGCCGACGGCGTCAACGTCAACTACGACGTGTATCGCATCCGCACCGCCATCACCCAGGCTGGCTCCACGGTGGAAGCAGGATACAGCGTGGAGATGATGAATCGGGAAACGCGCGCAAAACGGTGGGAACGGCTGGACGAAGACTTTGCCTACAATCCCGAGCAGCTCGACCGCGACGTGGTCACACCGGACCAGATCCGCACCATCGTCAAGGCCTTCAAGGAGAAACTGTTCAGCGAGATCTTTCTCGGCCGCACCGAGGTACCCAAGACTCTCGTCTTCGCCAAGGATGATGCCCACGCGGAGAACATCGTCGAAATCCTCCGCGAGGAGTTCGGCAAGGGCAACGAGTTCGCCCAGAAGATTACCTATCGCACGACCGGGGCCAATCCCAAAGACCTCATCAAAAGCTTTCGCAACAGTTACCATCCCCGCATCGCCGTCACCGTGGACATGATCGCCACCGGCACGGATATCAAGCCGGTCGAGATCGTCCTATTCATGCGTGCCGTCAAGTCCCGCACCTTCTTTGAGCAGATGAAGGGCCGTGGTGTCCGCGTCATCGAGCCCGACGATCTGAAGGCCGTCACGCCCGATGCCACGGCCAAGGATCACTTCGTCATCGTCGATGCCGTTGGCGTGTGCGAGCAGGACAAGACCGACGCCCGTCCGATGGACAAGAAGCCCAGCGTGAGTTTCGAGAAACTGCTGCAGGCCGTTGCGCTGGGGAACAGGGAAGAAGAGGTGCTCACCACCATCGCCGGGCGGCTGGCCCGCATGGAGCATCGGATTACGAAGGCGGATGAACAGGCGATCGTGAAGGCCAGCGGCGGCCATTCGCTCAAAGACCTGAGCCGCCATTTGGTGGAAGCGGTCAATCCGGATCGGCAGGAAGAGCGGGCCAGGCAACAGTTCGGCACAGACAAGCCGAACGACCAGCAGATTCAGCAGGCGGCGGTCACGCTGCTGCAAGAGGCGGCCAAGCCCTTTCACGATCCCAACCTGCGTACAGTCCTGGTCGAGATCAAAGCGAAAAACGAACTCACCATCGACCACGTGAGCCAGGATCAGGTCCTCGAAGCAGGTTTCAGCGCCGAGGCCCTGGCCCGCGCCCGCACGCTCGTGCAGTCGTTCGAGCAGTTCATCGCAGAGCACAAGGACGAGATCACCGCCTTGCAGATCCTATACAACAGGCCCTACAAGCAGCGGTTGACGTTCGAGGACATCAGGGCCCTGGCCGATGCCATCCAGAAGCCGCCCTATCTCTGGAACGAATCCCAACTCTGGCAGGCCTACGCAGCGCTGGAAACGTCGAAGGTCAAGGGCGCGAGCGGCAAGCGCATCCTGACGGACCTCGTTTCCCTCGTCCGTTTCGCCACGCATCAGGATAACGAGCTGGTGCCGTTTCCCGAGCGTGTCAGTGTGAACTTCAAGGCCTGGTTAGGTGAGCAACAGAGCAGGGGCAGGAAGTTCACTGACGAGCAGCGCCGGTGGCTGGAGATGATCCGCGACCACGTCGCCGCGAATCTTGCGGTTGAGCCGGACGACTTCGAGTACGCGCCGTTTGCGCAAGAAGGCGGGCTGGGGAAGGTGCATCAGGTTTTCGGAAGCGAGCTGAACAAGATGATTGAAGAACTGAATAGGGTGTTAGCAGCGTGAGTATAAGCAAAACGGCCAAGAATCTTGCTCTTGCGACTAGTTGGGATGTCAGACCTCTCGGTGAAGTAGTGCAGCCAACGCGGCCCAGGGTAAAGCCCTCAGAGAAGCCGCATTTACCATTCATTGGAATGGAGAATATTGAAGCTCATACAATGAAGCTTCTCGGGACTGTGCCTGCCGGAACGATGAAGAGTTCGGCAGTCCACTTCCAGCCGGATGACGTGCTCTACGGCAGATTGCGGCCGTACTTGAACAAGGTCTATCGGCCGGACTTCGAGGGGCTATGTTCTGCTGAGTTCATTGTGTTTCCCAAGACGGAAGGTATCAGCAGCCGTTATCTCCAGTATTTCCTAAACTCGACTTCGTTCGCTTCCTACGCCTCACACTTGAACGCAGGTGATCGCCCTCGCGTTGACTTTGAACAACTGTCACCGTACCCGTTCCCAGTTGCGCCATATGAACAGCAAATGTGCATCGTCGCGGAGATCGAAAAACAGTTCTCCCGCCTCGACGAAGCTATCGCCAATCTGAAGCGCGTCAAGGCCAACCTCAAACGCTACAAAGCTGCCGTCCTCAAAGCCGCCGTTGAAGGGAAGCTGACCGAAGATTGGCGCAAGAAGCATCCCGGCATCGAACCAGCCAGCAAACTCCTCGAACGCATTCTCACTGGACGACGAGAGAAGTGGAATGGCAGAGGGAAATACAAGGAGCCTAACGTGCTCGATACCAGCGATCTCCCCAAGCTCCCAGATATATGGACATGGGTCACTTGGGACTCAGTTTTGGCTATCGGCGTAGGTGCATTTAAGCGAGGACCTTTTGGAAGTGCTTTGAAGAAATCAATCTTTGTACCTAGCGGCTACAAAGTCTACGAGCAGTATTGCCCTATCAACGACGATTGCTCTTTCGGGCGCTACTACGTTAATCCCGAGAAATTTGAAGAGCTGAGGTCTTTCGAGGTCAAGGCGCGAGATTTCTTGATCAGCTGTTCCGGGGTGACTCTCGGGCGCATAACGCAAGTACCACATATATTTGAGAAGGGCATTATTAACCAAGCCCTTCTGCGAGTAAGGCTTAATAGCAAGGTTATTGACGACAGGTACTTTGTGCGATTGTTTAGGTCGAACTTTTTCCAAAGGTGGATTTTTGACAGCTCAACAGGTTCTGCAATACCAAACGTCAAAGGGGTTAAGGCGTTAAAGGCAATTCCTATCCCCCTCCCACCGCTCGTTGAACAACAGCAAATCGTGGCCGAACTTGAGCGCAGAATATCCGTCATCGAGGAACTAGAAGCCGCCGTCGAAGCCAACCTCACACGCGCCGGCCGCTTGCGGCAGGCAATTCTTCAGCGAGCATTTATTGGTGAGCTCTAAGGGGTGATAGCGAATGCCAACCAGTGCTCGGTTCTATTTGTCTCGCGTCATTAAGTTCGGCAATCTGACAAGTGAGGGAGTCCTCAGGTCCATTCGCGAATCGGCAACGGTTCAGGTAAGAGGGATTCGCTACACTTTCACTGACTCTCAGCTTTTCGGTCCGAATGATAGGCCTACCGGTGTATACGCTCGGCTTGCGAAGTATCGGCCGGAGGGCATTGTTGAAGTTGTCAGGCCAGATGTTCACTCAGTGGGACGAGAGCCAGTAGAGAATCTAATCGAAGGATCCAGCCCTTTCGTCTATATTCCGGAATTCAGCGGGATAGCCTACAAACATGTATGGAATATTCTCGAGAGAGATCAGTTTGCCAGAGTGTTTTGTCAGTTAATTGAAGCAGGCGAACACAATTTCTTTTCCCGATGTGAACTGGAACCCATTACAGATCTACTAACTTTTGTAACTAGACTCGGAAGGCTCGAAAAGATCACTAGGCTTCATGCAACGGTCAAACCGCCGAATCCTTTGTTCGGACCTTGCTGGGAAACTCTCAGGGAATATCTCAAGAAGCGTCGATTGGATGCTGTGGTCATTAAGGAAGAGTCTGCAGCAGGGATATCAACGCAGGTGGCGCAAATTGCTGCAAGAATGGCGAGTGGTGCGACCAGTGCAATGGAGCTTCATGACATGATGGAGCCACTTCTGGACGGTGTTGGTGACGCAGCTCTCCTCATGGCTGCAGACGGTTACGGAAATGGGAAAGTCGTGGGCATTGAAGACTCGCGAATCGTTACAATAAGGACCAGCGAAAACCAGAAGAGCCTCGCTTTTGAGCGCGACCCCACCCCTGACGAACTCTTTAATACAGCATATGAGCAATTTGGAAAAATTAGTGACGAGCGGTATTTGGAGCACTAATGAAGACAATTATTGAATTCTTGAGAGCATTTTTTATTTCACCTGAAATCTTGGTCGGGAGTCTGCCGTTCGTAATTTCTTCATATTGGCCGGAGCCAGCCACTTTTGCAGCCCAACAAATTGCCTCAGATATCAAATGGGCATGGGGTATAGCAGCTATTCCCCTCGGCTTATTGGCTACAACATATTCCTTTGGATCAGAAATCTTATCACCGGCAGGAGAGAAGAAAGCTTTGCTGGCTTGGCCGGATTACTGGACATTGAAACTACGAGTCCTGATTGCACTGGGATTTTGTATTCTCGGTTTCGCGTTTGTTGTCTGCGGCATATACATGGTCACGGATCACAATCTTGTTTGGGGTGCCACCATTATTACTTCAGGACTCCTCCTGGCAGCGACGGCACTAGCATCGGTTGCGTTGGCCAAATGGACTATTAGAGAAATTCTTCCGGATTGAGGGCATAGTAAATGACTTCTAGTGCCATTGTTCAAAAACTCTGGAACTACTGCAACGTCCTCCGCGACGACGGGATGAGTTATGGCGACTACGTCGAACAGTTGACGTATTTGCTGTTCCTCAAGATGGCCGACGAACGCACGAAACCGTAATGAACAGGTATCCTCTAGCATGAAGCCTCGACCAATCACCGACTACGTCATCACATCCCATGCCAGTTATGAGCTTTCCAGGCGCGGCTTGAGTGAGGATACCATCCGTGCGATACTTGCCGCACCAGAGCAGGGGTTCGAACTCCGTCCCGGACGCATGGTGCTTCAATCGAAAATCTCCTCGGGGCAACCGGCGAAGGCATTTCTTATTCGTGTGTTCGTGGATATCGATCGAACTCCGGCAGAGGTCGTGACTGCCTATCGGACCAGCAAGATTGGGAAGTACTGGAGGGACAACACATGAAGGTCTCGTATGATGAAACGACCGATACGCTGAGCGTGATCCTGATAGACAACACGCCTGTTGCCGAAAGCGATGAGGACAAGCCGGGAATCATCCTGGATTACGATGCCACGGGCAATCTGGTTTCTCTGGAAATTCTCGACGCTTCCAAGCGAGTGACTGAAGCGCGCAAGGTCGAGTTTCAAACGACAGGGTAGAATCGTCTCCTTGTGAATCCACCATTCGCGATAATTTCGATTTCTTCTCTCGTCCACGCATCGTTATCCTGCTCCCCTTGAAATTGAGACCACCCCTACGACATGGTCCAGAGTGGA
>CABVRW010000095.1 GCA_902500785.1 uncultured Nitrospira sp.
GATTTGAGACGTGCGGAGAATCGTGTGCTCATAATAAGCGGAATTATAGCGGGGAATCTCTACGTTGTCTAAGGGCGACAGAATCATGACGAGCAGGCAGGTCTTGTCTGTCTTCAGGTAGTGCCTTCATGCTCAAAGATGAGAGTCGAACGGCGCAGCGCATTGCCTACCGCTGCGAATACCAGCGGAGGCCGCTCTTTTGTTCGGTGAAGGTCGGTTGAGGAATACCGCCCGGCTTTTCGAGCAGGAGCACCTTAAAATCGATCAGTCCGAACCAGGCCGGGTCGGCGATGTCGTGATAGTGGCAACCTTGGAGTTTGGGAAGGATGTCGCCCAGGGTTTTGGTGAGTTCACTCTCTGTGTAGGCCCGCACCGAAAAGTTCTGGCCGAGCCCCTGACAAAATCGCTGAATCGTATAGGCTGCGCCGGTGCAGAGCACCTTCGTGTCCGGTTTGATCTGGAGGAACTGCGGCAGGGTCAGGTAGCGTTCCTGAAATCCCAGCCAGCGCACAGCCTGACGCAGGTGGCTATATTGCACTTCGTATTCGGTGTGATGCGGAAGCTTGACGGCGGCAGGCCAGCCTTCTTCGACGCCGAACTCGGTGAGAAACGCGCGACCGCCCGGCTTGAGGACCCGCCAGACTTCGGCGACGAACCGCATCGGTCCCAGGTTGAAGATCACTTCCTCCGGCAACTCTTTTTCAAGCGGCAGGCGCAGTCGTCTGATCCAGTCGAGGGCTTCTTGATGTTGTGCCGTCTCACCCCGTCCCTCCGTAAGCTCCTTGCGGCTGAGCTTCACCGGCGTCATGTCGGCCATATTTTCATTGTCGATGATGAGGTCGACTGAGTTGTCTTTGAAGGGGAGGCACTCGCCGTTGGCATGGGTGCCGGTGCCGGTCCAGCCGCCGGCCTTGGCGCGCTTGGTTTGGAGTTGCAGAAATGAGCGGGTGACATCCAGGGAAATATAGTGAATCCCTTGTTTCTCGAACGGCAACAGTTCCTGTCCTAACTCGCGGGCAACATAGCCCAAGCCTCCGCCGATCTCGACGATCACCTTTGGTTTTGGTTTGAACCAACCCAGGCGGCGCAGCTGGCGCATGAGCAGGCGGCCGTAGGTGGTACCCCCCAGTGCCTCGCAAGGCTCTCGGAAGAGGTGCGAGACGGTGGTTTCGATCAGGTCGAAGTGGCCGTCTTCCAGGTCGCTTTCCTTCAGTTCGTGGACATGGAAGTCTTCGAGATGTTCCTCGCCTTCGAATTCCTGTTGGCCGGACCAGGTTTCCCGAATTTGTTGGAGCAGGAGATCCCATTTGGCCTTGTGACGATGGCCGCCGGGCGGTTCCGTGCCGAAGTAGCAAAGGGAATAGTTGGGAGTCGGCCAACGTGCCAGGTGCCAGGAGCCAGGCTGGCCGTCCGGGCCGCAGATCTTATTGCCGTACTTTTCCAGCAGCGCACCGACCGTAATGTGGCCGTTCATCGACGTGAGCATTTCAATTCCGACCGCATTGAGTCGGACGAGCGGAAAATCGTCGTCGAGCGATGCCAACCACCATTCATCGAAGGCATGCTGGTAGGCGACGAGGTCCGGGATACGCCAGGCAAGCAGGCTCAGGGTGTCGCCGCTCAGGGTGAGGGGCTCTTGAATGGCTGCGGCAGCTTTCATCCGGTTCGGTCCGGTGCACGAAAAGCCGCAGCCTACACGAGCGCGGCGCCGACCTGCAAGAACCTCGATGAGGGTGGAAGTCTCGGGCGCTGTTGCCGGTTTGTCCCGCTCCTCGCCCGTGGCGGTCGTTGAGGGCTCTGAGGTTGACGAGGGCTGACGGACGCTTTCAGCCTCCGCTCAGGTCTGGGAGGGAAGCAGTGGCGAATCCGTCACGATGATCATGCCCCGCATAATCGGGTGAATGCGGCATTGATAGTGATAACGGCCCGGCGGCAAGTTGGGGATCGTATAGGCTCCCCCCGGTTCGACGGCACCGGAATCGAAGGCGCAACGACCGCTTGATTCAAAGCATGCATCGTGGGTCACAGTATGGTGGGTGGGAGTCGGATTCTCCCAACGGATGGCAGCGCCGCTGGTCACAGTGACGGCTGAGGGCACATAATACGGAGACCCGCTATCCATGATGACTTGAGTCGCCGGCGGCGTCGCCGAGGTTGGCCATGCCATCAGGGTGCATGTCGCAATAACCAAGAGAAGAAGTCGCCAGTTCATAGAGCCGTCGTTCCAATGGATCAACCTACCACTTACATTATACATAGAGACAGGTTCAATGCGGAAGGATTCAGTCGGCGTCCCGGGAGGCGTCCTCTCATTCAAATAGGGATTATTAGGCTGGGTCATGGCCGATGCGAAGACGAGGGGGGGGAGAGTGTCCGCGATCGCCTAGAGGTCAGGGATTCCGTCCTAGTTTGGCACAGACCGCTGTGGCCGCGGGGATGGTTGCAAGAACCTGGTCGTTCATGCTAGATGGAGGCCGCTTTACCACCGACGTGCCATGCTGAAGGCCTGAGAGGAGGACGTGGAATGGCGAAGAAACGTGTGACGAAGAAAAGCGCGGCTGCAAAAGTAGCGCGGCCGAAAAGTAACGTGGCGAAGAAGGCGGGTAAGCCGAAGAAAACCGTGAAAGCGAAGAAGCCTGCGAAGGTAAAAAAGGCGACGTCACGCAAACCGGCCGGCAAGAAACCTACGGCCAAGAACGTTGCCAGGAAAACCGTCAGGAAGCCTGCAAAAAAGGTTGCCAAGAAACAGGCTGCAGCGACGGCTAAGCGTCCCTCGAAGACGAAGTCGGCGCCCAGAGCTGTAAAGCCTGCGACGAAACCCAAGCCCAAGCCGGCGCCATCCAAGGTGAAGCCTCTCATTGAGCCCGCGGCGGTCGTTCCTGAACCGAAACCCATGAAGCCGGTGATGCCGGAGGATGGCAAGGCCGCGAAGGCGGAGCTTGTGCCTCAACCGCTCGAGCTAGACGAGGAAGAGGAGCTGGAGGAAGACCTTGATGACGTGTCGGAAGAAATCGAGGAAGAGATCGAGGAAGAACTCGGACTCGATGGCGAAGACGACGACGTTGACTATCTGGAAAAGTCTGAAGATCTCCTCGACGACGCAGACGAGTATCGCAATAATTAGCCCACGTTGGTGTCGTGGTTTGCCGGGTTGTGCTCGGTGGATGCCTCTCCGTGCTACGCGCGTTCTAGCCAGTGACGGTTCCACAGAACAGGCTTGACGGGGTTATGCGCATCGGCGCACCTGGGGCTGTGTAGTGGTGCCCTGCTGGTCATGGGCCCTGGCACTCGGTCTGATCTCTTTTACCTCTCATGAGCCATTTTCTCTTTATTGCCGGAGCCTTGCGTGAACGGACGTCGCAGGAGAGTGCTGAGCTGCAGCTTGGTGCCGGAATGTGGGGCCTCTGCACGACATTGATTCGCGACAACCTCCAGAAGTTTTTGACGCCCGAATCCCACGGACTGGTGTATGTGCTGAAAGAGGGCATCCGCGCGGAATTTGCCATAATCTCGCCGGTCCAGCCGTTTCAAACTCTGGACGAATTGCTGAAGGATGAGGTGCGGACGGAAGCCCGGTACGGATTCGTGCGGGTCACGCCGGTGCGGCGCTGGCAGGGCCATGCGCCGGACTGTCAGGTGCTGCTTCAGCGGGTGCTGAACATCGGGGAGCAGGCGGAGTTGACTCGACGGCTTACCCTGGGGATGCATCGTCTGACGGAGGCGGAGTTTCGGGCGATCCTGGAAGGGTTGGGGGCGGGACAATAACCGATGGGTTGTGCCCGCCGGGAGGTGCTCAATCGAGTGTGCCCCCCGTCATGTGATGGTAGGCGGCCTCGACGGTGGCGACCTCTTTCACCTCAACGTTAAGATCCCAGGCGAGTCGGTTGATATTCCAGCGCGGATCATCTCGTTGGCCTTCGGGGATTAGGATGGTGCGATACCCTTCGCGGGCTGCCGCGCGAATCTTGTCGGGGATGCCGCCGACCGGACCAATGGCGCCATCCTTCGTAATCGTACCGGTTAGGGCAATCCCTCGTCGGATGTGATCTCCTTTCAACAACGCCGCAAATCCAACGGTCATCACCGCGCCGGCGCTCGGGCCGTCGGTCCCGGTTGAGGCGTACGCGATGCCGATGGCACTCACGGTTCCCGCATGATCGATACCCGGCGTGTGGTCGAGTGCATATTGAAAGGCGAGGGCCATGGAGCTGAGATTGGTCTGTCCAGGTCGGATGTTGCCGCCCTGCCATTGCAGAGTGATCGGTGAGGGGCTTGGTTGGTGATCCCACCGCAAGAGGAGCACTTCGAAGACGCCCAGGTTGTTGGCCTGGATTGCGGCCAGCATGGGGACTTCGACCACGGACTCCGCTCCGACAAGCCGGCCGGTGACGAGTAGCAAGCAGGTGGAGAGAACGAGCGTGAAGAGGCTGCGCAGGCTTCTGCGGATGATACTCTGGAGCGCCAGGGCGGGCATATCAGAGGGATTTTAGCAAAGGCATTTGGGGAGTAAAGTATTCGCGCGATTATGGCCTGCCGGCTTGTGTGGAGAGTGTCTATGCAATTATCACGTCGCCCCATCGAACCATGTCGACTTCCCGCTTGGATGGCGATTGGGATGTTGTGCGCCATGGTTCTGGTCCCCGGGACGTTGCGCGCGGAATGCATGGCTGAGACGAGTGGGAACAACGCGACAGCTGTGCTCACCCTGCACCTGCCTGATAGCTGCACTGAGGCGGAGCGGGAGGCGCGCGCCGTTCCAGCCCAGGATTTGTTGCGGGCACTGGCGGCAGGAAGAGGCCTGGACCTGGCGGGCGTCGTGATTCAGGGCGACTTGGTGTTCGATGAGCTGCCGACTCAGAAGGTAGGTGCGGTGCAGGGCCTGACACCAGAAGACCGACGTGCGCTTGAGGGGTTGAGCGACGAAGACGTGCATGTCGTCCGCGGGCCATTCGTGATCACGCATTCGCGAGTGAGAGGACGGATCGTCAACCGGCTCAAGCGTGGGTTTCTGCTGATCACCGGACCGGTGGTGCTGGCGCACTCAAAATTTGCCGGCTTCGTGGACCTATCGCGCACGGTGTTTTTAGGGTTGGTCGATGTGTCGAACGCTACCTTCGAGCAAGAGAGTTACTTTGTTCAGGATCGATTCACGCAAGGCGCCATGTTTTCCGATACACGGTTCGGGCCGCACGCTCGATTTCATCGATCGACGTTCTCCGGTCCGGCGATTTTTCGTGGCGCTGCCTTTCAAGGATTAACTGAATTTTTGGAAGTGGTGTTTGAACAGGAGACGAACTTTTCGCATGCCTCCTTTCACCTGGGGACGGGATTTTCTGGTGCTCATTGTCGTGCAAAATGCGACTTCTCTTCGTCGCGGTTTCAGCGGGAAGCGTTCTTCCTTTTCTCCATCTTCGATCGCTCGATCACTTTTTCGTCAGCGCGATTCGAGTCACAGGCTGATTTTTCCGACGCTGCTTTTAAAGAACCTGATGACCTGGCGTTGGCGACCTTTGCTCGCACTCCGCTTTTGACCCGAACGGCCCGCGTCAGCACAACGGTGCCGCGTAGTGCAGCCTCCGGTTCAGCCCCCTCCTCCCAGGCAGTGACGATCTCTCTTTTCGTAATGGCGCTGGGGCTGTTGCTCTATATCATTAGGGCCAAGTAGCCATGGTCGAATCCACAATATATAGTTTTAGTCTTGCCCGATCACCCCATTAATTGGTATAAGATGAAAAATTTGGCCAAGAGAGCACCCGGTACCTGATGGACCAACCTGAACTGCCCTACCAAGTCAAGATCGAAAATTTCGAAGGTCCGCTCGATCTCCTCTTGCACCTCATCAAAAAGAACGAAATCAACATCTACGATATTCCGATCGCGCTGATCGCTCAGCAGTACTTGGATTATCTGTCGGTGATGAAGGAATTGAACCTAGCCGTGGCCGGTGAATTCCTCGTGATGGCGGCGACCCTGCTGCATATCAAATCACGAATGTTGTTGCCGGTCGATGAGGTTGCCGTGGATGAGGAGGATGGCCCCGATCCACGTGAAGAACTCGTTCGACGACTGCTCGAATATAAGCAGTTCAAAGAAGCGGCCTCGCAGCTGGACTATAAGGAACGCTTGTGGCGGGATGTGTTTTCTCGCGAGCCTGGTCCGTCGGTGGAGGTCACGAAAGACGAGAGCCTACTCGATGAAATTTCTCTCTTTGACCTGGTCGACGCGCTGCAGGGTGTCCTCTCCCGGCATCCAGGGAAACGTCTGGTGGAGATTATCCCGGACAATCTCACGGTTCGCACCCGCATGAGCGCCATTATCGAAGCGCTGGAAGTCCATGAGTCCATGGCATTCACGGCGCTGTTTGAGGAGTCGAGCCATCGGCTGGTTGTGATTGTGACCTTTCTGGCTCTGCTCGAATTGATCCGGATCAGGGTTGTGCGCGTGTTTCAGAGCGAAACCTTTGGAGCGATTCTTGTCTCGCGTGCTTTTTCGGCGGTTGCGGAAGGGGATCTAGTGGAGGAGTCTGAATGGAAGAGCCTATGAGTCCCAGCATGGAGGAGGCAATCGAGGAGTCGGTTGAGGTGCGGGCGTCCGTCGACGAGCCTTCCGATTCACTCGCTGCTTTCGAGGTGG
>CABVRW010000096.1 GCA_902500785.1 uncultured Nitrospira sp.
ACCGTCGTGGCGACGGAGCTGGAAGCGACCCGCATTCAAGTGGTCAAAGAATATGCAGGACTCCTTGCCCCGGTACGGGCCGACGAAGCCAAGATGCAGCAGGTCTTCCTCAGCATCTTTAAGAATGCGATCGAAGCCATGACCCCAGGCGGTATCCTGACCATCTCGATGAGCAATCAGCGGGCCGCACGGCATCTGGAGGTCCAGATCTTGATCAAAAACAACGGTACCCCTATCCCCGCCGAACATGTCGATAAGGTGTTCGAGCCCTTCTTTACGACGAAGCGGTCCGGCACGGGCCTAGGCCTTGCCACCGTGAAAAAAATTGTCGAAGAGCATCAGGGCAGTATCGGCATTTCCGGTACGCCGGGTGAAGGAACGACGGTGACCATTCGCCTGCCTGGTGTCAGTCGGGGCCCGGCCCATCGCTATCGAGGGCGCGGACGCCGTCCGCCGCGTCGTCCAACCGCCGCATCCTAGGCCTTCAAGGCTGTTCTCAGACACACCCGAGCAGGTCAGGCTTCCAGCCACGACCTTATGAAACCGCACGCCGATTTTCCTCTGTCTTCACACGATCCGTTTGCGCGAAGGCTCTCCGCTGCCATCCATCCGTGCCCTTCTGGACCAGACACATTCCTACTCTGCGAGGTCTATCGCCATTCAACCGGCCGGACCTTAGACCTCATGCCCCTCTCTTTCCCCTGTCCTTGTTTGTCCTTGACACCGCTTCTCCAGATAGCTAATATTCCCGCACTCATCAGGCTTTTAACGTCTATAATCGACCACCATACTTTCACATTCTTTCAAAGGAGTAGGGGTATGAAATTCGTGATCGGCAGCGTCGCCACCCTTGCAAGTGTATTGTTTGCGTTTTCCATGGCCTCCGCAAATCCGGCCCTGTTGCCGAAGCACGAAGGTTATCCGATGAAAAACGACGGCAGTCCGGTGAACGGACAGCCGACGGCCAATGACCCGGGACAAAAGGACGCCCACGGGGATTCCACCCTGCTGAAGTCTGCTGATTCCACCAAGCATGCCGAGCAGAAGTTGGTGAAGACCGACAATGCGCGGATCACCCAAAGCCAGGGTGCCGGTCGGTTGCCCAACGTACAAGGTCCCCAGATCAAGATTGAGCCGCCGGTGACCTCGGCCACGAAGATCACTGGCGACCGGAAGATCGACTAGTTCCTCCGTCAAAGACCCGCAACGGGGCCGTTGTCGTCAGACAACGGCCCCGTCTCTTTTAACACCCGGTATGTCCCTACCGTTTCTTTCGACCTGATCCAGGCACCATGTGCAATCGGAACCGCCACGGCTTCTTCGCCCAGGCTCCGGCATAATCGACGCCGATCCTGGGATAGGTTTTTAAGGCACCTCGTGGCAGTGACTCCCCACGATCCTCGAACCAGAGGGTTTTTCCAGCCGTAATGTCCCAACGATTCAATTGCCGATCGATGCCGAACGCTCGGGTCAGCCGGCCCGGTCCGTCGATGAGCCTCCCATCGCACTCCACCGCCCGCAAGAGGATGGCCGCCGGAAATCCATCTTGCTCCGTCACCACGTTCAACATTTCGTGCATCCCGTAGCAGAGATACACATAGGCGTGTCCGGGCGGACCGAACAACACCTCCGTCCGAGCCGTCCGGCCTTTGGACGCATGGCAAGCCCTGTCCTCGGGACCGACATAGGCCTCAACCTCGATAATCCGCCCCGCGAGCAGCCCATGTGTGCCTTCACGCACCAGGTACTTACCGATCAACGACCGCGCCACGTCGACCGTCGGACGGTTGAAATAGCTGCGCAGAAGAACTGTGCCATTTTTTTCCATATGGCCCCAATGTATCCCGCTCAAAGCGCCTTCCAACAGGGCCGCAGGCGACGAAGGCACCGGAGGCGTACCCTCGGGGTACGTTGAGGATGCTTTCAAGCCGAGAACGCAGTTCGAAGGCGCTTTCAGCTGGCAGGCTGCTCAAAAAGGCTAACCAACGAGGCCGCACGGAGTCCGACGACTGAGACGTACTGTCGCAGGTACGTCGCAGGGAGGCGGGCGACGGAGAACGAAGTTGGGAGCCTTTTTCAGCAGCCTGCTAAAAATACCATGCAAGCCCCCCCATCACCATCCGCGGATTACCCGGCACGAAGTGGATGTCGGTGACCCCAGCCGCCTCGCTTCTGAGTCGCGACTCAAAGGCAAAGACCGCCTGCTCCCACTTCGTGTTCAGCAAATTCTGGACAAAGAGAAAGGCCTCAAGGCGCCCACGCGCCAACTTGATCGGGATGTGATACCTCTCGGAGAGGTCGAGGTCCAACCAGGACGGCGACTTGATGCTCCGGTCCTCAGTCAAGGGTCGCACCCCCATGTAGGTGGCTTGCAGCTGAGAGGTCAACCCTTCCGGCCATCGCAGAATCAAGGCGCCATACCCGGTGAGTTCGGGAGCCAGGGGAATCGCATCGCCGTTGTTGAACTCCGCATCCGACCAGGTCACGCTGCCGTTGAAATAGAGTGGCCCGACGATCTGCCCTCGCGCGGCCACTTCCACCCCACGTCGCCGCGTCGCCCCTCGGATTTCCGTCGTACCCGCATCCCCGACGAACAGCAACTCTGATTGGAGATCAATGGCCCACAAAGTCGCGGTCACTTCCAGGCCTTCAGCCCCCCAAGGCCTCGAGCGAATCCCCACTTCATAGGTGTTGGCCCTGGCGAGCGGGGCCGAACCGGCGATGACGGCAGACCGGGCATCATTACTATGAAAACCCTCGCCATAGTTGAGAAACACCTCCGTGAGGAACCAGGGGCCAAGAATCATATTGGCCTTGGGCAACACAAGTCCGCTGCTGGTTCTCCCGGCCGGCTGTTCAAGGCAGCCCGCGCAGCGGTTTCGCACATCAAACGTGAAGACCTCGCTGCGTATCCCGCCTGTCAATCGCATCCACGAACTGGGCTGCACCTCCAGTTTCATAAATGGCGAATACGACGCTTCGAAGATGTCGCTATCGATCGTCGTCCCCAATGGATTGCGCATGGTTTGCGTGCCCAGACGCGCATGGATCTCGTCCACCCGCGACTGCATGCCGACCGTGACGGCGCTCTCCATCTGCATGATCTGAAGGGCCTGCCGATAGCCGAGCGCTCCTCCGTACATGACCCGCCGATCGGATTGCTGAATGCCGTCTCCGTTGACGGGGTCGTTGAGAAGGAACGTGAAATTCGTGAAGAGATCAAATTTGTAATATTGCCCATAGGCGTTCGCGAAAAAGCGGCCGCCGGCTGGCGTGTCGTAATGGTAATTGAGGCGTGCGGTCGAGCGCAGCGTGTGGCCCCCCTCGGACGGATCAACCGCCCCGAACCGATCGAGAGAGCCATCCTGTACCGCGCGCAGAGGAATTTCTCCTGACGCATTCCACCGAGATTGTTGAAACGTGGCCGTGAGGCTCAACTCCGAGCGGGAGGTAGGATTCACGGTCGCCTTGCCCAACAGATTCGCTCGAACATAGCGATTATCGTTCTGGAACGGCCCGTTGGTGTAATAACCCTCTGCGGCAAACAGTGTCCTGACCTTGTCTTTTGTGGGAGAGAACATCAAGAGATACCGTTGGGTATCAAATTGACCGCCGGCCGCCTGGACCAGTCCTTCTCGAACCACCTCGCGAGTTCTGAAATTGACCGCCCCGGCCGTGTTGAAGTCTCCGAATTCAACGTGATAGGCGCCTTTGTAGGCATCAAGCCCTTCAATCGTTTCCGGGATGATGAAATTTAAATCGGCATACCCTTGGCCATGCGCATGGGACCGAAAATTGATCGGCATGCCGTCGGCAAAGAACGCGACGTCCGTCCCATGGTCCGCATCGAACCCCCGGAGGAAGTACTGGTCGGCTTTCCCGGCTCCGCCCGAATGCTCCACCGCCACCAGCCCAGGAACCAGGCGCAGCACTTGCGCCGGACGCCCTTGAGGTTGCATCACATACTCTTCGTCGGGAATGAATTGCTGAGAGGAAGCCGCGACGGGACGATCGTCAGACACCGAAATTTCCGGCACCTCCAGTTCAATGGCGTCCGGATCATGCGCGCTGAGAGGGCTTGTCCACAATATCAGTCCGAGTACGGCGACCCGGAAAGCCCACCCGGTCACCGGACGATCACCGAATCCCCTTGCCCGTCGTCGTCGTGACGAGTTTGCCGTGTTTCACGCCTTTGACGCTCAACAAGGCGTCGGCAATCTTGCGGATCGCGGCCCCCTTGCCTCTGGCGACCAGCACCTCGAGACAGTGATCGTGGTCGAGATGCACGTGCATTCCGGCCAGAATGTGTCCCTGAAAATCGTGTTGGATATGAGTAAGCTTCCTCGTCAAGTCCGGCACATGATGATCGTAGACGAACGTAATGGTTGCGACCGTCTCCCTATTCTCATCCCACTGCTGCCCGACCAGATGGTCCCGAATCAGGTCGCGGATGGCTTCGGAGCGGTTGGTATACTTGCGCCGCTCGATCAGACGATCGAAATCGACGAGGAGATGCTGATCGAGCGAGACGCCGAATCGGACCAGCTTCTTCATGAGCTCACCTTCAGTGGCACGAAGTTTATTATCGTGGCACGGATAGTACAAACCCGGACGAAGCGGCGTCAAGCGGAACCGATGGAGGCTGTTGTCGAGCGAACATTCGGCGGGGAGAACCGGACGGGAGCGGAACGCTACGCGACCAACTGAAGGGGGCCCATCGGAGACAACAGCGTGTCTCCTTCACGGTCGATGAGCTGTAGAAATAAGTCGCTCAATTCAGGATCGAACTGCTTTCCGGCTCCTTGCTCAATTTCAGCCCTGGCCTGACTGAGCGTCAATGTGACTTTGTAAGACCTGGGGTGAGTCATCACGTCGAAGGCATCTGCCAGCGCAACGATTCGTCCTGCCAGCGGGATCTGCACATCCTTAATCAAGTGATAGCCGGTTCCATCCCATCGCTCATGATGAGTGAGGGCAATCTCTCGCGCCATCAGCAAGAGAGGCGCCCGGCTGTCCGACAGGAGCCTTGAACCAATCTTGGTGTGCTGTTTCATCGCCTCCCAATCAGCCGCATTGTAGGGTCCGTCCTTCTGGATTACGGCATCGAGCAGGCCGACTTTACCCACATCATGCAATGGGGCGGTCTTCTTGATCATATCCACTTGATTCGAGGGCAGTCCCTTCATCTCCGCCAACAACATGGCTATCCGCCCCACGCGCCCGGCATGGCCGCCGGTCGAGTCATACCGATACTCGGACGCCAACGCAAGACGGGCGAGCAAATCCAACTGGGTTTGCTCAACGACTTTGGTGCGCAGGCGCACCTGCGCTTCCAAATGTTCATTGTGCATACGCAGCTGTCGGTGAAGCTGCCTCGTCACCAATTGGTTCTTGATGCGGAGCACCACTTCCGTGGCATCCACCGGCTTATGCAGAAAATCCTTGGCGCCTTCCGCCAATGCCTTGTGCTTCGTCAGGGCATCGAGTTCGCCGGTAATGACGAGAATCGGCACATAGTCCTCGGCGGGAATGACGGCGGTCAACTGCCGCATGACTTCGAAGCCATCCATCTGCGGCATACGCATGTCCGTCGCGATCAGGTCCGGCTTCACCTCCTGATACAACTGGATAGCCTGCCGGGGATCGGTTGTCGTTGCAATCTTGCCATAGCCGGCCTGTGTAAGAATCGCCCCCAACAATTTGAGGCTGGTATATTCGTCATCTATAAGAAGCAGCTTGACGGCGGAAAGATCGAGGTCCGACATGAGGGATCGCGTGGCTCCTATTACGAGGTAGTCTATGCCCTCTACCCTACCATTCTCATGCCGCATCACCAATTTCTTTTTGGCTCCCTGCATCGAGCGTTTTCGTAAACCTGATCGTCGAGAGCGCCTGCTGGAGTGCCGCCATGGTCAGCGGCTTGCTCAGCTCAGCATCGACCGCCGTCGAGACCGTTTCCTCCTGCTCGATCTGATCGCCTCCCGTCAGCAAGAGCACCGGCGTTTCGGGAGACACTTTCTTGATCACGTCAGCCAACTGACGGCCCGTCATATGCGGCATGCCGTGATCGGTCACCACGAGATGCACCCGCTCGGGATGGAACCGCTTGATGGCTTCGGCCGCACTCCCGACCACTTCTACGCTATGCCCGGCCACCCGGAGATATTCGCCCGTCACGCGGCCCACCAAAGGATCGTCGTCTACGACCAGGATCTGTAAGCGGACCCCGTCCATGTTGTGGCCGTCATGTTCTGTACCTGTCTCCGCCTCCGCTTGAATCGGGAGCCGGATGCTGAACGTCGTCCCCACGCCGACGGCACTCGTGATATCGATGGTGCCTCGCAACCGCCGGATGATGCCGTACACCATGGCCAATCCCAA
>CABVRW010000097.1 GCA_902500785.1 uncultured Nitrospira sp.
ATTGATCCGGCCCCTGCCGATGTTCCAGACCAACCACAAAGGGCAACGGCTCACGTAATCCCTGCCCTCCGAATCCCACATCCACAAGCCAACGCTCCCCTTCAAGGGACACAAGCAAGAGCTGATGGCTCCGTGGTCGCACCCCCTCCGCCCCATACAACACCCTGGCGGCCAGTCGCGTGACGTCAAATCCCAGATCTTCCAACAGCAGCGCGAACATCCCATTCAGCTCGAAACAGTACCCTCCCCGCTGACTGATCACGATCTTCCGAAAGAGGTCAGAGGGATCCAATGAGATGGGACGCCCGAGGTGGACATCCAGATTTTCGAACGGCACAGTCAGGACATGAGCCAGATGCAGAGCGCGTAGTGTCTCGACGGACGGAAGCACGGCTCCTTCATATCCGATTCGCGAGAGATAGGCGGCTCGATCAACCATACGGTCCTCCTAAGTGACGCGGCCATTATACGAACCCGCCCGCGCAGATCACAGGCAGACCCTGCGCAGGGCAAGCAGGTGCGATTGCACCGGACTGCGGCGCTTGCTACCATGGTCGGTCTTTCTCTGGAAGGAACCGCCACTGTGGCACACCGTAGTCCGCCAGATCGCCCCTCGAACGACTTGATCGTGGAAGGCGCGCGCCAAAATAATCTGAAGAACATCTCCCTGCGGATTCCGCACAACCAAGTCACCGCTATCACCGGCCTGTCTGGATCCGGCAAATCTTCCCTCGCATTCGATACGTTGTTCGCGGAAGGACAGTGGCGTTATGTGGAATCCCTCTCGACCTACGCGCGGATGTTTCTCGATAAGGTGAACCGGCCCGACGTCGATCGCATGACCAATATCCGTCCCGCGATCGCGATTGAACAAAAAAATCCGATCCGTACGGCCCGCTCCACAGTGGGAACCGCCACGGAACTCGCCGACCTGCTGCGGCTCCTCTTCGCCAAAATCGGCAAACCCGTCTGCCCGGACTGCAAGCAGGAGGCGCGGGGCTATCACCCAGGATCGGTCACGGATGACCTGCTGGCACAATTCCAGGACAGTCGAGCCATGGTTCTCTTCCCCCTTAAGGATCTGGGCCCGGGCCACGATCGCTCACTGCTCGATTCACTCTTGAAACGAGGATTTACCAGACTGCGGTGCGGCGACCAACTCCTGGACCTCCACGAGCAAGCCGTACTCCCGGAGACCCGCGAGTCAGGCATTCACGTCGTACTGGATCGACTCGTGCTCCGGCCGGATAACCGCCCCCGGTTGATCGAGGCCATCGAACTGGCGTTTCAGGAAGCCGAGGGTATCTGCCAAGTGGAGGTAATCGGCCACGGACTCCGGACCTACAGCACTCACTTTCGCTGTCAGGGCTGCGGACGAACCTTCGAGCCGCTGCGCCCACTGTTGTTCTCATTCAACCACCCGCTCGGGGCCTGCCCGGAATGCAAAGGGTTCGGCAATATTCTGCAGTACGACAAGGACCTGGTCATTCCAGACCGCAACAAATCGCTCGCCGGTGGCGTCATCGAACCCTGGAGCAAGCCGGGCTCGGACTGGTGGCAGAAGCAGATGCTCTTGGCGATGAGAAAGCAGGGCGTCGATTTGACGACCCCGTTTGACGAGCTTCCCGAAGAGGTGCGCCACCTGATCTGGGAGGGCAGTCACGAAGTCGAAGGGATCAGGCAATACTTCGACTATCTGGAAACCAAACGCTACAAGCTCCATGTGCGGGTGCTCCTCAGCCGCTACCGCAGTCCCGCTACCTGCCCGACCTGCCACGGCAGCCGCCTCAAGCCTGCCGCCCGGTTCGTCAAACTGGCCGGACGGGATATCGTCGAGATCGGTGAACTCACCATCGAAGCCGCGTCCGCCTGGTTTCAGCGCCTGGCGCTCCCCGCTTTCGACGCGGAGATTGCCAAGGATATCTTGCGCCAACTCCATGCCAAGCTGGATTTCTTGCTCCGCGTAGGATTGAGCTACCTGACCCTCGCGCGCCAAACCAAGACGCTGTCCGGCGGCGAAGCGCAACGGATTGCGTTGGCCAACCAGCTCGGGTCGCGCTTAGTGGGCACGCTCTACGTACTGGATGAGCCGACGATCGGCTTGCATGCGCGTGACACGGACACGCTGGCCGGAATCCTTCGCGATCTGGCCGACCATGGCAACACCGTCGTCGTCGTGGAGCACGACCCGCTGATGATTCAGGCCGCCGATCACATCATCGAAATGGGTCCCGGTTCCGGCGAGCAGGGTGGGCACGTGGTCTGCGCGGCGCCGCGCGAACAATTCCTCGCCGATCCGGCATCGCTCACCGCCCGGTACCTGCGCGGCGAGAGCAGCATTCCGCTTCCGAAAACCAGGCGCTCGGGAAACGGCACCGTGCTGAGTATCGCCGGCGCTGCCGAGCACAATCTCAAGAATCTCGTCGTCAGAATTCCGCTCCACATGCTCATCTGCGTCACCGGTGTCTCAGGATCCGGCAAGAGCACCCTCATCGAGAAGACCCTGTACCGAGCCGCGGCCCGTGCTTTTCGCATCGCGTCCCTACCGATGGGAAAGTTTCAGGCCATTAAAGGACTGGAACATGTGAAAGGTGTGCGCCTCATCGACCAGCAACCGATCGGACGCACCCCCCGCTCCAACCCTATCACCTACCTGAAGGCCTTCGACGAAATCCGCGCCCTCTTCGCCTCCGAGCGAGAGGCCCTGCGACGGGGCCTGACACCCGGGCATTTCTCCTTCAATTCCGCCGATGGACGCTGCGACCGTTGCGAGGGGAACGGATACGAAAAACTGGAGATGTATTTCTTCGAGGACATCTATGCCACCTGCGAACAGTGCGACGGGAAGCGCTTCAAGCCAGAGGTGCTGCGCATCCGGTACCGCGGTAAGACGATCCACGATGTCCTGAACCTCACCGTCACAGAGGCGCAGGCCTTCTTCTCCGGATCTCCGAAGCTGACAGAAAAACTGTATCTGCTCTCGTCGATCGGATTGGGGTATCTTCGGCTGGGCCAAGCAGCCACGACGCTGTCGGGGGGAGAAGCGCAACGGCTGAAGATCGCCGCTGAACTGAAAGATCCCTCGGCACGCAACCTGCTCTACATCCTCGATGAGCCGACTACCGGCTTACACCTGGACGACATCAAAAAACTGCTGACAGTTCTGCATAAGCTCGTGGACGCCGGCAACACCCTCATCGTCGTCGAGCACAATCTTGATGTCATTAAGACAGCCGATTGGGTGATCGATCTCGGACCTGAAGGAGGCGAAGCAGGCGGGCATATCGTGGCGGAAGGTCGCCCCGAGCAAGTGGCAAAAGTTGCGGAATCCCACACGGGGCGGTTCCTGGCAAAGGTGTTGGGAGCGCCCCGTCTTTCGTGAGACGTGACGCATCTCTCGGGAAGGCTCGGTGCGCATGGCCGATGGCTTCTAGCTCGACATGAAGATCGGATTATGCGGGGCCCGAACCATACGCGATTCGCTAATCGCGAGAGGCCCTGGCGGCTCAGTTCGAGGAGGGATCGAACGGCATATCCGCATAGTGGCGGGAGCCGTCGTCAAGCGAGAGGAAGACATCCGACCAGATGCGTGTCGGTTCTTTTTCAAACACAATCGAGGGATCGGCGGGCAGCGTAATCCAGGAACCGACCTGCATTTCCGACTCCAGCTGCCCCGGTCCCCACCCCGAGTACCCCAAGTAGGCCCGAAACGAGTCCTTCCCCGGCTGCTCCATGAGGATTCGCTCCATGATTTCCAAGTCTCCACCGAGACACACGCCATCAAACACCTGGTGCGAATTCTCGGGGGTTTGATTGATGCGATAGAGCATCATCACCTGGTTGGTTTGAACCGGGCCGCCGGAGTAGAGCACGTGCGGACGCCCCTCCAAAATCGGCACCTGCGGAAGGGCCTCGGAGATGGACATCGCGGTCGGCCGGTTCACGATCACGCCCAACGCCCCTTCCGGCCCATGCTCGCAGAGAAGTACCACCGCCTGCCGGAAATTCGGATCGTTCAACGCCGGCGCAGCCACGAGGAATACGCCTTTCCCGAGTGGAGTTGTCATGGTTTATCCTACCGTGTGCTCGCCAGTGACGCAAGTTGAGTCATGAAAAGCATGCGACGTACGCTTACGCGCCATACAAGGCTGGCCGCCGATCGCGCAAGAGGTCGTTGTAGGTATTGAGCGCCTTCATCCTGGCCTCGGCGGGGTCGATCTCAACGATAGTGAGCTCTTCAGATTCACGCGGAGCGCGATGCAAAATGCGGCCGCGCGGCCCGACGACCTCGCTCATCCCAATATACGTCAGCGGGTCTTTTCCTCCGCGGGCTTCACTGCCGATCCGATTCGCCGTCACGCTGAAGACTCGATTTTCCAAGCAGCGCGTCACCATGGAATCCGGGCAATGCGGCAACACGAGGTTCGACGGGTGAGCGATGATATCCGCGCCTTGCAACGCCAGCGTGCGGGCTGCCTCGGGGTAATACCAGTCGAAGCAGATCATGACGCCGACTTTGGCGAGGCCGAGATCCCAGACGTGAAACCCGCTGTCGCCCGGAGTAAACCAGAGCGTTTCTTCGAAAAAAAGATGCGTCTTCCGGTAGCAACCGAGAACTCCCTGCGGCCCGACGACAACTGCAGCATTGAAACACTGCGCGCCTGCCCGTTCCGGCAACCCAGCGACGATCGTCATCCCGCGGCGGGCGGCAAGATCGACCAGCCGTTTCGTCGTCTCTCCGTCCGGCACCGGCTCCGCAAGCCGAAAGACTTCTTCCTGGGAGACGAACTGATAGCCGGTCGCACACAGTTCCGGCAACACGAGCAGGTCGGCCTCGGCCTGCTCGAGTCGAGCCTCCACGAGGTCGAGATTGCGAGCCACCTCGCCGAAGACCGGATCAAATTGAAGATACCCGACCCGCATCACATCGCCTTTCTACACAAAGAAAAACGGGCAGGGACTCCCCTGCCCGTTTCGTCTCACACGCCGTCGACGCGCAAGAGCCGATTACATACCCTCTGAGAGATGGGGAAGGGCGTTCTCAACCGCTTTGGTCGCCACATCGGCATGGCCGGCCTTGCCGTGCTCGATCCCATCCTTGAGTCCCTTAATGGCTTCACCGACATGCGGATTCTTGGTTTCGGCCATCGCACCCTCGGCATGCTTGAGCGCGGCTTCCGCATGCTTGACCAATGCGTCCGCGTGGCCTTTCTTGCCATGCTCCACAGCTTCCTTGGCATGCTCGATGGCCTCTGCCTGATGTTTATTTCCTGCCGCGAAAGCCACGCCGGCAATCATCGGCGCTCCGACGAGCGCCATCATGACCCCGGCTACCACGACTCCCCGCCATTTCGTAGTCTTCATCAACAGCCTCCTCTGTAAGTATGTGCACCGCATCATTCACTGAGCGCTATTTCAGCATAAAGACGCCCCCGCATCCTGTCAAGACGGACGCATACCGGTCGGAGCCGTCGCCTCCGTCAAACCAAGCAGCTTCTGCAATGCCACCAGATCTTTTTCCACCGGACAGGCAAAATCCCGGCTCCACTCCCACCAGGACCCCGGATAGTTACGCAGCCGTTCGTATCCCGCCAGCCGCAGAATGAAGTAGAGCCATCCTGAGCGCACCCCGCCGGTGCAGTAACAGATCGTCTCGTGTTGTGGGTTCAGCCCCTTGAGCTCCAGCTGCGCCTTGATCCCCGTCAGATCCTTCACCGTCGCATCGGGGTTCAGAAACCCGCTCCACGCCACATGCACCGCGCCGGGAATATGGCCGGGGCGCGGAATGCCGGAAATTTCTTTTCCAAAATATTCTTCCAGGCTCCGCGCATCCACAATCGTGGTCGCCGGACTTGGCTTCCGCACGAGACCCTTCAGCTCCTCTTTCATGATGATCGCCGAGTCGACGGGAGACACGGTGAAGTTGCCGGGCGTAGTCCTGACGGCGCCATGTTCGAACGGTCGGCGTTCATGGATCCACTTCACCCATCCGCCGTCCAATATCTTGAGGTTCTTGTGGCCTAAATATTCCAGCATCCAAAACATGCGGCCTTCGTCGCCCCAATTGTCGAAGGGGTTCGAATAGATGACGACCTCACTGTCCTGATTGATGCCGAGCGCACGCACGCGCTTCTCGATGCGCTTCAGGTCAGGATCCAGCAACCCTTTGGCGATGGCATCGGGGTCGCTATATTCATGCCACGTGGAATGCACGGCACCGGGTATATGGCCCCCAAACTCGTACGCGGCTCGTCCTCGCACATCGAGAACGACAAGGCCTGGTTGCGCTAAACGGTTCTGGAGCGATTCACAATCGATGAGTAATGGATGTTGCATGGGTT
>CABVRW010000098.1 GCA_902500785.1 uncultured Nitrospira sp.
CCAGTCCTCAACGAACCTCCGCCTCGCTGATCGCTGGACCGGCCGGCGCGGCCGGACGACCGGGACAGGCCGTGGCGCCATGGTGATCTTGGCGAAAATAATACCGCAGCGCGCGCACTCTACCCGATCGTCGCCCTGTTCCCATCCGCACGTTGGACAATGCATCGGTCAGCGCAAAATAAACGGCTCCCAGGAAAAGGTCAGAGCGAAGATGGCCAAGGCGATCCATCCAACCAGCACGCGAGTGCCGCCCAATTCACGGTCAGGATTCAGGACCGGTGGATGGGCCAGCCCCATTATCCCGACAAGTCCCACCCATAAGAACCAGCCCTTCCAGCCCAGCCATCCGAACAAGAGAAGAATCGGCACGAAGGCCACCGCCACGCTGCGTTGCCGCTCACCCCACAGCGCGTAGGCGACATGGCCGCCATCGAGCTGGCCGATCGGCAGCAGATTGAGCGAGGTGATGAAGAGGCCGAACCAAGCGGCAAACCCGATCGGATGGAGCACTACGTCTGCGGTGGGAGAAAGCGGACCGATCACCACCCACGACGCGAACTGCAGGAGGAGCGGCTCTCCAAGATGGATGCCATAGCTGGTTTGGATCGGCACCACCGTCGAGAGCCGAAGCCCAATCACCAGTGCGATCACCGCCACCACAAACCCGGCGATCGGCCCGGCGACTCCGATATCGAACAGGGCTCGGCGGTCGGTCAAAGGCGCCCGCATACGGATGATCGCCCCGAACGTGCCGACAAAATGCGGCAACCCCGGCACAAAGAGCGGAAGCGAGGTCGGCACGCCGTGGAGACGTGACAAGAGGTAATGACCGAATTCATGCGTCACCAGGATGCCCAGGAGGGTGGCAGCAAACGGAATGCCCCGCCATAACGAGCCGGGATCATCGACGAGAAAGTTCCAGGGGCCGACCAAAGGATTGGTGTTGGTCTGGTAGGCCCCAGCCCAGAGGACGGTAAACACGGTGAGCAGAAATAAGAGCCCCGGGAGCACTAGCGCAGAGAACTGGGTGCGCTCCGCCTCAACCCATTCGTCTTCGTCGCTCTCGTCGGACGGGAGCGGCGCCAGCTCATTGGAAGACCGGTGCTGATCCGACTCATCACGGTGCATGCAGGCCCCCAGCGTTATGCGGAGAACGGATTGTGGAGTAGTTCTTCACGCACCGTCGTCGCCGGTCCATGTCCTGGAAACAGAAACGTGTCGGCGGAGAGTGTCAACACCAGCCGCCGGACCGACTCCAGATGGGTCTCATAGAGTCCGGCCGGATTGGAGCGGCCGATAGAACCGGCAAACAACGTATCACCCACAAAGCAGATCGGGTGACCGGCCTGTTCAAGACGGTAACAGACTCCGCCCGGCGTATGGCCCGGTGTGGGCATGAATCGCACGGTGAGACCGCCGACCTGGAGCGTCTCGTCCCGCTGCGGATCATGCAACAGCTCTGGCGCCGGACGCCAACTGAGGAGGTCCAGGTCGTCGGCACCTAGATAGACCGGCACGGGGTTCGTCTTGAGGATCGCTTCAATTCCCTCGGCATGGTCGGAGTGGCCGTGGGTCAAGCAAATCGCCCGCAAGCGAAGCTTCCGCTTGGCTATGAGGTCCAGCACTCCACCCGAGTTGTAGCCGGTATCGACGACAGCAGCTTCTCCGCGATCGTGGACGACATAGCCTTTGACCTCGTACCCGCCGATCGAGCCCAACACGGTGTCGACATGTGGAATAGACGCAGGCAGCGGCTGAGGAACCCAGCCCTCAGCGACTTGTGCGAGGGGCTCCTCCCTCAGTCCCAACGCCCGGGCTAGGGACAGGACCTGCTCACGACTACGCGGAGCTTGCCCCCGCTCCAGTGCAGTTACGTCGACTTCAGACACACCGCTCGCGCGCGCCACGTCGGCGACCGACCGTTGCTGCCCGGTACGGGCCTTCTTCACAATGTCGCTGAGTTCGTCCTCGAGAGGCATACAAACATCCGGTGTAAGTAGCACAGAACTCGCTCGCGAGCATCCTTCTCACATCACCCAGCGGCCTTGCTGTTCGGCCCTTGGGCACAGACTGGAGACCCGCACTGCGTGGACATCCTTACCCGCCGGCGACGCAACCCTGTCCCAGTTCAAAAGCCTTCCTCGGCCGAACGTTGCGTGAGCACAGCATCACTCGATCGGCCTCCCCTCAACTCTCCGGCACCAGCGCAATTTCCTTCACCTCGCCGAAACCGGCCAGCACTTTCGACAGGGCATCCCCTGACCCGACCGCCAGAATCCGCAACCGCTCGAGGTTAAAATGGGCCTTCGCTGCGCGTTGAATATCTTCTTTGGTCAACTTCACCACCTTGTCGCGGATCTGCTGGAGCCAATCGTTCGGCAACCCGTCGTATTCGAGATCCATCAATCGCCCGACTATGCTCGACGCGCTGGTGAACGAGAAGACAAACGAGTTCACATAGGCTTCCTTGGCTTCCTCCAGCTCAGTGTCGGTCACCGGCTCATTGCGCATGCGTTCCATATTGGCCACAAAGCGATTCACGACCTCCTGAGTGGACGACAACTTGGTCTCCGCTCGCATCAGCCAGACCCCTTCGTCATAGACGCTGGCCCGGAGGCCGCTACCGACGGAATAGGCCAAACCGCGTTTCGTGCGCACATCGTTGAAAAGTCGGCTGCGAAAGGAACTGCCGCCCAGAATATCATTGGCAATCGCCACGGCCACGTAATCAGGGTCGGTTTCCTTGATGGTCAGATGCCCCACCCGCAGGTGTGTTTGTGAGGTGTCCTTGTTCACAAATCGCACCATTCCGGTCTTGAAATCGGCCTCCGCCACAGCGGGAATCGTGACGGCCGGCACCGTGCCCTTAGCCCAATCACCGAAGGCATCGCGCAGCATGGCCAGCATGTCGGCCTTCTCGAAATCGCCGGTCACCCCGAGGATGATGCCGTTGGGATGGACCGTCTGTTGATGAAACGCCACCAGATCTTCACGGGTGATGGCGTCGATCGATCGAACCGACGTCTCCCGGGCGCTCGGATGGGTGGAGCCATAGAGCAGCTTGGCGAATTCCCGTCCGACGATGGACCCGGGGCTGTCCTGTCGACGACGAATGCCCTCCTTCGCCTGCAACTTTGCCAGTTCGACTCGGCTCTGTTCGAACGCCGGACGACGCAATAGGTCGGCGTAGATTTGTAGCCCGCGTTTCAGATCTTTTTTCAACACGTCGAGCGAGGCGGAGCCGGACTCTTTGCCGAAGCCGATCGAGACGGTCGCCGCCAACTGTTCAAGCTCTTCATCGACCTCATCGGGCGACATCGACGCCGAACCACCCGTACGCATCACCGCGCCGGTCATCCCCGCGAGTCCGACTTTCTCCGCCGGATCCAGCCAACTGCCGGTTCTGAGCGTGGCGTTGATCGTCACCAACGGCAACTCATGATCTTCGAGCAGATAGACCACCATGCCGTTGTCCAGCACCACACGGTCCGCTTCAGGGGGGTTAAATTCCACCGTGGGGAACCGCATCGTGCGTGGATCATTCGGCGCCAGGTCCGCCGCCACTCCCACCGCCGCCTGCAACAGGCAGAGGAACACCAACAGGAGGAGCGATTGTCGCTCCACCCTTCTTCTTCTGACCATCCCTCTCTCCATGCCATGCATCATGCGCATCATCGCGTCACCTCACTCGCGGCAGCCACCTTCTTGTCCGGCGCCTTCTTGACCAGCACACCGACCGTCCGATTCGGTTTCACCAAATACCGCGACGCCACCCGCTGCACATCAGCCGGGGTGACGGCCGCGATCCGGTCGCGCGCGTTCAGCACATACCGCCAACTACCGGCCACGGTGTGATAAAACGCCAACTGCGAAGCCAGGCCGCTGTTGGAGCGCAATGATCGGACCAGGTCCGCATCGAGTCCGTTGAGGACCCGCTCGAACTCCTTGGCCGAAATCGGTTCGGTCTTCAGCCGATCGAGTTCCTCGTAAATTGCGGCCTCCACCTCCGCCACGCTATGAGGCGCCAGAGGGGTGGCGGCAATCACGAAGAGGTTCGGGGCGCGAACGCCCGGATAGTTCGTATCCGACAACACCGACGCCGCCAGCCGTTTCTCGCGCACGAGCGCGCCGTACAAACGCGAGGTCACCCCTTCGGTCAACACTTCGTCGATCACATCGAACACAAAATCGTCCGGATGCCCGATGGTCGGCTTGTGGTACCCGATGGCCAACGCGGGCTCGGCATCCCATTCGACTTCGACTCGCCGCTCCCCGCGCTGCGGAGGCTCCTCCGTCACGAGCGGCGGAATAGGAGGGGCGGCCGGGATCTTGCCGAAGGTCTGCTCGATCAACGCGATCACCTCTTTCGGGTTGATATCCCCGACAATCGCCACCGTCGCATTGTTCGGCCCGTAATAGGTCTTGAAGAACGCTTCGGTCGCCGCCGGCGTGAGGGACAGAATATCCGAACCCCAGCCGATGGTCGGCACACCATATTGATGCGCTTGAAACGCGGTCGACGTGAACGTTTCATAGAGCAGTCCGTTCGGGCTGTCATCGGTTCGGAGTCGCCGCTCCTCCATCACCACGCCCCGCTCCTTATAAAACTCGCGCAGGACGGGATGCGCCATCCGATCCGACTCCAGCGCCGCCCAGAGCGGCAAGCGATTGGCCGGCAGACTAATGACATAGCGAGTGATGTCTTTGCCGGTCGAGGCGTTGAGCCCGACACCCCCGTGACGCTGATAGAGCAACGCCATCTCGTTGCCCACCACGTACTCACTCGCCTTCTCCTGCAGCTCTTTGAAACGTCGCTGCAGCTGTTGCACTTCCGGAGAAGCCACCACCGGCTTGCCTTCCAGTTGTGCGCGGGCAGCCTCTTCGTGTTCGCGCCGATCCAGTTCGGTCCCGACCATGGCTAAGTCCGCGAGGACCGCTTGCTCCCGCTCATAATCTCTCGTGCCGACCGTCCGCGTGCCTTTGAACGCCATATGCTCGTACAAGTGTGCCAGACCGGTCTGTCCGACCTGCTCATTCACGCCCCCGACCCCGAAGGTCATGTTGACGCTCACAATCGGAGCTTGATGCCGTTCTACCATCAATACCGTCATCCCGTTCGAGAGCTTGTGCTCAATGACCCGGTCGGCCAGACTCGGGGACCCGGCGAGGCCCGGCGCAGCCGCCGCCAACAGCCCGGCAACGAGTAGTACACCCATCGTTCGCGCCCGTTTGATGCTGATCATATGAAAAGCTCCATCAGTTCCTCCGGTCGTTCAATAAACCAATCGGGCTGACAGGCGGCCATCTTCTGACGGTTGCCCATGCCATACCCCACCGCACAGACCCGGATGCCCGCGTTGTGACCGCCGTTGATGTCGTTGGTGCTGTCGCCGACCAGCACCGTGCGGTCCTTCTCGACACCGAGTCGTTCCATCACATGGACCAACATGCCGGGCTCGGGCTTGAGGCCGAACCCGTTGTCGCCGCCGACGACATAGACAAAATGTTGCTCTCCGAGGCCTTTCAAAATCACATTGGTATATTCGATCGCCTTGTTGGTCGCCACAGCCTTGGGCTTGTCCGAAAAATGGGCGAGGACCCGGTCGATCCCCGGATAAAACGAGGTGCGATCCAGGCAATGCTCCAGATAGTGCCCGCGAAAGATCCGGAGCGCTTCATCGTACAGGTCTGTGTTCCCCTCGCCGACCGCCAGCCGCAAGAGCTTCTTGACGCCGTCGCCGACGAATCCGAAGATTTCCTCCTGTGAACGCTCCGGCACACCCAGATCGCGCAACGTCAAATTGACGCTGTCGGCGATGTCCC
>CABVRW010000099.1 GCA_902500785.1 uncultured Nitrospira sp.
TTGCATCGAGACCGATTGGCATATGAATCGCATAGACCCTGGCAATAGACGTCGCGCAATCGTCCACGCCACCATAATCCGCAGGAGGTACCGACATGGCCATTATTCAACAGAACCTTGTTCCCGCGACCGGTGACCATCTTATTACGCTCGACACCGAGACCAACCTTGAATGGCTCAGTCTCGACGCCACGGCCAATCTGTCCTATTTGGAGGTCCTGGGCGGTGCCGGGGGCTACACCAGCACCTATGGTTTTCGTTACGCCACCGGGCAGGAAATCGGACTGCTTCACCAGCATGCCGGGATTACCAAGTATGGCCTCTCGCAAGTCGTCCCCTTTCCTCAGAGCAATCATGTCGCAATGGAAACACTCATCGAATTGATGGGAGGTATCGCACTGAATTCCTCGACGAGCAGTGGCTCGGTCCTGGTCCAGACACAGGGTATGATGAAGTTTCGAGGCCCGGGGGTCCCAACTCCGATCATGCCCATGAGCGTCGTACAACTCTGGCTGTTCAAGAATAATCCCGGTAGCTCCTATGCAGACAGCAATCCGGTGGGAAATGCCGGCAAGCGAGCGCCTGAAATCGCCTCCTATCTGGTACGCGATCGGATCATGCCGGTCGGCTCCGTATCGCGTGGAAAATCCGCCAAGGGCGCGAAAACCCGCGGCGCGAAGAAGAAGGCCTGATCCACCGCATCCGTGCCAGCTCCATGAAGCCGGGTCTCATCGGCTTCATGGAGCACAGGCGTCCACTCATGACAGCGCTGCCGCCGAGGGCCCGATTCGACGGTCCCCCCGATTGATTTGTCCCTCGCAGAGGCATAGGCTGATATTTGTTCCGTCGCGGCAGATCATAGCCCATGACGGGGCACACCCGCTCCGTCGTAGCCCACGATCGCGTAACCAAGAGGGGTCGGCATGGAAGACCTCACTCCCCCTGATCACCGTCACCGCACGGCTCCCTCACTTGAACGCCTCGGGTCTACGTTGAGGCTTGCACCACTTCCTCACGCATGGTGACACTATGAAAACCATCTCTTCGGGTAACCAACCCAGGCCGGAACAGACGCTCAGCAGCCATACCCTGTCCAAGAACCTGCTCATCGCCGTCGACGATTCGAACGAATCCGTCCGTGCCGTGCAGTATGTCGGAACGCTGCTCAGGGACAGCCGGGATGTGAACGTCACCTTGTTTCATGTCCTGAACCCCATGCCCCGTGAATTGATGGAGCACGGCGGCTCAGAGGACCCTGAGACCGAACACCGACTTGGCGAACAACTTCGCAAGGACCAGGACGAATGGGTACGCGCCGAAGGCGCGCTCGAATATCCCATCCTGGTGAACGCGTTGGAGCAGCTCGGGCAGACCGGGTTTCCGCTCGATCATGTCACGCTCAAGTTGGGACATGAACGCGACATTGCCGACAGCATCCTGGATGAAGCCAAGGCCGGGGGGTATGGCACCATCGTGCTGAGTCCTCACGGCCCGCCAGGAACGAAGCGACTCTTCAGCAACCGTATCACCGACCGGCTGTTGCGGGACCTGTCAGGAGTCGTGGTCTGGGTCCTGAGTTAATATCGGGGCAGGCGCCAGGATACCACTACCCTATCTACCGAAGCTGTCGCTCACGGGAACGCCTTCGGTGCGCAACGATGCCTCGCCCATTCCACGAGGCGCAGACCGCAGCACTCAAAGAACGAGTCGAGACGGAACGGTGAATACACGGCTTCGACGCCAGCGGGACGCGCTAGTCGGCATAGCGCAGATCACGGGCATCGGCGAGCGAGAGATAGGCCTCTCCCCATTGATGCGGACTGGTGAGACTCCAGGGTTCATCGAGACTAACCGGTCGGAAACGCAAGCCATAGATCCCACCGTAGACCAGGTGAGCCAACCCAGATCCAGAGTCTTCAACCAACTGCGCGTAGGCCGGACAGACCGGGGCCTGTTCGTTGTCGTTCCACCCCGTCACCCAGCACCATTCGCCGGAAGAATCTCGGTCATAGAGCCGCACCTGGTGTAACAGGCGAGCCGGTTCGACCTCCTTGAAGCGCGCGAAGACGCTGCTATCGCAGTTGTCATTCGGTTCGACTTCTACAATCATGGAATCCTCACATCACCGAGCAGAGATTCATCGCGGAGGACAGCCGGCCTGACGCACAGGCCGTTGTGGAACGTTCGCGTCATCATTCAATCATATGTCGATACGGTCCCACCAGCAGGGACGTCATCATCAGTATCGGCATGACGATGTTTCCCCGACTGACTCGCCCGTATACAGGCACAACACATCGGCTGTGATGAGAAATCCAAAAGTCGGAGGACGGCCGTAGTTCATCTGACAGTGGTGGTGACAAGCTTTCTTCATGGCGCACTCTACTATTCGCCGCAAAGGAGAACTAGGCATGACATCCGAGAAGATTCCGGCCGTCGTGGCCGGATATTTCAGCGCGATAGGAGAAAAGGACCCTGACGCATGGGTCGCCTGCTTCGCAGAGCAAGCCACCAGCTACGAGCCTGGAGCACCCACTCCGCTACAGGGGCATGCGGCACTGCGACAATTTCTGACGAACGTCCTCGAAGCTTTTCAGTCGATTGCGATGACGGAAGACCATGTCTTCCTATCCGGCAACCGAGTCGCAGTAAAGTTCACAGGGCGTGGCACCGGTAAGAACGGACGAAAGGTGGTCTTCGAAGGCATCGATGTGTTCGAGATCAACCAGGCCGGAAAAATCCAAACCATGTGGGGCTACTGGGATCCATCCGCAATGATGGCGCAACTGCAGGGGTGAGGGGAAACTGCGTATGGATGCTTCCTCGAGAGCTCACTTCATCAACTGGTCAACGCAGGGGGCCACAACATGATCTGTGCTTGCGCCGATTGGAACTGCTGCGTACAATACCGTTGTCACAGAGAGAGCACTCGGAGCTCACGATGCAGAACATGCTCAAGCAAAAAGTCACGGTACAACCCGGCGGCATCGTGCACATTCAATCGCCGGAATTGGTGCCGGGATCCATCGCCGACGTCATCATCATTCCCGAAACACCCGACGCGCCTATAGCCACACTCGCCGGTCTCATCGGTGCGGCAGCAGGTGGGTTCACCACGCCGCAGGAGGCCGATGCGTTCATTCGTCAAGAACGAAACACATGGCCGGCCTAGAGACACTCACCGGACGCCTCTACCTCGATACCAACATCTTTATTTACGCGTTGGAAGGCTATCCGGTCTTTCGACCGATCTTGACGCCGCTCTTTGAGAGCATAGATCGCGGGCGAGAGGAAACGTCATGAAACGTAAACGGCAAACTCCATCGGATGACATGCGGTTGGAGTATAGCTTCGATTACACGACAGCGGTCCGGGGAAAGTATTACCAACGGTTGTTGAAAGAAGGGGCCAATGTTGCCGTCCTAGAGCCGGATGGAGCCGAAGCGTTTCGGGATTCAGCGGCAGTCAACGCAGCCCTCCGCTCGCTCCTAGAGATGTCGGAAACAACGCGACGCCTCACCACCCGTCCCAAACGAGCGGCACGCAAAAAGACCCCTGCGTGAACAGGCCGAAACGCGGTCGATTCCTCCTGAACCAAACTCACCAATTGGGGGAATCTGTGGATGTCAAAGAAGGCAGGCAAGTGCAGAGAGGTGCATAGCCAGCTGGAGCGCACTCACTCCTCAAAATCGTTCCTGACACCATTTCTTCATCGGGCTGCGCCTCAATAACATGGCCTTCAGCTTGCCAAGGTGGCAGACCATTTGGTTATGCACCATGCCATCGTAAGGTGACACCTCAAGCAATCTAAGCAGGAATTGTGCGATTGCAAGACCTGACCCCCTAAGGACCCACATCCACGGAATGAAGAAGTTAGGCCTCAAGGGGCCTCGAAAGCTCCGCGGATACCTTGAACCCCTTTTGAGTAATACAGCACTGCAGCCGATGAAGTTTGATTTGCAGATCGGTCGATCGCTGGGTAAGTTGGCGGAGATACGGCGCTGTAATGCCCTGAACCTCCGGGATAGCACCCTTGTTCTGCTTGGTTCTTGGCCGGATCGTCGTTGCGTACAACTCTGCAAAGGCTGCGTTTTTGCCGAATCTCCACGCGCTGTGAATAATAATATTCCTCTGCTCGGCCAGGTCTTTCACTTCCTTCAGCAAGGCTTGTATGGCCTTCATGTCGGCCTCGTCGGTTCGGCCTCGTCGGTTCGGGCTCGGAGTTCGGCGAAGAGCGCACCGACAAGAACCTGTAATTCAGCTGACGACTTTTCGCCGATGATGACTTGGGCCAGACCTGGATGCTGCAGGCCTTCTGACTGAAACATGAAGAGTATTGTGTGACGCATGCCTTCGCACACGCGTTCAAATCCAACGGCGAAGCGGCCAAGCTCGAGTAGCCATTCCTCAGCTTGCGCGCGATGCTCGTCATCAGCGAACTCAGAGAACGTGGATGTGTCGGACATGGCGAGGCCTAATGTCTGAATTAAACAGCCTGCGCGGCTTTTCCTGCAGGTCCTGTTGAATGATTTGTTAGGACGCTACTCCGTTAGGTGCCTTTGTATGTCAATTTGATGTCACATTTCGCCGACAACCGGGCGAATTGTTTTATGGCCTGGTCGTAGTTTTTGTGTGTTTCAATGTACAGGCTGCGGCATTTCACAGGAACTACAAAATCGTTGCCGTTGGGGTGTACCGGAGTTTTTGCAAATAGATAGCGCTTGGCGCTTGTACTGTATGGCGCAAGGTCCAAGATCTTGCTGCCATGACCTCTAGCGAAGAGAGACTCCATTACTTGCGAGCAAAGATCGGAAACAGTAAGAGCTTTAATTAAAACCCCGCCCAAGTCGATAGTCGCGCCCCTCTCGCGCGGAACACGCTCCTTGATCCGGCCAGGGCCGGTGGATGCCGGTATGGGCGGCAGAGTTGCACTACTTGGCAGAGTGGTCCCTGTTTTGTCTTCCACAAGCCTGTGGATTACGTCCGCCGGCTCCTTATCTTGGAATGGCCGTGCCAACGAGCATAGGCGCGCGTACAAATCGTCTGGAATAGTGATTGTTTGCGGCATTTTAAATCTCCTTAACCACAAAACTAAATACAATATGAGTTAAAGAGTATTTAAGTTTAAGCTCGCTGTCAAGGGGGAATTAGCGCTTCAGGTGTGGCCTAACTATGTATCGTTTGGCCCCGTAATAGATCCCAATTGCCTTGCGAGGCTGAATAATGCCCCATCCCTCCACTGCGCGAAGCACCTTCGACCCCTTTGACCAGCGGGACTATCTGCGCCCGATGGGTAGTCGAGTGGTTATGCATTTTTGTTTCTCACCAAGGGTGGGCCCGATTGGTTTCCTACTGCGCGCGTTCAACGAGGATCTCTGGTCTCACCCCTCCGTGCTTTCCTTTTCTACATAAGGGCGTGGACGGGCTGTCCTTCCCTACGCGCATGGGACGAGCATAGTTTCATCGTGCGCGTTCTGCGAGCAAGAAGGACAGCCTGACCGCACCCTCGCTCGCTTCACATCACAAAAGAGGGCAGGCTGGTCGATCCTCAACTGCGCGCGTCGGACAACCACCTTACTACAATGCTCCTTCAAAACTTGTTTGTTTCATCTCACCAGGAGGGGCCGCCGGACTGGTTCCAATTGCGCGCGTCCAACGAGGGGAGTCCTCGACCGCGCGTTGCGCGAGCACGGAACCAGTCCGGCGGGCCCTCCCTCTCACTTCCACCCCTCCCCGCTCGTCCCTCCGCCCATACCGCCGAAGTTTCCACCGAACCCGCCCTGCCCGC
>CABVRW010000100.1 GCA_902500785.1 uncultured Nitrospira sp.
GATGGCGAGGATCGCTACAAACAGCGCCACCATCAGTGCGCTATTCGCGCCCATTCGAGTCGATCGTTGGGAGGAGAAGGTCTTGAGGCGATCGAAGTGGATGGCGAACGCCCAGATCAGGCAAGCCAGGGCCAGCCCTTCCAGGAACGTCATGAGCCAGAGCTTGTCGGGGACCAGGGAATAGGCGATCGCTCCGGCTAGAGCCAGGCCGATTCCGATGGCGCCGACGGGAAGGGTGCGACGAGTCATTTCCATCGTGACGAATCCACCACTCGGTGAGCGAGGAACAACATTAAGACAGTGCCGCTCACGTAATAAACCAAATCTTTCGTGTCGACCAGCCCGCGGACCAAATGATCGAAATGTTCCATGAACGAGAGGTAAGAAACTACGTGGCCAGCCGGCGTGTCACCCAAGAGTGAGCCGAGGCCCGCCAACAGCCAGCACATCAAGAGCAGGCCGAAGCTGGTAAAAGCGGCCACGATTTGATTCTCGGTGATGGATGAGGCAAAGAGGCCGACGGCCAGGAAGAACCCTCCGAGGAGCGTCATGCCGAGGTAGCCCGTTAGGACCGGATACCAGTCGAAATCGCTGAAGAGGGCCAGCGTGAGCGGCACCAAGGTGGTCAGGAGCAGCATCCCGATAAAGACCAGGTAGACGCTGATGAATTTCCCGACAATAATCTCGCTGACCCGCACAGGAGCGGTCATCAAGAATTCGAAGGTCCTGAGCTTTCGTTCCTCAGCCAGGAGCCGCATGGTCAGAATGGGGAGAATTAACAGCAGCACGAACCGCATGCTGGCGAAGAGGTTTCGGAACACCAGATCGTTCAGGTTGATTTGCGCGGTGCCGCCCTGCATTTGCATCAGCTGAATCGCTTGGGCTCCGGTAAACACAATATAGAGATACGCGAGGAAGCCGAAGGTGAGCAGGAAAACGCTACCGACGACGTAGACGATCGGAGAGACGAAATACGAGCGGAGCTCCTTCGCGATAATGGCTTGAACCGGTGGCATCGCGTTAGTGTCGTTCACTTTCGGTGGCGTCGTCCGCTTTGGATAGACCATCTTCGCGTTGGGTCAGCTTGAGGAAGACGTCTTCCAAGGTCATCGCGACGGGTTTCATTTCGAGCAATCCCCAATCCTGTCCCACTGCAAAGCGTGCGACTTCTTCTCGGATATCTCTGCCTAGAGCACATTCGATGAGGATGGTCCGGGGATCAGGGGTCGTCATCACATGCTCGACTCCGGCAACGGTCCGAAAGCGTTCGAGGACATTTGCCGGAGGGGCCTTGAGGGTCACGCTGATCTTTTCCGATCGCCGGAGCCGGGCGGACAACTGGTCCGGCGTGTCTTCGGCGACAATACGGCCGCCATTGATAATCACCACGCGCTGACAGACGGCAGTCGCTTCCGGAAGAATGTGCGTGCTCAAAATCACTGAGTGAGAGCCGGCCAGGCTCTTGATCAATTCTCTGATTTCGATAATTTGTTTTGGGTCGAGACCGACGGTGGGTTCGTCCAGGATCAGAACCGGTGGATCGTGGATCAGCGCCTGTGCGAGGCCGACCCGCTGGCGATACCCGCGCGATAGATTGGCGATGAGCCGCTGACGCACAGATCCTAAGGAAAGCCGCTCCATAACACGATTCATGCCGGCGGTCAGGTCCGCGCCACTGAGTCCCCGAAGTTTGCCGACGAAGGCGAGATATTCGAAGACCGTGAGCTCCTGATACACCGGAGGCGTTTCAGGCAAATACCCGATGCGCTTTTTCACCTCATCCGGTTGGTCTGCGCAATCAAACCCCGCAACCTGCGCGGTCCCTTCCGTCGCAGGGATGAAGGAGGTCAGGATGCGCATGGTGGTGGTTTTCCCGGCGCCATTTGGGCCGAGGAAGGCCAAGACCTCACCTTTCTCGACGCGGAAGGTCACGCGGTCAATCGCTGTGAGATGACCATACCGTTTCGTGATGTTGCGAACTTCGATCATGCAGTCGAGATAGACGGCTGGATGGGTGTGATGTTCGCTGTTCGTTGATACGGTAAGTGGTGTGGCAAATCGAGGTAGATATTACCGACCGCCTTCGACGCAGTCAAGAGAGAGCTGAGTCCCTTCACAAGCAGGAAGATAGAAAAAGCCTCCCCCCGTCTTTACAGCGTGATGTGTAACTGCTAAAGTTCCGCGACTTTAGCCCCACGCTACTCTACGCACCGAACGGGAAAGAGGTTCGTCTGGGATGCAGAATGACATGAATCAACCGAGACCGAGCCTACTCGGTGTGTTAGTGATCGGCGCCGCACTCTGCGTGGCCCTTGCCGGCCTCGGAAGTTTCCTGACCTCAGTCTATGCCGCCAGTAACACCGTGCACGAGATCAAAGGGACGGTTGAAGCCATCAATGCAGGAGATGACCCTTCCGTCATCGTGGTCAGAGGGAAGCACGGAATGAATGAGGAAACGGTGGTTGGAGCGGTGTTCAAGCAGGATGCCACTATTGTGCGCGGGAAAAAACGCATCGGACTCAATCACATTCGTGCGGGAGACAAGGTGACATTGAAGTATGTCAAAACTCGCGACGGACTCACCGTTCGATCAATTGTTCTTCATCGCAATTGAGCAAAGATGAACGACCAGTTCAGGACATGTGACTCACAAGGAGGTAGAGAGATTCTATGATTCGACAGCATGTGGTGCGGGGGATAACTGCGCCGGTCGCCGTCGGGTTGCTGCTCCTCTTGGGCTGCTCCGGAAAAGGCGACATTATTCCGATGAATTTGACCCCCAAGCAGCCCAAGAGTACCAATGGCGCGGTGCAGGTGGGAAAAGCTACGGCGGGTCCTCGGGTGACGGTGATCCCGTTTGAAGATGGGCGGGCCGATCGAACAAAGATCGGGAGCCGAAGTTCGATGTGGGGAGGGGACACGTATTTTAATGTGTCCAGCGGCAGCGCAGGCGAGGAAACCGCTCAGGCATTTGCCGACTATCTCAAGCGTAAAGGATGGCATGCGCAGTACGCCAAGACTGCTCCGTCGACGACAGAAGCTGGTTCCGATATTGTGCTGTCCGGTAAGATTCTCGAACTGGCTGTCGATGCGAGGCGCGGACTACTGCTTACCGATATTGAAGCCCGAAGCAAGCTCGTCATTCAGGCAAGTAATCGCGAAGATCACAGCTCGCTTGTCAGAACCGATGCTCATTCCGGTAGCCATGACAACGTGTTGTGGTTCGAACCGCAGGATGGAGAAGATATTCTGTCGGAAGTGCTGGAAAAGAATTTCGAACGATTTGTCGTCAATACCAAATTCGAGGATCAGGCCATTCGATTTCGTTAGGTCGAGGTGGAGGACGTAAGTAGGGTCGCTAGTTTGTGCCATTTTATTTGGCCGATGAAGGCCCCCGATGGTCTTCCCTGATGTCCAATCTTGAACTGCTCGCGGTCAGGCGCTCTGCTCAACATAGAAAGGGATTGCGTTCTTTTGTCTCGATTCTGCATTGTTAGGTGCGATCGTAGATTTCTTCTACGTTGAATGTTGCATTCTCTGCCCGTTTGTAGGGGGCCTTGCTACCCCGACGGTATTGTCGCCAAGGAGAAACTTTCGTAGCCTGCGATCACTGTGTGCGAAGGTCATTAGGCAGACTGTGATGTGCAGCTGTTCACACGAGGTGCTTCTATGGATAGGAACTCCCAGACACATTCCCGTCGTAAGGCTGGGTACGCTCTGGTTCCCCTGGCTGGGTATCTTCTCCTGAGTGCCTGTTCTGCCTTACCAAAAGGTGAGCTCACGTTGGATCTTGGAATCAAGGATCAGGGAGTCGCCTCATGGTACGGCAAGGAATTTCACGGAAAACTCGCAGCAAATGGAGAGGTCTTCGATATGACCGCCTATACGGCTGCTCACCGCAAGTTGCCCTTAGGAAGTGTGGTTCGCGTGGTTAATTTGACTAATGGGAAATCCGTCCAAGTTCGCATCAATGACCGCGGCCCCTACGTCGCAGGCCGAATGTTGGATCTCTCACGTGCTGCGGCGCGCGAATTGGGTATGGTTGAAATTGGTACCGCGGCCGTGCAAATTGAGGTGATTGGAGATCATCGTCCGGTCGCACCCATCCCTGTTACCGAGATCCCAGCTGTGGCTGGCACGTTGTTGAATACGGATACTCGTGCAGCCAAACAACAAGGTCGACCGGATGAAGGGGTTGAACTGCCTGCTGTTCCAGTCAGAATGATGCCGCAAGAAGCCCTCTATGTGCGACGCGAACGCCGGATCGGCAGTATGTTGGCTGCCGACCATACGGCGCACCATACTGTCCCTAGCCTGATCGTCTCATAAGTTGGCGCTAGTCGCACGCCGTCAGTTGACACTCCCGCATGTTCTTGATTAAACTTCCGGTTCTATAGCGACGCCCGATTGCCCTGTCGTTATTTATGTTTGTCGATTTTAACTGTTGGAGGTTGAGAGCTGAATGGCAAAGAAACCAGCCGGTGAATCAGACGAAGTTCGACTCAAGAACAAAATTTCGGTGCAAGCGCAGGGTGACACGAAACGTTCTGGTGATCCGGCTGCTCGCTCCTTGCGCAAACGACTCAAGCGAGTACAGCGCAAACGACGCGCACTTTCGTTGAGAAAGAAGCATGCGGCGGGAAAACAACCTGAAACGAAATCCTGAACGGTTGCAGGATTTAGGGATTCGATCACTACGCCTACCCTCTGCGGGACAAGGAATATTGATATGGAACACGGTGGTGAAAAAGACGAGCAGGCCCAGGCTGTTTCCCCTGTAGGCCAAGTTGCGGATGAGACTTTGACAGATCAGGTCTCGGACGGATTGGCCGCGCCCTTGGATTCTTCAGCGGAGGCCCAGGACCTCATTGATCCGTTGCAGGAAGTAGTTCTTGAGGAAGAGCAGGTTAAAGATGAAATCGACATTCAGGTCGATCTTCTCAAGGATCCTGATTGGGTGGTTCGGCGCGAAGCCGCGATTACGCTGGGAGAAATGGGCGACGAGCGATGCGTGGAACCACTTGCCAACGCACTTCGAGATGGCGATTGGCAGGTTCGAGAGGTTGCGATTGATGGCCTTGGGCAGATCGGTTCTCCTTCTGTCGAGGTGCTTCTCAAGTTGCTTCGCGATTGGGACGTCCGCAAGTCAGCCATTTTGGCGCTGGGAAAGATTCGTGATGAACGGGTCCTGGAGCCGCTGATGCAGCAGCTTCGCAATGATGAGTTTATGGAGGATGCCACTGATGCATTGGTGAATCTTGGTGAGCCATCCTTGCCGGGGTTGATTAAAGCATTAAAGGACAAAGAGGAATTGGTGCGGAAACAGGCGGTGATTGCGTTGGGGCGTATTAAATCGCCTGAAGCGATCGATCCGTTGATCGAAATGTTGCAAAATAAAGACTGGTTTACTCGGTTGACGGCTGCCGCAGCACTTGAGGCTATCGGCGATGAACGTGGTCGAGAAGCGATCAAGCCGTTATTGAAAGACCATGATATGGTGGTCAAGATGCGGGTCGAACGCATTCTTGCAAAGTGGAAGAAGCAACCGGCTACCGTTTAGTACAGTCTTCAC
>CABVRW010000101.1 GCA_902500785.1 uncultured Nitrospira sp.
TGGCGCATGGGAACCTCCTGGCCAGGGTGACTATTGTGCCAGAAAGTGCTCCTTAGGGCTGTCTACCGTTGCGGGGAGCTTACAATACCACCCCATGATTTCCTCCAATCGTTACTATCGAACGTATCCGCTTCCCTCAGGCTGCGGGACGAAGCTGGTACATTTTACTTTCTATACAGCTCCGGTCTATGACCATGCGTCCATCAATCGTGTACAGCATCATCGGGCGCATTTTGCGAACAAGGGTGGTCGCTCGTTTCTAGATACATGATAATGTATCTTCCAAACTTGCCCATTATTCCCTCCAGAGGGCGGCCTGCTTGGTCTCCTAACTGCGCGCGTCCAACGAGGGGAATCCGCGACCGCCCGTTGCGGTTTCCCCTTACTTGGAATGGTTGCCGGCACCCTTCCTTATTCATCGCAATGCACCTTCCAAGCTTGCCTACTATTCCCTGGGAATGGCGCTTCTATGGTTCTCAACTGCACCCGTCGAACGAGGCCCTTCTGAGGGCGCGCGTTCCGGGAGCAAGGGAACCGCGGGAGTGCTGTTCTATCCGCCACTCAGCGTTCTGTCCTTCCAAAGGCTGAGGCGGGTGGTCCTGCAGGCCTCTGCGGCGGGCACTGCTCCTGTCAGGCGCTCTCCTCTCTCACTCAATCGTTTATTCCAGAGGGGCGGTGTTCGGACCCATAAGAGGCCTGTCGTACCCAGGCGAGACACTCCAGAGCGACGCGTTCCATGAGTATAGTAATCAAGAAACTCCTCGGGAGTTTCTTGAACTCGCCAGCGTTCTGATTATTAGCCATTATGGACAATCAAGCTAATTGGGTTATACTCTGCTCAGAAAGTGAGGGGTATGATGTCCAAACTGACCTACAGGAATAGTCAGGGCCAACTGGTGGATATGTCTGCGGTGGCGGCCACGAAGGTGAAGAACGAATTCGGGTCCATCCTGGAGCAGGCAATGCATGGCAATGCAGTCGCCATTACCCGCCACGATCTGCCGAAGGCCGTGCTCCTCTCCTATGACGAGTTCGTCTCGTTGGTGAAGGACCGCGCGCCTCAGCTCAGCGAGCTCACCACCGAGTTTGATGCCTTGTTGGCCGGCATGCAGACGGAGAAAGCCAGGCAGGGCATGGCCGATGCGTTCAATGCGCTTTCCTCGCACTTGGGCCGCGCTGCCGTCACCGCCGCGCGCAAGGAGCGCGGACAGTCTTCCAGCCAGCCTCGCCGCTCGACCCGCACTCGTCGTGCGAAATGAGCGTGACAGACCTGCCGCGCCTGTATGTCATTGCCGGGGTGAATGGTGCAGGCAAGAGCAGTATTGCCGGCGCGACCTTTCGTGCACTCGGGAGTGATTACTTCAATCCCGACGAGGCCGCTCGCAGACTGAGGGCTCTCAATCCTGCCCTCAGCCAGAAGGATGCAAACAGCGCAGCCTGGTTGCATGGCGTGAGGTTGTTGAAGCGTGCGATTGAGGAACGTCTCACTTTTGCATTCGAGACCACGCTGGGTGGCTATACCATCACGGATATGATCGACCGGGCCGCTACTCAAGGGGTTGAGGTTTACCTCTGGTACGTGGGCCTGTCGAGCCCGGAGCTGCATCTTGAACGTGTGCGAGCGAGAGTGCGCCGAGGCGGCCACGATATTCCCGAGCGCGATATTCGTCGGCGCTACGAGCATAGCCGACTGAACCTCATTGCCCTGCTTCCTCAGCTCACCGCCTTGCGGGTGTACGACAATAGTCGAGAGGCGGACCCCGCTGCCGGGGAGGTTCCGATGCCTGCGTTCGTGCTGCAGATGGAACGGGGGAGGATTGTCGGACCGCCCGACCTCTCGCACACACCGGACTGGGCCAAGCCGATCGTCGCCGCCGCGCTCAAATTGGGCCGGACTTGAACGGTGCCGTTGTCTTTCGACTGCTCGCATCGGACGAGCACTGTTTCATCGTGCGCGTTCTGCGAGCAAGAAGGGCTGCCGGCCGTTCCTTCCCTCATCCATCACAATGCTCCTTCCAAGCTCGCTCGTTATTTCCCATCTCAGGAAGGGCGCTGTTGCTGTTCCCAACTGCGCCCGTTGAACGAGGCCCTTCTGAGGGCGCGCGTTTCGGGAGCAAGGGACCGCAGGAATGCCCTTCCCTCTCTCCCCCTTGACCCTTCCTCTCCCCCCTCGCAGAATGCAGGCGTTCTCAGCTAACTGCTTGTGGATACACGTTTCACGGAGACACCCATGAACCGCTCTTGGCTCGTATGAGGATCGAATATACAAAGGGCGAGTGGGCGTCGCGCGAGCTGCTGATGATCCAGCGGGAGTCTTCCCAAGCCACCATCGGCCGGAAGCTGGTGGCGGGCGATCGCACTGGAAGTTGGACGGCGTCCCTTTCAAATGCTAGGATCCGCGTATGCTGATTACCACTGGAACGGAGAGAGACGTCGAGCGCGCCTCAGATCCTAGCGAAATTAGGTGATGCAGTGAGCAAAGTGGAAGCGATTGAAGAACAGATTGAGAAACTCTCTCCCGACGAACTTGCCGCCTTTCGCCGATGGTATGCGGCCTTTGATGCGGAGGCATGGGATAGTCAGTTCGAGGCTGATGTGAAGGCCGGTAAGCTTGATGCCCTCGCTGAAAAAGCCCTTCGTGCGCACACCTCCGGCCAGTCGAAGCCGCTTTGATTCACCACACTTCACCAGAGTTTTGGGCCTGCTACAACGCCCTCCCTGCTCCGATCCGTGAACAAGCCGACCGAGCATTTGAACTGCTGAAAGCTAATCCCAAGCACCCATCGTTACATTTCTAGCAAGTAGGCCGGTTTTGGTCTGCGCGTGCTGGACTCCAGTATCGAGCGGTTGGCGTTGAAGCACCGGACGGCATCGTCTGGTTCTGGATCGGGACTCATGCAGAGTATGACAAATTGATTCGCTAACCCTCGCCCCGTTCCTTCCCTCCCACTCTTGCATCTCCATCTTTCCCCCTCGTACAATGTCAAAACTCCAAGCTAACCCCTTGGCATTCTGACAGTTTCGGAGTGCCGGACCGATACAGGAGCCACCTTCATGCGCATCGAATATACGAAGGGTGAACGGGCCTCCAAGGAACTGATCCTCCTCCATCGACAAACCTCGGAAGCGACCAGCGGCCGGAAGATGAAGGTCATGTTGATCTTCCCGCCCGATTGGTTTCCGTCCGAACCCTATCTGAGCCTGCCGTCCCTTACCGCCGTCCTCCGTCAGGCCGGCCATACGGTCATTCAAAAAGACATCAATCTCGAAATGTGGGACTGGTACTTCAGCGAGGACTTTTTAAAGAAGGTTCTGCGCCGGGTGCCGCAGCAACTCGACCGGTTGCGCAAGCTGGCCAAGAAACGCGAACTTGAAGAATGGGAGCAGGATCTCCAGCTCACGCTCTGCGACCTGACGCGCCAGCGGATCGACGACCTGGCCAAGAAGGCGGAAAAGGCCAAGGCGATCATTCGCGGGGAAGTCTTCTACGAAATCGATCAGTTAGAGTGGGCTATTCATGTATTTCGTGAGGTCACATCCGTCATTTCTATGGTCTACGCTCCGGCGCGGATCTGCATGCCGCCGATGGAGACGGATCTGTCCTATAAAGTGTTCGTCTCGACCGATGTGATGGATGCGGTGAACGACACCCAGGTGAATATCTACCGCGACGTGTTCGAGCAGCTGGTGAAGCCGGCGATCGAAGCGGAACAGCCGGATGTGGTCGGCATCTCGATCGTCTTGCAGCAGCAGATGTTCTCCTCCATGACCTTCTGTGCCCTCATCAAGCAGCACTTTCCTAACATCCATGTGACCATCGGCGGGAATACGGTCACGCGCCTGCGCGATGTGCTGCCGGAGTCGCCGCTGTTTCAGTATTTCGACAGCGCCGTGGTCTATGAAGGGGAGACGGCGTTTGTGCAGCTGGTGTCGACGGTGGGGGCGAAGCGGAGCCTGGCCGAGGTGCCGAACACGATCTATAAGGACGAGACCGGGATCCATACCTCGGAGACGAGTTATGCGGAAGATATGGCCGCGCTGCCGCCGCCGGATTTTGACGGCCTGCCGCTGGGGAAGTATTTCGTGCCGACGAAGATCTTACCCTACCTGGCGACACGCGGCTGCTACTGGGGCCGCTGCGAATTCTGCGACCACGGCGAGGGCTACACGGCGGGCTACCGGACGAAGAAGATCCAGGATATTCTGGCCGAGGTGCAATATCTCCGCGACAAGTATGGGACGACGCATTTCCATTTCACCGACGAGTCGTACCCGCCGGCCCTCTTCCGCAAGCTGACGCGCGGGCTGATCGACAGCAAGATGGGCATTGCCTGGACAACGCACATGCGGTTCGAGAAGAGCCTGCTGGAAGATCAAGTCTGGCAGGATGCGAAGGATTCGGGCTGCAAGTATCTCCACTTCGGCTACGAGTCGGGAAACGAGCGCGTGCTGAAGCTGATGGACAAGGCGACGACGACGGAGATCATGACGAAGCATCTGAAGTACACGGCGGAGGCCGGCATCTGGAACCACTGCATGGGCTTCTTCGGCTTTCCCGGCGAGACACGGCAGGAAGCCTGGTCGTCGGTGGAGTTTCTGGAGCAGAACAAGGATTATGTGCATTCGCTGGGGTTTGGTACGTTCGACCTCGGCCGGCACAACCCGGTGGCGAAACATCCGGAAAAGTTCGGCGTGACCGCCTACAAGAACCCTGAGTGGGACTTGGCGCTCGATTATTACTTCACCGTGAAGCAGGGGTTGAGCATCGAGGAGGCGGAACGGGTGTTCGAAGAATTTGAGCGGAACCACCATCCCGGCTGGGATCTGCGGCTGTTCATCCGCGAATACATCTTTCTTTACATCGCGCGCTTCGGATTGCAGAAGCTGCCTGATCTGCAGTTCCGATCGGCGAGAGTTGCCACGGTTCCGCCGTCGCTTGCGGGGAAGATGTAATGTCTGCCTCAGGTCTCGTTCAGATCGATGGTCTGTCTCCGATCAAAAAAGAGGATCGGAAGACCTCCAAGGTCATGCTGCTGTTCCCGCCCGAGTGGGTGCCGACGGCGCCCTATCTCGCGTTGCCTTCGTTGACCGCCGTGTTGCGAGAAGCCGGACACCAGGTCGTGCAGCGCGACATCAACATCGAGATGTATGACCACTTCTTCACCATGGAGTTTTTGATCTGGGTGAAGG
>CABVRW010000102.1 GCA_902500785.1 uncultured Nitrospira sp.
ACCGCGACCCGCCCGATCACGCGACCGTCTTCGGTCTCCACATCCACCCGCCAGTCTCCGGAATCCAGCCCCTGTTTGAACGTATAGGCGCGATACCCACCTTCACGCCCCCCCGAGATCTTCAGGGGAATTCGATCGGCAGGCCCGAACGCCTGACTGTGGTCTCGACGATAGTACCAATGGTGATAGACGGTCGTATTCAGCGACACCGGGGCGAAGACGGCGGTAAAGCAATAGACCGGCTCGTTGACGGGGAAGATGCTGTCGGCCCGCTTCCAGAACTCATACCAGTCCTTCTCAAATACCAGTTCGAAGCGGTCGCCCGATCGTTTCACCTCGTGGTATATCCCGCCGAACTTCAATGACAACGGCACGGGCGGAATCCAATTCATAAAATAGAAGCCCACCAACAGGCCGATCAGCGCCATCGCCGGCGCACCGGCCAGCACAGCCTCGCGATGGGTGCGGGCCGGGTTCCGCCAATAGATCAAATGAACGACGCGCAGGACGACCAGCACCGTAAGGCCGGCTCCGGCGAGGAAGACCGTCTGATTCATCCAGCCGGTCATGACGGGGAGAAAAAACGTAAAGAACCCGAAACAGACCATGGCGTACAGGCCGACCAATAACTGCACGTTCGAGAGCCGGTCGCGCAGAAATTCGTTGGCGACAAGGAATCCGACCAGCAGGCAGAAGAAGACCGCGGTTCCGGTAAATGAGGCGCTCTTGGAATAGAAAATCGCGTAGGCGCTGAACAGGCCGCCCAGCAAGAATTGAATGGCCATCGGCGCGTAGGGCTTGGCCTGAACCACCCATTTCACGAGCGACGGCGCATCCGGCGGGAGATCCTCGACCGTCGCCTCATTCGTTCCCAACCGACCCGTCAGGACAATGAGAAAGCCGAGCAGCGCGAGATAGAGCAGCAACAACAGATTATCCTGCAGCCGGTCGATGCGGGTCAGCATCACCGTATCGTACGTCACCCCACTGAAGAAAAAGAGCGGCGGCAGATAGGGTTTCCCCAACACCGATTGAAACCGCTGCATCGAGACCATGGGCTAGATTTCAGGAGAAGCGCGCGATTGTCAAACGAAGAGAGGAATCGGACGCGGGACGCGAAACAGGATTTCTGGCATGGTGAACGTCGTCCGTCCGCTGGCGCTAGACGAAGGGAGGCAGCGGCGCATAGGTGACGGGATAGCCAAGTAGCCGCTCCAGCCACCCGGCCATATGGTCCTCGGGCAACGGAGCCCGATTCAAGCGTGCCTCCAATTGAAAACCTCCGGCGGTGCCGACAATCCCGATGATGGCCGAGGCGTCCTCTCCCTCCGGCATCAACTCCTGAGTCTGGAACTCGCAGAGGGTGCTATACAGGCGCCCCTGCGGCTCGATCGTGGCGAGCACTTCCGGCAATTCTCCCAGGGCGCAATGCACGGAACAGCGGTACACCGCACGGGCCCCAGGCTGCACGTCGGCGAAGGCGTCCAGCGCCTGTTCCGAAAACCCCGTGAGATAGGCGCGCACGCCGGCCATCTGCGGCGCGAAAGTCGCAGCCAAGCGGCTTGCCGGCACGAGAAACTCATACGCATCTAGGGAGTTGTACTCGAACTGACAGGGGCCGAACGCATCCGGCCAGGAACAAAAAAACGGAGTCGCCGGATCCGCCGGCGCCAACACCAGGCTCCCCTTATCCACCGATGTTTCAACCGGCAGGTCCAACATGCCGATGGCATCGAGAAAGATCGCTCGCCGCTCATCGACCCACTCCGCCCGCCGCGCGTCCTCGCGCGTCTCCCCAGGCGTCACCACCTCCTGGGTATGCAGGCGCACGCGGATAAAGGCATGGTTATGCCGAAAGCCCAGCCAGAACATGCCGGTGGGGTGATGAAACCGCAGCCCGGGTTTGGTCCGCCAGGGATGGCTGATGGAGCAGTAGGTGCCGACATCCTGGTACCGTTGATAGACCGTATGGTAGCCGCCCGCGAGCAGGAAAAAATCTCCCTGCCAGGCCTCGCGGATATGCAGGAGTGTGACGTCTTCCGTGGCCCAGTGATCAAGCTGATCGAACGCGTCCGGGGAGTCGACCGCCCAATCCTCCACGTAGCAAATCACGTCCTTGGCGGGATGCGCCGGCTTCAGCCCCAAGGCCCCGAGCCGCTCGCCGACCGCCAGGACCTCTCGAAACGTCAGTCGGTCCAGGGTCTCCCACCGCCGTTCACGCACAACAGCCCTCCGCACTCCCTGCGCGACGGTCGAAACCAGACCGCGTCACTTCGCTGACTTCAGCACGCGGCCGTCGATTTTCGTATCGGCGACAAAGCGATCCAGCCCGTCTTGCAACAGGCCGGACATCAATGTCTCGAGATCCTCGCTGGTGAACCAGAAGACGAGTTTAGTCTGTTCGCCTTGAATATTCCGCACCGTGCTGCTGTCGTCCGCAAGGTTCTTCGCCTTGATGACCAAGCGGCTCTCGCCGGTCAGTTTGGTATTAAAGACACGGCTTTTGGCGTTGGCCGCGAACTCCCGGATTTCCCCGCCGATCACGATGTCCGCGCCTGAGATTTCGACACCCGACTGTACGACCCGCGCATCCCACCCGCGACGGTTCCATCCTCGCCAGCGCAGCGCTTCCGCCAAGGCCTCGGCGATCGTCACACCCGGCACTCCTCCGCTGACAGTGAAGTTCGTGACCCCGCCGCCCAAATGGGTGCGCTGGCCAAGTTTCGATTTGTCCGCGCGGAGATCTTCAAACGGTTCAATGACGATCTTCAACGGCTCCGGCTGTCCGCTCTGCACGAACGGTTGATGGGGCTGCACATTGAGCGACACCATTTCTCCGGTACCGGCGCAACCTAAAAGCAGCGCCAACCCTCCCGCGACACAGACCTGACTTACAATGCGACATCCCTGTGCAATCACACATGCCTCCCTGTCAGTAAGTGGGCTCCCACGAAGACGGGCCCAGTCTACCCAAGTCGCGGTCGGATGACAAACGAGAAAGGGCATCGGAGGGGCGGGTTGGAGCTGATGGCTGATCACCGATGACCGATAGAGACAAACACCGGCACGCACCAGCCGTCCTGCCGCTCACTGGGTCAGCAGCGGCAAGAGGCTTCGGAAGGTCTCACGGCCCACCTCCGCCAGGCGGCCCTCCCGCATGGCCGGTGAATCCAGCGGCACGAACCGGGCGATCTTGAACCAGGCCCGCCCCGACAGGACCGCAGCCAATTGAGCCTTCCGGTCATGCGTGATCGGCAGGGTGTAGCCTTCTCCCCGCTTCCATTCCCAGAACGTGGGAGCCAGGGACAGTTCCAGCCCTTGACCGGCCAACTGGTGAAATCGATCGAAAAAGTTCTTCTTGTACTGCTTGACCTGCCCTCCCTCCACGATCAACGCGAAGACCAGATGGTGGCCCCACCAGCACATCGAGCGGAAGGTAAACTTGTCGTCCCCGAGGAAATGTTTCGGATAATCCAGGTATTGATAGGGGCATTGTTCAAGCCGTTCCCCCTTCACAACCTGCCGTTTGGCCGAATCAAATTCGGAGGGCAATAGCAGCGCGCTCCGGCTCAGATCCTCCTGCAACCCGGACTGAAGGTCAGTGAGCAGCTCCTGCACCTTGAGGATGATGCGTTCCTTGGCGCGAAACAGTTCACCGTCCGCGACCAGCGCGAGCTCGGCAGGCGTCAGGGAACGAGCAGGGGAGGAGGGAACCATGCAGGAGGTATCAGTCATCCGTTAATCGCGATTGGCCATGTGTTCTGATGAGTGACGATTCAGAACCGACGCGTCACGACGCCGGTTAGGACTTCTGGTGAGATTCAAAGACCGACACCTGCAGATCGAATATCCGCCGGCATTCGGCGCACCGCAGGCCCACGCTGTCGCGAATCACATCCAATTCTCGAATGGTGACGGAGACGGGATGTGCCTGCAGGCAGGCCTCCAATAGTTCCTTCGCCGGCGGGATCGCCTTGGCGCTCGTCGTATCTCCGTCAAGCGGCACCGCTGCCACCCGTGCGATCACCCGGTCAGCCGCCATATGATGCATCATGCGACAGGACGTGCAGGCGACGACCAGCCGCCCCGCCTCGTCGATCCGCTTCAGCGACAGGCACAAGGGATGGACGGCGAAACACTGTTGCACGAAGGCGCCGCTTTGAAATCGCTGTCCCATAGACACCTATTGGAGAATCAGACCAGGCGACGGGGTCCGGGGTTAGCGGATGACGGCCTGGATGTACAAAGACTGCCCCGCGAGACGGCGCCTTGTGGTGCAAGCACAACGCGGACGGACGGTTTCAACACCCTGCTACAGCTTTGCCAACCCCAGCATCATGAGGATACCGAGGGCGTAGGGAATCATACAGGAATACAACACGGCGTTGAATGCCCGATCGGGCGAGGTCGATCGAACGGTGTGATCTTTGTAAATAAACTCATACCCAAGGATCAGCAGCGTGAGGGTCAGCACGAAGACTCGACTCGTTCGAGGCCACGTGTAGTGCCCGCTCACAATGAAATTGGCCGTAAAGAAGCCGCTGAAGACACACAGCAGGGGCGCCAGCGCATACCGAAGGGTGACGGAAAAGAACACATGCCAGGAAGGCCTGGCTGATCGTTGCTGCGGATCGAGTAAGACGGTCATGACCCGACTGGCGCGGGTTGACTGGTGGGCGACGGAGCGCTGTGCTTCGCCTGTTCCTCGGCGGTTCGGCAGGTTTTGCAGATGCGCGGGCGCTGCTTGAGGAAGCTGATCCTCCCGCTGGCAAGGCAACTATAGTGCACGAACTCGTCGCACACGGCACAACGCGACCAGCCGCCTCGCAACATCGTCTTATCGCGGTAGAGGCCCTGTTGACACACCTTGCAGTTCCGGGGCTCGATCCCCAGCAACATGGGCTCCCACTCACCGGCAGCTTTACGAATACTCATATCGCGGAAGTATAGCGAAGGGGTCGAAG
>CABVRW010000103.1 GCA_902500785.1 uncultured Nitrospira sp.
TGAATTCAACCAGGCTGCCGAGTGCTTGATGGTCTTGCCCGGCGTATCCGCAGAGGTGAGCACTGAGGAGGACGAACAGCGGCCGGACGCGTTTGCCGCCGCTGTTCAAAATGTGGGCGGCCACGGTGTTGACGAGGGCCACGCTGGAGTCGAGATTTTTCCGGATCTGTTCTTCGACCCCCTCCAGCTCTTCGCGATACACATCCCACACATCGGCCATGCTGTGGAGCGTGAGGGTGATCGGTCCGTTCGACATGGGGCGGATAGTAGGGCAGGAAACTCCACTAAGTCAAGCTCCAGTCAGCCCGTTTGTCGCTTCGATCGCCTCGTCGTTCTCTTGACAGTTTCCGATCCCATCCAGTAAGGTGACTCCTCGTTTATTTCCACGAATGAATGGTAGCAGTCACCGTGGTTGTTCGACAGCTTCAACGTCCCCGTGAGGGGAGTCTGTGCCCCAGGTCATTGCCTGCCTGCTAGACGAGAATACGTGCCATGAAAATACCAGGGTTGCCTCCCAAACAAGGGTTATACGATCCTCAGCACGAGAAAGACTCGTGCGGGGTCGGGTTTGTCGTCGACATCAAGGGACAAAAGTCGCATCTGATCGTGCAGCAGGGGCTACAGGTCTTGGAAAACCTGGCGCATCGCGGGGCGCAAGGCTGCGATCCTTGCACCGGTGATGGCGTGGGCATTTTACTTCAAGTCCCGCATGAGTTCTTCAAGCGCGTCACCAAGGACATCGGGATCAAGTTGCCCGGCGCGGGAGAGTACGGCGTGGGCATGCTGTTTCTGCCGCCCGATGCCGATGCCCGAAAGCAATGCGAGACCGTCTTTACCCGTGTGATCAAGGCCGAAGGCGCCAAGCTCCTCGGCTGGCGTGATGTGCCGGTTAAGAGCGACGCGATCGGCCCCTTGGCGCGCACCACCGAACCGTTCATGCGGCAGGTGTTTATTGCGCGAGGGATTTTCACCGACGAAGAGTTCGAGCGACGCTTATACGTCATTCGAAAGTGTGTCGAGCGGGCCATCCGTGAGTCCGCGATCGAAGGACGGGAATACTTCTATATCTCGAGCCTCTCCAGCAATACGATCGTCTATAAAGGGCTGCTGCTCCCGCATCAGATTCCGCAATACTATCAGGACCTCTCCGACAGCAATCTCACGAGCGCACTCGCCCTCGTGCATGCGCGCTTCAGCACGAATACGTTTCCCACCTGGCCGCTGGCCCATCCCTATCGCTACATCTGTCACAACGGCGAGATCAACACGCTGAAGGGCAATGTCAATTGGATGCGCGCGCGGCAAGGCCGGTTGAATACCGAGTTGTTCGGGGAAGACATGCAGAAATTGTTTCCGATCGTATCCGAGGATCAGAGCGATTCGGCTTGTTTGGATAATGCGCTGGAATTCCTGGTGCTCGGCGGCCGATCGCTGCCGCACGCCATGATGATGTTGATACCCGAACCGTGGGTGGCCAATCCGCAGATGGATCTTGATCGTCGCGGATTCTACGAGTATCACGCGGCCATGCAGGAACCCTGGGATGGACCGGCGGCCGTTTGTTTCACCGACGGCAAGCTGATCGGCGCCACATTGGACCGGAACGGCCTGCGTCCCTGCCGCTATCAAGTGACGACCGACGGGTTGGTCGTGCTGGCATCGGAAGCCGGGGTGTTGCCGATGGACCCGCAGCGGATTCGTCAGAAGGGTCGCTTGATGCCGGGACGGATGTTCTTGGTGGATACCGAACAAGGCCGGATCATCGACGATGAGGAAGTGAAAGCCGATATCGTCCAGCGCAAACCCTACCGCTCCTGGGTGGCGCAATATCGAATATCGCTCGATGAGTTGCCGGACCCGATGAACGTGCCCCAGCCTGATCATCCTACGATCCGGCAGCGTCAGCAGGCGTTCGGCTACACCGTGGAAGAGCTGAAGATGGTCATCACCCCTATGGTGGTGGAAGGGCAGGAAGCCATTTCCTCCATGGGCACGGATACGCCGCTGGCGGTGCTGTCCGAGCGGCCGCAGCTCCTGTTCAAATACTTCAAGCAACTCTTCGCCCAGGTGACGAATCCGCCGATTGATCCGATTCGCGAAGAACTCGTGATGTCGCTGACGACCAGTATCGGCCCGAAGCCAAATCTCATGGATGAGCATCCGGAATCCTGCCGGCGCATCCGGGTGAAACAGCCGATTCTGACGAATGCCGATTTGCAGAAGATCCGCGAGATCAACGATCCGAATTTCAAGAGCAAGACGCTCAAGATGTTGTTCCGTGTGGCCGAAGGGCCGGAAGGCCTGGGCGCGGCGGTGGACGATCTGTGCAAGCAAGCCTCGCAGGCGATTCGCGAGGGGTATAAGTTTCTGATTCTCAGCGACCGCGGGGTGAATGAACACTACGCGCCGATCCCCAGCCTGCTTGGCGTGGCGGCGGTGCACCATCACTTGGTTCGCGAATGCACGAGAACCGAGGTGGGGCTGACGATCGAAACCGGTGAGCCGCGGGATGTCCATCACTTTGCCTGCCTGATCGGTTTCGGGGCCGGAACGGTAAACCCCTACCTGCTGTTCGAGTCGCTGGTGGATATGGAGCGTGACGGCTATTTTCCCGAAGGACTCGATGCGTCGACGGCGGAAGGCAAGTTCATCAAGGCCATTAACAAAGGCCTGCTCAAGATCTTTTCCAAGATGGGAATTTCCACGGTGCAGTCCTATTGCGGGGCGCAGATTTTTGAGGCGATCGGCCTCAACCATGAATTGATCGACCGCTACTTCACCGGTACTCCGTCGCGACTGGAAGGGATCAGTATCCGTGAGATCGGCGAAGAATCGCTGCGGCGCCATCGCGTGGCCTACGAGCCGGCGCCGATCCGGCAGCTGGATTTCGGCGGCGAGATTCACTATCGCATTCAGGGCGAGCACCACAACTGGAACCCGGACACGATCTATAAGCTTCAGCATGCGACGAAGAGCAATGATCCAAAAACCTTCGCCGAGTTCTCCCAACTGGTGAACGATGAGAGCAAGCGACGGTCGAACCTGCGCGGTCTGCTCGACTTCAAGTTTTTACCCGAAGCGATTCCGCTGGAGGAAGTGGAGCCCGCTCAGGCCATCGTCAAACGATTCACCACCGGCGCCATGTCGTTCGGATCAATCAGCAAAGAAGCCCACGAAACGCTGGCCATCGCCATGAATCGGTTGGGCGCGAAGAGCAACACCGGTGAGGGGGGCGAAGATCCCGAACGGTTCCAGCCGCTTCCGAACGGTGACTCGAGAAACAGTTACATCAAGCAGGTGGCCTCCGCACGGTTCGGTGTCACGAGCCATTACCTCGTGAACGCCAAGGAACTGCAGATCAAGATGGCCCAGGGAGCGAAGCCAGGTGAAGGCGGTCAGCTGCCTGGCCACAAGGTGGATGAGAACATCGCGCGGCTCCGGTACGCCACGCCTGGCGTGCAGCTTATTTCGCCTCCACCGCACCATGACATTTATTCGATTGAGGATTTGGCACAGTTGATCTTTGACTTGAAGAACGCCAACTCCGAGGCGGCCGTCTCGGTCAAGCTGGTCTCGGAAGTCGGCGTCGGCACCGTCGCGGCGGGCGTGGCAAAGGCCCATGCGGACAAGGTGCTGATCAGCGGTGATTCAGGCGGAACCGGTGCCTCTCCCTTGTCGTCTATCAAGTATGCCGGGGTTCCTTGGGAGCTGGGATTGGCGGAAACGCATCAGACACTCGTGCTCAACGACTTGCGGGGCCGCATCCGGGTCGAAACCGACGGTCAGATGAAGACCGGACGTGACGTCGCGATTGCCGCGCTTCTGGGCGCGGAAGAATATGGGTTTGCCACCGCGCCGCTCATCGTCGAAGGCTGCATCATGATGCGGAAGTGCCACCTCAATACCTGTCCTGTCGGAATCGCGACGCAGGATCCCGTATTGCGCAAGAAGTTCACCGGGCAGCCGGACCATGTCGTCAATTTCTTCTTCTTCATCGCCGAAGAGTTGCGGCAGATCATGGCGAAGCTCGGATTCCGTACCATCGATGAGATGGTCGGACGCGTGGACAAACTGAAGATTCAAAAGGCCGTCGACCATTGGAAAGCGAAGGGGCTGGATCTGACGCCGTTGCTCAAGATGCCTGAAGTCGGCCCGGAGATTCCGCGCTACTGTGTGCAGAAGCAAGACCATGGCATAGCCGATATTCTCGATCGGAAGCTGATCGAGCAATGTCAGGCGGCGATTGAGCGGGGCGAGAAGGTGACGCTCGACCTGCCGATCAGGAACCTCAACCGTACCGTGGGCACGATGTTGTCCAGCAAGATCGCCAAGAAGTACGGATTGGAGGGGTTGCCTGCGGATACGATCACGATCAAGTTCAGCGGGTCGGCCGGCCAATCGTTCGGCGCGTTCCTCTCGCGCGGCATTACGTTGATCCTCGAAGGCGAGTCGAACGACTATACCGGCAAGGGATTGTCGGGCGGGAAGATTATCGTCTATCCTCCGAAGAACGCGCTCTATACGCCGGAAGAAACGATCCTGGTCGGGAACACCTCGCTCTACGGCGGGACTCAAGGTGAAGCGTACTTCTATGGCATGGCAGGGGAGCGGTTCGCGGTGCGGAACAGCGGCGTGCGCGCCGTCGTCGAAGGCACGGGCGATC
>CABVRW010000104.1 GCA_902500785.1 uncultured Nitrospira sp.
AAGATGGCCGGATGTTTCCCTGGGGCAACGAGCCTGCGGGATGGATCAAAAGCAATATCGCCCATTCCGGCTCCAAGCGCGGAGCGAAGTACCCGCCGCTCGCAAATGTGGATCGATACGAGAACGGTGTGAGTCCCTACGGGGTCTATCAGCTTGCGGGCAATGTGAGCGAGTGGGTCTCCGATTGGTTCGATCCGGAATATTACCGGCGCGCACACAACCGGAATCCGCTCGGCCCCGCGTCGGGACAGGACAAAGTATTCCGCGGAGGTTCGTGGAACGAAGATCCCGAAGTGGCCCGCTCCGCCGGGCGTAACTCCGGCGGCTTGGATCACTGGAGTTATTTGATCGGGTTTCGTTGTGCCGCATCAGGAGACGATAGCCGGCAACTCTCAGCCGTCGGTCCGGAACTTCTGCAAAAGGCCGATCGCTGAGCGTCGAAGTCGAGCAGGATGAGGAGGCTGGGGGTGAACAGGCAACGTTCAGGTCTGGCAGGTAGATTCATGCGAGTCGGACAGGCGCTGCTGATCGGATCGGCACTAGGTGCTCTGGTGCCGGCCGTGCAGGCGTTGGATACCCAGGATATCGTCGTGGAGTGGACCGAAGCAGGCAAGCACCTCGCGCAAGAGCGGGTCGCGAAGTGGAGCACCACAGACGAGATGGTGTTGATTCCGGCCGGAGAGTTCGTGATGGGCAGCGATAAGAAGACGGATCGAGTGGCCTATCGAAGTGAGATTCCGCAGCGTCGCGTGTATCTGGATGCCTTCGAGATCGGCAAGTACGAGGTGACGGCGCTGGCCTACCTCAAGTTTGTGTTGGCCACCAACCGGTTGCCGCAACTGGATTGGCGGTATGACGGAGGAAATTTTCAGGAGACGATGGCGCATCACCCTATCATGCACGTGAGCTGGTACGACGCGGATGCCTATTGTCGGTGGGGGGGCAAGCGGTTGCCGACGGAGGCGGAGTGGGAGAAGGCCGCGCGAGGGGTCGATGGGCGGCGGTTCCCATGGGGGAGCGAATATGCCGGTCCGACCAGAGCCAACTTCGGCAGAACCGGCTTGTCGGGGCCGGTGCGGGATCGTCCCGAACGGCTGCTGCTCTATCCGCCGATCATTTCCGTCGACAAGTACGACAATGCCGTAAGCCCCTACGGCCTCTATCAAACTCTCGGGAACGTGGCCGAATGGGTCTCCGATTGGTACGACCAGGATTATTACAAGACCGCGCCGGATCGGAATCCGAAAGGGCCGAAGACCGGTACGCAGAAAGCGTTCCGCGGCGGCGGATGGATGGATAGCACGACCACAATGCGGGCGGCGATGCGGAACGGAACCGACCCGAAGACCAAGCTCAACTGGATGGGGTTCCGTTGTGCGCAAGATGTGAATGAGGGAGCCGCGAGCCCCGTGTCTTAAGCGGGGCCGAACGGACAGTAGTTGTCGAACATGCGTCGATTCTTGACCATGCTGATGCCTCGGGCCGGCGAGCGCTACGCAGCAAGCCGACGGGAAAGTCATGAGGACTTTCCTGTAACCACAGCCCAAGGAGGGAGGCATGATGCAGAAACGGATGAGACGTGGGATCGGTGGAGTGGTATGTGCGACGGTTGCGATCGTCGCGGTGCTCGGTGTCTCTGGTGCGCGGCCGGCTTCCGCTGAGGAGATCGGCAATATGATTGCGTTCAAGGGCGGGTTCATGCGGCTAGACAGCGATCGATCCAATGCGCTGTTCACCGACGCCAGGGATCCGCTCGGCGCCGGTCTGAACAACAGCCAAAACGGCTGGTATGTCGGCGCCTGGTTGGATCTGGCGATGTCCAGGAACGCGTGGGGCATGATGAATGGGACTTGGGCGCTGGGCGAGATCGGTCTGCAATTCAATCGGATCTCCTCCAAAGTCGTGACCAACACCGGGAACATCGGCGTCGGCACGACTCCGCCGGCAGGCCTGCAGGTCACCTCGACCACACCGTCGCTGCAACAATTGACGATGGTCACGATCGATATCGCGCCAAAGTTGAAGTTCATGGAAGGCAGCGCCTTTCGGCCCTGGCTTATTCCGGTAGGGTTGGATATCCATGTCATCAGTCCCCCCTCCAACCAGACGCAATATTTAGATGTGGGGGTGCAGTTCGGCGCCGGATTCGAGTATCAGGTCTGGAAGGCCTTCAAATTGGGCATGGACGCCCGCTATCACCTGACGGCCAACATGACCAACACGTCCAATAGTTATTTTCAAGTCGGGCCCTATGTCGGGATTGCGTTCTAGCGGAACATTGAGACGGTACGAGAGGTCGCCTGTTCCAAGATCGTAATCGCGACAGTAGGCAATGGAGCACGACGTTGCCACCCGGTCGGTGCCGTGAGGTCCGACCGGCGTGGCGGCGCCTCATGCCTGTACTATTCCCGAAGTCGGGCCTGCATGAATAGCACGCAGGTTCTTCCAAGCAGTTGTTCCTCGACGGATCTGCCCGCTCTGCTGGGGGAACTCGCCCGGTGCCAGAATCCGTATCGGTCGGCCCACCTATAAGGTAGATTCTTGCGCCTCCGCACTCTTCTCGACATGGTTTGTTGATTCATGCCGAAGAAAGGAAGGTCTTGTGTTTGCCCTGGTTTGGATGCATCTCTTGGCGGCTGTGGTGTGGATCGGAGGGATGGTGTTCTTGTCCGTGGTGTTGGTGCCCGTCCTGAAGCGTGACGGGCAGTTTGCTCACCATGCCGCACTCTTTCGCACGGTTGCGTATCGATTCAGATCCGTGGTGTGGGGAGCGATGGGGCTCCTGGTCGGAACCGGGCTGATGCTGGCCGCGGGTCGATCGATTCCCCTCACTGAACCGTGGCACTGGCCGACGATTTTCGCGGCGAAGATCGGGATGGTGACCGCTCTGTTTACCCTGACCCTGCTCCACGATCTCGTCGTCGGGCCGCGGGTGCGACAGACGTTGGGAAAGGCCGAGGCAGACAGGACGACAGGGGATCGTGCGCTGCTCCGCTACTCGGTGCTCCTGCCTCGCATGTCGTTGTTGGTGGCGCTGTTGGTCTTGTTGCTGGCCGTGGTCCTGGCCCGTACCTAGCCCTGCGCAAATTACAAAAAAGATGGCGGTGAGCTGTATGCCGACGAAAGGGATCGATTCTGGCGGTAGGACCGGTGACGGGTGGCCTGGCTGGAATACTGCTAGAGGGTTGCCTGGGAGGAGGAACGCGGCAATGCGTGGAGCAGACGTTCGGCCTGCTCCTGACTTGTCAGGGCCATTTTCATCATGACGCCGCACAAGGTGAACACGACTGCGTTCAGCAGGAAGAACACGGCGGCGAACGAGCCTGTCGTAAAGGCCCACGCGTCGGAGTCGGAACGGTGGCGCGCCAAGATCCGAGTTTCCTCTTCCCGGATCTGCGCGGTGATATCCTGAATGGTATCCATCGTCCGGTTCTGTTGATTGACGGTCACGACCGACTTGGCAAAGGGAAGCCCCTTGACGCGACGTGTCACGATGGCCTGGTCCAGTTCTTCGGATCGCTGCTCGATCTGTGTGGCCAGGTAGGCCACCCGGTCCTGCTGGATGCCATTGTCCCTGGTCAAACTTCCGATGCGCCGGATCCGGCTGTCAAGGGTGTCGACGGCCTCGCGATAGGGGGTAAGATAGTCATCGGCTCCTGTGATGAGGTAGCCCCGTTGACTGGTCTCGGCCCCCGCCATGGTGCCCATCATGCGTTCCAGTTCAAGCAACACCTGCTCGCTCTTCGTAGCCCAATGGTTGGAGCTCTTGAAGTGCAGCAGGCTGAGAAAACCAGCCGCCACAATAGACTCCACGGCTATAAATCCTACGACAAGCGCGATGAGAAGGCCTTTGCCGGCACACATTCGTCGGAGCAACATGAGACCTCCTCAGTACAACAATACCTCTATGACTACCGGCCCCAGGCAAACAATGTCAACCCGACAAATCTCCTAAGGGATGCCTGAGATCTGTCGATGTGTCGGGTTGATACACGTCGACTGCCATGATTGTACTCTTCGCCCTCCTCGCGCTCGATGATGGAACCGCGTAGTCGTCTGTCTCTGTGTGAATCCAAACCGGCCTTGTGTGGCTCTTAACAACTACACGAAGGAACGAAGTGTGCAGAGTGTGCAGTTGGGTTGCCTCGGGCAGGATTCGGTTTGGCCGGAAGACGAGGATCGCACGGCAAGGAAGAGACGGCAGCGCTCTATTTAGACGGGGAGGTGGATCATGGCAAGGGTGGTCATCATCGGTGCGTCGATCGGCGGCTTGCCGGCAGCCTATGAAGCCCGTGAATTGCTGGCAAAGAAACATAAGGTGACGGTCATTTCGAATGTGGACTCGTTTCATTTTGTGCCCTCGAATCCATGGGTCGCGGTCGGGTGGCGAACCAGAAAGGACATCAGCTTCGCGCTCGGACCGGTACTGGAGAAAAAAGGTGTGGAGTATCTCCATGCGACGGCGGACCGTATCGAGGCGGAACAGAATCGCGTCATCACCTCGAAAGGGGAGGTCCCCTATGACTACTTGATCATCGCAACCGGGCCGAAGCTCAATTTCGGTGCGGTCCCCGGACTTGGGCCGAGCGGGTACACGC
>CABVRW010000105.1 GCA_902500785.1 uncultured Nitrospira sp.
AACATCGAGATGTATGACCACTTCTTCACCATGGAGTTTTTGATCTGGGTGAAGGCTCGCTTGGGCATGCAGTTGAAACCGCTGCAGGACAAGGAGAAGGTGGGGACGCTCACGGAGCAGGACGCCGGTCAGAAATCCGTGCTGGAGCAGGCCTATGCGGTGGACGTGTTCGACTTGGCGGAGCGGGCGGAAGATGCCAAGCTCATCGTGCGCGGCGAACGGTTCTACGAAGCCGAAAAGCTGGAGCGGGCGCTGAACACGTTTCGCGAAGCGATGCAGTACATCTCCGCCGCCTACTACCCGGCCTCGCTGGTGTTCTACCCGATGGAGAGCAATCTGGGCTATCGTCCGGGCGTTTCGAAAGAAGTCTTTGCCTGCCTCGATGACGAGCAAGTGAATGTCTACCGCGATATTTGCAATCAGCTCGTCTTGCCCAGCGTGAGCAAGGAGAAGCCGACGGTGATCGGTATCTCCATCGGCACGCAGATGCAGTTGATGGCCGGTCTCACGTTCTGCAAAATGATCAAGGAAAGTTTTCCGCACATTCAGGTGGTGGTCGGCGGCAACGTCGTCACGCGTCTGCAGGAAGAATGGGCGAAGCACGAGCGTTTCTTCACCGAGGTGTTCGACGCGGCCATTTTATATGAGGGGGAGCATGCGCTGCTCTGGTACATCGAGGCGGTGAACGGCCAGCGCGCGATGGAGTCGGTGCCGAACCTCATGTATTACGAGTCCGGCGCGCTGCGGCAGAGTAAGGAAGTTTATACGGAGAAGACGGCGGTGTTGCCGCTGCCTGATTTCGACGGCTTGCCGCTGGATCACTACTTCGTCCCTGAGCGAATCATTCCCTATCTCGCGACGCGTGGTTGCTACTGGGGCCGCTGCACGTTTTGCGATCATGGACAGGGATACTTCGATCAATACCGCGGCATGACGGCGCAGCATGTGGTGGAGCAGGTGACGGCGCTCCGCGATAAGTATCAATGCCGGCACTTCCTCTTCTCGGATGAATCCTATCCACCTGCGCTGTTCAAGAAAGTGTCGCAGTTGCTGGTGGACCGGAACGTGGGCATCAAGTGGACGACGCTGATCCGTTTCGAAGAAACACTGCAAGACCAGGCCATCTGGGACCTCGCAGCCAAGGCCGGCTGCTGCACCCTCTACTATGGGATGGAGTCGGCGAACGAGCGGGTGCTGAATCTCATGGACAAGCACGCGAAGAAGAGCGTGATTCAGAACAATCTCCACCAGGCCGCGAAGGCGGGCATCTGGAATCACGTAATGGCGTTTTACGGCTTCCCCGGCGAGACACGTGACGAGGCGCTGGAGACGCGGCAGTTCGTCATCGAGAACCAGCCGGTGATTCACTCTGTGGAGTTATTTTACTTCGTGGCCTACCGGCATACGCCGATGGTGCGCAATCCGGATAAATTCGGTATCACGATCCACAAGCAGGAAGAATACGATCTGCCGCTGGATTATTACTACACGCTGAACGAGCCGGTGGGCATTTCCTGCTTGGATGCCATGCAGCTCTGCGAAGAGTTTTATAAGAACGATTTCCAGCCCTGGGCGGTGCGGGTGAACAGCCGCGAGCACGTCTTCCTCTATATTTCCAAGTTTGGCACGAACAGGCTGCCGCAGATCTATGCGGCGACGAAGGACGGCGCGACGACGGCTGAGGGTGTCTCCGGTCTCGTGACCTGGCCCATGGCCATCGGTGAAGGGGATGAGGGGAAAGAGGGGATGAGTCGCGTTGTCTCCCACGGCGTCGGCTAGCAGGATGCTGAAAACGCCATCTTACGGCGTTCTCGGCTCGTCAACCTCCTCTACGTACCCCTGAGGGTACGCCTCCTGTTTTGGTCGGATGACGGTTGGTGATCAGCTCGTCGGTTCCTGAGGAACAATTACGGCCAAGAGTAGAACGTACGAGGATTCGATGAAGCGAGTCATCTCCTCGGCTTTCTTGTAGGCCTGCATGTATTTCTTGGGGTTGTTTGTCAGGTTGGCGAACCGGCGGGGGGTCCAGGTGTGCAGGAGTTGCTCGCGTTTCGCGTCCAATTGGTCGCGAGTATAGGGCGGGGTGAGCGTGAAGAGTTCCAGGGCTTTGGTGAGGAGTACCTCAGTCATGTAACGGAGTCCGGCAAATCGACGATGATGCGGTCAATCTAACAGGCGTTGCCCCTCGCGGCAACAGGCAGGCTGTTCCACCATGGCCGTTGCGCTCCCGATTTTTCAGCCCACCCCGATCTTCAAGGATCGCACCGACTATCGACAAGTTCTCATCAGAGAAATGGACGCGGGGAAGATTCCCATCAGCCTTGGCCGGGATTGCCCGGTTAAATGCGAGTTCTGCTATGAACTCGACCACTCCTACCGCGAAACGCTCGATCCGCCGAAGACCACCGACGAAGATTGGACATTCATCCTCAACTACATCAATCGGAAACCCACCGATCCCACGCAGTTCTGGTGCCTGGGCGGCAACGAGTTCATGGAGTGGACCGATCTTTTTCTGCATCCCAAGGCGATGGAATGGATCGAAGATTTTCTCCGCGAGACGGACAAGAACCTCCAATTCTTTACCGTGGGATTCGTGCATGTGCCCAAGATCCACCAATTGGTGGCTCGGTACCCGGGCCGGATCAACTTCGAGCTGTCGGTCATCACGCTGAGTCACTACCGGCAGCGGCTGATGCCGCACGCGCCCTCTGTGAAACATCTCATGAAGGTGTTGGACGGACCGGCCGTGTCGTCGGCGAACTTCTATGCGTTCGACCAAGACACCATGTCGAAAGACGCGGCGACGATCTCGGCCATCAATCAACAGTGCGTGCTCTGGATGGGGACGCTCACGCCGGTACGGGGCCTGAAGGAGGAGACGGCTGCCCTGATGCGCCAGGGACGGAAATTCCTTCCGGAGGAGGCGACGCGCCTCTATGATTTGGGACTCCCCAATTTGCAGACCATCCACACGGAGGCCTACACCACCGCTTTCTTGAGTCGACGGCGTATCGTCAGTCTGTTCGATTCGTTGGAACTGGAGAAGAAAGACACGGTCGTCATGGCGGGCAGCGTCCACAAGATCCTAACCATGTTCAGGAAAAACCGCGCTCGGTTTCTGTATGTGCCGAATGCGCTGCTGAGCGGCGACTCGGACTGCACGGTGCTCCTGACCTTCGACGACATTGCCCGGCGCCTAACGAAGGAAAAGGCGGTCCATGTTCCCAAGTGCATCATGCAGTCTGGGCGGGGACCGTATACCGACATCACCGGGGTCACGTTGGAACAGTTCGCCAAGAAGACCGGTGTGCGGGTGAAAGTGCTGCATAAGATCGATACGCGATTAGCCAACCAACAGCTGTATCGCAACGGCTCGCTGCAGACATACGTCGAGCAATACCTCAAGCATCCCTTGAGGCCTTCCTATGAGGCCATGCCAAGGCCGGTCTAGCAGGGTACTGAAATCACCTGCATTCTCACCCGCCCACCTCGGCACATCGAGACGGGCATTGCCACTGCGGCGTTCTTGCTCGCATGCCTCCCTGCGTGGTTAAAAAAGTATGAGGGCGCCCCGAAGGGGGTGATCTTATCCGTTCACGAAGAGTATCTGATTGGCGAACGGGTCGAGCAGCGTTTGGTCTGTACCTCTTCAGTCGTCACGCTCCCTGCCGCCTTGATCGATGCCGATTTGACCATCCTGTGGGAGTGAATCAGGAGGCGTGAAAGGTAGTCGCCCGCCATGCGAACGGTTCGGTTGCGCATTGAGATGCGCATTGAGAAATGACCTTTGAAAATTTCCGTCTGTTGAGCGGCTCTGCCCTGTCGCCCACTTGCAAAAAAAACCGGCTCGGGGCAACATGCCGTCAGCACATGCCTTGAGGAGTCTATGCCGGGACCGCGCAGATTGCAGTTTTATCAAGCCGACGTGTTTACCGATCAACCGTTCGGCGGCAATCCGGTTGCGGTGTTTCCCGATGCGGATGGGCTGACCGACGTCGAGCTGCAGCAGATCGCCCGCGAGATGAATCTCTCCGAAACCGTGTTCGTCTTTCCTCCGACCGACAACGCGGCCGTCGTGAAGATGCGTATCTTTACCCCGACGCAGGAGATTCCCTTTGCCGGGCATCCGGTGATCGGGGCGTTTTTTGTGCTAGGTACGTTGGACCGTCTTGCGCTTCGGGAACCGGTCACGCGGGTGTTGCAGGAATGTAATCTCGGCCTGTTTCCGGTCGACATCCATATGTGCAACGGCGTGATCGAGCGCGTGGTTATGGCGCAGCCGAGCCCGCAATTCCTGGATGTCATCGACGAGCCGGAGGCGCTGTTCGCGATTGCCCGCTCGCTGGGAATCACCAAAGCCTTGATCGCGGAGACGCGATTTCCTGTGCAGGTGGTGTCCACGGGGTTGCCGGTGATCATCGTGCCGGTGCGAACTCTCACCGCGGTTCGTTCGATCATTCCGGACGTCGCGGCCATCGCGGAGCTGTCTCAGCAATACGGCGCGAACGGCATCATGGTGTTCAGTACGATGACCGTCGAGCAGTCCTCCAGCGTGCATACGCGGATGTT
>CABVRW010000106.1 GCA_902500785.1 uncultured Nitrospira sp.
AACGGAGCTGCAAGGGCTGTTCAACAACCGACTATGGCGCATTCGTATACACCAGGCTTAACCGTCACCGAACGGACCACCGTTCGGCGCAGACGAATCTTGCCGTTGCCAGGAGAAGTCCTGGTGTCAGTAGGGGACGTGGTGCATGCCGATACGGTCGTCGCGCGCGCGGAATTGCCCGGCAAGGTCATTCCCATGAACCTCGCCAACCAACTAGGAATTGCACCGGACGAGATCAAAGACTACCTCGTCAAAAAGGAAACAGACTTCGTTCAAAAAGACGACGTGCTGGCCGAAAACAAACCCTTCATCAAATGGTTCAAGACCGAAATCCGCTCCCCGGTCACCGGCAGAGTGGAATCTATTTCCACCATCACCGGCCAAATTCTCCTCCGAGAGCCTCCGAAGGTGGTCGAACTGCGCGCCTACATCGACGGCACCATCGTCGAAATCCATGCCGAACAGGGGGTCACGGTCCAGTCGGTCTGTAGCTTGGTGCAAGGTATTTTCGGCATCGGCGGTGAAGTCGGCGGCGAGCTCGTCATGGGTGTGACGGCGCCGAGCGAGCCGTTGCTTCCCGACACCCTGACCCCATCCATGAAGGGGAAAATCGTGGTTGGAGGCGCCTTTCTGTCTGCCGCGACACTGGCACGGGCAAAGGAAATCGGGGTGGTCGGCTTGGTCGTCGGCGGCATTCACGACAAGGATCTGCGAGCGCTCCTCGGCTATGATCTTGGCGTGGCCATTACCGGCAGCGAGCAGGTGGGCTTTACATTGATCCTGACGGAAGGATTCGGGACGATCCCGATGGCGCCCAAGACCTTCTCATTGCTGTCCGCCCACGCAGGCCAGACGGCTTCTATTTCCGGCGCAACACAAATCCGCGCCGGCGTGATCCGACCGGAAATCATTATTCCTCAGTCATCCGGCTCCGCCGGCGCCAGACCAGACCCTGTCGAACGCGAGGGGATTCAGCTCGGTGATCCGGTACGAATCATTCGCGATCCACTGTTCGGCAAGATCGGGGCTGTATCCGGCTTGCCCCCGGACCTCAGGGCGATTCCGACCGAGAGCGAAGTCCGAGTCCTCGAAGTGCGGTTCCCGGACGGCACCACCACCGTGGTCCCCCGCACCAACATCGAAGTCATCGAAGGAGCCTGAACCACGTGCCGTCTCTGTTGCGCATTGTGCCCCTCATCGCCGTGTTGTTGGCTCTGATGCCCCAGATCCTCTGGGCGCAGACCTCCCTTGCTCCGCCTCAACAGCTTCACGTCTTCGATACCCCCAGCGACGGCGGAGGCAGCCTCACGGCGACCTGGGCATCCTCCGCATCCGATCGCGCGGCCGGGACATACCAAGTCTTGTTTCACGAAGGAGCGCCGCCTCCCGACCAGACGGGGTGGAAAGTCCTCGCAGAATTTCCTGCGAACAGCCATTTTGTCCGCGAGGCGAAGGCCGCCTGGTGGACAAGCCCAGGCCCGCCAGGCGACCACGTGTATTTCATCAAGAACGGTAAGGGCATCGAGTTGAAGCCCGGGCACGCGTACGCCGTGACCGTGGCGGCCGTGAACGGGCAGGAGCGATCGATCGCCCAACCGGTCGTGGCGTCACCCGAACCGAACTGGATGAATTGGAATCAACTGAACAATCTGGTGCTGGCACTGCTGTTCGGGGCGGTGGTGTTTTATGCGATCAATCTTGCAAAGCGCAAAGAAATCTTTCTCCGACGTATTCCGGGTCTTGATGCCGTCGATGAAGCGATCGGCCGCGCCACCGAGTTGGGTAAGCCGGTGCTCTACATGACCGGGGCGCACGATATGAACGATCCGGCGACGATTGCCGCGGCGATCATCTTGGGCCGCGTGGCCAAGAAGGCCGCATCTTACGAAACGGAACTACTGGTGCCTCACCGCGAACCCATCACGATGGCGGTCTGTCAGGAGATTACCAAACAAGCCTATTTGGAAGCAGGCAAACCGGATCTGTTCAAAGACGACGCGAATTTTTTCATCACCAGCGACCAATTCAGCTACACCGCGGCGGTGGACGGCATCATGCTCCGGCGGAAACCCGCGGCGAACTTTTTCATGGGCTCATACTTCGCGGAATCGCTCTTGCTGACCGAAACCGGCGCGAGTACCGGAGCCATTCAAATCGCAGGGACCGACTCCGACCATCAACTCCCGTTCTTCGTCACCACCTGTGATTACACCCTGATCGGCGAAGAACTCTACGCCGCCAGTGCCTATTTGTCGAAAGAGCCGATCCAAGTCGGCACGCTGCGGGGACAAGACCTCGGCAAAGCCTTCATCCTGGGCGTCATCGGAATCGGGACGTTGCTGGCGACGATCATGGTCGTCACGGGCGCGACTTGGCCGCAACTTCTCCTCGACCTCTTCAAGGATCTCAAATGATTGCTCTTCGTCGGCAATTGCCGCTGCTCATTACGATGGTGACCGGATTGGTGATGGCTGGGCAATACTACGTGCCCCATCCGGCCTCCGAGCAACTGCTCACCACCGTCACCAAATGGCTGCAGATCATCGGCGGCTTCGCGCTCGTCTTGGGCATTACCAGCCTGTTCCATGTCCATGCCGCGAAAATTCGCCGCAAGGAAGCCGGGTGGGGGTACAGCCTGATGCTCTATGCCGGAATGCTCGGCACCATCGTAGTCGGGCTTTGGAACGGCGGGAAAGAAAGCATCGACGGCGCGATGACCTCGTTCGGCTGGGTCTATTCCTATACCCTCGTCCCATTGCAAGGCACCATGTTCGCCATCCTGGCGTTCTTCATCGCATCCGCGGCGTACCGATCGTTTCGCGCCCGCAGCCGGGAAGCCGCCGTGTTATTGATCGCGGCGGTGATCGTCATGATGGGCCGGGTTCCGCTCGGTGAATATTTGCTGCCGATCAGCGGCGATCTCTCGAGTTGGATTCTGAATGTGCTGAATGCGTCCGTCCGGCGCGCCATCCTGATTGGTGTCAGCTTGGGCGCCGTGGCGCTGTCGTTCAAGATCATTTTCGGTGTCGAACGCTCGTACCTGGGCGGAGGCAAGGAATAGCACGTGAGACGTGAAAGAGGAGAGGGAACCGGCGCCTGCCAACCCCTCGACGCCGTATCGGCTGACCGGTTACCCGTGACGTTTCACGAGGGAATAACGTGACGTTCGCTGAACGCATGTTACGAATCGACCGGCGGATCATCTTTCTGGTGATCGGGCTCTGCACGCTGTTCCCCCTGTTATTCCCGGTGGGCCTGCCCATCAGAATTTCGTCGGAAGTGCGAGGCGTCTTCGACTACATCGACAACTTGCCTGAAGGGTCCGTCTTTCTGCTCTCCTTGGATTTCGACCCAGCCTCGAAACCTGAGCTCTATCCCCAGGCCATCGCGATTCTCCGCCATGCGTTCAACAAAAACGTGCGCGTCATCGCCATGACCCTGTGGGTATCCGGAACCGGATTGGCGGATTCGATTGTATCTCAAACCGCGAAGGAGGCAGGCAAGGAGAACGGCAAGGACTATGTGTTTCTGGGCTGGAGCCCCGGAGGCAGCGCCGTCATCCTGAACATGGGACAGGATCTCTACACCGCGTTCCCGGCCGACTATGGGGGCAAGGCGACCAAGGGCCTGCCGGTATTGGCCGGGGTGCAGAACCTGCGCGATGTCACGTATGCCGTCAGCCTGGGCGCAGGGAATCCCGGAGTCGAGGCCTGGTACGTCTTCGGCAAGGACAAGTATAAGTTCGAACTTGGCGGCGGCTGTACCGGTGTGATGGCGCCAGGGCTCTATCCGTTATTGCGGAGCGGCCAAATCAACGGCTTGATCGGCGGCCTGCGCGGGGCGGCAGAGTATGAAACCCTCATCGGCCAAAAAGGTAAGGCCGTCGCCGGAATGGATGCTCAGTCGGCCACCCACCTTGCCATCATCGTGCTTGTCGCGATCTGCAATGTTTTCTACTTCACGATGCGGCGGCAACAGCGCCGACAAGAACGGATGGGATCCTAGCCACGATGGAGCTTTCTTTTGAGGTCATACTCGGCGGGTGGATCGCGACGGGACTCACCCTGTTTATCCTGTCGTTCCTCTATGAAGACAATCCGCTGTTCAAGCTCGCCGAACATCTCTACGTCGGCGTCTCACTCGGATATACGATCGTCAAAACCTATGACACGGTCGTCATGACTCTGATCCTGCGCCCGATCCTCGAGAAGGGGGAATGGTCGCTGCTGATTCCCGTCGTTATCGGCACTCTGATGCTCACTCGGTATGTGCCCAAAGCGGCCTGGCTCTCGCGGTATGCTTTTGCCTTTATCGTCGGCGTCGGGGCGGGACTGGCCATTCCTCGCACGATTTCTTCGTTCAT
>CABVRW010000107.1 GCA_902500785.1 uncultured Nitrospira sp.
CAATACCGCGCCCAACAAGTAACCCACGTGGCTTGATTTCAGGGGAGCACTACACTACGACAATATGGATGCAGGGGGAGATCTCACCCAGCGCGCATCCCAGAGTTTCGTCGGCATGCAGATCAAACACTATCTTCGCTCGAATGTGGCTCTCTATGCTCGCCACGATCTCAATGTGCGTCGCGCGGAAGACGGCAATGCCCCGGCTCGAAACTTGAGAAATGCATTCTTTGTGGGAATCGATGTCGCATATTAAATCGGTACGCCACGGGAGAATCATGCGCCCTCAGTTACTCCAATACGTTGCGATCCTTGTCCTCACCGGTCTCTGTGCGACGACCGCGCTGGCCGTACGGCCCAAGGACGGGCCTGACACCCGCGCGGAGGGGCGGCGAATCTATGCGCGAGCCTGTGCCTGGTGCCATGGAGCCGAGGGGAAGGGCGATGGTCCGGCCGGTTGGTCCATCGGTCGCTACTCTGCCCCCCGCCCTCGCGATTTCACCGCGGATAGTTACAAATTTCGAAGCACTCCTTCGGGTGAATTGCCCACGGACCAGGACTTGTTTAGGACCATCACGCACGGCATTCCTGGCTCCATGCCGTCTTATCGATCACTCAACGAACGTGAACGATGGCAGGTCATCGCCTATGTGCGATCATTGAACCCTGCCTTCCAACAGGAAACACCCACACCCATCGCGCTTCCCTCCCCGCCCCCCTTTCCTTCAGAGGACGGCATCAGGAACGGCCGGGCGCTCTATGCGAAATACGAGTGTCGGACTTGTCACGGGGACAATGCTGCCGGTGATGGGCCGGAATCCAAAGCCGGGCATCTCCGGGACGCCCACCAGCTCCCGATCACCGCCACGAACCTCACTGATCCCTCAGCGTTCAAGAATGGGGCGACCCCACAGGACCTTTATCGAAGCATTATGACCGGACTCGATGGCACCCCCATGCCTTCCTATGCCGATGAATTTGCAGGGCAGGAGCAGGCTGTGTGGGATTTGGTGTGGTACCTCCAATCGTTATCGGGTCAGCCCGGGAAATGATTCGTGACCATGATACGACCAGTCTCGACGCATCGTGAACGTGGCGCACCCAACGAGAAAAGGAGATGCGGTAGATGAAACGGGCATTACTGACCGTGACTCTGTGCGTGATGCTGAGCGAGGGCACCCTCGCAGGCGCGGAATCTCCCACCGGCACATTGGTGGGACGGATCATTTATGCAGGTCCGACCGCGCCCGACCAGGTGGTGGAGGTCACCCGTGACGCCTCGTTTTGCGGAACAACCACCACAATCCGAGACTTGGCCGTGAACGCGAAGACCCGTGGCCTTCACGATGCGATCGTCAGCGTTGACAACGCCCCCGGTCCCCTGCCCGAGTCATCTCACCCTCCCCTGGTGCTGACCAATACTCACTGCGCCTTCTCGCCTCGCATTGTCGCCGGTGAAGTCGGACAACAGTTGGAGCTCCGCAACGAGGACCCCGTCATGCATAACACGCACATTTCCATGGGGCCACGCACCTTTGTCAACGTGGCCATGATCCCCACGAGTCGTCCCGTAAACAAACCACTCAAGCAACCAGGCGTCTATCGAGTCCAATGCGATGCCCACAAATTTATGCGCGCCACCGTGATCGCCTTCACGCACCCGTTCTTTAGTGTGACGGACGACGCGGGCATGTTTCAGATCGCGCATCTCCCCCCGGGGGACCACGTCGTGACGGTTTGGCATGACACCGTGGGAACCTTCCAACAACGAGTCACGATTCCGGCTCACGGAGAAACCGTCATCACGATCGAATATCCCCCTCATGTTGATGCCAAGAATAAATAGGCACGACGGACTCAGCCGACCCTGGCTCATGTGGCGAGGAAGTCTCCGCCTCCGTCTCAGCATCGGCATGGCGGTCCTGATCACCATCGGCATGACCCTCTTCGCCGCCGTCCGTTTGATTGAAATCCGTCATTCCATCGAGCGCGCCGCGCAAACCCGTGCGCTCGCCGTCAGCCGAACATTTGCCATGGTGGGGGCGGCCGCCGTCCTCGACAATCTGTTCCGCATTCAGGAAGCGCTGACTCGATATGCCTCTGATTCGGATATCGCGAGCATCCTCATCATCGACCCCGACAACATGATCGTCGCAGCCACGGATCCCCAACGCATCGGTCGAGAACTCACGGATCAAGCCCTCACGCTGGCGCACGAGACCAGATCGGAAACCATCGTCCATGATGTCACCGCGGACGGAACACCCACGCTCCTGGTAGTCACCCCGCTCCTAAACGAACAGGAAATCGCCGCCTGGATCCGAATCGAGTTTTCGCTCGCTGCGATGCAGGACGAGGTCGCCCATGAAGCCCGTCGCCTCTTCCTGCTATTCATCCTGTTAATGAGCCTCACCATTTTGGTCGGTCAAATTGGCATCCGGCGCATGTCCGGCCTGTTTCGAGACACCGCTGGAAAACTGCAGAATACCCTCCACACCTTGCATCGTCCTTCGGAACAAGAGCCGTCCGGCGTTGCAGGGTCCGATGACACGGACTCCGGCTCCTCCCCGTCCTACAAAGGCGAATTGGAACAGATGGTCGACCTGGTCGAAACAACCACCGCCTTGCTCACGACACAGGCGCAGCGGCTCCAATCCTTCACCGCCTCGTTAGAGGAAGCCGTCCGAGAGCGAACGATCGAATTGCATCTGGCAAAGGAGCAGGCCGAAGAAGCGAATCGCGCCAAATCGCAATTCCTCGCCAATATGAGCCATGAAATTCGCACACCGATGAACGGCGTGCTGGGCATGACGGAGTTGCTCCTGACAACCCCGCTCACGCCGAAGCAACGCTCCCTGACAGAAACTCTGCATCGCTCGGGCATTGGCCTCCTGGACATCATCAATCAGATTCTTGATTTCTCGAAGATCGAAGCCGGCAAATTGAGGTTGGAACAGATCGAGTTCGGCCTGAGACAAACGATTGAAGACGCGGTCGACCTGTTTGCGGAAACCGCCACCCGCAAGCACATCGAGTTGACCTGTTTCGTGCCGACGGACATCCCGGACACCGTCATCGGAGATCCTGTTCGGCTTCGCCAAATCCTCCTGAATCTTGTCGGCAACGCCATCAAGTTCACCCAAGCCGGCGACGTAGCCGTCACGCTCGAACTCGCCGCCCAAGGCGCTGCGAGCCTGACACTGAAAATCCGCGTCCGGGATACGGGGGTGGGCATTGCTGAAACGGCTCGGGCTCGGCTGTTTCAGGCATTTTCCCAGGCCGACAGCTCCACCACGCGGCGGTTCGGAGGCACGGGGCTTGGCCTCGCCATCGTCAAACAGCTCGCCCATCTGATGGGAGGCGACGTCGGGGTGGAGAGCGTTCCCGGCCTGGGCTCCACCTTCTGGTTCACAGTCAACTTGGAACGCCCCTCGCAATCCGCCTCCACGGCGGTGGTGACCGACACGCCGCTGGCAGGACTCTCCATCCTGATCGTCGATGACAACCCCACGAACCGGCAGATCCTCCAGGCCCACTTGACCGACTGGGGAGCGGCGGTGCTATCCGCCACCTCCGGCGAGGACGCGCTGGCTTTGCTTGCCGAGCAGAGTGCCGCTCAACGCAAAATGCACCTGGCGGTGCTGGATATTCACATGCCAAGCATGGACGGCATGACGCTCGCACGAGCCATTCGAGAAGACACACGTTTTCGCGGCATGGTGCTCGTCGCGCTCAGCTCCGTCGACCAACTTCCGGATGAATCCTCCCTCCATCCATCGCTCTTCAGCGCCTGGCTGAGAAAGCCGATCCACCAGTCCTTGCTGAAGGATTGCCTCACACGCCTCTGCCTTCGCGCGCCGGCGTCAGACCCTCCGACGTCCGCCCCGCCACCCGATCAGGCGGGAACATTCGCCGCCCACGTCCTGCTCGCGGAAGATAACCCCGTCAACCGCGAGGTCGCCTCCAGCATGCTGGAGATGCTCGGATGCACGACCACAATGGCAGAAAACGGCAAGGAGGCAGTCGAGGCGACCGCGAATAGACGGTTCGACCTGATCCTTATGGATTGTCACATGCCGGAAATGGACGGCCTGGCCGCCACGGCGCTCATTCGTCGACAGGAAGCACAGGCTGAGCCTCGACACACCACCATCGTGGCCCTCACCGCCAACGCGATGGAAGGCGACCGAGAACGTTGTCTCGCCGCCGGAATGGACGACTATCTCGCAAAACCGTTTACGCTCGCCCAACTCAGTGCCCTGCTCACCCGCTGG
>CABVRW010000108.1 GCA_902500785.1 uncultured Nitrospira sp.
CTATCTCGCAAAACCGTTTACGCTCGCCCAACTCAGTGCCCTGCTCACCCGCTGGAGCGCACCTTTCGCGACTACTTCTCAGGAGCCGCTTCAAGAAACACCTCCGACCGTTTCATTGGTCACCTCGCCCGCTGAAACCACAATGGCGCCGACGCCTCCATCCCTGGACCGAACGGCCTGGAACGCGATTCAGGCTCTTCAACGTCCCGGACAACCAGATATCCTCGCCACCGTCTTAGCACAATATCTGGTGGACTCCCGCACGCTGGTGGAGCACATTCGGGAAGCGATCGCGAGTGGTAATCCACACGTTGTCTATGAGGCGGCTCATCGATTGAAATCCAGTAGCGCGCAGTTGGGCGCATTGGCTACCGCGGCTCACTGTACGAACCTAGAAAGTCTGGCTCGGAAATCCAAGTTGGACGCGGTGACGCCTCTTCTTGAACCCTTAACCTCTTCTCATCGCGCCGCATGCGAGGTCATGGAGGTGGAGTTGCGGAACCGAACCCCTCGCGAATAAAAGCAAAGAGACGCCCCGGAGCGGACCTTCCGGTGACATCGAGCCCCTCCCCGCCAGAAGACTTCTCACACATCTCGAGAAGCCCAGTAGGCGGTCCTCCCGAAAAAGTTTAAGCCTCTCTGTTCTCCGTCCGATACAGAGCAAGACAGGATCTGTTCGCCTAACAGTGCGTGTAGAACCATATGGGCTCACCACACACATCAGACATGAAGCCGATGCCGCAATCCTTGACGCACCGGCTGGGTCTGCTTATCGGTGTAGCCATCCTGGCCACAAGCGCGTTCACGTTGGCGGTGCACGATACGGTGACCACGGTACAAATTCACGGTCCGCTCTATGTCCAGATTGTCGACAGCAAGGATCTCGTCGTCGATACGCTGCCTCCTCCGCTCTACATCGTCGAATCCTACCTCGCAACATTGGAGCTGCTAGTGGTCCCTCCTTCCCAACGCCCGGTGCTCATCAAACGATTCCAGCAACTTCAACGAGGGTTCGTCTTGAAAGAAGCCGAATGGCACACACGTCTTCCGCCGGGACCGCTTCGTGACAAACTGATCCATGCCTCGGGTCTGTGGGCACGACGGTTCTATGAGCAATGGAATCGAGACTTTCTGCCTGCCGCAGAACGGGGGGATACTGAAACCATGACCAGTCTAGTTTCTGGTCCCCTGACGAGTCACTTTGAACAACATCGTCGAGAAATTCTCGAACTGGTTGCACTCGCCGATGCGCAACGTCGACGCACCGAACAGTCGGCTACATCCGTTCTTCAAGAACGAACCTACCTCCTCGGAATATTTGGACTGGGCTTGCTCGGCACCATTTTTATTGTCGGATGGCTCATTAACCGCCAGATCAGCGAACCGCTCATGCTTGAGCTGCGCGACAGCGAAGAGCGGACCAGGTCCATTGTGGATCACGCGCTAGATGCCGTCGTCGTCATGGACGACCGAGGCCGGATTATCGACTGGAACCCTCAGGCCGAACAGATCTTCGGATGGACACGAAAGGCCATACTTGGACACAAGCTCTCTGAGACGATCGTTCCCCAGACGTATCGTGAGGCCCATGAACATGGCCTGCAGCACTATCTGGTGACAGGGAAAGGCGCGGCTATTGGAACACGTCTCGAGATTACCGCGCTGCGCCGAGATGGAACGGAATTCCCGATCGAACTTGCCATCACCCCTCTCAGACTGACAACGGGCACGACCTTCAGCGGATTCATCAGAGATATCTCGGACAGAAAACGCGCGGAGACTGAGCTCCGGCATGCCAAGGAAACGGCCGAAGCCGCGACCGTGGCAAAGAGTCAATTTCTGGCGAACATGAGCCATGAAATCCGTACCCCCATGAATGGCGTGCTCGGAATGGCAGAGCTGCTGCTGACGACGGACCTCACGCCCAAGCAGCAATCCCTGGCCCAAACCGTCCATTGCTCAGGGAGCGCCTTGCTCGACATCATCAACGACATTCTCGACTTCTCCAAAATCGAAGCCAACAAGCTGGAACTGGAGCAGATTGAATTCAGCCTCGGCCACACGTTCGAGGAGGCCGTTGAACTCCTGGCGGAACCGGCGGCACGAAAACACCTGGAGTTGACGTGCCTGATCTCGCCGGAGATTCCTGATCGAGTTCGAGGAGATCCTGTACGGCTCCGGCAAATCCTCGTCAATCTCATTAGCAACGCCATTAAATTCACGTCGCAGGGCGAAGTGGCCGTGGCGGCCACGCTCTTGTCGAAGACGCCGGCCGCCATCACCCTCAAATGCACCGTGAGCGACACTGGAATCGGCATCGCCCCATCGGCCCTCGAGCGGCTCTTCGAGGCATTCGCACAAGCTGACGGGAGCACCACCCGCCGATTCGGAGGCACCGGACTCGGCCTGGCCATCGTTAAGCAACTGGTACATTTCATGGGTGGGGAAGTCGGCGTCGCCAGTTCGCCAGCGGGAGGATCGACCTTCTGGTTTACGGTGACGCTCGGGAAAGGGTCTGAACCATCTTCGCCGCGTTCGGAAAGCCACGACCTCAGCGGTACCCACATTCTCGTCGTCGATGATCATCCCACCAATCGGGAGATTCTCGACGGACATCTGCGACGATGGGGAGCAATGGTCACGATGACGGATTCGGGCGCGTCAGCCCTGACACTCTTGCGAGCGGCCGTTCAGCAGGGAACACCGTTCCATGTGGCATTGGTGGATATTCGCATGCCCGGCATGGATGGCTTGGCATTAGCCGACGTCATCATACAAGATCCAGCACTCAGGCTTACTCAACTCATCGCGCTCAGGTCGGTGGATCGATTGTCCGAAGAGACAGAAGCTCATACCAAACTGTTCCACACATGGCTGCGTAAACCCATTCGCCAATCGCTCTTAAAAAACTGTCTCACCCACATTCGCATCGGTATCCCCCTCACGGCACCCCCGGAAGAAGCACCGGTCGAGCCTCAGGCGGTTCCTCTCCGGGCGCACATCTTGTTGACCGAGGATAACCCCATTAATCGCGAAGTGACGCTCGGAATGGTTGATCTCCTCGGATGCACCGTCACGATGGCCGACAATGGCCGCGAAGCCCTGGACGCCGCCTCGCGGACCACCTTCGATCTCATCCTGATGGACTGTCAGATGCCGGAGATGGACGGCTTTACCGCTACGACGGCCATTCGCCGTCAGGAGACCGACGCGGCAGATGGACGCCATGTGCCCATCATTGCCCTCACGGCCAATGCGATGGAAGGCGATCGCGCGCGCTGTCTCGCCGCCGGGATGGACGACTACCTCGCCAAGCCCTTTACCCTCTCCCAATTGAAGGCCGTGCTCACGCAGTGGCTGACGCCGGGGCAGACAGCCGAAGCCGATGCAGACCAGCCGACAGCCCTCCCAGCCGTTCCTGCTACTCCGTCCGTGAGCGCCTCGGCCCCACCCGTCACCGCGGGCATCGATACAACCGCATGGGCCGAAATTCAGGCGCTGCAACGTCCTGGACGCCCCGACATTCTTACGCGTGTGCTGGCCAGGTATCTGGAAGATTCTCGTCAGCTGGTCGAGCAAATTCGCTCGGCCGTGCATGGCCACGATCCGGTGACGCTCCACCAGGCGGCGCACCGACTAAAATCGAGCGGCGTGCAGCTCGGCGCCGTGGCCACCGCGACCCACTGCAAAGAGCTGGAGAACCTGGGCCGACTGGCCCAGCTCGAGCGGGCGGAGGGGCTGTTGACACACCTCACCCAGGCCCATGCCGCCGCCTGTGCTGTCATAACCAAAGAATTGCAGGCCCACGAAGGACGCTGATCCACTCCGCCTTCCAAAACATCCCGCTCGAGGCCCGATTACTCCCGACTGTTCATAGTCGGCCCACAGACCTCATGGCTTCCGATGGCCCTACCAGTCTCTGCATAGCAACCCACTGCACCTGATGCCAGTCAACCCCCTACGACAAACCCCTGATAGGTACGTTTTGCCGTCTTACCCCTTCGCCTAGGATCCGATTCTTCCTGCTTCCAGGCCTGCCGATCAATTGATGACGCAATTCAGTTGACTCGCCGTTCGACCGATACCGTTGGGATAGCTCTTAAGCCGAGGAGTGAGTCATGCCACGTCTTCTATTCACATATGTTCTGACGGTCT
>CABVRW010000109.1 GCA_902500785.1 uncultured Nitrospira sp.
CTTTTTCGAGCCGAGACGCGCTGCGGCGGGAGTGGCCTTCCGCCGCAGCCACCACCGCGTTCAGCAAGGCAGATGTTTCCGGATGATAGAAGAGCGACCGAAACATCTGATGCACAATCGCCGTGTGCCGCTGCCGATCCGATAGAAATTTGGCCAACGCCGCCTCGCGCGATTCCGCGCGATATCCCATCCGAATCGCACAGCGTTGCAACTCCTCATTGGTATCGGGCAGCGCGTGTGTCTGTAATTCATGCATCATCTGCAACTTGTGTTCGACATCGCGTAAGAACCAGTAGGCCTCGGTCAGCCGCTGCTGATCGTCTTGCCCAACGAACCGGTGTTGAAAAAACCGCTGAAGCGCCCCTACCGTCCTCCGGTCGAGTAGATCTGGAACCGCACTGCCGATCAGCACCTGAATCGTTTGGACCAGAAATTCGAGCTCCCGAATCCCGCCGGTGCCTAACTTCACGTTTCGATGCTGATGTCCCCGTCCGGCAATCTTTTCATCAATCATTGCTTTGACCGACCGGACATCGCGAATAATCGCCAGCGCCAGCCCTCTCGACAGGGGCTCAAGATCAGGCTGAAACACAAATCCCTCGACCATCCGCACGAATGCCTGACCGACCGTAGGAGAGCCGGCAATAGGCCAGGCTTTCAACAGGGCGAGCCGTTCCCACACCTGCCCGCGCTGCGCATAGTATTTTTGGTAAGCCTCCACCGATCGCGCGAGCTGGCCGACCGTGCCTTCGGCGCGAAGCCGCAGGTCCACACGGAATATCGCGCCTTCCCTGGTCTGTTCCGCCAGCGCCTTCGTCAGCGACCGCGCCAGGAGCTCGAAATATTCCTCATTCGACAAGCCGTGAGTGTTGGATGGACGACTACTCTTTCCCTTCCTAGTTTCGCCCTCCGCGCAGGCGTAGACATAAATCAGATCCACGTCTGAACTGTAGTTCAACTCATGCGCGCCGAGCTTGCCCATCCCGATGACGGTAAATTCCGTCTCCACCCACGTGCCGTTCGCAAGCTGATGCATCGGCGTCCCATGGATCGCCTTGAGATTCTGATGGACTATCTCATAGGCCGCGTGGATGAGGACCGAGGCCAGATCGGACAATGAGCCGGTCGTTTCTTCGACCGTGGCCAGATGAAGGAGATCCCGCACGCCGATCCGCAGCATTTCACGGCGTCGCACTCGTCGCAGCACATCCAACTTCAACTCCATGGCCTTCAGCGAGCCCAGACTTTGACGAAGGGCGGCCACCATCCCCTCCCGGGTCGGAGCGGCCGTCAACACGTCCTCTTCCGCCAGCCAATACACAAGCATGGGATCGCGAATGAGAGCGAAGGCGAGAGAGTCGCTGTTGCCGAAAATCGTACACAGCAACCCCAACATCTTCGGGGAAGCTTGCAGATACTGCAGGAGAGAAGCGCGATTCACAGTCCCGGCAAGGAGGCGTTCCCAATGATTCAACGCTTGATCAGGATCGGCCGTGCGCGCGGTCTCCGCCAAGAGAGCGGGCAGAATCGTGGCCAGGATCCGGCGCGTATGCGGATCGCCCGCCATGCTCTGAATGTTGGTATCCGCCTCGATCGGGTGCGCCACTCCGTAGGGGCTCAGAATCCCCACCACCTGTTCCGGCTCAAGGCCGGACGCGACCAGCAAGGGAGCCGGATCAGGAAGGACCCCCGAGAAAGCGAGATCTGGAGGCGGGGCTGAGGGGCCGTTCTTCGGCGAACGTCTGGTCATGGCGCCGCATTATACTGGGGCGATTCTTCCGGTACAACGAGACCACCTTCGGGTATACTCCACAAGAATCATGCTGCACGCGAACGCCGACCGCGCTCAGATCCTCGCGACCCTGGCTCCGCTCTGTCGGGACATCGACGCGGACATCCTGCAAGATTTCGTCACCAGGATGGACCCGGAATATTTCTCCGCTTTTCCACCGAAGACGCTCGCCTCACACGTCACACAAGTCGCCACCCTCACCCCGGACCACCCCTGTGACGTCTCCATCGACGAGGCCGCAGACGGCCGCTTCATCATTACCATCGTGGCCTACGATTACTTTTCCGAGTTCGCCACAATCTGCGGCCTCCTCTCCGCCTTTGAGCTGAATATTGAAGAAGGCCAGATTTACACCTTCGTCGAAGAATCCATGCCGCCCGCCGCTCGCACTTCCTGGGGCGACGGCGCGCGTGTCCGCCCGAAAGGCCGTCCAGGCCTCAGCCGGAAAAAGATCGTCGATGTCTTTCGCGTAGAACCGGTGCGCGGAGCCGCGTTCGGCCCGAAGAATCGCCAACGGCTCATTGCCGAACTCACCGCCATGATCGAGCTGCTGGATGCCAACCAGTTCGACGAAGCGCGCCAGGCCGTTAATCGGCAACTCGTCGAGTATCTCGGACAACGTCGCAGCTCATTCAGCGGGCTGCTCCTCACCGTCCAGATCACCTTCGACAACGGCCAATCCCCCACCGACACCGTGATGGACATTCAATCGGACGATACCCCCGCGTTTCTCTATGCCTTCGCCAATGCGCTGGCTATGCGCAACATCTACATCGCCAAAGCGCAATTCTCGATCGAGGGCGGCAAGCTGCATGATCGCTTCTACGTCCGCAATCGCTACGGCCAGAAGATCACCGATCCACTCGATCAACAGCATCTGCGCCTCACGGCGGTACTCATCAAACAATTTACGCATGCGTTGACTTGGGCGCCGGACCCCGCCAAAGCCCTGGAAGCCTTCGATCAGTTTCTTGATCTGACCGTTCAGGATGCCAAAGGCAAGGCGCAGAAACAGGCCCTGGCCTTTCTCAGCGACAAGAAAACCTTTCCCATCCTGGCTCGCCTGCTGGGCACCAGCGACTTCCTGTGGGAAGATTTCTTGCGCCGCCAACACGGCAATCTCCTACCGCTGTTACAGCATTATCGCGACGCCCCGCTGATCAAGCCCCACGCGGCACTCCGCAAGGAACTCGACCGTGTCATGGCCAAAGCGAACACCGAAGAGGCGCGCAAGGAGGCGTTGAATCGGTTCAAGGATCAGGAGCTCTTCCGCATCGATATGAAACACATGGCCGATGCGGCCAGCCTCGCCGATTTCTCAGAGGCCTTGACGGAACTGGCCGAAGTCATCGTCGCCCGGAGCCTTCAAGACTGCCAGGCCAAATTGCAAAGACAATACGGAGCTCCCCGCCTGGCCAATAAAAAGCCCTGTCCCTTTGCCGTGCTCGGAATGGGAAAATTCGGCGGGCGGGAACTCGGCTACGCGTCCGATATCGAAGTGCTCTTTGTCTACGGCGGCACCGGACACACCAGTGGCAAACAAGGCATCGAGAACAGCGAATACTTCGAGCGGCTCGCACAGGAACTGCTACAAGGCATCGAGGCCAAGCAGGAAGGGATCTTCCACCTGGATATTCGCCTGCGACCCCATGGCGGCAAGGGGTCTCTCACCAACCCACTCGAAGAGATCGTCAATTACTACAGCCCCACTGGATTAGCCGCCCCCTTTGAACGACAGGCCATGATTAAACTGCGCGCTGTCGTCGGAGACGCCGGGCTGGGAAAACAGGTCGAGGCCCACAGAGATCGCTATGTCTACAGCGGGGAGCCTTGGGACCTCGCCATTGCCCTCGACCTCAGACGGCAACAATTGAAACAGCTCGTCGAGCCAGGCACCGTCAACGTGAAACACAGCGCCGGGGGGCTTGTCGATGTTGAGTATGCGATCCAGTACCTCCAAGTCATGCATGGACACCAGCATAAAAGTTTACGGACGTCCAACACCATGCAGGCCCTGTCGGGATTGGTCGCATGTGGACTGGTAACCAGACAGGACGGCGAACACTTGCGGAAGGCGTACCTCTTCATTCGTATGTTGATCGACGGCCTGCGCATGGTGCGCGGCAATGCGAAGGACTTGGTACTCCCGCCGGCCGATTCAGAGGAATTCATCTTCCTCGCCCGCCGCGTCGGTTATACCACCGAAGATTGGCAAGCCGGGGCCAGGCATCTACAAACGGATATCGAGGAGCATATGACTACGACCAAGAAGTTTTTTGAACGGACGTTCGGGAAGGTATAACCTCATCC
>CABVRW010000110.1 GCA_902500785.1 uncultured Nitrospira sp.
ATTCAGCCGGGCAAACCGGTCCAGAATGCGTTTATCGAGAGCTTCAACGGCAAATTTCGGGATGAGTGTCTCAACGAGCACTGGTTTCTGACGTTGCCGGAAGCGCAGCTCGTGATCGAGGTGTGGCGGCGGGAATACAATGAGGAGCGAACGCACAGCACCATCGGGGATGTGACACCCATGGAGTTCATCAACACCTATCAAGGCAGGGCCCACGTGGCACAGGAGTCAACTTCGTTGGCGGTGGTGTAACAAAGGGGGGAAGGTCAGAAACACATGAGCGGATGCTGTGGGTCCTTGAGGTCAACGATGCTGAGATACCAGGTGAGTTCACATGCGACCGATACAAACACGAGCAACCCAATGAACAGTAGCTTGATAACTTGCCGAGCATTTGGAAGAGTATGGCCAAGCATACTTTGATCTCCACCATCCAGTTGGATCCTACACTTGTCGAATAGTAGCAAGAGAATCAGCTTCAAGCGATGATCATCAATCAGTCGTCACCGCTGTAGCCGTCAAAATCCGCCTGGCAATTACAGCTGGTTTTTAGGTAGGACGCAATCCCGGAGTAAGGAGCTGCGCTACCATAAAGGGTCGGGTCGAGAGACTTCCTGATGTAATTCTGAATCATTGCCCCTTGCTGCTCAACGGTACCATTTAGGAACTCTTCCAACATCAAATCTGGGTCACTAGACTTTTGATACTTGTATTCGTTGCCGGGCGTTATCTTCAGGTATAAACCTTGAAGCGTTACCCATCGCCCGCGATTCCTTTGCCAGGTATGCGCTGCTTCATGGCCAAACAGCGCCGCGGATTCAACATCTCTTAGATTAACTCCCTTGTCGAGGTCGTTATTGGTAAACGCTGCCTCGGGCAAAGAGGTGTAACTAAAACTCAAAGCTATTGCACCTCGTGATATTGAATGGGAGTGAAGATTGATATCTTGATCGGGTCCATCAAACCATGGGACCAGCCCATCGGCTCATTTGCCGGTATAACACCACAGGTTGAGCCCCGTCGACTGACTCCTAGCGGGAGATATCGACTTTCTCCCTCGATGCGTCCAATGCGTGCGGATGGAGGCGTTCGAGAACGACCAGCGCTCCCGCCGATACTCCCGCAAGCCCGAGCGCCCAGAGCAGAGGCGCCCCGCCAATCACCTCCGGCAGCGTGACTTTCCCATAGTCGGCCATGGAATTCATCATAGGCTCCAACGTGGAAAACACGGCGACATAGGTACCAGCCCCGAACAGCATTCCGATCACACCCACCAGGGCATCCCGCTTTCCTTCACCGCAAGCGGCGACGCTCGTGCCCGGGCACAGGCCGAAGATGACCAGACCGACACCAAAGAACAGGCCGCCGATGAGAACTCTCGCCAACGCGGTTGTTTGGATGTGTAACGAGGCCTCTCCTCCGGCGATCAACAGGTTCACACCAAAAGTGCCCACGGCAATCGCGGTGACCATAATCTTGAGGGCCGTCCAGTCCGTGAGCAGAAATTGGCCGATGATTTTCTGAAATTTTGCGACCTGCCCCTTCTGCAGCAGAATGCCGAACAGAATGCCTGTGACCAGGCCGAGCACAAGTTTGTTGGGCTCATCAAACATGGGCGCGACCCTCCTTGCCGTATATGAGGAAGGCCGTCGCAATCCCGACGATGAAGATGGTCGGGGCGAAGATCCAGCTTGCCAATGCAAGCTGCAAGGTTCCACTGATCACATGTCCGCTGGTGCAGCCCTGGGCAATGCGGGCGCCGAACATCATGAGGAAACCGCCGGCGAAGGCTCCGAGATAACGCATGGCCGTTGAGTCGCCGAAGCGCCATCGCCACAGCGGCGGAACGTGTTCGTCCGGGACGCGATCTCCCGACAGTTTGGAGCTCGCGTACGCCCCAAGAAATACCCCGACCACCAGCATCCATTCCCAATCGATTTTGGGACGCCGGTTCTTTTCGGCCTGGTCCGCAAGGTAGGGTTCCGCCACCTCAGGGACGGCGGCCTTCTCCGCCAGCGCACTGGTGTACTCGAACGCGGTCGTAATTCCAATCGGGTGGTCGGCCGAGACGAAGCTGAACCAACTCAGGATCCCGATGCCTGTGCCGACCACATAGGGCGACCAGCTTTTCATCGACAAGACGTTTCTCATCGCGGCGTTTGGACGTAAAGGTTCTCTGCCATTCACAGCATGCTCAAGACTGTTGCATACCTGCCAGCTGATTTCATGTGTCTGCCCGCACGGCTTTGGCAGCCGGCTCATTACTGATGCTTCGAGCGAGGATCTTCCTGTCCAGGGTATGGGCTTTATCGGGCCCGGTGACGACCGGTTTGTCGAGCTGTTTCCAGGCGGTCATCCCGCCGAGAAGATTGAACACATTCGTAAAGCCCATGCGCAGCAGCATGCTGACGGCCAGACTCGCCCTGTGCCCGACGCTGCAGGTGACCGCTAGAGGCCGTTTCCGGTCGAGTTGGCTGCCGATGGTGCTCAACTCCGGAAGGAATCCGACATAGGCATGTCGGGAGCCCCGTATGTGGCCTTCTTCAAATTCGGAGATCTCACGGACATCCAGAATTTCCATCCGCTTGCCTTGCAAGGCATCGGACGTCACGCTCAGGGTGCCGGACATCGAGAACTCGAGCCCCGCGTCACCCCATCCCTCGAACCCGCCGGCTAACACTCCGCGGATATTATCGACACCGATCCGTTGGAGGTGCAGGCATGCCTTTTTCAGATCATCGGGCCGATCAAGCACCAGATACACGGGAACCTTGTCATCGGCAATCCAGCCGCCAAACACCGGCAGCCCGTCCAGCCAAATACTATAGGATCCTGGAATGTGGCCGCCCCCGAATGCCCGCGGGGAGCCGCGTGTCGATGACAATGCCCTTCGTCGATTCGCGTTTAAAATCCTTCGGCAGGAGACTCGGAATCGTATCGGGGCTCTGGCTCAGGGCGAGGCCGCCCTTTAGGTTGAGTTTCTCCATCAAACGAAAATACGGCGGGCGGGGTATCCGCTCCTTGAGCTTGAGTTGTATGAATTCTTCCCGGGTCTGCGTGAAGGCCGGGTTGTAGCTCCGTTCGAAGCCCAGGGTGGATTCATCGTAGTCTGCAATGTTTCCCCCGCAGACCGAGCCAGCTCCGTGGGCCGGATACAGCAGGGTCTGATCGCCCAGAGGTTTGATCTTGTTGTGGATGCTGTCGAATAGAATCGCCGCGTTCTCGGCAGTTTTGTCGACATCAGGGAGATCAGTCCGACCCGCTTCACCGACAAACAAGGCGTCGCCCGTGAAAACGGCCCAGGCTCTTTCCGGCTTATCCTGGAAATAGACCGCGTATGAGACGCTTTCGGGCGTGTGGCCCGGGGTATACAGGAAGCGGAATACCAGCTCCCCCACCTCAAGGTCCTCTCCATCCTCGAGGCGCAGGTCGCTGTGGGCGAAATACTTGTGCTTGCCCGAAACAATTTTTGCGCCGCATCTTTGGCGGATGGCTGCAGAGCCGAGAACAAAGTCTTCCTGGCGGTGCGTTTCGAGCACATATCGGATTGCCAGTTTATTCATGCGCGCGATTTCAAAGTATTCGTCGACATCTCGCCTCGGGTCGACGAGGACGCCGAGGCCGTGCGAGCCGATCAAATAGGCATTGTGTGCGATGCCCGAAGTCTTGATGCGTTGAAAAAACATACGGGGTCTCCGCGTTACCAACCCCTCCTGGCCTCCGCAGAACCGCTGGAGGCGTATCTGCCACTGGGTACAAGTATGGTCAGTGATGCAGCGTTTTATCAGCTAGGGAAAGCCCTTATCCGCTCTGCTCAAAGACAGAGTCTAACCTCGCAATCTGATCGGCCCTTTCAAGGGAGACGCTTGCCAACAAAGACCAGGTGTCCGGCGAGCGACAACCAGGCTGAGCCTCTCAGGGCAGATCGTCCTTGGAATGCAGAGAGTAAAACGCGCGGGCTAGGGAGAAGGGAAATGGATCGGCGGGGATTCAGAACGTGGTAGCGTGTAACACAGAAAACAAAACACGTTGAAATTTGGTCGGGGCGAGAGGATTTGAACCTCCGACATCCTGCTCCCAAAGCAGGCG
>CABVRW010000111.1:0-1349 GCA_902500785.1 uncultured Nitrospira sp.
GCTTGGCCTTTCAAATCGCCGACGATGTGCTGAACGTCACCGGCACGCGCGAGGAGCTGGGCAAGAATCCCAACACCGACGCCCAACGCGGCAAGAAAACCTATCCGACGTTTTACGGCGTCGACGGAGCCAGGCAACTGGCGGAAGATTGTGTTACTCGCGCCAACGACCGGCTCGCGTCGTTCGGCACCACGGCCGATCCTCTCCGTGAGCTGGCACGCTATATCACCTCGCGGAAAAATTGAAGAGCCTATAGCGGATAGCTTATGGCTGATAGTCTGACAGCTCCTCTTCCTGCCATACGCCATCGTCCATTGGTCATCAGCTCTCCACCATGAAGGCCCTCGTGACCGGCGCAACAGGCTTTGTCGGCGGGGCCGTGGCGCGCGCCCTGGTCAAAACCGGCGTCGAGGTCCGCGTGCTCTCTCGGAAAGGCGCGGACCTTCAGAATCTGACCGGCCTCCCCGTCGAACAGGTTGATGGAGACTTACGCGACCCCGAGTCGTTGCGGCGCGCGCTCACCGGCTGCGAGCAGCTCTACCATATCGCGGCGCACTACGCTCTGTGGGCCAAAGATCCCTCCATCTTCTACGACATCAATGTCACCGGCACGCGCACACTCCTCGAAACCGCCCGTGAGGTCGGCATCGGGCGCACGGTCTATTGCAGCACCATCGGCGCGATCGGCCTGCCGCCGGGCGGGGGGCTCGGAACGGAAGAGACGCCGGTGTCGCTGGAGCAAATGGCCGGCCACTATAAACGTTCAAAGTACCTGGCTGAGCAGGAAGTGCTCACACTCGCGCGAGCAGGCTTGCCGGTGGTCATCGTGAATCCCAGCGCGCCGGTCGGCGAAGCGGATGTGAAACCGACCCCGACCGGCCAAATCATCGTGGACTTCATGCAGGGCCGAATGCCCGCGTATATCGAAACGGGCATGAACCTGATCGACGTGGACGACGTGGCTCAAGGCCACCTGCTCGCCATGCAGAAGGGACGGCAGGGCGAGCGCTACATCCTCGGCAATACGAACTTGCTCCTCAACGAAGTGTTCCAGATCCTCAGCCGAATCACGGGCGTGAAGGCCCCGACGATCAAGTTGCCGCGCCTCGCTATTCTGCCCTTGGCCTATGCGAATCAGTGGCTGTCGAATCTGACCGGCCTGCCGCCGCGTATTCCGCTCGAAGGCGTGAAGATGGCGAAGTACAAGATGCATTACGACTGCAGCAAAGCCATCAGAGAACTCGGCCTGCCTCACACGCCGGTCGAGGTGGCGCTCGAAAAGGCGGTGCGGTGGTTCCGGGATCATGGCTATGCATAGTCGGATCCTGAAAAAGGCCGCCATCGGCGTG
>CABVRW010000111.1:1449-3831 GCA_902500785.1 uncultured Nitrospira sp.
GAACGTTGCCTTTTTGAGCAGCCATTGATCCCCCGATGGAACTCCTTCTCCTTTTCTTCAAAACCATTCTGTTTCGCCCCTACGTCTTTGCGTTCCTCGCCGCGTTTCTGGTTGCCGCCATTGCGTTGATCGGCTGGCCGCGAACTTGGCGCTTTTGGTTGATTAGTTGGTTCACCGCCTTCGTCTGTGAGTTTTCTTCGACGCGCACCGGTATCCCCTTCGGCTGGTACCATTACAACGGCTCCACGGTCGGACAGGAGCTGTACGTCTCCGATATTCCCTTCATGGATTCGATCTCATTTTCCTTCCTGCTGTTCGCCAGCTATTGCCTGGCCCTGTTGTTGCTGCTGCCGATCCGGGCCGGCTCCGAGGCCGACCACGCGCCGCGGCTTCCTGACCTCACGTTCGAGGTGCCGTTCCGGACCGGCTGGCCGGTGTTCGCCCTCACCGTGCTGTTCTTCGCCTTCATCGATATGGTGATCGATCCCGTCGCATTGCGAGGAGACCGGTGGTTCCTGGGCAAAATCTATTATTATCCCGACCCCGGCGTGCACTTCGGCGTGCCGATGGCCAACTATCTCGGCTGGGCCGTCGTCGGCGCGATCTCTCTCTTGCTCTATTTCTTCCTCGATCGGCGGCTCCGGCACCCCTTGCCGGCCCACCACCCTTCAACCACACATCGCCTGCTGCTGGGCGGCGGACTCTATTACGGAGTGCTGGCGTTCAACCTAGCCATGACGTTCTGGATCGGCGAAACACTCCAAGGCACCACCGGCCTATTGATGTATGTGCCGGTGACGGCCCTGCTGCTCCTACGCCTGTCCACTCCTGCGACACCATCTGCGTAGAACCCCGTGGAACAGCACCGGTCCAGAACCGGGGTGATTGGCATTCATTCCATCGAGTCTGTATATTGTAAAAAGACGTGGCGTCCGAACCGGAAGGTGTATCCCTCATGAAGAAATTCTGCGGACTGCTGATTCTCGGCTTTCTAGCCACCCTGGGAGTGCTGGGTTGGTTCGGCTATCAATCCTACAGCACAGGCTTTAGCGCCAAGACCGAACCGAACCCCATGGAAATACTCATCGCCAGGCAACTCCGACATCTGGCTATTCCGTATGAGAATCGACAGCTTCGCAATCCGCTGCCCGTGACCCAGGACCTGATGAAAGAAGCCCTCGCCCACTTCGCCGACCATTGCGCGTCCTGTCATGCCAACAACGGCAGCGGGGACACCGTCATCGGCAGAAACGTCTATCCCAAAGCGCCTGATCTGCGCTTGCGCAACACGCAGACCATGTCGGACGGAGAATTGTTCTTTATCATTCAGAACGGGATTCGCTTCACCGCCATGCCCGCCTGGGGTACCGGCGATCCCGCGAAGGATAGCGGCAGCTGGCAACTCGTGCATTTCATCCGGCACCTCCCCAGTCTGACCGAGGAAGAATTGCAGGAAATGGCCGCGTTGAACCCGAAGACCAAGAAAGAATTGCAAGAAGAAGCCCTGTTCGACCAGTTTCTGGGCGGGGACGATGCGGCCGCCTCCGGTGCCGCCGGCTCACATCAGCATTAATTCGTCAACGAAAGGACGCCCCCGTGACATTCCTTCGACTGTTGATCGTCGCTCTGGTCCTTATCTGTACGCCCGCCTGGGTGGCGGCTCACGGCAGCGGGCAGCATGTGCTCGGCGTGGTGACCGCCATCGATGCGACTCACATGGAAATAAAAACCCCCAAAGGCCAGTCGGTGTCGGTACGGCTCACGGACAAAACCACCTACAAAGTGAAGAATCTTCGTAGACCGAAGAGTCCCCCTCAGGTGGGAGACCGGGTGGTGGTGGAAGCCGAGAAAGATGCCAATGGGCTGGTCGCCACCGAAGTCCACTATTCAGACTCCAAACCGAAAACCACGCCGTAGAACCCCATGCGCGTCTTTCAACTCCGGCACAGCCAGCAACCCACGGGCGACTCCGGTGGCCTCCGCCCCATTGTCATTCGGGTGTTGGTCATGGGTCTGGCCGTATTTCTTGCCGTCACCATCGTGCCCGGCATCGAGTCGCAGAGTCTCGGTGCCGGTCTGGCCGCAGTACTCGTCCTGACGGTGTTGAATATGCTGATTCGCCCGCTGATCTATCTGCTGACGCTCCCGCTGATCATCGTGTCGCTCGGCCTGTTCATGGTGGTGATCAACGCCCTCCTGCTGCAGCTGACCGCCGCCCTCGTCAAAGGTTTTACCGTCGTCGGATTCGGCGCCTCGTTTTGGGGCGCCCTCGTCATCAGTGTCGTGAGCAGCCTGCTCAACATGATCCTGGTGGTCGAACATACCCGGGTCGACACGAGCGACCGCCCTCGTCACCCGCCCACGATCATCAATCCGGACTAG
>CABVRW010000112.1:0-1491 GCA_902500785.1 uncultured Nitrospira sp.
CCGCTCGTCCCTCCGCCCATACCGCCGAAGTTTCCACCGAACCCGCCCTGCCCGCTTCCCCAATATTCTCCACGCCGCAGACGCCCAAAGGGATGGCGCAGATCCGGGCGGCTGACCCACCAGAGAAACCAGAGTGCGCCGCTCGCGGTGGTGATGGTGATCCAGAACCCGAGTCCGCGAAAGTGAGTCTTTTGCATGGTCGACACCCGAATCTCCTGCGAGACCGACGCCAACCCCACCACGGTTCGATAGAGCCCTTCGCCGAAATGGCCGTTCTTGACGGCCGGATCCAGATATTCGTGCCCGACATTCCCCACCACGTTCCCGCCCATCACCGGCAACATCCGCCGTCCCATGGTGACGGCCGCCTGGCGCTCCTGCACGGACAACAGCACCAACACCCCATGCTCATTCTGGGCCGACCCGATCCCCCATTTCTGGTACAGGCCGACGGCATAGTCGTTGGCGGAGCCATAGGGCTTCAACGAGGGCACGGTGACCACCACCATTTCCACTCCGGTTTTGCGCTCGAGATCCTGGCAGACCGATCGAATTCTCGACCGCCACTCCGCATCAATCACTCCGGCGTGGTCGCTCACATACCCTTGCGGGTCATAGGCCGGCACCGGATCCCGAGCGTGCCCAATCGGCGCGGCCACCAACAGCAGCGCACACCACAGCCCCACAAGGCAACCGATGCTGATGATGGTTCGACTGGTCATCGTGGCGCCACCGTCCCGTCCGGCCGGATCAGCGCGATCAACGCGTCGAGATTCCCGGCATACCGCTCAAACAATCGTGGCACCTCCACCGGGCCGGGGGAAATGATCCCTCGTTTGAGTTCCAGCACATCGGTTAGCCCGGCGAGATCCAAACCCGTCAGGGCGTGCATTCCCGCCAGCAACGCATCCGACTGAAACAGCGCCGGCTGTCCGGCAAGCCGCTGCAGGCCTCGCAAGCAGGGCAGCAAGGCGGTCAACGACAACGGCAACAACATGGCCATCGCTTCCTCCGTGCCGCCTCCTTCGATAAACCGCTGCCGCAGGCGCACCAGATTCCCCTGGATCCCCTGCTGCACTTGATAGGCCAAATGCGTCCGGTCGATGCGGAGACCGATGAAGGGATCTCGCCCCCAGAGCACGCGATGTTGTTCCTGAATTTCCATATATTCGAGCGGGAAGACGGTGCCGGGCCTGGTGAGTTCGGCTTCCGTCACCACGAGCGGGACCACGAATTGGTCCCGGCTCCATCGCTTATGCGCCTTGGCATACCGTTTCAATCCTTCGTGCTCATACCCGGACAGCAAGAGCAGCAAATTCACATTCGAGCGGCCGGGCAGGAATTCTCCGCCCACGGCACTGCCATACAGCAGAATGCCTTCCAACTGAGAGCCAAGCAACGCCGTCGTTTCCTTGACGTACCGCTGCAAGAGTTGCTGAACCTCGGCGGGAATATCGAGCGCAGTTGGTTGAGTCACAAACACCTCTGCTG
>CABVRW010000112.1:1591-3802 GCA_902500785.1 uncultured Nitrospira sp.
CCGGCGGCCATCACGCGATCCAATAGTGAAAACGGCGGTCGGCTTCGCAATCCGGCCGTGGTCGAGAGCACACGATAGCGCAGTCGCGCATTCCGGTCGAGGGTCCGAAAGACCCGATTGCGCAAATAGGCCACCAGCGGATTGCCGGTATTCCAGAATCGACACTGTTCATCCGCCAACCGCTGTAACATCGTCACCTGCGGCCGTCGCGCGACTTCGAACGCGCACAACGAGTCAGCGGAGAGATCATTGTTCTTCAGCCAGCCGGGAATGAGATCCGCCACCACGACCGCATCCACCATGGCCTGCATCCGCCCTTGGGACGCATGCGGGTTCATGGCATGGGCCGCATCGCCGATCAGTAACGCGCCATCCGCCACCCATCGATCGGTGGTCACGCGCCCCGTCGGCATGTACCCGGTCTGGCTCCAATCGACCAGGCCCTGCACCATGCTTTCCATGGCGGGATCGATCCTGACCCAGGCCCGCCGCAACGCCTCGATTCCCTGCGCTTTGACCGCTTCATAGGATCCGGCCTTGATCATATAGAAGGCATAGACCTGTTGCCCGGCGGCGGGAAACAGGCCCAGGATTTCGCGCCTGCCCACCAGATACCGCGCTTCATCAAAGGTCTCCGGAGCCTTGAGGATGGCAATGAGATAACTTTCTGGATACCGATGGAGCTGCGCGGCGATGCCGAGAGACTCTCGAACCTTGGAAAACGCCCCGTCGGCGCCGACGACCAGACGTGAGGAGATCTCAACCGGCTCGCCGTGCCGCGTCGCCTCCAATCCGATTACACGCGCGCCGTCGAACCGGAGGCGGGTCATCGTCGCGTCGTACCACAACCCGCCGGGATTTTCCTTGTTCAACGCATCGAGAATGGCATGGTGCGCCACGTTGGGCAGGGTGACGACCGCGTGGTTGTAAGGTGCCGGCAGGTCGCCGTAGTCCACCGTGCAGAGCCGTTCGCCGCCCGCCCGGCAAAAGTTGAATCGACGAACGGACCGCACCGCGTGGGCAGGCAATGTGTCCAACAGCCCCAGGCGATCGAGCACGCGTTGCCCGTTCGGCTGCAAAATTTCACCGCGCAAGCCCTGCGGCGGCCCGGCGGCACGCTCCAGCACCAGGGACCGCACCCCCTGTTGCGCGAGCATCAGCGCCAACACGGCGCCGCCGCCACCCGCGCCGACAATCGCCACATCTGTCTCAATCATTACGCAGCCCCTGTGCTGGTCCTGCTACTGAGTCCAGGGAACAAATCGTTCGTGATCGTTCCACATGGTCAAAAATTTCTCGCGGGCCTTGGCCGTCAACCGACCATCGGTAATGACATCGAGTCGCTCATCATTGTACCGATTGCCGCTCGTCGTGTGGTTGGCCGAGCCGGAGGTATTGATGACATCATCGATCACCGCTTGCTTCAAATGCATCAGGCCGTCATGCCGGTTGATCCTGATCGGCACGCCGGCCAATCGCAGCGTGTGCACCGCGCGCTGTTGTTTCGGATCGGTCAGTCGTTCGCGGTCGGTAATCACGCGGACGTCCACGCCCCGATGCTTGGCCGCCACCAGCGCCTTCACCACCGAGGGTGCCGTCAACCCATAGACCGACACATAGATATACCGGGTCGCATGGGCATAAAGGTCGACCACCCGATCGATGGGCTGATCCTCCGGCGCATAGTACACATCGATCGAAGCGAAGGCCCAGAGCGGTATCTGTGTCAGAGAAACCAGGCCCACGAGAGCCCAGCCAAGCAGGCAAGAGGAAAGCCACCCACGCATACGGAGACGTGAACCGATCACTCTAAATCGAAGAGGGTTCGGAAGTGGTCATCAGATTCTTCCCAGGCTTGCGGCGAAGCTTTCGACAACCACTCACGCAAAAACCCCTTCTGCTCAGGCGTCAACATCTGCTTGATCTGGTGCGTCCGTCCCTGCAAGGGTTGGAGAAAACCGGCGCGCGTACGAAAATCCAGCGTCGCGGTCCGCACATAGAGGTTCGTATACATAGTGGGGCTGTCGTCCTCGCCTTCTCCCTGCACCCACACAGATAAAAATTTTTCCATCTGCAGCCCGGCGCTGTCCAAGGCCGGTTCCGTATCATGAAACAGCTCGTTTTCCGACTCTTTCAACGGAGCCGCCTCATGCGCCCGAAATAAGAAATTTTTCTTCCACATGCCCTACCCTCCAGACCGGCGCATACTGT
>CABVRW010000113.1 GCA_902500785.1 uncultured Nitrospira sp.
CCATGGAAACACCAGAGCTCAACGACTATCGCGCACATCTGCTTGACGCCCTGGATGATCAACCGCGTCGCGCGGCGGAAGAACGTCCGGGTTTCTTCCAAGTATTGGTCAATCATGAAGGTGTCGGTACGCTGAACTGCGCCCAAACCGATCCGTCCTTCGCCTTTACGGCCCGCGAACGGAGCATTCAACACCTCGAAATCCGCAGCGAGTCGGGTGTGCTGATCGGAGGCTGTGTCGCCCCGGAGGCCGGTCAGAAAAGCCTGCGTATCCCCATCGGCAAGGGCAGCGTCACCATTCATGTTCAGAACCATTTCGACGGCGGGTCGCTTCGAGTGCGTTACGAGGCGGCTCCCGGTTGGTGGGCTCACCTCGCCGCGACGATCGGCCTGTCCTCAGGACCAGCCGCGCCGGCAGTCGGCAGAACCCCCGTCTGGACCATGACGACGGCATTCGCGCAAATCGTGCTGGCCGTGGGCGTCGTTGCCCTGCTGGCTGAACGGATTCCGCATTGGATGGGCTCGGAGGATCGGGCGCATCAGCTCGAAGAAGAGCTGGCAGCCCGGCACTCCGCTCAAGAGCAAATCGACCGTGTGCACCAACAACTCGCGCAGCTGGTGGAGGCTCAAGCGACAGCGGTGGCGGTGTCTCGATCTGAACAGGACCGGATCGCTCAGTTGAATGCGCTCGTTGATACCGTCGCCCAGACCCAACAGAAACTCAACACGCAAGTCGTCACGGTGCAGGAAGACCTCAAGACGGTCAAGACGGATGTCGCGCAGGAAGTGCAGACCGGCATGCGTGTCGCCGTCAGTGCGGTAGAAGCCGATCGCGAGTTGGTGCGCCAGGATCTCCAGTCGATCAAATCCGTCAACGAAACCCTGATCAAGCAGGTCGCCTTGCTGGAGAGCCGCAATCGGGAGTTACACGCTCGTCTAGCGCTCACCTCCCTGGAAGTGGCCAAAGCCAATGCCTCCGCGCCCAAGGCCACGATACTGGCGAAGAACGACGCCGCGAAAGACGTCGCCGTGCCGACCACGGTGGCGGACGGGCATCGCGAAGCCGACCGTCAAGCCTTCATGTTTTGGGTCGCCTTCGAAGACGGGACCACTGAGAAGAGCATCGAGGATTTGGTTCAGGAACTGAACGGGATCAAAAAGGGGCCGATGAAGTCGGGTTGGTACTCCGTCGAAGTCAACTTGCCGAAGCCGGAACCTCCAGACCGTTTTCTGGAATCCGTCAAACGAGCCAAGATCGTCAAGTCGGTCGTGACCAGCAAGGCGATGCCTCCGGCTCAGTAGACGCGGGCCTCCCTCAGCAGATTCTGCGCTCGGAGCAACACACCTCCGCGTTGTCGCGTTGAGATCTCCAGGCACCATCGTCGCTCATACGCCATTCATCATCCGCTCGAACTCTGTATTGGAGGACTATGTCGGATTTTCATCAGAACGGACTCGTGACGGTGCTACACCGTCTAGGCGCACCCAATCTCGATCAACTCGAAAAAGAGCTGGAGCGGCACGCGGCGACGAATCCGATTGCCCTGGTGCTCCCCTCCCTCTATTCGGAACTTGAAAACCCTGCGCTCAAGCACATCGTGCAGGTGTTGAAAGACATCCGCTACGTCAATGAGATCGTGATCTCACTGGATCGGGCCTCCCCGCTGGAGTTTCGCCTGGCCAAACAGTTCTTCTCGGTCCTCCCTCAGCGGGTCCGAATCGTCTATAACGACGGGAACCGCATTCAGGACATCCTCAAGCTGCTGGCCCAGGCGGAAATTGATACCGGCCTGCAGGGCAAGGGCCGCGGCTGCTGGATGGCGTTCGGTTATGTCCTCGCGCGCGGACAAAGCAACGTCATTGCGCTCCACGACTGCGACATTCTGAGCTATAACCGGGAATATCTCGCGAGACTCTGCTACCCGATCGTCAACACCAATCTCGGATACGAGTTCTGTAAAGGCTACTACAGCCGGGTCACGGATCGTCTCCACGGTCGTGTCACACGGTTGTACCTCACGCCGCTGATCCGCAGCCTCCAACAGGTAGCGGGATCCCATCCGCTGCTGACCTTTCTGGACAGTTTTCGTTATCCCCTGGCGGGTGAATTCGCGATGGTCCGGGATCTCGCCTGGATCAACCGGGTTCCCGGCGATTGGGGACTCGAGGTAGGGGTCCTCTCCGAAATCTATCGCAACTGCGCACTCAGGCGGATCTGCCAAGCCGACATCGCCGACGCGTACGAACACAAGCACCAGGCGTTATCGGCGGACAATGCCGATCAGGGACTGCAGAAAATGTGCGTCGACATCACCAAATCGCTCTTTCGCAACCTCGCGAGCGAAGGCGTGGTGTTGTCGGAGGCCATCCTCAAAACTCTGCGAGCCACCTACCTGCAAACAGCGCAGGAAGCGATCACCCGGTATCAGAATGATGCGGCCATCAACAGCCTGCAATTCGATCGACACGAAGAACGGATGGCCGTCGAAGTCTTTCTCAAGGGCATGAAGATCGCCACCGAGACATTTTTAGAAGATCCCCTTGGAGTGCCGATGATCTCGAATTGGAATCGAGTCACCGGCGCAATCCCCGATATTTTCGAGCGGATGATCGACGCCGTGGACCGCGACCACGAGTGGGATCCCGTCGGAGACCGGGTGTAGCGGAGGCTGAAATACACGAGGAGGTCTCAATGCGACTGACGGATGGATCCTGGATCTGCCCCAAGTGCAGAGTGCTGTGCTCGCTGAAAGGATATGAAGAGGGTCCGTTGGCATCCATGCGAGAGATCTGCAGCAATTGCAAAGAGCGCGCTGAGGCTAGCTGGCTGACTGCGATAGGAGATAGACGACGACTGCCCCACGCTTCCTAATAGGACCATCCTGGTCTCACGCCTCGAGAGATTTTGTCTCGAGCACATCCACAAATCATCGTCTATGCATGTCTTGCCGCCTTCCAGCCGTTTGGCGTAGGATTCCCGTAGAGGACGAATCACAGAACACCGACGAATAAAGTATCGGCGCGGAAACAGAAGGACAAGCACCAATGGCAGACGACTATGCGGAGAGAAAAATTCACGTCATCCGTGAATTTCTGGCCGGCGAATTTACAGCTCCTTATATCGTCGAGGCAGCGCCGAATCGACGAGATCCGTTGGCCGACACCAAATTTAAAATTATCCTCAACAATCAGGTGGAACGGACCCTCGCAGTCTGCGCCGCCGTCATGCTGGACAGCCTTCCCACCCCGGATCAACTCAAGCAGCTGCTGGTATCGCAGGGCATTTTGGAACAGATCAAATCATCGACGGACTCCCGGATTTGCCATGAAGCCTTAGGAACTGAAGAGTCCTCCACTGCGAGACCGATAAGGTCGGTGCGCGGAACCTGATACGACTCTGAACTGCTAGAGTAAGCTACCAGCTTCGGCGGTCCCGTGCGAAAGCAGCGAATCCACGGAGCGGTCCGGATTCTCGGAGG
>CABVRW010000114.1 GCA_902500785.1 uncultured Nitrospira sp.
AAACATGTTGATCCCCCGTCTCGTGACTTCCTCAAGATACCACAGTGAGAGAGGGATTCTGCAAAGAGGGGGTTGGATAAGTTCATGCCAGCGGGGGCGGGTTTTGTCGTTCCGTAAGTGTCTCGCAGTGGCTGAGTCTTAGATTTGTCATCATGGATGCAGACTGAAACTTCCTCGTTTCTTCCAGGAAAAGAACGCTCAATCCTCCATGGTGCGTGATTAGAAAGCGGGGTCGCGATCGACTGCTCGGCCGTCACTTTCTTGTGAACGCTGCCACGTTGTTCGCTCCGCCCGATCTCCGGATTTCCTGGCGCGCCACCCTAAATACGATAGGATGGTAGCAGCCTATGCTGCTCGTTCGACGAAGTGCTTCTTTGCTGTTGGGACTCCTTTCCCTCGTGGTCTTTGGGGCGGGGGTGGCATCTGTCCTGTGGGAAGTTCAGGCTCGCGATCCGTCGGCGTACTCGGTCCAGGGCGAGAAGCACCTCACTGATGCGTTCATGTTTACTGTTGCAGGCTGCATCGGACTGTTCGGTTGTTATTGTCTGTGGAGAGCCGATGCGGGCTGGAAGTGGGCCTTGGTGCCGACTGCGGTAATCCTTTTTGCGGCGGCAGTTCCTAATGTCCAGGGTTGGTCCCACGGAACGCCGTCGGTGCGAGCGTCTTTTCTTACGTTGCAGAAGCTGAGCGCGTTCGCTGGCTCATTGATTCAGCTTGCCAGGGAACAGGGGTACTTTACTTGTGACACATCTGCAGAGCTCTACTCGTCGTCTCTGTTCGTCCGAGAAGGTCAGGCTCTTCCCTATGTGATCCAATGCGTGCCTGATGCGCCCGGCCCATCATTCGACACACCTCCGAAACGACCGGGCACCCTCGTCTTCGCCGTCAGCCAAGATCGAAAACAGGCCTGGTTCACCGCCACGGTCTTGGCTCACAGCGTCGATCGGCATGCAACCTGGTTGACGCGGCAAGACCAGCCGTTAGTCATTGCCGCACAACTATGATCAAAATCCCTGCCCAGCATATGTGGCTGGCGTCTCTTTCCGTCTCCTTCCCACTATCCTAGTATGCCGCACTATCGCTTCATTTATGCGCGCGATGGTGTAAGAATTCATGCCGTAGCATCCGATAGATCTCCACATCCACACATTCTACGAAGCGCATGTAGTGCTCGCGCATGCGGCCTTCGTGCGTCATCCCCACTTGCTTGAGAAGACGTGCCGAGGCGGAATTGTTAGGAACATACGGGCATAGATGCGATGGAGCGACAGGTGGGTGAAGCCCTAGTCGAGGTCTGTCTGTAGGGCTTCGGTGCAGTAACCCTGGTTCCAGTAGGCGACGCGCATCCAGTAGCTTTGGCGCGGAAGTTGATGTGCGGCGGCGACCTCCATGTCGATGGAACCGATGAGCTGCTGGTGGTCTTCATTCAGTGCAGTTTGGCTACAATCCCTGACGAAGATACGCTTCTCGGCCGTCGAGCATGCCGCTGGCATCCTGCTAGGGGGCTGCTTGGTGGGCACAGTCCTGTCGCGAACAGGTCTTTCAGGCTGCTGTAGGCACGCCCCTATTCCATTTGTCGCGCTTCCGATGACAGGCCGTTTACCGGTGCAGCATTCTGACTCATTCCTGCGCTGTCCTGAACGCTTCGCGGAGGGTTTCGCAATCACCCACTCTGGCAAATTGCTTCGCCCACTCAGTTGCTGGTGTCCTTCTGCTCGTGTGGTCGCACGCGCTTATCAACCAGAAAGGTCGTGTGCCGGCACACGCCGGAGGTTCTCTGTCAACGAAGCGTACCGACCGGCGTTAGTTGGTCTGACCAGCCTCGCAACGAACTGTTCGAACAGCACACTTTTCAAGGGAGGATGCATGGACTACCAGAAGACCGCGTTGATGGTGATGTTGATGATGTCGACTGCGGTTCCGGTGTCGGCCCAGTCGGTTGGGTCTGAGGTGCAGCGGGATATCAATCAGGAAACACGCATTGAGCAGGGGTTGAAGTCTGGAGAACTCAACACACGGGAGGCGGCCAAACTGGAGCGGGGAGAGGCTCGGATCGACCGGATGGAATCCAAAGCGCTCAAAGACGGCACGTTGTCGCCGGAGGAGTCTGCTCGGATTCAGCGCGCGCAGAATCAAGAGTCTGAGGCGATCAAGCGGTTGAAACACAATGAGGCTAGCGGCAATCCCAATTCGGCCTCGTCGCAGCGCATGCAAGCCGATGTGCAACGGAATATCAATCAGCAAACCCGCGTTGAGCAGGGTGTGCAATCGGGTCAGCTCACGAATAAGGAAGTGTCGAAACTCGAACGGGGCCAAGCCCGGGTGAATCGTAGTGAAGCGCGAGCGGGGGCGGACGGCCATGTGGGCGCCCATGAGCAGAATCGCATTCAGCGTCGGGAGAACGTGCAGAGCGAGCGGATCTACAATAAGAAGCATAACGATCGTCAACGCTGATTACTCGCGGGCCATCGCGACCTGTCATGCCGTCTCGCCGACCGGTTGAAGGTTGGCGGGACGTTGTGTGTCGAGAGTCGGCGCTGAATAGCCTGCCGATTCCGGCCGGGACGCCACTCACGCCAGTTCTCACTCTTCCCGGTTCAGACGATGGCCGTCGTCTCCCTTTCAACTCATCGCCAAGTATGGTCGGCCGGCGGCCCCATATAATAATCGCGGCTAAGACGCACGCATGTTCGATTGTGGCGCAGTGTCGCAGCGAAGCAACACTGGGATCACGCGGGAAGCGGGAACTATCAGAGATCAACGATTCTTCACGCGCCGATGCTTGATCTAGCTTGGGGCCTCTGTTAGGAATGAACAGGCTCGTAATCAATCAGCCAGAGGCCGCGCATGTGCGGCGCGTGAGACGAGGCCCTTCTGCTCAATATGAGGGCTTCGTACGACGCGTCTCATCCCTGGTTTCAGTCCTTCGGTGGGCTCGACTCCGTTCTCCGTGACATCGTCCGCTTTCCGACGCAGCGTAGGTACGAGGCGTCGTCAACCCTCATTTTTTGACGAGGATGTCGAGCGAGTATGGAGATCGTCAGAAACGTGACTGCAGTGCAGGGGCTCGTCCATAGCAAGCCACAAACTGCGGAAGATTGCTCGGAATGTGCGAAGCCATCTGCTCTCACACCGCCGCCTCACCCGGCGGCAGTGGATCGGGTGGATTGGATATTCGCCGCGTTGCTGGCCTTGTCGGTGGCTGTCGCCTGCCTGTTGATCGTGCGATCCATGCCGTCCTTCCTGCTCCAGTCCATGGATTTTTGGTTCGAAGCCGATACGCTGCGTGAAATCTCGAACATGACCCGCGTCCACGATG
>CABVRW010000115.1 GCA_902500785.1 uncultured Nitrospira sp.
ACGCCTGGTGGTATGCCACAGGAATCGGGACCTACTTCGCCCACGGCACCGAAAGTCATGCGCTGTTCATGATGGAAGGCACGTTGTGGGATGTTCGGACAGGTTATCTGTATGGCACCCAAACGGCAGAAGGGGAAACGACACTCATCGGCCCGGCGCCCTCGCTTGAAGACAAGGCCGCGATTGCCGAAGCCAAGGACGTGGCCATCGAACGATTCGGCAAAGAACTCTCCGGGATGCTGCGGTTGTTGCGGGAAAAACAACGCGTTTCAAACTGACCACCTACACGGGCGTTCAAAACGGCTCTCGGACGGGTCCGCAGTGAGCGAGAGGCTGAGGCGTACTCTCGGTCGTACGTCGAGCGCAGAAGCGAAACGAGAACGACGCCCGAAGTCATTTTGAGCGCCCGCTGTCGAAGGTCCAGAGAACGCCCAGCAACACCAGATGCTGGTTCGGAGTCAGACTGATCACACCTGGCTGGAGTGCTCCTCGACTGAAAAATCCTCCCCCGGCCCCCGTCGATTCATCCCATCTGTGCTCAAGCCGCACGATCGTGTCCGTCCGCTTGCAGAAAATCCGGTATTCAACGGTCGAGGTAACTGCCTTGACGAATTGTTCCGAACCGGTCCAGCGACCATTCCGATCCCAATAGAACTCCGGCCGAACCGCCACAGTCCAAGGCCCAGTCACATGCCATCGCGCCACCACGTTCCCGCCCGTGACGAACGCTCGTGGATTTCCTGGACGATCGGCCATGTTCTCAGTCCCGATATCGTACGACGCCGCAAGTGTCAGGCGGTCCCCTTTCCACTCCGCAATGTGATTGGCGTAGAACCGCCAAAACTGCAGGCCCGTGTTGGTCTGGTCCGGCCCGGCATACACTGTCTGCATCACCTTGAGCTGAGTGGTGGCTTGGTAGGACCATCGAGTGCCGTAGGAAGGTTGATTGTTGGTATAAGCCAGATGGGCGTAGCGGTTGATCACAAACGTTGCCACCTCAAGATTTGCACTGATCTGATACGCTGCTTTGATCCCGAACATCATGTAGGGTGTATTGTCTGCCAGCCACGAACGCGTATAGTTGGCGTTATTCAGGCCGTTTGCGTAGAGCGACTCGTAACCGATCAAGCTCTCGAAAAGTCCTGCCGTAAGTGTGAGTTTTTCCCCCGGAACCAAATACGAGATGTTCGCACGATGAATGTGCCGCAGCGTATCGGCGCCACTCACCTCCCGTTCACCCTGTAAAAACGCAAACCGTTCTGAATCGTATCCTCCCTGGATCCCAAGCTCCATCCCCCAAGGCGAAGATTTGACGGCGTCTTTTCTAACGGAGGCATAGGCCATATTCGGCGCGAACTCATTGTGGCGGGCTGCGGTCACGCGATTGCGCCACAGATGGTTTTCGGGGAAATTGAAGTTGACGATGTACCCGACGTCGAGATACGCACCGTAGTGCCAAACGCTCGCTGCAGCATCAATCTCCGTCGCGGCATTCGGTCCGGAGCTGGCTTCAACAGTAGCCGACGCCATCAACACCCAGAAGATGACGACGCAAGCGGAACGGATCGTCAAACGATGCGAGGCATTCTGCAGAGTCACGGCGACATGTTCACACGGAGATCCAGGAAAGGTCATCTCAGGCTCACCGTTCGACACTATTTCATGCTCCAGCTAAACCCTCGCCGAGCATCCTCCGGAAAACTCGTTTTGCGCGCCATAGGCCGCGATGAGCTGACGAGGCATGACGGTCTCAGAACGGCCGTCCGGCACCGCCGCAACAAAGTCCGGAACGTGGTACATCATGAGTGTGGATGTAGGGCGGATGGGTTGTATGCCTAGCAACCACCGGTGCCACGGGACGATGTTCGCCCTCGTGCCGACTCCTATCAAGGCCGTGAAGAAGACGATCGATTGGAACCCCCTAGGAAAGTGCTGGTCGGAATGGGGAAGAGCATCGGCGGAGAATGAGCCGGTTGCCTGGAACAAGATCACCTGTGGACAGGCGCGAGATCGACACGCGTTACTTGCGCGCATCTCCCCACACACACCAGAGACGGCGCGTGCCTGATTTTTGGTCCGTGACTGGTTGGCCGGAGAAGAAACTCAATTGCCAGGCGACGATATCGTCGGTGGGATGGGCCGTGGCCGTCCAATAGATGCCGGACTTGATATTGCGAAACGGATGACCAGGCGGGAGTGAGGGATCCTGTTGGTCGAGATCGACCAGCGTCTTGATTTCATCGATACTGGGTGCGCGCCACCCCTTCTGCCCACCGACGGATTTTTCCACGCAGCGTGCGACCGAGCGATCCCACACGTCAAAAATGTAATCCGGTTCCCGCTCCCACACTAGACCGCTCACCGCATCTTTCACCGCCTCGCCGTCCAGGACCAACACGAACCGCGACACCCCCTCCTCGGCCTGGGCCAGGCGAGGCGTGAAGCCGGCCCACAGCAAGATCAGACAAGCAGCGCTTCGGCAGAGCGACGACCAGATCGGCATAGTCCGGCAGTGTGCCCGATGTGTCGGGGCTTTTCAAGGATGGACTCGGCGAAGAGCGTGACTACCAATCCAGACGCCGGTATTGTCGACAGAGGAGCATCGCGCCCCAAACCAGCGCGAGCACCATCAACCCCGTCCCGATCCCGTAAGACAACTTCGCCAGACCGTGGTCATACTCCAACCAACCAAGCATGGTGAGCAGATTGTTCCAATCATGCGCATCGACTTCCTTGCCGGTGAATCCGCCGAGCAGCAGAAGGTCCATTGCGCGGGCATCATTGATATAGGGGGCCACATCCATGAAGTTTTCGGCCGTCCACCACAGCGCGACCGACCCCCCGAAAGGATCGCGGGTCTTGAGGAGAAAGGTGCCGAGGCACACCAGCGGCATGAGGATCTGCCCGAGACTGCCGCCGAGGATGGTCATGAATCGCCCGAAGGGAATGAAGAGCAGATGGCCCGCTTCATGAAACGGCAGGTTCACCAAATGTAACAACGATTCGCCCGTGTGGTTCGTGTCGAGCGGCGTGGTGATGAATCGCCAGCCCCACAGGGCCAGCAAGAAAAACACCAGCACCCGCCCGACGAAGTGGAACGGATTGACCGACTCCTCGGTGGTGAGCAACCAGTCCTCAACGAACCTCCGCCTCGCTGATCGCTGGACCGGCCGGCGCGGCCGG
>CABVRW010000116.1 GCA_902500785.1 uncultured Nitrospira sp.
AGGCCGCCGATCGCGCCATGCCGGGCCACTGGGAAGGGGACCTCATTCTGGGTCTTGGCAGCTCCGCGATCGGTACCTTGGTGGAGCGCACGACGCGCTTCACCCTGTTGCTGCACCTGCCTCGCATGACGGGCCATGGCCATGAGCGTCGCGTAAAGAATGGACCCGCGCTCGCCGGACACGGTGCCGGGGCCGTGCGTGACGCCATCACGCGCACGATCAGCACCTTGCCTGAGCAGCTTCGCCGGTCGCTGACTTGGGATCAAGGGGCTGAGATGGCTCAGCACGCACGCCTAAAGATCGACGCAGGCGTGCCGTGTCAATCATCAGCCGAAATTGACCCTTTTGTTCTGATGTGAAACTGACCCCTCTCCAGAGTTGAATGCTGGCCGATGCTCGCGCATCCTCCGGCCATCTAGGCCTCCGAATTCGGCATCCCTCCTCCCGCCGACTTCAAGAGGCCAGCTTTCCGCTTCTCCCGCAACCGATAGCTCTCGCCTTTAATATTGACGGTCATGGAATGGTGGAGCAGTCGATCGAGAATCGCCGTGGCGATGACGGGATCTCCGAAGACCTCGCCCCAGGCCCCGAGGCTCTGGTTGCTGGTGAGCAGAATCGACCCCTTCTCGTAGCGCCGTGAAATGAGTTGGAAGAACAAGTTGGCACCCTGCCGATCAATGGGAATATAGCCGATCTCATCAATGATCAAGAGCTGGGGTTGTGTCAGCAATTTGAGCCGGTCCTCCAGCCGGTTGTCCGCGAGCGCTTTGCCGAGCGTGGCGAGGAGGCCCATCGCCGTGGTGAACAGGACGCGGTGGCCCTGCTCACAGGCGGTGATGCCGAGGGCCACAGCCAGATGTGTTTTGCCGACGCCGATCGGGCCGAGCAACAACGCATTCTCCCCGTGCTCGAGATAGCGCCCGGTGGCCAATTCACGGATCAGCTTCACATCAATGGAGGGCTGAACCTTAAACTCGAAGGTGTCGAGCGTCTTCTGGAACGGGAATCTCGCCATGGCTAACCGCATGGCCAAGTGCTTGTCCGTCTTGGCCTGGACCTCGCGCCGGAGCATGTCCTCTAAAAAGTCGGTATAGGAGCGCTCCGCTTTCGCCGCCTGCTCCAGTAAGCTCGGCAGTTCTGCGGCGACGTGATAGAGGCGTAGGCGCTGACAGTGCGCCTGCAGCCGCTCGAGTTGGGGCGTGCTCATGACGCACCTCCCGGCTCAGCCATCGCGGCATAGAGGGCCAGATTTCGGACCATCACCTCGCCGAGGTCGCCATACCCGGGATCCCATTGAGGCGGCCGAGGCGTGGCGGCTGGTCCGCTGGGGCGGAGCAGCCCGCGATAGTGCGCCGGGTCCATTACCACCGCATGGCGCGTCGTCTTCGCATGCCGCGCGATGCAGGTCCCGCCATGGAAGAGCTCATAGTGGCTGCTGGTCTCCTGCACGCTGACGGTTGTTCCGACATACTCCACCGGGACGGAATAGCGCGCGGCCGCAATGGCGACGAGCGCATCGGCCGGCACGCGCCGCAGACGCACCCGTTCGTAGTGATACGGGGCGCGCTGGCCCAGGGGCGTGAGCGTCTCGCGGGCAAACCGCTCGATCGGCCGCTCATGCGTCGTCCCATGAACCCGCTGATCGGCGACCGTGACCACCCACTCCTGGAGCCAGGCATTCAAGGCCTCCCATGAGGCAAAGCGGCGGCCGGCCAGAGCATTGCGCTTCACATATTTGACGCCGCTCTCAACTTTGCCCTTGGTTTGCGCCCGATACGGCTGACACGCGCGCGGGGTATACCCGTAGTAGCGCGCAAAATCCTCCACCACCGGATGCCACAGGACCTGCCGCTCCCGTCGCCCCAGCACCAGCGTCCGCGGAGTGTCATACAGACAGGTCAGCGGCACCCCACCGAAGTGCTGGAACGGCTGCTCATGTCCGTCCAGCAGGGCACGAAGTTGCTCGTGCGGATACGCCCGCACCCACAAACGCCGCGAGTAACTCAGCGTCAGCACAAACACGTGGATCCGTTCGCAGCGGTCGCCGATCCAGAGACGGATCTGGCCAAAGTCCACTTGCGCTTGCTGGCCGGGACTCGTCTCAAACCGCACGGTTGCGGTCGCCCACGCCCGATCGGCACGCAGGAGCTGAATCGCTCGCTGGACTTGCTGATAGGTCCCGGCGAACCCCACCCCCTGCAGTTCCCGATGCAACACGCGGCCATTCCAATTCACTTCGGGCCCCCGCTGCACGATGAAGGGGCGATAAGGATCGATCTGACAGGGGCGGGCCACCGACGGGCGCGGGCGCCAGCCCCCGAGTCGCTGCCACCGTTTCACGGGATTGCGCGCCATGCCGAGGTCCCGCGCAATGGTTTTGATCCGCTCGCCTCGCTGCAGCCGCGCCAGCACCTCTCGTACGCCGTCTTCTCGCAACATCCCATCCTCCTCTGCTGGAGTCATCTCCCGCTGAGAAGGTACTGGGGTCGCCACCGCTTCTGCTAGGTCCATGGTCTGTCCCCTCCTGGTTGTGGGAGAGGGGTCAGTTTCACATGATTACTGACATGCAGGTCTACTTCTGCGACCCTCACCGCCCCTGGCAACGCGGCACCAACGAAAATACCAACGGGTTGCTGCGCCAGTACTTCCCGAAAGGCACCAATCTTAGCGTGCACAGCGCCGAGGAGATTGCGGCCGTGGCGGCCGCCCTCAACGCCAGGCCTCGGAAAACGCTTGATTGGAAAACACCTGCAGAGGCGCTTGACCAGTTGCTCCGATAGGCCAACAAAGAATATGTTGCGACGACCACTTGAATCCGCCCAGTGTGCGGCGGCGGAATACCAACAGTTTCTGGCAGCCGACCAGGTGACCTGTAGCATGAGCACGGTGGGTAGTTGTGCGGACAACGCCGCGGCGGAAAGTTTCTTCGGCGTCCTCAAACGGGAACGAGTCAATCGGCGGCAGTACCAGACACGAGCCGAGGCGAGAGCGGATATCTTTGACTACATCGAGCGCTGGCATAATCCTCGGCAGCGGCGACGACTCGAGCAGCAGCAACAGGGGGAGAAACTCTTAACTCAACTGTCCGTGGAAACGGGGTAGAACCC
>CABVRW010000117.1 GCA_902500785.1 uncultured Nitrospira sp.
TTAGGAAACCGCTGCTCTATCCAACTGAGCTACGGGGGCGTAGAGGTACGATACTGAAAGTGGGAGAAATTGTCTACAGAGCTGATGCACCTCCGACGGGGCGTCGTCACGGTCGGAGGTGCGTCAAGCGTAAGTGACGGTGTGGTTAACGCCGGTTGGCCTGATCGCGCTGGCAGCTCTCTTCGGCCAACATCCTTTGCCCGGCCGTCCCGTCTTTCGGAATGCGGGACATGCAGGCCTCGAGTGTATCACCGGCGGTTCCGGCAGCCGCCCGGTTCCCGCTCTTTGCGGAGGCATTGCCGGCAACGGACTGACGAAGCGCCTCGTCCCTCCGGCAACCTTCTTCCGCGAGCATGCGAGTGCCGGCGGTGCCGCCGGGTTGGATGCGTGCCAGGCACGATTGAAGCGAGTCATAGGCCGGCGCGGCGGTCTTCGTCGAAGCGCTCGATGAGGAGGCCTGTGTCGATCCGCCGCTGGTCATGGCTTCTTCCGTGGCACAGGCACTGAGGAAGAGGAGAGATAAGGACAAGGCAATGGCACCGTAAGAACGCGAGTACGTCATTGAAGGATCCTCCTTGATCAAGGGCGATGGGCGCACAGTAGCATAAACCGTCTCAATCTGGAAACACCTCTGGCAGTAGGTTTAGGGGAGTGTCATCTGTCCCTGGTTCAGGAGCGCCAGTCGAGAGGGGATTTGCGTCAACAGGTCGGGGCGTACCTGGAAGACTCCAGGAATTCGTCGGCCCATGGCGTAGACGAGGCCGCCGACTTGATTCCCCATCGCGAGGCGTCCGGCAAGGCGTCCATCTTTGCCGGTGGCGACGAACTCAGCCGCGGGGGCGACGAGGCCATAGGGCGCAAGCTGCCCGGCCTGCTTCAGGACCCGTTCTTCAGCCGGCAGATTGACGATACGGCTGACGAGCAAGTCCGCCACGTCCTGGCGAATCTTCTCTGTTGGTTGATCCTCAAGAATCCATTCATTTCGGTCATGGACGAGCACGTACTGCTCATCGCGTGTTTTGATCGAGAGCATGGCGATCTCGCCGGTATCCACTCCGAGCAGCCGCTTGTCTTGGAGGGTGAAGAGGTCTTTGGTGAGATCCTTGATCGCCGAGGGGCTGACTTTGTAAATCGGGCCCTCCGGGGTGGTTTGGGCATAGGCTTCCCCACTGGTCGGGTCCGGTTGAAAGATGCGTACCACGTGGTCGACGCCTGCCGCGTGCAGGGTGACTTTCACTTTGGGCTTGGTCAGAGCGGGGGCGAGCTTTTCCCGTTCAGGTCCCTGATCCACGATCGCCAGTGCCTTGAGATCCTCCAGCCGAAAGAGGAGCGCTTGGATCTCGATGCGGTCTCCCTCGGCTTCGATCGGATAGCGGATTTTCCATTTCTTTTTTGGCTTTTCGTCGAGCGCGTAGAGCACGATTTCCGTCGAGGGATATGTTAATCGCAGTCGCTCTGTCTCTTGCTGGTTGAATTGCAACAATTCTTTGCGGCGGAAGGATAGCAGGTTCCTGTTCAGAAAATCTTTGGGCGCCAGGTCCGTCAAGAGTACGGCTTCGTCGGATGTTCTCAGGACATAAAGGGTGGAAGACAGGGGCCCGGCGTCGCCGATCGAGAGAGTTTCCTGTTTGTCACCCGCGGTCAGCGTGACGATCGTCGAAGGATGATCAAGTCCGAACGGAGCGAGCGAGGCCGGATGTTTGTCAACCAGACGCGAGACTTTTCCCGTGACCAGGGCGCGGAGTAAAGCCTGCACCTGCCGCTGATCAGCGTCGGTTTGAATGGGGGCGGTGATGGTCCATGACTGGCCGGGCGTCTGGGTGAGCACCACTTCGCCGGACTGTCCGCGGACTGTCAGTGCGTTGATCTGCGCCTCGGTGAACGGCAGAATTTGTTTGGCTTGGGTGGCGGTTGCGACTTCGGTACGTTCGTCGGGGAGTTCGACGAGATACAAATAGAGTCCAAGCCCTGCTAATACGCCCGCCAGTATGAATGTCGGCCAATAGCGCGTCATGGCCCTATAAGCGACGCCGTTTCCGCCAAACCAGGAGTCCGAAGAGGACGGTCATCGCCGGGAGCAGAATGACTTGGACATAGAGCAGAATGCGTTCCTGGAGCGGGTTGGGGGTAAAGGGTCGAAGTGCGGGATCTTTGGGCGTGAGCGAAATGAGATCCCGTTCTTCTGTGAGCCATCCCACCGTGCGCTGAAAAAAATCACTGTTGCCGACGAAGTTGATGAACCCGTTGCTGGCGAATGCGGAGTTGCCGACGACCACTATGGCGGGGCGTGGCTTGCCTTCTTCGGGCGCCTGCTTCGGGGTCAATGCTGCGGCCAGCGCCAGCGGACCTTGGACGTCTTCTTTTTCGGTATAGCTGACGACTCGACCCTTCATGTCGGTTTCAGCCCAGCTGCGCGGCGAGGTGCGTGCGAGTGGGACATAGTCCCAATCTTTTCCTTGCTCTTCCTGGAACGTGAGATGGCGGGCCAGTGGAAACAGCACGGCTGCGGTGAGTTCATGGGTAATTTCGTGGTCGGTGAAGGTGCGAACCAAGAGGGCGGTCAGGTCCCCCTGCGCGAGTCGGTCCTGCAGATCAACTAAGATCCCTGGTCCCAGTTCAAGGCCCCAGACTTTCAGCAGATCGTCCAGGTTCGACTGTGTGTCGGGATCGACTAGCACGAGGAGGTGTCCCCCCTTGGCGACATAGGCTTGGATGCGTTCCTTCTCCTCTTTGGTCACCGCCCGGCGCGGGCCGGCAATGATCAGGACATCGGTGTTCTCCGGTACGGCGGATTCCTGGAGCAAGGTGACGGTGCCGATGTCATACCCTTGCTTTTGCAGTACCTCCTTGGTCAACGTTAGCCCGCCGCGGTCTGTATCGTCCAGGCTTCGTTCGCCGTGGCCTTCCAGGAATACGACACGCTTCTTCGTGTCTTTGGACACGCGGAGAAGGGCTCCCGTAATCTCGACCTCAGCCGGCGATGTAATGCGAACCGATTGTGGACCGCTTTCAAAGATGGCGATGTCGGTTCGGGTGATCCCGTAGTTTTGCGCCACTTTCGGCTGGCGTTCGGGGTCGATGAACTG
>CABVRW010000118.1 GCA_902500785.1 uncultured Nitrospira sp.
GCTATAACGACATCACAAAGACTAAGGACAGCTACAACGAGTCTACGAAGACCATCACAAAAACGGACGAAAGCTCGAAGATTAAAGATAGCTATAACGAGAAGACCGTTTATAAGGGAAAAGCCGAGAATGATCACTCTCCCTTTGGAGCAGCAGCCAACAACTATTCGACGGCCACCACCTCGTTGCAACTGAGCCTGACCAACGCGTTCAACAAGAGCACGGTGATCAATGCCACTAAGCTCGATGGATATGTGTCAGGTAACAGGATCTCTCACATCGGGAATTCCGGGGGCAACGCATACAATTACGGAAATGATGGAGGGCGTGGCGGAAATGGCGGCTATGCCGCAGCCAAAGCGTATTCTGAAGCCAAGGGGGGCCGCGGCAACGATGGTGGTTATGCCAAGGCCAATGGTGGCTCTGCCACCGGCGGCGCCGGCAGCACTTCCAACGGCACTAACGGCGGCACTGCCAATGGCGGCACTGGCAGTCCTGGCGACGGCGGCACCAATACAGGGAATACCACCAATGGCGCTACTGATTGGGAGGCAGGTAATGCGAACGGTGGAAACGGCGGAACGGCGACCGGTGGAAACGGTGGTTCAGGCGGCGCCGCGACCAGCGGAGCCGCGACCGCAACCGCCAATGGTGGATACGGTGGAAACGGTGATCGAGGAGGGGATGCGTACGGCGGAAGCGCTGGAACCTTCAATACCTCCAACACGCTCTCCGGGTTGAGCGGCGCGGCCGGAGTGACCGTCGCCCTTCAGAACACGGGGATGGCAAGCCTCCAGCAGGTTGGTGTCACCACGATGGCGAACGTCACGGTTGGTCACTGAGCCACGTCTAGCTGGAGGAGCTGGTGCTCCTCCAGCTAGAGGGCGCATTCATGGCTGGAGAGAGGGGATTATGAGAACTTCAATTTCGATATTTGCGAGTGCCTCCGTCCTCTGCGTGAGCATGGCTCACGCCGGTTCCCCGCAGACGACGCCGGTGAGCTCCTGGGGCCAGCCTGTCCCATCCGCTCAGTTGGACGTCCAACGTGGGGGAACGGATCCCGGGCCGGTCACGATCAACGCGAACATGCTGAACGCCAGGTTATACGACAATGCGGCCACCGATAACGTGACCGGCCATAATACGATCGCAAGCGGCGCATTTGCCGGATCGAGCGGTCTTGCAACGGTCATTCAAAATTCCGGGAACAACGTCATCATTCAGAACGGCACCGTTCTGAACTTGACATTGAAATAAACGTCGATGCTGACGAAACATGCAATCGGGTACGTGCTGGCCTTGATGCTCTCCGCCTCTAACGGAGCGATGGCGGCCACGGTTGAGGTCACTCCAGGAGTCGGGAGTCGAATGCTGCTCCAAGTCTGGAGTATGCGCGAACTCAAAGTGCGATCTGTCATCCTGCAGAAATATGATTACAGTTGTGGCTCGGCCGCCGTCGCCACACTGCTGACCTACCACTACGATAATCCCATCTCTGAAGAAGTGGCCTTTCGTGCGATGTTCGATCATGGCAACCAGGAAAAGATCCAGCAGGAAGGCTTTTCGTTCTTGGACATGAAGCGGTTTTTGGATGCACAGGGCTATCGCGCCGATGGGTTTGAGGTCTCTCTGGACGAGGTATCACAGGCCGGCCTTCCGGCGATCGTGCTGATCGTGGATAACGGCTACTACCATTTTGTGGTGATCAAAGGCATGCGGGACAATAAGGTCCTGCTCGGCGATCCGGCGGTTGGAGTGAGAGTCGTGTCGCGCGACCAATTCGAAGCCTCATGGCCGAACCGCATTGTTTTTGTCATCCATGAGGCTCCGGCACGAGGTCAATTCAATACCGCCCGCGATTGGAGCGTCCGTCCGAGATCGCCGCTCGGACGACCGCTCAGCGCCGACACCTTGAACAGTGTGATTCTTTTTCGTCCAGGCGGGAGGGATTTCTAATGAGCGCCCTATTCAGATCGCTTCGCCGCATGACGACCCTGTTCATGCTCACCCTGTGCGTGCAGTCCATGACTTCAGCCATGGCATTCGAGAGAAACGAGTATTTTATGCAACGGATACCTGTGAGCGAAGCAGTATTGGAGCACATGCGAGGAGGGTTTCAAAGCAGCCCCAACGGTCCGATCCTCTCATTCGGGATCGAACGGAGCACGTATCTTAACGGTCAACTCGTCGGTTCAACCATCCTCAACATTCCGGACTTGATGCAACTCGCGGGGAACTCGAGCCGTGTCTTCACGCTCGTCCAAACCGGAAGCGGCAATGCGGTGACACTTGACGCAGCCGCATTGCCCACGCTCATGACCGTCTTGCAAAACTCCCTTGACAATCAGAACATTCAAAATCAAACCGTCATGAATGCCACAGTGGGAGCGCTTGGATGGACTCGGTCGCTCGCACTGGGCGACGCGCTCTCTCAGGCCACCATCGGCACCATCCGACATTAGAGATGAGAGTCTCGTGCAAACCGGGAGGCAATCTGGCGGGCTAAATCGATCAAGCCATCCCCACCCCACAGCATTGAACATCGCTGTACGGTCGCCGCAACCTAGAGGATTCGCCAATGCGCGGATTCGTGAACAGGATACTCCTCTCTCTTCCTCCCACTCGGAGAATCAGGGAGACGACGATGCCGACCGTTCGACTACGCCCAGGCTTGCATCCATGCTGCTCAGGGGCTACCAGGAGCAGTGCCTGCACCAACAAGAGGTACGGGAGGAAGGACGCATGTTGCAGTTGTATCGATCCAATCGGCGACAATCTGTTGAGGTGTCGAAGACTGCCGGAACAACTCGTGCAGGTGTTTGGATGGCCTGTTCCCTGGGGCTCGCGTTGAGCCTGATGACCTCTCCGATCGACGCGGCTCAGCTCGGGCTCGGCGACATGCAGGTGAATCCGTCACATGTAGACAGGTGGAAGAACCTTCTAGATCCGGGGTCTCAATGGTCGGCCGACACATCCCGATATCT
>CABVRW010000119.1 GCA_902500785.1 uncultured Nitrospira sp.
TGGTCCGATAAGAAACCTGACGGCCGCTGGCGGTCGTACGCTTACGATGAGTTAGTGGCTCGCGACAAGGCCAGCCTCGACATCTTCTGGCTCAAAGACGACAGCCTCGAAGACAGCGCCAATCTGCCCGCTCCCGACGTCATCGCGCAAGAAATCGTGGCTGACCTTGAAGCAGCCTTGGAGCAATTCCGACTGATTGCGAACGACCTCGGCAGCGAATCTCAAGAAAAGATGGTTTGAGAGAGCACGGCTCGTGTTGATCCATCCCTTCAGAGAGGGCAATGGTCGAGTGGCGAGAATCCTTGCGGTTCTGATGGGCTTGCAAGCGGGATTGCCGGCTCTCTATTTTGAGGACTTCTCAGGGCGGAGGCAGCGACAGTGCTTTGCGGCGGTCCAAGCTGGTCTGGACCGAAACTCCGAACCAATGACGAAGTTGTTTACCGCGGTGATCGAGAGGACTTTACAGATCCACGGGGAGCAGTAATACGACGAACCGGAGTGGTGTCAGGAAGCAAGTCGGATGAGGTGAGTTTGACGCCTTCAATGTCCGTGGAGGTGCAGACGGTCATCTGAAACATGGCACGGCACTTTGCTGGGTCGGTGAGGTACGGATTCGTCTTATTGAGAGTCCGTTTGAGCATGGGCATAGTATAGCATGCTCCGAGATTTCAGAGGCTACTTGCTCGCAGGATTTCGCAGAGCGTCGCGCCGTCTCACGCATCGGTTGTCTCTGAGTTTCCCACCCCACCACGCCGCTGATGGTTCGATCCTGTGCTGTGCCATCGGGCCAAATTGATCCTTCGTGAACTGCCTGATATCCTCAATCGTGCTTGTGTACCGGGGCAATGCTCACCCCTCAAAGAGGACGTCATGAAGCGAATGACTCCAGCGATGCTCCTGAAGGCGTTGACGATGTTTCGAGGCTTCACGCAGACGGCGGCGGAGTATCTCAGAGACAAAGAGCGGCTTCGGTATCTGTTGGCCGCGGCAGTCTCGACTGCACAGGGTCGCGGTGGCAAGCTGTTGAAGGACCTTCAATTGTTGGTGCGGCTCCTGAAAGCTTCAATCAGCGGTGCCTATACAGGCCTCTCGGTCTACAAGCTCGTGACCATCGTCGCGGCGATTTTGTATCTCATCAATCCGCTTGATGTGATCCCGGACTTCATACCTGTGGTTGGTTATGCGGATGATGCGGCGGTGATTGCCTGGGTGCTGAACAGCATCGCCGAAGAACTGAAGGACTTTAAGATGTGGGAGGAGGGAGCTTGACCGGACCTACCCTTGCTGGAATGCCAAGCGTCTGTGCCGTCGATGGCAAAACACCACCCTGAGTGCCGAGTGTGGAGCAAGGGCTAAAAAGAAATGGTTGGGGTCTGATCTTGCCCTGTGGGTGCACTTCTCTGATGCGATCCCCGGTCAAGACAACCTAGGCGTGTATGGCAATACCCTCGTCGTCGAACGTGCGGGAGCCTAACAAATCGACCGGGAGTCGCGCGTTGCCTGTGTGAGATCCATTCAAGAAGGCGCTTCGTGGTGTATCAGGGTTCTCGGGTGATTCTTATAGCAAGGTGTGGTCGTAGGCAGCGGATTGTTTGGTGACGTTCCAGCCGGGAAACACGAGGACGGCGGGATGACACTGCAGAACGCGCGCCAAGGTTTTGGCCCGTTCGACCCCCAGATTGATGGTATCGTTTTCGATAGCTGAGATGGTGGATTGGGGAATCTTCGTCCTTCGAGACAACTCGCTCTGCGTGAGCCCCTGGAGTTCACGAACGATCCGAACGGATTCTCCCACCGACACGGCCACTCGAGCTTTTGCCGGACGTATGTCCTTGTGTTTCATGATTGCCTCCGATAATCGTGCGCGGTGACGTCCATGACGACCACCTGAATGAGGTGCTCCTCAATCTTATAGATGACGCGATACTGTGCATTCAGTCGTGACGAGCGATGTCCTTCCCATTCTCCTTGAAGCCGTTCATCGTGGAACCCCTTGATGAGGCGTAGACCTGCCGGCCCAGAGATTCGCACAATATCTTTCCACTTCTCATAGCGTTTCAGTAACTCGAGCGGAAGGCGATCAAGGCTTTTGCTCGCTCGACGGCGTTCGTAGATCTCCCACATGGCCGGATGTACTATATCATATTAGATATAGCCTGCCTCAAGGCCTTGTTGGTTTCTGAAGTGTCCGCCCCCCACCATGCGGCCGATGGCGAAGCGCAGTGCTGAGGGTTGAGTCCTGAGTGCTGAGTGCTCCTCAGAAGTGCTGAGTGTGGGATGTGAGACACCTATATCCACGGGCGCGATGCGAGTTGAAAGGAAAAATAAGGGTCGGCACTCGTTTCTGGCCGCCCGCACGCGCCGACGCTCTTGAAGCCGCGTTGGACCTCCTGCGACGCGAATAGGCCTTAAAACGAAATTCCCTGTTACAATGGCCATCCTCACGAAGATGTGGTCAAGGAAAGGCCTGCGATGTCGAAGCCCTCACAATCGAATGCCGTGCTTGTGGCGATCCGCACCCCCCGCGTGACTGCGGAGGAGCTGGAAAGTTCGCTGCAAGAGCTCACCCGTCTGGTGAAGACCCTCGGGTACACGGTCGTGGGCCGTGTGACGCAAAAGCGTAGTTCCGATAAATATTCGGCGGTCCTGGGACAGGGCAAACTCGCCGAATTGGCGCTATGGACCGGGGGTTCAGGGAAAATCGAATCGGCGTTTGAGCGGCCGCAGCACAAAGCGGCCTCGAAGCGCGAGGCCGCGGCATCGGACGTCACGGAAGAATCGGACGACGACGAATTGGATGATACCATCGAGGCGTCCCCCGGCCCTCGCGAACAGGCGCAGATCGTCATCGTGGACTGTGATCTGTCGCCGTCCCAATTGAA
>CABVRW010000120.1 GCA_902500785.1 uncultured Nitrospira sp.
CCGAGGTCTGACGGAGCGCCAGGCCTTGCAGGTGATCGGCATGAGTGCCAGCAGCGTGCGGTACCGCCCCGCGCCGGACCGGACCGGAATGCCGAGCTGCGACAGACCATTGTCGCACTCGCACATCGCCATCGGCGGTACGGATCCGGCATGATTTATCTGAAGGTGCGTCAGCAGGGTCGATTGGTGAATCACAAACGGATTGAACGGCTCTATGCCGAAGCCCAGTTGCAGGTGCGGCGCCGCACCCGTAAGAAGGTGCCGATGGGCGAACGTCAGCCGCTGGTGAGGCCTGAGGCCGCGAATGACGTCTGGTCCATGGATTTCGTCTTTGACCGCAGTGCGGAAGGCCGGGCCATCAAATGTTTGACGATCGTGGACGATGCCACGCATGAGTCGGTCGCCATTGTGCCGGAGCGGGCCATCAGCGGGCAGCACGTCACGCGGATCCTGGATCACTTGGCCGCGACCCGCGGGTTGCCCCAGGTGATTCGAACCGACAATGGGAATGAATTTTGTGGTCGTGCCATGCTGATGTGGGCGCACGCGCACACCGTGACGCTGCGCCTGATCGAACCGGGCAAGCCTAACCAGAATGCCTACATCGAGTCATTCAACGGGCGCTTGCGTGATGAGTGCTTAAACGAGCATTGGTTCCTGACCCTCGCGCATGCCCAAGCCATCATTGAAGCGTGGCGGCGCGAATACAACGAGGAGCGCCCGAAAAAAGCATTGGGCGGACTGACCCCTGCCGCCTATGCGAGGCATTTGGTGAGAAAATCGGTTACAGTCACACCCGGACTCCAAATCTAGCTGCTACTCAAGACGGGGTGACGTCGCCAGGAAGGTAATGATGTGAAAAAACTCCGCCAGCTCGAAGATGAAAACCGGTGGTTGAAGCAGATGGTGGCGGAGCTAGCGCTCGACATTCAGGCGCTGAAGGCGATCAGCGCAAAAACAGGTAGGGCGCCAAGGCGAAGCGAACGGCGGCGCAGTCGATGGCCGATCGCTTCTGCGTCAGCGACGAGTCTGTCGGTTGCTCCAATCGGATTGGAACACGCTGCGGTACCGCAGTCGGCGTCAGGACGATGTGGCCCTACGGACGCGAATCCGACAAATCGCCGAGAGCGAGCGGCGCTATGGGTGCCCCCGGATCTATGTCCGGTTACGGCGAGAAGGCTGGCGCGTGAACCACAAGAAGGTGGAACGGCTGTACTATCGCGAAGAACGGCTCTCTCTGCGGCGGCGCCGACGGAAGAAGGTCGCGGCGTTGCCACGAGTCGCCTTGCCGAAGGCAACACAACCAGGACGCGGCTATGCGATGGACTTTGCCCATGACCGGCTCGTTGCGGGCAGGCGGTTTAAGTGTTTGACGATGACGGGTCTCTACTCGAAAGAAGTCCCGGTGATTGAGGTGGATGTGTCGATTGGCGGGGCGCGGGTGTGTCGGATTCTCGATCGGCTATTCACCACGCGCCTGTTGTCGGAGACCCTGATCTTCGACAACGGCCCTGAATTCGTCGGCATGGCGTTGGATGCCTGGGCTGCCCAGCACGGCGTGTACCAGCACTTTATTCAGCCTGGCAAACCGGTCTGGAATGCGTTTATCGAAAGCTTCAACGGCAAGTTTCGAGATGAATGTCTCAACGAGCACTGGTTTCTGACGCTACGAGAAGCGCAGCTTGTGGTTGAAGCCTGGCGGCGGGAATACAATGAGGAGCGGACGCACAGTTCTATTGGGGATGTGACATCGCAGGAGGTCATCAACATCTATCAACACGGGGCGCAGGTGCCACAGGAGTCAACTTCGTTGGCGGTGGTGTAACAAAATGAGGAAAGGTCAATGGAATCTGTCGTAGCACAAGAAAGTTCAACAGCTCTGGTCATCGAACCTCGGACGGGCTATGTCCAGGTGGGATGGCGCGAGCTGTGGGCTGCGCGCGAATTGTTGTATTTTCTCGCCTGGCGTGATCTCAAAACTCGCTATGCGCAAACGGCCATCGGGGCTGGCTGGGCCCTCATGCAGCCGCTCCTGAGCACGCTGATCTTCACCCTGGTGTTCAGTTATTTGGCGAAAGTACCATCTGATGGCTTGCCCTATCCTCTTTTCGCGTTTGCCGCTATTTTACCTTGGACCTTGTTTGCGCGCAGTCTCGAACGCAGCACGTTAAGTGTGGTGACGGAGGGTGGCCTTATTAAAAAAGTCTATTTCCCCCGGCTGATTATTCCGATCGCTGCCACCTTCATTAACCTCGTCGATTTTGCTGTCGGTTTGTTGATCTTGATTGGGATGATGGTGTGGTATCAATTTGTTCCCCAATGGACTTTCATCTTCCTCCCGCTTTTCGTGGGGGTCGCCCTTCTTACAGCACTATCGGTGAGCCTGTGGCTCTCGGCCCTCAATGTTAAATATCGTGATGTTGCATCGGTCGTTCCCTTGATGACGCAGTTATGGATGTTTGCCTCTCCTGTTCTATATCCCGCGTCGCTGGTGCCTGAGTCTTTGCGGTGGTATTACGGTTTGAACCCTATGGCAGGGGTCATTGAGGGATTTCGATGGGCGTTGCTCGGCAAGACGGCACCCGACTGGACTATGGTGGCGGTGAGTCTGCTAGTCGTGGCTCTGTTACTAATCGGGGGCGTAATGTTTTTTAGGAGGGTGGAGCGCACCTTCGCCGATCTGATATAGATGAGCGACACAGCCGTCAGCGTCACCGGGTTGTCCAAGCGGTATCG
>CABVRW010000121.1 GCA_902500785.1 uncultured Nitrospira sp.
GATCAGCCGATCCTGGTACTGGCTCATTTTAAAGAAATAGTTATGTTCGCTGAGCCGCTCGATGGGCCGTTTGCAATCCGGGCAAAGCCCGTTCTCGACGTCTTTCTCGGTCCAGAACCGCTCATCGAACGTGCAGTACCAACCAGTGTAGTCAGCCTTGTAAATTAGTTGTTTATCGTAGAGCTGTTGAAGATATCGTTGAACCACATCCTGGTGCTGTCTATCCGTGGTTCGAATAAAAGCATCATTGGAGATGTTCAACCGTTGCCAGAGGTGTGTGAATTGGGGGGCGAGTCGGTCGCAATGGGCTTGCGGGTCGATCCCGGCCTTCTCGGCAGCCTGCTGCACTTTTTGCCCGTGTTCGTCCAGACCGGTCAGGAAAAACACGTCGCGTCCACGTAATCGCCAGTAGCGTGCCAGCACGTCGGCGGCCACGGTGGTATAGGCATGGCCGATGTGGGGCACATCGTTGACATAGTAGATCGGCGTCGTGATGTAGAAGGTGTCGTGCTGGTTCATATATTTTCAAATGAAGATAACAAGTCGCCAGCGTTGAAAGCTAGCAGGCTGTTGAGAAAGCCCGCCGCCGGCGTTCTCGGTCGCACGCCTCCCTGCGACATAGCCAGAGGGTACGACTCAGTCGTCGTGCTTCCTGCGGTCTTGCCGGAGGGCCTTTCTGAACAGCCTGCGATATGGCTTCCAGACGTACGGCCTATCGCGGCGCGTCGGCGGTGTCCTGAGGTGCGAGCAGGTGACGGACCCGTAGCAAAATGGTTTCGAGCGCAATCTGAACGTTCAGGTTGCGATGGGCCTGTCGCTCCAATGTTTCGAGATCGCCGATCAGGTCCAGCAGTTCGTCGATGTCGATGTGTTCGGCCAGTGCTTGCATGCCGGCTCGTTGGTCCAGGTTGAGCACATGATCGGCGCCGGCGCCGACGGCGAGCAGGAGCACATCGCGCAACCAGCGCAGCAGCCAGTCGAAGGCCTCCGGGCCGCGCTCCGCTTTCGCCAGGGCCTCTGCGGCGGCGAGAACGGCGGCAAACGACGCGAGCCCTTTCGACGAAAAGACGCCGGCGAATTCTTTCTGGCTGTTCCGCGCTTCTTCGAGATCGCATTCCAGCGCCCGTCCCAATTGCCCGTCGCTGAGCACGGCCAGGAAGTGCGCATCGGCCGGAGGAAGCTCTCGTCTGAGGATGACGGCGGCTTCCACTTGAGTTTGCGCGAGCCCCGTGAGTCGCAGGGCCTGACAGCGGGAACGGATCGTGGCCGGCAAGGCATAGGGTCGGCTTGAAACCAGGATGAACAGGCTGTGGTCGGGCGGCTCTTCCAGTGTTTTCAGCAACGCATTGGCGGCGCCGATCGTCATGCGATCCGCATCGTCGATCAGGCAGATTTTACGATCCCCGATCAGTGGGCGATAGATCATCTGATGTTCGATGTCGCGAATGAGCTCAATTTTGATTTGAGGATTGGCGAGTTCGCGATCGGGCTCGATCACCATGAAGTCGGGATGGGTGCGCGTCTCGACTTGGCGGCAGGCTCGGCAGATGCCGCAGGCATCCGGGGCCTGCTCGTCCGACAGAGTTTCGCACAGGAGTGTTTGCGCCAGGCGAAGGGCCAGGAGGCGTTTGCCGATGCGATCATCGCCGTGGAAGAGATAGGCATGGGCCAGACGATTTTGGACGATCGCGGATCGAAGCAGCGCCTTAGCGCTGTCATGTCCGATGACGTCAGCGAAGGGCATGGCGAGCCTGCGATCTTCGGGGTGAAGGGGAGTCTGGCGCCGCCTTGTTGTTGTCTGCGAGGAGGCGGACTCTGCCGAGCATCGGGGCGACGACTCGGGCGACTGCGCGGGCGACGGTTTCTTTCGAGGTGCGTGCGGATACCACTTTAATTCGCGTGGGGTGCCGCTTGGCCAGGTCGAGAAATCCGGCGCGAACCTTTTGGTGGAACCGGAGGGATTCGCGGTCGAGGCGATTCGTTTCGGCGGCCGATCGCCGCCGCGCGAGACCGGTGGCGACGGGGAGATCAAAGACCACGGTCAGGTCCGGTGTCGTCGTCCGGGTTGCGAGGCGATTGAGTCGCTTCAGCATGGAGAGGTCCAGTCCTCGCGCGTATCCCTGGTAGGCGAGGGTGGAGTCGCTGAATCGGTCGCAGAGCACGATGCTGCCGCGCGCGAGCGCCGGTTCGATGACCTGCGTGACATGTTGTCGACGCGCGGCGAGGACCAGGAATGCCTCGGTTTCCGGCGCGACCGGCTCACCGGTGCGATCCAACATGAGCGAGCGGATGTTCTCCGCGAGCGGAGTGCCCCCCGGCTCTCTGGTTTCCACCGCGACGAATCCCTGGCTCCGGAGGTAGGCGCCCAGGAGTTTGGCCTGGGTCGATTTTCCGCACCCCTCGGTTCCCTCGAGCGTAATGAATAGGCCCCGAGGAGGTCGGCTGCGTTTGGTCATCATTCGAGTCTGAAAAATCTACGGGGAATGAGTGCCGGATCCTATTCCAAGTGATTGAAAATAGCAAGAAAAGGCTTGCGACGATTGGTGAAAGACCAGTATCATGACGCTCTACCGAGAGCCCTTCAGCCACACATG
>CABVRW010000122.1 GCA_902500785.1 uncultured Nitrospira sp.
GCAGGCGAAATTCGATCCGACCGTCAGCCTCAATGGGCAATACAACCGACAGGTCTCTCCGCTCAACCGACCGATTTTGGGCTTCACCGGAGCCAATCTGCAGGACATCACGAAATTCGACCAGAATACCTCCACGGTCACCGCCGACATCACTCAGAATCTCCCGACCGGCGCCAACTATGACATCAACTATAGCCCTCAGCGTAGTTATGTCAGTGGCCCCAATACCTTTCTCTTCAACCCGGCCTGGACCGGCGGCCTCGCACTGACGGTGACCCAGCCCCTGCTGAAGAACTTCGGAACCGACGTGAACAAGACGTTCATCTCGATTGCGCAGAACAATGCCACCGTCGAACAACATGTCTTCCTCGACCGCGTCCTGACCGTCATCGCCACGGTCGAACAGACCTTTTGGGAAATGGTCTTTGCGAACGAGAATCTCAAAGTCGCCCAGGCGGCGCTCAAGGCGGCGGAAGAATTACTGGCCAGCAATCGCGCCAAAGCCAAGGCCGGCGTCATGTCGATCGTCGATGTCCTGCAAGCGGAAGCCGCAGTCGCCTCGCGGGTCGAACAGATCCTCGTCGCAGAAAAATCCATTCGCGACCAGGAAGACCAATTGCGTCGTCTCTTGAACCCCGCGGAGGAGGAACTCCGGCAGGACTTGCGCCTGATCCCCACCGATCCACCCACGACGTCGCTGGAAGCGATCAGCCTGCAAGAAGCCATCGATATCGCAATGGAGCGGCGGCCGGAGGTGTTACAGGCGGGCAAGAATGTAGAGAGCAGCGAACTCAATACGAAGTTTGCCAAAAATCAAATGCTCCCAACCCTGTCGTTTCAAGGCACCATGGGACTCTCCGGACTCGGCGCGGACTACAATGATGCGACCAAACGCAATTTCGGAGGTGACTTCTACAATTATGGCGCCGGCTTGGTCCTCAGTTATCCGCTCGGCAATCGGTCGGCCCACAGCACCTACAACAAGCGGCAGCTTGAGGCTCGCAATGCCCAGGCCTCCCTGCAGAGCGTCCGCCAGCAGGTGATCGTCGGGGTCCGTGAAGCGGTCCGCCGCGTCCACACCGATTTCAAGCGGATTGAAACCACGCGGTCGGCCCGTATTATGGCCGAGAAGCAATTGCAAGCCGAACAGGAACGGTTGAAGGTCGGCCTCAGCACAACCCGGTTCGTGCTCGACTTTCAACGCGACCTGGCCACCGCGCAAGGGAATGAACTTCGAGCTGTCCTCGACTACAACAAGTCGCTGTCGAATCTGGCCCGTAACAAAGCCACCACACTCGAACGGTATAGTCTGCGGCTCGACTAAACCGCGCATGATCTGGCCTGAAGCAGCGCCATCGACCCATGCGACGCAGGCCGTCGAACGGGGAGCGGCCCTTGGGCTGCTCCCCCTGACCGCCACCATCCTGTTTTACGGCGCACCGACCGTCCTCCAACAGAACAGCCTCTTTCAGTTTTTCCCGCAGGCCTGTGCCTATGCCGCCCTCATCGCCTGGAGCATCATCAACGGATCCGCCGCCCGGCTGGTCGGCCTCATGCCTCGGTTGGTCCCGCAGGGCCTCCGTTGGGGCATGACCATCGGACTCGCACTCGGGACGATCAATGTTCTCGTCATTCTGTACCTCGTTCCCCTGCTCGGAGGAGATTACAGATTTCTTGCCGACACACCGCACGCCAAGATTCCATTCCTGATTATGGTGCCGTGGTTCATCCTGCTCATTGCCACCATGGTCGAGTTGAACTTTCGCGGCTTTCTCCTGGGTCGCCTCCTGGCCATGGGACTCCCGGCTCAGGCGGCCGTGCCGATGAGCGCCCTGGTATTTGCGTTCGACCCCTTTCTGGTGGCAACCTTTCAACACCTCCACTGGATCGCCGTCTGGGACGGCCTCGTGTGGGGAGTATTGTGGGTCACGCTCAGAAATCTCTATGCCACGATCGTGGCACACGCCGTGGAAGTCATCGTGTTGTACAGCGTCATGCGAGTGATGCTGACTTGATATTCTCCCGCTCAGGCAGCGGGAATGACTTCAAGTAATGGTTACACTCGCGCCGCATTCACCGCTCCTGATATGCTGATACGGCGTCCTCTCACCCCATGAACCCGTCATTCTCCAGCCACCTCGTCAATGACGTCTTCGGCGACCCCGGCCTGTTCGTCGAAGTCCGCTGGTCGAAACGAGCGTTGCTGTTTGATCTGGGCCACAACGATGCCCTGGGCCCGACCCGCCTGTTGCGCGCCGGCGACATCTTCATCTCGCACACGCACATGGACCACTTTATCGGCTT
>CABVRW010000123.1 GCA_902500785.1 uncultured Nitrospira sp.
GGTTGAGGTCGCAGTGCACGGCGTCCGGGTGGCAGCATTCCGTTTCCAATTGGATGGTCAGGTGTTTGATGCCGAATTCGGTCGTGATCCGGTTTCGAATGGTCTGGAGCAGATCGCTGGTCAGCGCGTCGTCCTTTCCGTCGACTTGCACATGGGTCGTCATCATGATGAGGCGCGGCTCGACCGCCCAGATGTGCAGGTCATGGACATTTTTTACGCCTGGAATGGCCTCGATGGTGGCCGCGACTTGTGCGGGGCTCATGCCGGGCGGGGTAGACTCCAGTAGGACTTCAAGGGATTCTTTAAAGAGCGGCCAGGCGCCACGGACAATCGCCAGGACGACGAAGAGACTGACCAGAGGATCAAGTACCGACCATCCCGTCAGCATGATGGCTCCTCCGCTGACGACGACTCCGAGCGACACCCACGCATCGGTCAGCATATGCCAGAAGGCGCTGCGGATATTGAGATCGTCTTTGGCGCCATGTTGAAGCATGAGCGCAACCGACAGATTCGCCGCAAAGCTGATCAGCGCGATCAGCATCACCCATCCTCCGGGCACCGGGACGGGAGCCATGAGGCGCTCGACGCTGACGAAGGTGATGCCGATGGCGGTGAGAAGGAGGAGAAATGAATTCAGGAATGCGGCCACGATGCCGGCCCGGTGGTAGCCGAAGGTCCGGCTATCGGTAGCCGGGCGTGCCGTCAGAATGTGCGCGTACAAAGCCAGGAACAGAGAGCCTTGATCGACCAGATTGTGGCCCGCATCTCCAATCAGGCCGATGCTGTTGGTGAGGAAGCCTCCGACAAATTCCGCAATGATGATGACGGCGTTGAGGGCGAGCGCAATCCTCAGTCGGGAGCGGAGTTCGTGATAGGTGTGGGGGAGCATCCATTCAGTGTCTCATGGGAGCCAGGCGAGGGCAAGACGTTGTCGCCGTCTCGTCGCGGGACATGCGGGGAGTATGGCAGGGGGGCGGGAGGTGCCGACAGAAGTGGCAACAGAGTCACGGATCAGGCCGGTGTCAGTGCGCCGCCGCAAGTGACTTGAGTTCTTCGCCGGTAATCGTTTCTTTTTCGAGCAGCACCTGTGCCGCGCTGCGCAGGATGGCCTCCTGCGTCTTGATGAGATCGCGGGCGCGCTCGTACTGCTTATCGATCAGCGTACGGACTTCGCAGTCGATTTCGCGTGAGGTGTGTTCGCTGTAGTCGCCCGGTGTCTGCGAAGGGCCGGTCTGAAGAAAGACGGATTGCCGGTCGCGTTCCAGGCTCACCTGGCCCAGTGTCTCGCTCATGCCGTAGGCCTTGACCATGCTTTTGGCGATATCGGTGGCCTTTCGCAAATCGTCCTGCGCGCCGGTCGAGACTTCTCCATAGATGACCTCCTCCGCCGCGCGTCCGCCGAGGAGGATGGCGATTCGGTTCTTCAGTTCAGACACGGTCATCAGAAATCGATCTTCGGTCGGGAGCTGCATGGTGTAGCCCAGCGCGGCAATCCCTCGAGGAATAATTGAGATTTTGTGCACGGCATCGCCGCCGGGAATGGACATGGCCACCAATGCATGGCCGACCTCGTGATGGGCGACCCGCGCCCGTTCCATCTTGTTCAGGACGCGATTTTTCTTTTCCAGCCCGCCGATGACCCGCTCCACAGCTTCTTGCAGCTCGGCCAGACTCACCGTGTCCTTATCTCGTCGGACCGCGAGCAGCGCCGCTTCATTGAGCAGATTGGCCAGATCGGCGCCGACGAAGCCGGGTGTCATAGCCGCGATCGTTTCCAGATCCGCCTGATTGGCGAGGGTGATGGTGCGGGCGTGGACCTTTAGGATCGCGAGTCGCCCGATCTTGTCCGGCCGGTCTACGAGCACCTGGCGATCGAATCGTCCGGCTCGGAGCAGCGCAGGGTCCAGAATTTCCGGGCGGTTGGTGGCGGCCACCAGGATGACGCCGACGCGGGAATCGAAGCCGTCCATTTCGACCAGCAGTTGATTCAACGTCTGTTCCCGTTCCTCATGGGCCATCGGGCCGACCCCGCGAGCCTTGCCCAGCGCGTCCAGCTCATCGAGGAAGATAATGCAGGGGGCTTTGCTCTTGGCCTGTTCGAAGAGGTCGCGGACGCGGGCGGCGCCGACCCCGACGAACATTTCCACAAACTCCGAACCACTGATTGAAAAAAACGGCACGGCGGCTTCGCCGGCGACGGCCTTCGCCAGGAGGGTCTTGCCGGTTCCGGGCGG
>CABVRW010000124.1 GCA_902500785.1 uncultured Nitrospira sp.
CGTTTAGAAACGTGCTCGACCTCACCGTCGCGCCGCCGACCTGCTCCGGCTTCGGGATCACGATCAACAATGACAATGGAGAAACCCGTGTGCCCGCGCCTCCAGGCCCGGCGACAACCATTCATAATTTTCTCCTGCACGCCACGGCGGAAGATTCGAGCGACGACAAGGAATACCGCATCAGCATCCGAATCCACCTGCATAACCGCGTAACCTCCGCCTGGCTGACGCCTCCCATCCTGACCTTGCGGCCGGACGGGCCGACCTTGCCGCAAACCACCTTCAGGCGTTTCTCGGTGCGCGCGCAATTCGATGACAACACCCTCGGTGACCTCACCAATAAGCCCGGACTGACGTGGGCCCCCCTCGGCAACGTGGAGCCATCAGGCCGATTAATCATTTCGGTCGGAAACGGCCCGAGCGACCCGGCCGTGGAGATCACGGCCACGCTTCCGGCCGACCTGCGGGATCCTGCGAACCCTGCGCCACCGGAGATCAGGGCGAGCGGTCACATTCGCTTCGCATCGGACTGGGCGGTGGAACCCACCATTCGAACCGAGACCGTGCAAATCCAGGACACCTGGCCGGGTACGATCAATCCGGAACTCGTCCCCAATTTTCTCTTCCTGTGCGACGGCTACACGACCGACGATAAACCGCAGTTCGAATCCCAAATTAGGAGCCTGTTGGGGCTCATGAAGAAAAGCCGGCTGACGCGGCCCTTCGACCTTCTCTCCACATCGATGAATTATTTTCAGGCCTTCGTGCCCTCCAGCCATCATGGCGTTTCGGTGCTCTGCGAGGTCTATCCGTCGCAACAGGATAACGGCAACGTGCGGACCAACGACGACGACACGGTGGATCTCTACTGCGTCCCCGATCCGGAGGATCCATCGGCGGGCGAACGCTGGGGACTCAGCAATCTCCTGTTCAGACTCGGGCTTCCCATCCCCGGTCAGGGCCTTGATCGGCCGGTGCAGGAAATCCGCGATTACTGGGACAGCATCCTCGACGACGTGCCGCATGACAGGATTGCGAATGAGACCGTCCGACGCTGGCAAAAACTGGCGAGGCGAACGTTTCTTGAGGAAAGCGATTCAACCCTCGGATTGGCCTACGGCGACTACCCGAATGTCACCGACAAAAGCGACAATCGCGAAATCGGTTTTCATTCACGACGTATGTCTCGCGCGCGGCTGAATCCGATCTTGAACCGTCTCCATGATGCCAAAGGCAATCCGATGGGTCAGCTGTGGGCCGAACGTTCGGACGGCACACGCCCCAACAGCTACCCGCTGATTTTTCTCTTCTCTTCGCTCAAATGGGATCGCGGGGTGAACTACGGCCGCGGGTACATCGCCATGAATGTCGAAGACCGGTATGAAATCCCTGCCCGACCTGTCTCGGGCAAACCGACCTATCGCATCGATCTCACCGGCCGCATAGCAAAAACAATATCTCATGACCGCCTCATTCGGGGTTGCCACGAGGTGGCGCACTCGTTCGGCCTGGGCGACGAGTACAGCGAAAAGGGGACGTTGCCGCAGAGCCGCGAGATCGACCAACATTACGGTAATCTCCAGAAACACAGCGACCTCCTCGACTCGTTCAACGACATCGACGGCGACCTCATCAAATGGCGCTGGCATCGCATCCGCAAAGCCACCGTTATCATGGGTGGCATCACCGAAGGCCCGGCCGGCGTCTTCCGTATGCCGATTCCCCTGGGCCAAAGTCTACCATTCAAGCAAGGCGATACCCTGCTGTTGCGCATTCGACAATTCCCGAATCCCCTGCCGCGCAATCCGGATGTCAGCGGCCACTTGCAGATCGTCGGCCTTGCGGACCCCGGCGGCCTGGTAGACCCTTCGCGACCAGAAGGCCCTGACAATCCCATCGGCGCAGCGATCCTGGTCTCTCCCAAGGCCGGTCACTCGTTTACCATCGCCGATGCCGCACGATTTGGAGCCGGCTCTGTGCTCTATCTCCCCGTGGAAGCCAGTGCATCGGCTCGCTCGGACGACTATCCCTTCGCCGAGTTGATCGCCCTGAACGTCAAGGACCACA
>CABVRW010000125.1 GCA_902500785.1 uncultured Nitrospira sp.
TGAGGTGCATGGCGCCATCCGTGGTAAGTGGGCGAGCTTGGGGTGGGAACGGAGTTTCCTGGGATATCCGTTGACGGATGAGACCAGGACTCCGGATGGCGTCGGGCGCTACAACCATTTTCAAGGGGGATCCGTCTATTGGACGCCCACGACCGGCGCCCATGAGGTGCATGGCGCCATCCGTGGCCTGTGGGCGAGCATGGGATGGGAGCGGAGTTTTTTGGGATATCCGACCAGCGATGAATTGAGCACGGAAGACAGTACGGGGCGATATAGCGAGTTCCAGCACGGATCGATCTACTGGAGCCCCGGGACGGGTGCGCTGGCCTGCCGTGAAACGGTGCGGTTGCACGTAAAGTGTTTAACGGCCCCCACCCGGTTCAGCATCAACCAGATGATTTCCAACATGCGTCTGACCTATGCGACTGCGCAAGTTGGTGTAAAATATGTGTCCTTCGAGGCGCTGAACCTGCCGGCGCTCAACGATGTTGATGTCGGCGCCTGTACGATGGGTACGGTGACTGCGGAACAAACACAGTTATTTGCCAATCGGAATAGCGCCGGGGCGAATGATGTTGTCGTGTACTTTGTTCGCAGCACGCAGCCACCGTTCAACGGTTGTGCGAGCTATCCTGCCAACCGACCTGGGGCGGTTGTGGCCAGCGGCGCGAGCGCGTGGACGATGGCTCATGAAGTCGGTCATGTGTTGGGATTGTCGCATGTCAGTGATAACAACCGGCTGATGACCGGGCTAGGAACCGATAATATTACTAACCCTCCGCCGGATATTATCGCCTCAGAGAGGACGACGATGCTGGCGAGCGCCTTTACGAATTAAGCGGGAGACAAGAACATGCCAATCACGATGCAGCAAGTTCTAGCTGAAATCGACAAAGACGAGCCTGATTATGAGGCACTTGCTCTGTTAGGGCCGGAGGCGTTGCCGCACTTGCAACTGATTGTTGAGGCCAATGATCCTCTGAAATCGTCCAAGGCCGTCTATGCTGCGAGCCTGATCGGCGGAGCAGGAGCGGCTGAGGTATTGAGGAAGGCGGCAGATCACCACGATCCGCAGGTTCGAATTGCGGTCGCACAAGGGCTGCAGAATTTGTCTGCGGCGGCTCCGACCGACCTGGTCATGAAATCGCTGAATGACCCCGACGCGGGCGTTCGGAAACTCGCATTGATTACTGCGGGAAAGTTGAACCGGACCGACCTCAAAGAGAGGGTTAAGGCCATCGCTCAAGGCGATCCCGAAGAGCATCTTCGTAAGGCGGCTTCAATAGCTGTAAAGAAGTTAGAAGCTCGGTAGGCAGACCATCATCTCCTCCGCCCTGCGTGATGCGGGACGGGGGAGACTGAAAACGGGGATTGGCACATGTGCCATTCAAGTCTTGTGACAGCAAGCTGGGAGTCGTACCTCATCACCCCAGCGGCGTAACACGTGCACCCGCTCAGGGCCTTCGCGACCGGATAAGGCCACATCCGGCACGTAATCCTCGACGATATCGTACCCCTTCGCAAAGAGCGCCGTCAGATCGGTCACGCTGAACGGGAAGGGTGGGCCCTCATTTCAGCAAGCCCCCACGCCGCAGCGTGAGGTCGATGCCACGCCGGTACTCCGCGCGCAGCGTTGGAAGCAACCCGCTCATGCAGGTGTGCGCCAGCACCACATCAAAGGTGTCGCGCATCTCTTTCGGCGGATCAAATAAATTCCGCGTCACGAAGCGCTCCGCCAGATGCGGATATTTCGCGCGCGCCTCCGCCACCCCCGTCGCATCCAGTCCAGGCTCCACCGCCAGTGCCACTTCATGCCCACGACCGCACCAGGCACCAGCGCGCGGCCTCGCACTGCATGACGCGCCAGATACTGCTTCATCGCCGGCGCCGGCGCACCTGTAT
>CABVRW010000126.1 GCA_902500785.1 uncultured Nitrospira sp.
CGGTTCGCGGTGCGGAACAGCGGCGTGCGCGCCGTCGTCGAAGGCACGGGCGATCACGGCTGCGAGTACATGACCGGCGGAGTGGTCGCGGTGTTGGGGCGAACCGGGAGAAATTTTGCGGCGGGCATGTCGGGCGGCGTGGCATTTGTGCTGAATGAGCTGGATAAATTCCAGTCGCGCTGCAACCTCGGCATGGTGGATTTAGAGGCGGTGACCGCCGACGAGGACAAGCGAGTGCTGCACGAGATGATTACCTCGCACTTCCTGTACACCGGCAGCCGGAATGCGAAACGTATCCTTGATGCGTGGGAGATCATTCTGCCGAAGTTTGTGAAGGTCATGCCGATCGACTACAAACGTGTACTGGCGGAGCGTAAGGCTGCGGCGGCGAAGGTCGCCAAGTAACCGCGAAGCATTAGGCGAGAGATACAGGACAAGAGACGGGTACGCGATGGGTGATCCAAAAGGCTTTCTGAAATACGCGCGTGAGGGACCGAAGCGGAAACCAGTCGAGCTGCGCGTGCTCGATTGGAAGGAAATGTATGAGCCGATCCCCGAGGAGAAGCTCAAGGTCCAGGGTGCCCGTTGCATGGACTGCGGTGTGCCGTTCTGTCAGGGCAATACCGGCTGTCCCGTCGTCAACTTGATTCCGGAGTGGAATGATCTCGTCTACCGCGGGCGCTGGAAAGACGCGCTCAAGGCCCTGCACACCACGAATAATTTTCCGGAATTCACTGGTCGGCTCTGTCCCGCGCCTTGTGAAGGGGCTTGCGTGTTGGGGATCAACAGCGATCCCGTCTCGATCCGCGTGTTGGAATGGAACATCATCGACCGTGGATTCAACGAAGGCCTAGTCGAACCGGCCATGCCGGTCAGAAAGACCGGAAAGACCGTCGCGATCGTTGGGTCTGGACCTGCCGGTCTCGCCGCTGCACAACAGTTGGCGCGGGCAGGCCACATGGTGACGGTGTTCGAAAAAGGCGATCGTATCGGCGGGCTGTTGCGCTATGGCATTCCCGACTTCAAGATGGAAAAGTGGGTCATCGATCGCCGGCTGGAGCAAATGAGGGCTGAAGGCGTCGAGTTCAAGACCGGCGTCACGGTGGGGAGCGATATTACCGCCGAGCAACTGCGCCGCGAGTTCGATGCGGTAGGGCTGACGATGGGTGCGGAGTTGGCGCGTGATCTGCCCGTGCCTGGGCGTGAGCTCAAGGGCATTCACTTCGCCATGGAATATCTCACCCAGCAGAATAAGCGCACGGCGGGCATCTCCGTGTCCGACGAACCGATTACCGCCAAGGGTAAACGGGTGATCATCATCGGCGGCGGCGATACCGGCTCAGACTGCCTGGGGACGGCGCATCGTCAGGGCTGCACCGAAGCCCATCAGTTTGAAGTGTTGCCTGAGCCTCCGCCCTCTCGTGCAGATTCCACTCCCTGGCCGCTCTGGCCCATGCAACTCCGCACGTCGCATGCGCACGAAGAAGGGTGCGACCGGCAGTGGAGCGTGTCCACCACCAAGTTCACCGGTCACAATGGCCATGTTACCAAGCTCCATGCCAACCGGGTGACGCTCGAGGGCGGGAAGTTCGTCCCGATGCCGAATACGGAATTTGAGCTGGATGCGGATCTCGTGTTGCTCGCCATGGGTTTCACGGGCCCGATCAGAAACGGCTTCCTCGACAGCCTCGGCGTGACTTATGACGCACGCGGCTGTGTGACCGTCGATGACAACTTCATGACCAACCTCGACGGCGTCTTTGCCGGCGGCGATACCAAACGCGGCGCCTCCCTCATTGTCTGGGCCATCGCCGAAGGGCGCAAGATGGCTGCGGGGGTGGATAAGTATCTGCAAGCGG
>CABVRW010000127.1 GCA_902500785.1 uncultured Nitrospira sp.
GATTGGACGCATCGTACACGATCGCGAAATCGGCAAAGGCCAGGTTGAATTCGCGCTTCGTCAGCTCCGGATCGACGTTCGCTCTCGTGTCCTTGTCCGGACAGCGGGCGGCATCATGCTCGTTTTCCACGCAAGCCTTCCCTTGTTTCCGAGTGATGATATTGGCTGCGTAATGTGTCGGTCCGCCGTCGGTGCGCGTTTCTCCGCCATGCACCACCGTCTTGGGCTGATTGTCCGCGCCGTTGCCTCCCATCGGCGCGCCGTCGGGGAATTCCCACTTGGAATTGGTTGGTTCAATGACGAGTCCGGCATAGAGCCCATGGTGCTGATGCGAACTAGGGCCGAAGTGGTCATGGGTAAAGACGGTGCGCATGGTACGGTCCGACGTATTGGGCTCGCCGGGACGTTGGTTCAAGAGCGGGTCTGCCCACCAACGTTGGACCGTCGTCTGCGCGCCGCACCAGGGATGCTGGTTCCAGTCCTCCGGATCGAGCGAATTCGGGCAGATCCCTCGCGGATCGTCGGCCATCTCTCCCCCACTGAGGAACAGCCGATGGGTTTTGGGCGTGAAGATCTGTGTGCCGCCGATGGATTGTTGATATCGGTTGTTGGCGGCAATCCGTTCGCGGATCTCGTCGGCCGCGAAGGTGCCGTCTTCATAGTTCCAACCGTTCCCGGATCCGTCTGAGGACGTGACGTCGAATTTCACCAAATGGATGTGTTGACCAATCGTATCGGTCGGCGAATAGACTTGAAAGTCGTCCAAATTCAGGTTGCCGGGGATCAGATTGGTCGCCTTGAACACCACACATTCGCCCGATTTGACCCGGAAGAATAGGGGCTCGGCCGGACGCGATCCTGCAAACGTCTCCTTCATATCTTGCTCCAGGATCGCGATCCGGGCTTGGGGGTCGTGCCAGCCATGCTTATTCACCTGCATATCGAATTGCACATAGGCCGCCCGATAGTGACGGATTTCTACCGGATGCTGGTTCTGGGCGGCATCGTAGAAGTTGGTCGGGCAAGGATCGGCATATGGCGCCCCTGGCTGGGGTTCACGACCATTGACCTGAAACAAAACTCGTTCATTCGAGGCATCGCACTTCCCCGACGAATCACAGCTGGGGTAGCCTTTCCCCTGCCAATTGTAGGAGGTGGTCACCGGCACGCCGCCTTGGCCCTCTCCGGAGTGGAACTTGATGGCCGTTTGCTCCTCCGGCGTCCCCTTCTGCGGTAAGGGTAAAATGTCGGCTTTGTCCAACTCCTGCGCAAAGTCCAGCAGGAGTGGATCGGCGTTCTCTTGATGGACACGGCCGGCGATACAGGCGGCATCTCGCTTGCCTTTCTCGTACAGATCTTCGTCGGGCCGTCGGGGCGTATTGCAGATGGTGTCGGTGGGCGGCTTCATCATGTCATGCGGGCCTTTCGGCTTCTTGGCCGTTTCCCCGCTCACGATAATGTGTCGCTGCAGCGTGTCCGGATCGTCGGCATGATCGAGATCATAGGGCGGCTGGGGTGGGCGGTGGCCCGGCTTGCCCGCGATATAGAAGGGGTAGCCCTCAAAGTCCTTAGTCGGCATGGGCGCCATGGCGACTCGTGGAAGCGGCACGAGGGCAGGATTGGGGGTGCCGCCCGAAATTTCGCCGTCCGGAAGATCACGATCTACGGTCCCGGCCTCGAAGACATCGTGGCTGCGCCACAGTTCCCACATGCCCTCCGCGAAATGGGGATACAGATG
>CABVRW010000128.1 GCA_902500785.1 uncultured Nitrospira sp.
TGGTGCGCCCGGAGGGACTTGAACCCCCAACCCTCGGATCCGAAGTCCGATGCTCTATCCAATTGAGCTACGGGCGCGCGCCGGTATAAGAACCATGTTACGGGAGGGATGTCAAGAAACGCGCCGCCCGCCGGCAGGGTGTACTCCGCAGCCGCTCCGACACGTCAACTGCCCGCCTCACGACTCGTCAGCTGGAGAATACGTTCGGCAACCTCGGCCGTCGACGCGCCATCGGTCGGCACGATGTGGGTAGCCGCTGCCTGATACTTTGGCGTCCGTTCGGTCAACACGTCGCGGATTTCCTCCGTAAAGGATTTCGTGCCGGTCAGCGAAGGGCGTTGGGTGTCACCGCCGATCCGGCGGGTGATCGTCTCCACCGATGCGGTGAGCCAGACCAAGGTTCCGGTCCGTCGCAACGCCTCCACATTCTCAGACCGCAAAATGGCACCGCCGCCGGTATCAATAATGAGCTGGTCCTGTGCGGCCACATCCCGGCACACGGCCGACTCCAAATCGCGAAAGTGCTCCCATCCAAACTGCTTTACGATCTCAGGAACGGAGCGCTTCGCCCGCTTCACGATCTCGGCATCGGTCGACACCAGGGTGCGGCCAAGCCTGCGAGCCAAGACCTTTCCGACCGTGCTCTTGCCGGTCCCTCGATATCCGATCAGGACGAGATTCATGCGAGGGTCCAGACCCGAACGCGATGATCGGATGCAGGGGGGTTCTGCTGCGAGAGACCGGCGGATTCCCTAGCCAAAGCGAGACTCCAGTACCTGTCGCATCACGTCGGCCGGGGCCGGCTGTTTCGTCCAGAGTTCGAATTGCAGCACGGCTTGGTTGAGGAACATCTCCAGGCCTGAAATAGTCCGGCAACCTGCCGCCTTGGCTTCCTGCAGCAACTTCGTCTCGCGCGGATTGTAGACAATATCCATGACCGTCAGTTCGGGTCTGAATAGATTGGTCGGCACGCAGGACTCGTCGACATGAGGTGACATCCCCACCGGCGTGCAGTGAATCAAGGTGCGCACGTGGGGGACCCAATTGCGCAGCAGGTCCAGCGTGAGCGGGCCCTCCTCAATGGGAATCCCCGACTTCTCCCGTAGATCCTTGACCAACTTCTGCCGCTCGGCCTCTTCGATCCCGAGTATCGTCAGGCCGGCGATCCCCGTCCCGGTCGCCAACGCAACGGCAATCGCTCGGGCGGCGCCACCGGAGCCGAGAATCAACACCCGATGCCCATCCAGCAGCGCTCCGCCTTCTTTCAGCGCGCGTAGCGCACCCGACGCGTCCGTGTTGTACCCCTTCAGCTTTCCCTCTTCAACCACGATGGTATTGATCGCACCGATATACTTGGCGGTGGTCTCCACCTCATCGAGAAATGGAATCGCCGCCACTTTGTGCGGAATCGTCACGCTGAACCCTCGCGCATTCCCCAAGGCCCGCACGCCCTTCAGCGCGTCACCGAGGGATTCCACGCGAAACGCCAGGTACACCATATCCAGCCCCATGTTCCGGAAGGCCGCATTATGGATAGCCGGCGACAGGGAATGTTCGACCGGATTGCCGATGATGCCGCACCATTGAGTCTGAGTCGTGATGTCCATACGCGAGAACCTTCTACTTCTTGAGCGTGACGTTCAGGGCCACATACTGAGATCCGTGCACCTGATACAGCACGGTCACATGATCGTCTTTCTTAAGATCCTTCACGGATTTCGCCCCGCCGTC
>CABVRW010000129.1 GCA_902500785.1 uncultured Nitrospira sp.
ATCCGCCATACCGCCTACTTGAATCGACGGCAGCACCACATCGTCCGATGGCTGGAACGAGGCAGTGGGCGGAGATCCACCTCGCTCTCGCCCGGCCGGAACACATCGGGCACCCGCGACGCGGCCCCGTCTGAAGACTGAGCGAGAGCCATCCAATTCCTCGCCAGAACGCCTGCTATTCGGAATCCCCGACCGCCGACACGTCTCGTTCACCGAAAATTGCCGACTCGTGCCGATAGTGCTTAAATTCGAGAAGATTCCGGGAAGGGTCTTCCAAGAAGAAGGTGAGATGTTCGATACGCGTACCCGCAAACCGCCGTCGAGGTTGCTGATAAAACGTCAGACCCCTCGCCTTCGCGCGATCGGCCAAGGCCTGCCACTCCTCCTCCAACGTCAACACTAGTCCGAAATGACGAGGATAGATGCCCTTCTGAGACACGATCGGCTCGGTAGAAAGGTGGGCGATGACCTGGTGTCCGGCGAGTCCGAGGGTGACGGCGGTGGAGGATTCCCGACCGAGCACACAGCCTAACCCGTCGACGTAAAACTGCTTTGCGGCGGCAAGGTCGTGGATGGGAAAGGCAAGGTGAAAGAGTGCCGGCATGATCTGATCCTTCGCGTCACTGTATCAGCCTCTCCCGCGGCGACGCAAACCGACCCTGGACATGCGGGCGGCCATCACGTCCGATAACACCGGCGACCATGTTCGGCGTACTGTGTCGAATAGCGAAGCGCCCATCAGGAGACAGCACGAGCACCCCGGCGTCGCCGCGAATGCGTTCTACGACTTTCCGAAGCACTTGGTTCGCCGACACGATCGGACTCAATCCGCTCGCCAGGAGATCGCTGATTTCCTTGGCCACCGCCACGCGAATGATGCTCTCCCCCAATCCCGTCATAGAGACTGCTCCCGCTTCATTGTCGGCATAGACTCCGCAGCCGATCAGCGGCGTATCGCCGACCCGACCCGGCAACATGACATCCACTCCGCCGGTCGACGCACCCGCGGCCACCGTTCCCGCGAAATCCAATGCCACCGCGCCCACGGTTTCCTTCCCCACACTCCGGGCACGGAAACGGCCCGTTTGCATCATCGCCTGATGTAATCGTAACGTCCGCCTCACCCCGGCACGCAACTTCAATTGATTAACCTGTGACCCTGCCGTTCGTGTGACACGGGGCGCGCGCTCCAGTCCGAAAAAATCCGCAAAACGGGAGGCTGATTGTCCGACAAGCAGCACATGGGCTGTTTTTTCCATTACCAGCCTGGCTGCAGTAATGGGATGGATGATGCGCTCAATGGAGGCCACGGCCCCTGCTTTCAATTCACGCCCTTCCATAATCGAGGCGTCCATACGCTGCACTCCGTCCAGCTGACGATTCGAGCCCCGTCCCGCATTGAAGTGTCCTGAATCTTCCAGCACCCGAATGGCTTCTTCCACCACCGACAGCGCGGACGCACCGGCCATCAGCAATTGATGGCCCTCGGCCAAGGCAGCCTCGACGCAGGCCGCTTGAGCGACGGTCATGGCGCGGCGTCCCGCGCCACCGT